>CACYYG010000001.1 GCA_902778535.1 uncultured Prevotellaceae bacterium
TTCATGATTACGTCGTTTGGTACTGCAAAGGTACGAAATTATATCGAATTATCGTCAGATATATCTGACTATCAGTCAATTAATTTTTAGAACATCCCTTTACATTTTTGATGGTGACATACAGACTCTTTTCCCTATAAAAAAAAGAAGCCTCCGTCTTGACAAAAGAACGGAGGCTCCACTTGTTATACCTTACTTAACGCAGTCCGCGATTGGTCAGCGTGGTGTTCAGCAGCAGCAAGTACTTCTTGTACTGCTTCTCGTCGAGCACGTAGTGCATGTAGCGCACATCCTTCTTCACAGCTGCATCGAGCAGTTTGATACGGTCGTCGCCAGTAGCCTGGGCGGCCAGCATCATTTCGTTGCAGAACTGGTTGTGGATGTCATTCACGGCTTCCATCTGATCCATTGTCAGACCCAGAGCTACGGCCAGCTTGCGCATATTCACCGTCATGTCATAGGCCTTGGCAGCCTCAGCGGTAGCGTTGTTGTTTTCATTCTCAGCATAAGCCACTGACATGGTCAGCATGGCAACGAGCATCAAAACAATCTTTTTCATTTTCTTTTTTCCTTTCTTTTCTTTACTCGGGTTACCGCTTCACTTTGTTTGTTATCCTGATTTTGGTGGGGCGGCTCCCCTACTTTAATAATGTGTTATCCTGTGTCGCCAGGCTTTTTATTTCCTTTTGACGGTGCAAAGGTATGATGTTTTTCTCATCCCGCAATGACTTTTAGCCCACTGTGTGCGAAAACAGCCCCTTTTGTTGACCGACGTCAAAGAATTGCCCAATTCTTGATTTATTCAGGTTTTTGTTGAAATCTTTGGTCATTTCTTATCTTTATAGTACCTTTGCACTCAGAAAACTTACACATTATTATTATGGACAACAAACAGAACAAGTACATCTCAGTGAGCTATCAGCTCTACTCTATTGACAGCGACGGCAAGCCCCATCTGGAGGAACAGACACAGCAGGGACAGCCATTCACGTTTATCAGCGGCTTCGGTTTCTCTCTCGACGGCTTCGAGCAGCGACTTGTCGACATGCAGCCGGGCGAAAAGTTTGACTTCACCCTGCCGCCAGCCGAGGCTTTCGGCGAATACCTGGAGGAGGGCGTACACAAGCTGCAGCGCGAGATGTTCACCATCAACGGTCACTTCGACCACGACAACATCTACCCCGGCGCAGTCATCACCCTCATGGACGAGGACGAGCACCGCTTCATGGCCCGCGTGGAGAAAGTGGAGGAAGACGGCGTGACCATCGACGCCAACCATCCGCTGGCCGGCCAGACGCTGCAGTTCACCGGCATTGTACTGGAGAACCGCCCTGCCACCAACATGGAAATACAGAACATGCTGAACAAGATGAGCCACGAGTGCTGCGGCTGCGACGACTGTGAGGGCGGCTGCGACCACGACCATGAGCACCATCACGACGGCTGTGGCTGCGGCCATTGCCACTAACAAGAGAATCTAGCCAAACTAGTACAACTAGTATAACTAGAATATGAGAAACTCATTTGGAAATGTCTTCACGCTGACCACCTTCGGCGAGAGTCACGGCTCAGCTGTAGGCGGCGTTGTCGACGGTATGCCCGCCGGCATTGAAGTCGATCTGGAATTCATTCAGCACGAGCTGAACCGCCGTCGCCCGGGGCAGAGCACCATCACGACGTCACGACAAGAGCCCGATCAGGTGGAACTGCTCAGCGGTGTCTTCGAAGGTCGCACCACCGGCTGTCCCATCGGATTTATAGTCAGAAACCAGAACCAGCACTCCAGCGACTACGACGAGCTGCGCACGCTCTTCCGTCCGTCGCACGCCGACTATACTTATTATTATAAATATGGTATGCGCGACCACCGTGGCGGCGGACGCTCGTCGGCACGCATCACCATCAGCCGCGTCGTGGCAGGTGCCTTGGCCAAGTTGGCGTTGAGGCAACTGGGCATCAGCATCGAGGCCTACACTTCACAGGTGGGCAATATTGCACTGGAACACGACTACCGCCACTACGACCTGTCATTGACCGAGAGCAACGCCGTGCGCTGTCCCGACCCCGGGAAAGCGGCAGAGATGGAACAGCTCATCCAACAGGTAAAAGCCGAGGGCGACACCATCGGCGGCATCATCAGCTGTGTTGTCAAAGGCTGCCCCGCCGGTCTGGGCGAGCCGGAGTTCGACAAGCTGCACGCTCAGCTGGCCCACGCCATGCTAAGCATCAATGCCGTCAAGGGCTTCGAATATGGTCAGGGCTTTGCCGGCGTCACACAGCGCGGCTCTGAGCAGAACGACATTTTTATCAGTGAAGAGTTAAGAGTGAAGCCCCTCACTAACAACAGCGGCGGCATACAGGGCGGCATCAGCAACGGACAGGACATCTATTTCCGCGTAGCTTTTAAGCCTGTCGCCACATTGTTGCGAGAACAGCAGACTGTAGACGTGGAAGGCAATGCCACCACCTTCACTGCCAAGGGCCGACACGATCCCTGCGTGCTGCCGCGAGCCGTTCCCGTAGTGGAAGCAATGGCCGCAATCACCCTATTAGACCACTTTTTACTGTCCAAAATGTCAAAATTTTAGAATTTATTCATATTCTTTGCAAAAAAAACGCAAAAAACTTTGCAGTATCAAAAAGTTTACTTACCTTTGCAAACGCAACTAGGGCTTGTGAAAGTCCAAATTGCTTTAGTTAAGTCTAGTTTAGTTTTTGTGTTGGTTGAGGGCTGGTGATTGCCAGCCCTCTTATTTTTTGAACAACAGACTAAACAGGAAAAGACACTCAGAAACAAACTTTCTGCGTTGTCTGATTACCTTGAGCATCAGTCTGGCGAACTACGTAAATGCCTTTACCCGGCCTGGAAACCTTTTCACCTGAAAGCGTGAAGAACTCAGTGCGGAGTGCCTGACCCATGCCTTCACTCCTGATTCCATCGACAAACAGGTCAAAGCCTTCGCCCAGACCTTGTCCATTGGCATCAGCTACACGAAACTCGCTAACCGTCACACTACCCGACAGCGTAGGAGCCGTAAGTTTGACGAAACGCGACTCGCTATTCAGATAGAGCACGCCGTCAAACGGGAAATCCTCGGCACGCAGCACGCGGATGGTGCGCCATCCGGGCGTCACGTCGGCATTGCGCGTCTCCTGAATCTTGAACTCAACTTTGCTGCCACTGAAGTCGGCTTTCACTCGGATAGCAGGAGAGGCCGATGCAAAGAATGTCATGATTTTGTCGGAAGTAGCAGTGAGGACGGCCTTGTCGGCAGTAACGTCGCCACTCACCTGCACCCAGTGGGGATGCTCGGCACTGTTCTCCTGCACGGTGCCGTTCTCTCTTTCCAGCAGTGCCACCGTGTTGAAGGGCTTGAAGTCAATAGGCAGACTGGCTGCTGCCCTACCCTTGTGCGTCTCGCTGATATTCTCCAGCAATCCGAAGTCGCAGGTGGTGAAGGAAAACTCGCCGGCGAAGCTCTTCTCCCCCTTCAGGTCAGTAACGGCGCCTTCAGGAAAGGAAATGGTGTACTCGCCGTTAGCATCGAGTGCCTCGTAACTGAGTGTCAGCACCGGGCCTGAAGCCGAGACATCGGTGATGCGCTCAAAGCTGTCGCCATTGATGCTAACGCCGCCATGATAGCTGATGTCCTGATTGAAGCGGAACATCATGCTGCCATCCATGTAGGAAATGTTCTCAGCCTCGGGATAGGTCTTGATTTCTACGGGGACGTCAACTTCCTCGGCTACGTATTTCTCGATGAGCACATCGTGGACACGAAACTTCTGTCCATTGCCGTCAACCTTGAATATGACCTTGCCACTGCCCTGATAGTTATAGGTGTGCTTGAAATTCTTCTTGGCTCTTGCCAACCGAAAAGATGTTGCCGTTGTCTCCGTTCCGCCGACGATGGTCTTCAGGTTGAAGTTCTTCTCATTAGAATCGGAATTGCCAGTCCAGATGGTCACCACGCAGGGACCCTCCACCTCAGGAAACTGGATGTATCCGCTGCCACTGGTAAACTCTACGCAGCGTGCCGTAGCTCCGGCATCGTCGGCAGAGTAGTCGCCGGTGAGTGCAGCGTCGCCAAACGACACGATGCGGGCCGAGCTGCTGCCATTGGCACCGAAGGTCATGCCGCCCACCGTTGTCGAGGTGTTGCCGTTGATGATATTCACGTTGCCGTTGCCAGGATATTTATCGTGAAAAGCCTGCGGCGTGGTGTTGAAGTCGGTATAGAACAACCTGCCGCCTTGGACGGTATTAAACGACCATAAGGTGCCCGTTGTGGTGCCCACATCGTTCCTGGCATTGACGCGCCAATAGTAGGTCTTCCCGGCTTCTAACGCAGTGGTGTATTCATAGCTCTTGGCCTGGGTGGCGCCAAGTCTTTTCAGATTGTCAGCATCTGTTCCAAGATAGATGGTGTAGATCACCGTTCCATCATAGTTCTTGGTGGAGTTCTCCCATGTGAAGGTAACACCGCCCGTGGCAACACCCACTTCTTCACCCTCCTTGGGTGAGGGATTGAAACAGGCCTTCGGAGCCGAAGGGTCGCCAATGGTCTCGGTGGTCAGCGTGGCATAGGGCGAGAACAGACCATTCTCACCATAGGCACACACACGGAAATAATAGACGGTCTCGGGGGTAAGCCCCGTAGCCTCGTAGGTGGTGACATTGGCACCGACACGGGCTATCTCGTTAAACGTTACATTATCGGTGGAGCACTCGATGATATATCCCGTCTCGTTGTCGGCATTGTCGGTCCACGAAAAGCTGACGGTCTCTTTCTCCTGCTTGGTAACTGTCAGGTTGGAAGGATTCTTGATGTAGGGATAGGCTTTGTCAATAGAGAAGACATAGTTCTCGATGTTGGCGTAGCCGTTGGCGGCAATAGCGGCCGCATCGGCAGCCTGATTAGGATTCAGCCCATTGGCCAGCTCCCATGCGTCGGGAATACCGTCGCCATCGCTGTCCTGTGGCTTGCTGCCAGTATAGAGCACGCCAGTGCCGCCATGCGGGAGCGTCGTCTCGTCAGTGATGCCGTCAGTGGAACCCAACGTGCCAAACGAGCTCAGTTCGTCAATGAGATACTGGTCAACCTCGTCGCGTACCGGCAGGCTGGGACCAACGCTGTCGATAATCCAGTAGAGGGCGGCCTCGGCCGACATCTTCTCGGTAATCTCGGGAAAAGCCTTCGGCTGACCCGTGAACTGGCTCAGTGATGAACGGCGCAAGCCTCCGGAGGCCGTGTACTCGGCATCGGTAATGGGTGAGCCGTTCAGCTGCCCATCCTTGTTGCGGTCATAATAGTTGCCTTCGCCATAGAACTGGAAATTCTCATTGCCTTCTGACAGCGGACTGGTGTTAGCATTCCAGGGACCCTTGACAAAGTAATTGTTTTCAATGTCGGCCCATGAATTGCCGGCACTCTCGCGACCCATGAGGTAGCAGCCACCGCCACCCCAGTTATACACCACGTTGTTGACAAACTGGTTCAGGCCCTTCACCTTCGGGTTGCGGGTCTTGTTCTCGATGTAGAGGTTGCGGTAGAGGGTCACACCGCCATTGGTCTGCACCAAGCCGCCACAGGAGTGGGTCTGCAGGCCTTGGCCTATGATAGAGTTCTGAATGGTGATGTCGGTCGGCTCGGTGCCTTTGTTGTCCCAGCTGATGGAGAAGCACTCGTCGCGTCCCCACAGCACCGACAGATGGTCGAAAATCATGTTCCTGCCGTTGGCCACACCTGCTGCATCCTTGCCACTCGTGCCGCCCTTGCCCATGCGGAAACGCATGTGCCGCACAATCAGATTATTGGCCCCAGAAAACGACACACGATCGCCATAGACCTGAATGCCCTCGCCGGGAGCCGTCTGTCCGAGAATGGTAGAATTGCCTGAGAAGACGAGACCTGAATTCAGCCGAATCACGCCGCACACATCGAACACGACGATGCGGTTGGGCTGGCTGACAGCATCGCGCAGCGAACCTGCGCCCGAGTCATTCAAGTTAGTGACATGGTAGATAGTGCCTCCACGGCCACCTGTTGCAAAACGGCCGTAGCCCTGGGCGCCAGGGAAAGCCAGCTGCTGTGCCGTCAGCGTCAGACAGCACAGCAACAACATGATACAGAAATAGAATTTCTTAGGTTTCATCTTATTTGTCTAAATGATTTATTGAATTAGTAGATTTTGCTGCAAAATTACTAATTATTCCTCATAAACCTCTTTTATATTAGACAAAAAACATGTAATCTTTGATAAAAGATTCAGAAATTGACACCGCAGTTGAGCAAAAGGCAGCTGTTGCGCGACGTGCTGAACGTGTCGTGGCAAATGTTGCTCAGGCCCAGGTCATAGGCAACTTCCAAATAGAGATGCGAAAACTCCATGCCGCAGCCAAAACGCAGACCACCGTCGAAGCGCTTGAAGAACTCGTCGTCGAAGCTGCTTACCGCCTGCCGATGGCCGAAGTCCTTGACCTTGCCTCCTACCCCAGCCGACAAGTAGCCGCCAATGAAGGGTTGGACGAAGACGTCGCGAGAGGCCTCATAGTCGTATTTCAGCAGCAGCGGCACCTCTAAGTAGTTCAGATCGTAGGTAAACTTGCTGCCCTGGTAGTTGCCGCGGCCACCTTTCTCGATGTAGCCAAGGCCTGTTTCAAAATAAACGGGCGTAGACGGAGCCAGCTGGAAGCCTGCCACGAACCCCACATTCACTCCCGACGCCATGCCGCTGCCGTCGAGATAGGCATCGTCGGAGTTAACGGAAGAGAGTGACAGGCCCACACGCAGGCCATAGTAGGTGTTTGTCGGGGCATGATGCGCCCTACTGTAATATTGCTGCGGACGGTGGGTAAGCGACGGGGCTGAGGGTCGGGGCTGAGGGCGGCGCATGGGACGACCGTATTGCGCCAGTATCGGCAGAGTGAGCATCAGGCTCATCAGAATAATAACTATACGTTTCATGGTCTTTGCATTTAGGGGTTTAACTTGCTGCAAAGATAAGCCGGCGGCACCATATACAAAAAGGAATTTGCCTAAAAAGCAATAGGCAAATCCCTAATCGTCATTCGGGATATGGGAATGGAGCCGGCTCAACCGATGGCGCCGACGATGTCGTTCACGTCAGCTACGCCGTGACGGTCGAGCCAGTCGTTGATGCCGTCGCGCACCTTGATGGTGACGGCAGGGTCGATGAAGTTGGCAGTACCGATCTCGATGGCACGGGCACCGCACATCAGAAACTCGATAGCGTCTTCGGCAGTCATAATGCCGCCCAGGCCAATAACAGGAATCCTCACAGCCTTGGCCACCTGATAGACCATGCGCAAGGCGACGGGCTTGATGCAGGGGCCGCTCAAACCACCTGTACCGATGCTCAGCATCTTCTTGCGCTTCTCAATATCGACCGCCATACCCATCAGCGTGTTGATGAGTGACACGGCGTCGGAACCTGCAGCCTCGACGGCACATGCTATCTCAGAAATATTGGTGACGTTGGGCGACAGCTTGACTATCAGCGTCTTGGAATAGCGCTCACGCACAGCCCTTACCACGCTCTCGGCTCCGGCGCAAGTCACGCCGAAGGCCATGCCGCCATCCTTCACATTGGGGCACGAGATGTTCAGCTCGATGGCAGGAACGTGCTCCAGCGCATCGATGCGGGCTGCGCACTCAGCGTAGTCCTCGGGCGATGAGCCGCTGACGTTGACAATCCAGTTGGTTTTTATGTCCTTGATTTGCGAATAGATATGCTCGCAGAAATAGTCCACGCCCTTGTTCTGCAGACCCACGCAGTTGAGCATTCCCATCGGCGTCTCGGCCATACGCGGGTAGTCGTTGCCCTCGCGCGGATGCAGCGTTGTGCCTTTTACGATGATGCCGCCTAACTGGTCAAGTGGTACGAAGTCCTGAAACTCGAGGCCATAGCCGAAGGTGCCCGAGGCGGTCATCACGGGATTCTGCAGCTCCAGCTTTCCTATCTGAACGTTTAGCTTTGCCATAACAGTTGTTTGATATTAAAGACAGGTCCTTCTTTGCACACACACACATTTGTGTAATTCTCCGAGGAGGAGACCACTTTTTCCACACAGCACAGACAGGCTCCCAATCCGCAGGCCATAAGGTTTTCGAGCGAAGCCTCGCACTCAATGCCCTTTTCACGGGCATAACGGGCCACCGCCTTCATCATCGGCGTGGGACCGCAGGTCTGAATCAAGTCGAAGGTCTCACTATTCAATATTGTGTGATTAGTCACGAAGCCCCGCTCGCCCATCGAGCCGTCCTCAGTAGTAACCAGCACGCGCCCGTATTTCTCAAACTCATCCAGCATCAGCAGATCAGCCGCCGTTCTGGCTCCCAGCAGGAACGTAGGCTCCGTGCCCCCATCGCGCAGCACCTTGCCTAAATACAGCAGCGGCGCCACGCCTACGCCACCACCCACAAGAAGGGGGCCCACCCCCGACCCCTCCCCAAGGGAGGGGAGAGCCTCACGGGATACCTGTGCGCAGCCAGCTCCCCTCCCTTGGGGAGGGGCTGGGGGTAGGCTAAACCCATTCCCCAGCGGCAGCACACAATTCAGCTTATTACCGACACACAGCTGCGCCAGACGACGCGTACCGTCACCGACCATAGCCACAAGCAGCCACAGCTCGTTCTCTTCGTAATCAACATAATTGATGGAAATAGGACGGCGCAGGAAAGTCGACGCCGAACCATCGACGCGCACTTCCACAAACTGGCCGGGCCGCATCGGCGGCAGCGGCTTCTCATCGGTCAGCCGGATAAGCACATAGCGCTCATGCACACGCTGCACCGCTTTGACCATCAGGTCAAGAACATATTTCTTTAATGATGTCATGAAAATCATTTCTCATTTGCAGATTGCAAAATTATAAAGTTTTTCCGACAAACACAAATTATCCGTTACAAAAAATGCAAAGAGATTATTGCGAATAGCCGACAAATCATATCATCAACAAATGTGGAGGAAATTTTTCCTTGACATCGGAAATAGTGAATAGCCGACAAAATGCAGAAAAACAACTAGGGAGGATTGCATATGATGATGATAGAATTACAGACATATTGCTCCGAAGTTTCCCACTTTCCCTAGAAAAAGTTGAATGGTTTTTACCTTAACCCTGCCATAGGTTGAATGCCTTTGGGGCTAGGTGGGAGCCTCGCTAGCGGAGGCTAAACCCATGTCCGTCCCACTTCAGCGTCTCCTGCGACGTCGTGCCGTTGTCGTTCCACATCGTGACGACGATGTCCTTGCCTGTGCGTGGCAGCGTATATGTCCTAGTGCCGGACCCCACGTCGAGGCCGTCCATGTAGTAGGGCGCCATCATCTTCGTGGCGTTGTCGTAGCGGTAGAAGCTCAAGCCGTCGTACTGGCCGATGATAGGCTTGCCGCTACTGAAGGCCCATCTGTTTTCGGCAAAGAGCTTGTGCTTGCCGTCGGCCTCGTTCCAGAAGCACATCTCGAGCCTGTCGAGGTAGCCGTCCTCATTCTTCTCGTATATCAGGTAGCCGTTGCGCTCGTCTATGGTGAGCGTCTCGCCGTCGGCGAGCGGAAGCCCCTTCTCCTGGCGCTTCATGGCCTGGTGCAGATCCCTGTACAGTATGACACCCTCCATGCAGTCGTCGTCGGCATCGATCATGTACGCGAGGTAGCTACCAGCAAAGTCGCTGATGCCAGGGTTCTCGCCCTGACAGTTCACCCTGAACCCTCTGTCGAGGTCCTGCGGAGCCTCCTCCTCATCATCTTCCTCCTCAAACTCCTCAAACGGTTCAGCCAGGTAGTGCGTCATCTCCTCCAGCAAGTCGTCGTGACTCTCATCACCGTCATATTCATAGATCCTGATGATGTCGTGCACCCGCCATTCGCCTTCCTCCTGGCATAGCCTGAACTTCTGGTGAACGGTCTGTATCGGACTCCAGAGCACGAAATCCACCAGCGCCGTGCCCTCCTCCACGTCCAGTTCCTCAAACTGTAAGTCGCGCACCTCAAACTCGTCAGGGTTGCTGTCCTGCATCTGCGTCCACAGGTCTTCGTTGAAGAAGCCTATTTCCTCCAGCTGGGCATCCCTCTCCTCCACAGCCTCCACTGCGTCCCACCATGTATGGCATGCAAACGGCTTGAGGCTTCTCTCCGGGTGCTTGGCGATGGTCTCGTACAGCTCTTCGATGTGGTCCACGATGCTCTCCATCGCTTCCGTCTCCTTCTGCGTCATTGCGTCATCCGCCTCTGCCTGTTTCTTCTTCTCTCCTCCGCAAGCCGACAGCATCAGCAGGCCGACGACTGACAGTAACAATACTAGATGTCTCATAAGCTCTCCAATTTTTTGTGGCAAAGATACAAATAAGTAGGCAATTCACCAAATAATGGCTCACAGATTTCACAGATTACACGGATTTTTTATAGATGCGGCTAAAGCCGCGATTTCCCTGCTTGGCTTAGCGCAGCCAAAATCTGTGAAATCTGTGAAATCTGTGTGAGACAGAACTTCGGAAAACTAGTATAAAAAAATTTGGAGCCTCTAAAAAATACGCTAGAGGCTCCAGGGAAAATTTTGGAGGCAACGGAATTTTTTCCCGAGGCTCCTGACAGGAAAATCACTTCTTCGAGGGCACGAAACTCTCCCAAGTCTGGTCATCGTAATAGACCCGGATTTCAGTAACACGGCGCTGTGGTTTGTCAAGTATTTTTACCTCATCACGAAGCAAAATTTGCTGTGTATTTCTTACACCATTATAGGAAGAGGGCGACGCGACGACACTTTGTGGGGTAGAGGAGGCAGCAGGACCGAAATCAAGCATCGGTTCTGAGCTCGCCGAACCACCCAAACGGTTATCAATGGGAGCCGTCTGGACATCCCCAGAGAGGGCCGAAGAATGTTGGTACATCTGGCCTGTACCGAACATCAGCCAGTCGGTGTTGATGTCAGGAATTTTCTTTTTGATTGCCTCCACAATATTTAGGGTGGGGCGGGTGCGATCATTGAAGATGCCACTGAGGGTGGCGGGGTTGGTTCCGATGAAGTCGGCGAACACTTGCTGGGTCATGTGCTGCGCCTCCATGATCTGCCTGATTCTGTCTTTCATGTCTGTTATGAGTATATTTTTTGCCCTTTCCGGGCATTTTTCTTTGAGTTTACAAAGGTAAAACATTATTTTTACATCAACAAACTTTTTAAAGAAAAATTTATGGTTTTGAACTTTAAAAATGTAGTTTTAAATTTGTAAAATAAAATGGATTTGTTGAGACAATCACCTTTAATTATGTAAACGTAAATTTTCGTCTTTAAATCACAGTCAAAGCAAAATAATGGAAGTAAACGCTAA
This sequence comes from uncultured Prevotellaceae bacterium, assembly GCA_902778535.1. Classification (GTDB taxonomy): domain Bacteria; phylum Bacteroidota; class Bacteroidia; order Bacteroidales; family Bacteroidaceae; genus Prevotella. The sequence goes on from CACYYG010000001.1 coordinate 11,349, forward strand.
ATAACTGATTATTGCATTGATAATTAAAGACGAATCAACAGAAATAACAAAATATACACGCTTTGCATCCTTAAAGTCATCTGCAAAACTAATAAATTCTTCATACTTTAACTATAACATGCTGATATTCGATATGATATAAACTACATTCTCAAACTGCATATTAACTGATTTGGAAAAACGAATTAGTAAATTTGAAATCAAATATTTAAATTCGCAAACATGAAATTTAAGTTTTAAAACCTCAAATCACACAAAGAATAGAAGATTTTGTAAATCAAAATGCGCGATTTAGACTTTCAAACTTTACGTTTTAAAACGCAAAAGAAAGTTAACGTCAAATTTGAAGGAAGCAAAAATGTCGAAAATCGCCATACGTGAAAAATTCTGTACGAGGGATTTGCTCGCTGAAAATTTTCGAGTTTTGAGGGTAGTTATTTCTCGCAAAAGCCTTGTGGCTATCGGCATTTAGGACTAAAAAAAGCACTCTTCTGGAGTGCTCATTCTAGCTCAAAAAAGAGGCTGAAAAATGAAAAAATCAGTGCAAAATGTAAAAAATTAGTTCCTTCATCAGGTCACCAGGAGGCGTATTCGGGTTGTCTAAGCCCTTACTTTTGGCATCAATTTCACGTATCTTGGAAATTATTTGCATCACTTTCTTTCCAGAGTAATTTCTCAGACCCGTCATGTAGTCCTTTGCACCCCACGGCGATTTCATTTCAAGCCACTGTGCGATGCCTTCCTGACTGTTTTTTTGAGGCGCATAATAAGCAATGAGAAGATTCTGGAAGTAATTAAAGAGCAATGGGAGAAATGAGTAGATGCTTCCGGCCTTCGGATTTTTGTCAAAATAAATTACTATCTGATTGGCCTTGTAAACGTTGCGATTGACGATGGCATCACGTAGTTCAAAACCATTAAAATCCTTGCTAACCCCTATTTGGTCTTCCACCACCTGCGGAGTGATGCTACGGTTGTTTTCGGGCAGGCTGATAAGCACCTTCTCGAGCTCGCTGGTCAGTCGGCTGAGGTCGGCGCCGATGGCTTCGGCAATGAGCTGCGTCGACTTCTGGTCAATGCTCACCTGCCGCTGGCGCAGATAGCCCTCGATGAAGTCCGGCAGCTTGTAGTCTTTCAGCTTCTGACTCTCGAAGAGGATGCCGGCCTGCTGAATGGCCTTCACATATTCACGCTTTCGTCCGTCAATCTTACCGTTCTTATGGCACATCACCAGAACGGTACTTTTCAGCGGCTTCTCGAAATATTTCTGCAAGGCATCGGTCTGCTTGATGTTCTGCGCCTCCTTCACAATGACCACCTGGCGCGCAGCCATCATAGGATAGCGGCGTGCGGCATCGGCCACCTGCGACGCAGTGACGTCGGAGCCGAAGAAAACAGTCTGGTTGAAGTCGCGCTCCTCAGGCTGCAGAGCGTTTTCTGCGATATAGTCACAAATCTTGTCAATATAATACGATTCCTCGCCGTGCAGATAGTACACAGGTGCATATTTGCCGGCCTGCAAGTCGCGCATAATGCCGTCGAAGGTCACATTTTTGGTTTCTGCCATAGCTCACGATGATATTGCGACCGCAAAGTTACGAAAAAAACTTGTAAACGAGAAGCGATTTTGGAAGATTAACGCAATTCGGCATAAAATAAGGTAACAAACAAGTAACATGTCTAAGAGTGTTTTATGACTCTGTCACACAATCATCCACACAACTTAGATTTATGCAGACGTGGTAATGGAGAAGAAAGTGGATGCCGTTAATTTAACCTGAATTATTCATAGAAATTATTTATATGTCTGCGACGCTACGTAAATGACCATAAATGACCACGAATGACTCACAAATAATTATTTATGAAAAATTCGTGGTCATTTATGGGTATTCGTGTTCTTGGACAAGCCAAGCGGCAGAGCCTGAGTGCAAGATAACTCGATTATATCCGCAAGGCAAAGCGAAAAGTCGAGAGCAAAACAAAATAAAAAAACGATTTCTTTTGCCCTCCTCTCGTTTTTTCGTACCTTTGCACCTGTAATTGTGTAAACAAGTTCTGGGGAATAACCATCCTGCAAAACGATGAAGATGACATGATGAGAAAGTCCTTCTGGATCTTTGCCGTTATGCTCTGTCTCTGCGGGCAGGCATCGGCTCAAAACGACGTGACGGCCTTTATCAAGAAAGTGGGCGCATTGATAGACACGATGTCAGTCAGCGGTGTGGACCGTCGCTACATCGATGCGCCGGTGAAGCCGTGGCAGCTCATTGTGAAGGGTAATGTGAACCAGAGCAGCCTGAAGATGAAAACGGAGGGAACCATCGCTGACATCATTGAATACAGCGCTACACCGTACCTGAAGACTGAACCGTCGCAGTATGTCGGACTTTGGGCGGGCTACAGGGGCTACGGACTGGGCTACACCGTAAACATAGGCGGCGACAAAGGCAGCTATCTCACGTTTGGCGCCACAGGCGGGGCATACGGCGTAAACGTGCGCATCCACTCATTCAAGAATGACCATCCCAACTTTGACCTCACCAGCAACCTCGTTCCTGATGAAAACGAGGACGACTGGAATGAGGTGCAGCTCATAGACCCCATCAAGGTGCACACCCTCATTGCCGACGGATACTATTTGTTCAACGGCAAGCACTTCTCCTATGCTGCGGCCTACGACCAGTCGGTGCTGCAGAAGCGCTCGGCAGGCTCACTTATGGCGGGGGCGATGTATTACTACGGCCACATCGACTATGCCACGCACTCCAACGGCGACCTGATATACCTGATGAACGGCCTCGGAGGAGTAAAGCTGTGGCAGGGCAGTGTGGGCGTAGGCTATGCCTACAACTGGGTGCCGGCCCGTGGGTTGCTTATCAGTGCGATGGCCATGCCGATGCTCACTGTTGTCAACAAAATCAGAGCCTATGGCTATGCCACCAACGTTGAAGATCTGATGGATGAGCACATCATGCAGGAGGAAAGTACGGATGATGAAGCTTGGGACGAATGGTTCTACAGCAATCTGCGTATAACGCCTATGGGCAAGAAGACGTTCAACAGTGGCGTGACGGGTAATTTCGATGCCCGCCTATCGCTGACCTACAACTTCGGACAATACTTTGTGAATGTTTACGGCCAGTTCAACAACATGCGCTATCACCACGACAGTAGTCACGGGCACCTGAACGACTGGTTCGTCAATGCCTCTTTTGGCGTGCGACTATAGCATTTTCTAATAAAGAGTGTTACTTAATAAAACAAGAAAACATATATGAACAGAATTAAACTTTGGATGCAGACCATCATTCCTGCCATCATCTGCTGCACCTTAATGGCCAACTGCCGTTCTGAAAAAGCTAACCCGGCAAACAGCCCTGCCGCAGCTGTCAGCCCGACCGACGACAGCAGCCAGTTTGTAACCCTGACGGATGCCGTTCCCGATGTCATTCTGGAGATTCGCTACTATGGCACATACAACTTTGTCGGCACCCGCATCGACGGCTATGAAGAGCCGACGGCTCTCCTGACCAAGCAGGCAGCCAAGGCCCTGAAGGCCGTAAGCGACGATGTGATGTCGCAGGGCTACCGTCTGAAAATCTACGATGCCTATCGTCCGCAGAAGGGTGTCGACCACTTTGTGCGCTGGGCAGCCGACCTCTCGGCCACAGAGATGAAGCCCTATTTCTATCCCGACCTCGACAAGAGCGTGCTCTTCGAACAGGAGTATATCTATGAGAAGAGCGGCCACACACGCGGCTCCACTGTCGACCTGACCCTTTTCGACATGGCCACTGAAAAGGAACTCGACATGGGCGGCACCTTCGACTGGTTCGGTCCCGAGAGCCATCCCGACTTCTGCGGCAATCCAGACACACAAGAATACACGGGCGACAACTCAAAATCGCCAACAGGCCGCAGCATCACCGCTGAGCAGTTCGCCAACCGCATGATTTTGCGCAAGGCAATGCTCGCTCACGGCTTCAAGGCCCTTGACAGCGAATGGTGGCACTTCACACTGAAGGACGAACCTTTCCCCGACACTTATTTCACCTTCCCCGTCAAGCAGCTCCGACAACAATAAGGATTTCGTTTGGGGGTAAACGCAACAGGAATTCATGCTTATTCTCGCCTTCCCCAAATTTTTCCTGTCATTTTGGGTGAAATGTCGATGAAAAGCAGTAACTTTGCAGCCCGTTAGAATTACACATTATTTATATATAAAGAAATATGGAAAAAAGTGCATTGCAGATGGCCCGTGCCGCCTACCAGCCCAAGCTGCCCGTAGGCCTGCAGGGAGCCGTAAAGGCTGTGGAAGGCGCCGCCACACAGAGTGTTGACAATCAGGAGGAGATTAAGAAGCTCTTCCCCAATACCTACGGCATGCCGTTGGTAGAGTTTGTCCCCGGCGAGGAGACGAAGCATGAGCCCATGAATGTGGGCATCATCCTCAGCGGTGGTCAGGCTCCTGGCGGACACAACGTCATCACAGGCCTGTTCGACGCCGTGAAGAAGCTGAATCCCGCAAACCGTCTCTTCGGTTTCATCCTCGGCCCTGGCGGTCTGGTAGACCACAACTACATGGAGCTGACGAAGGACTATATCGACGAGTACCGCAACACCGGCGGCTTCGATATGATCGGCTCTGGCCGCACGAAGCTGGAGAAGGTGGAGCAGTTTGAAAAAGGTCTTGAGATTATCCGCGAGCTCAACATCAAGGCTATCGTCATCATCGGTGGCGACGACTCCAACACCAACGCCTGCGTGCTGGCTGAATACTATGCTGCCAAGAACTACGGCGTGCAGGTGATCGGCTGCCCGAAGACCATCGACGGCGACCTGAAGAACGCCCAGATTGAAACGAGTTTCGGCTTCGACACCGCCTGCAAGACCTACTCAGAGCTCATCGGCAACATCGAGCGCGACTGCAACTCAGCCCGCAAATACTGGCACTTCATCAAGGTGATGGGCCGCTCGGCCAGCCATATCGCCTTGGAGTGCGCCCTTCAGACGCAGCCCAACATCTGCCTCGTTTCTGAGGAGGTGGAGGCCAAGGGCATGAGCCTCGATGACATCGTTGACTACATCGCACAGGCTGTGGCCGCACGTGCTGCCGATGGCAACAACTTCGGCACAGTCATCATCCCCGAGGGAGTCATCGAGTTCATCCCTGCCATCAAGAAGCTCATCGCTCAGCTCAACGATGTCCTCGCCATGCCCGAGGCTAAGGAAATCAGCCGCGACGAGCAGGTGGACTTCGCCAAGAGCCACCTCACCGAGGAGAACCTCAAGGTGTTCAACTCGCTGCCCGTCGGCGTGGCCCGTCAGCTGGCCCTCGACCGCGACCCTCACGGAAACGTACAGGTATCGCTCATCGAGACCGAGAAGCTGCTCAGCACGATGGTCGCCCAGAAGCTGGAGAAGATGAAGAAGGCCGGCACCTTCAAGGGCAAGTTTGCCACACAGCATCACTTCTTCGGCTACGAGGGCCGCTGCGCCGCTCCGTCAAACTTCGACGCCGACTACTGCTATGCTCTCGGCAATAGCGCTGCACAGCTCATCGCTGCCGGCAAGACTGGCTACATGGCCATCGTTCAGAACACCACCGCCCCGGCTGCTGAGTGGAAGGCAGGCGGCGTGCCCATCACGATGATGATGAACATGGAGAAGCGCAACGGCGAAATGAAGCCCGTCATCCGCAAGGCCCTCGTTGAGCTCGACGGTGCTCCCTTCAAGGAGTTTGCTGCTCATCGCGACGAGTGGGCCCGCAAGACGGCCTACGTATACCCCGGCCCCATCCAGTACTGGGGACCCACTGAGGTGTGCGACCAACCCACCAAGACGCTGGCTCTGGAGCAGGCAAAATAAGAGGCCTAATCCAAACCCCTCCCCCAAAGGAGGGGCAAGCCTACCCTAAACCCCTCCCCAAGGGAGGGGCTTTTTAATTGACAAATGGCAACGAAGAAGACTATTCGACGGAAAAGAACCGCCAAGCGCAAAACGAAGCATAAAGCCCTAACCCTGAGAGGCTGGGGCAAGCTTTGGCCGCTGCTTGTAGGTGCTGTCATCGTCGTTGTCAGCTGCTATTTCCTGTTGCGCTTGCTCTTTACATCCACAATTGCCAACAATGCTGCTGCACCAAAAGGCTACACCGTGCACGGCATCGATGTGAGCCACCACCAAGGCACCATCGACTGGGAGCTTTTGCGCAACAGCGCCACCATCGACGACTATCCCGTAGCCTTCGCTTTCATCAAGGCCACTGAGGGCAGCGACATTGTGGATTCACAATTCAAGAAGAACATTGCCCAAGCAAGGAAATACGGCATCATGTGCGGTGCCTATCATTTCTACCGCACCACGACGCCTGCCAAACAGCAGGCCGAGCATTTCATCCGCAATGTAGAGCTGCAGCCTGGCGACCTGCCGCCTGTGCTCGACGTCGAGATTCACCCGCAGGGCATCAGCGCCGAAGACTTCCGACAGGGCATTCTTGAATGGCTGGCACGCGTGGAGCAGCACTACGGCGTGCGCCCCATCCTCTACACCTACCACAGTTTCCGTCAGCAGTACATGAACGACCCTGTGTTCGACCTTTATCCTTACTGGATTGCCCACTATTACGTTGACAGCGTGCGCTACAAAGGAGCGTGGGCTTTCTGGCAGCACTCCGACAGCGGCCAGCTGCCAGGTATCAAGGAGAAGGTCGACCTCAACATCTTCAACGGTACTTACGATGACTTGCAGCACATGGCCATCACAACTGAATAGTGCCGTAGATACAACTTTCATTGTCATGTATCGGTTCTGACAGATTTCGTGTGGTTGCAGGAAAAACCTGCGACTATTGACACTTTTCTTAAAACAATGGCATTGTTTTATCAGACAATGACTTAGTCTTAACAAACAATGGCGTGGTTTTATCAGACAATGACTTAGTTTTAACTTTAGCCGATACCACCCTGATATGATTATTCACCCTGTCAGCAATGCTTTTCCGTAGAATAATTTGCGCAGCTGAAAAAATATATGTACATTTGCAGCCGCTTAGGTATGAACATTCAAGAGCTGCAGGCCCTCTATGGGAAATCAACGCAAGTAAAGGCGCTGGCGAAGACCATAGGGAACGAGAAAATGCGGCGGATGGCCCTTGTGGGGTTGTCGGCCTCTTCTTCGTCTGTGGTCTTTGCAGCATTGAAGCTCCAAAAGGTATTTCTCTTCATTCTGCAGGACGCTGAAGAGGCCGGCTACTTCTACCACGACCTGACGCAGCAGATGGGCGACAGCCACGTGCTGTTCTTCCCTTCAAGCTACAAGCGAGCCGTGAAGTACGGCCAGAAAGACCCTGCCAACGAGATTCTGCGCACGGAAGTGCTCTCTCACCTCTCACATCCCAACTCCCGCCCCTACATCGTCACCTACCCCGAGGCCCTGGCCGAAATGGTGGTGGCTCGCCAGCAGTTTGACGAGAAGTCGCTGACACTGACTGAAGGGCAGACAGTAGACGTGGAGCAAGTATTGAAAGAGCTGCGTGAGCTGGGTTTCCACGAAGTAGACTACGTTTATGAGCCGGGACAGTTTGCCCTGCGCGGCAGCATCCTCGACGTATTCAGCTTCAGCCACGAATATCCTTTCCGCATCGACCTCTTCGGTGACGACATCGACTCTATCCGTAGCTTCGAGGTGGAGGACCAGCTTTCCAAGGAGCGGTGCCAACAGGCCACCATCGTGCCTGAGATGAGCATGACGCAGCAGAAAGCGTCGCTGCTCACCTTCCTGCCCAGCGATGCCATCCTTGTGTTCCGCGACTACGACTACACCCGTGAGACCATCGAGCACACCTATAAGGAAGGCTTCTCTACGCAGGCTATGAAAGAACGCTTAGAGGGTGCCACGGAAATGGAAGCGCGGCAGATAGAACAGGAGATGCAGCGCGATACCCTGCTCACCACAGGCTCGCAGTTTGATGCTTTGGCCCAGGCGTTCCGCCACATCACATTCTCCTCAAAAGGGAACAGCGCCAATGCAGCCATCAGCTTCTCCATCTCGCCGCAACCATTGTTCCACAAGAACTTCGACCTGTTGACACAAACGCTGGAGGACTATCTGCTGAAGGGCTACAAGCTCTATATGCTGGCCGACAGCACTAAACAGATAGAGCGACTGAAGGACATCCTTGCAGAGAAGAGCAGCCTTAGCTTCGAAGGCATCGACAAGACACTGCACGAGGGTTTCATCGACCACGACATGAAGCTCTGCCTGTTTACCGACCACCAGATATTCGACCGCTTCCACAAATACAACCTGAAGAGCGACAAGGCTCGCAGCGGCAAGGTGGCGCTGACGCTGAAGGAGATTCAACAGTTCGAGATGGGCGACTACGTGGTGCACATCGACCACGGCGTGGGCAAGTTCGGCGGACTGGTAAGGATGCCCCTGCAGGACGGAGGATTCCAGGAGATGATCAAAATCATCTACCAGCGCGGCGATGCCATCTACGTCTCCATACATTCCCTATATAAGGTATCGAAATACAAGAGCCAGGACGGCGGACAGCCCCCGCGCATGTCGACGCTGGGCACCGGACAATGGGAGCGCCTGAAGGAACGCACGAAGAAGCACATCAAGGACATCGCACGCGACCTGATTCGTCTCTACGCTACCCGCCGCCATCAGCGAGGCTTCGCCTTCAGTCACGACAGCTATCTGCAACACGAATTAGAGGCCTCGTTCATCTACGAAGATACGCCCGACCAGCTAAAGGCTACGCAGGACGTGAAGGCCGATATGGAGAAGAACACGCCGATGGACCGCCTCGTATGCGGCGACGTGGGCTTCGGCAAGACCGAGGTGGCTGTGCGTGCCGCCTTCAAGGCCGCCACCGACGGCAAGCAGGTGGCTGTGCTCGTGCCTACCACCGTGCTGGCTTATCAGCATTTCAATACGTTCAGCAACCGTCTGAAAGACATGCCCGTGCGGGTGGACTATCTGACGCGTGCCCGCACTGCCAAGCAGACTACAGCCCTGCTGAAAGACCTGGAGGAGGGAAAGATTGACATCCTCATCGGCACGCACAAGCTCATCGGCAAGAATGTGAAGTTCAAGGATCTGGGCCTGCTCATCATCGACGAGGAGCAGAAGTTCGGCGTTTCCACGAAGGAGAAGCTGCGCCAGATGAAGACCAACGTCGACACGCTGACCATGAGTGCTACGCCTATTCCACGTACTTTGCAGTTCTCGCTGGTCGGTGCACGCGACATGAGCGTCATACAGACGCCGCCGCCCAACCGCTACCCCATACAGACGGAGATTCACACCTTCTCGGCAGACATCATCGCCGAGGCCATCAACTTCGAGATGAGCCGCAACGGACAGGTGTTCTTCGTCAACAACCGCATCAACAACCTGAGGGAACTGAAGGACATGATCCTGAAGTACATCCCAGACTGCCGCATTGCAGTGGGTCACGGACAGATGAAACCCGACGAGCTCGAACAGATTGTGCTCGACTTCTCCAACTACGACTACGACGTGCTGCTCTCAACGACCATCGTCGAGAACGGCATCGACATACCCAATGCAAACACTATAATTATCAACAGCGCACACAACTTCGGCCTGAGCGACCTGCACCAGATGCGCGGGCGCGTGGGCAGAGGCAACCGCAAGGCATTCTGCTACCTGTTGGCGCCGCCGCTCTCGGCCTTGCCTGCCGACAGCCGCCGCCGACTGGAAGCTTTAGAAAATTTCAGCGACTTGGGTTCAGGCATCAATATTGCCATGCAGGACCTCGACATCCGCGGCGCTGGCAACCTGCTCGGCGCTGAGCAGAGCGGCTTCATCAGCGACCTAGGCTATGAGACCTACCAGAAAATCCTCAACGAGGCGATGACGGAGCTGAGGAATGAAGCCCCCCTTTCGTCCCCCGAGGGGGACACAAATGTAGGCAAGCCCCACCAAAAGTCAAATGAAGCCCCCTCGGGGGCAGTAGGGGGGGCTTGGTCCTTTGTCTCCGACTGCGTCCTTGAGTCCGACTTGGAGATGTACTTCCCCGACAGCTATGTGCCCAGCGACTCAGAGCGCATCCTGCTCTACCGCGAGCTGGACAACATCAAGGACGACAAGGAGCTGGAGGCTTTCAAGGCCCGGATGACCGACCGCTTCGGCAAGATGCCGTCTGTGGCACAGGAGTTGCTGCACGTGGTGCCGTTGAGACGACTGGGAAAACAGCTTGGCTGCGAGAAGATTATGCTGAAGCAAGGGCGCATGTTCCTCTACTTCGTGCAGAATCCTGAAAGCCCATACTACCAAAGCGAGGTATTTGACCATATCATCGACTACGCCACGCACGAGGTGCGCCGCTGCAATCTTCGTGAGATGCCGGCACCATCCGGTCAGCGCGGCCTGCGTCGCTCGATGGTCATTGCCGATGTGCCCACGGTAGAAGAAGCCGTGTGCGTTTTACAAACCATAGCAAAACCAAACAAAGATGGATGAAGATATTGAATTAGGCGGAGAAAGAGAATACCGCACCGAGACACCTGCTGATGGCGATGATATGCTTGAGGACGGCTATCAGCCTATCAACCTCAGGAAATACGAGCACCTGGTTCCCTATATCGTGGTGTTCCTCATTGTGGTTGCACTGGTACGTGGTGCTATGCCCAAGCGCGACCGCAAGGGCTGCACCATCGTTGTGCTGTTTGCCTTCGTTATCTATTATTTCTTCAACAGGTGCGTGCACTTATAGAATGTAGTCCACAATCCACTGGCCTACTTCACGCGTTCCATAATGGGCGCCGCCCTCTACCTGAATCTCTGGCGTGCGCACATTAGCGGCCAGCGAGGCATCGACAGCCTTGCGAATAAGTGCACCTTCTTCCTTCAATTCAAAATGTTCCAGCAACATGGCGGCAGAGAGAATCTGCGCCACAGGATTGGCCAGGTTCTGTCCGGCAGCCTGAGGCCATGAGCCGTGCACGGGCTCGAACAGCGGCGTATGCAGACCCAGCGACGACGACGGCTGCAGACCCATCGAGCCGGTGATGCACGATGTCTCGTCGGTGAGAATGTCGCCGAAAGTGTTCTCCGTCACAATGACATCGAAGAATCGCGGCTCCGTCAGTACCCGCATAGAGGCGTTGTCGATGAACATATAGTCGGTGGTCACATCAGGATACTGCGGCTCCATTTCCTTCGCAATCTGACGCCACAGTCGCGAGCTGGCCAGCACGTTGGCCTTATCCACGACGGTGAGATGTTTCTTGCGCTTCATGGCATAATCGAAGCCCACCTTCAGGATTCGCTCTATCTCAGGACGCGTGTAGATGTCGGTGTCGTAGGCCTTGTCGTTGTCCTGATACTTCTCACCGAAATACATGCCGCCCGTCAGCTCACGGATGACGATGAAGTCGGCACCACGCAGCAGCTCCTCCTTCAGCGGCGACTTGTGCAGCAGACAGTCGAAAGTGGCCACGGGCCGTATATTGGCGAAGAGCCCCAACTTCTTTCGCATCGCCAGCAGCCCCGTCTCAGGGCGCACGGGAGCAGTAGGATCATTGTCATATTTCAGCGAGCCTACAGCGGCAAAGAGCACGGCGTCGCTGTTCATGCACAGCTGGTGCGTAGCCTCAGGATAAGGGTCGCCGACGGCATCGATGGCGCAGGCGCCCACCAGGCCCTCCTCAAACGAAAAGTCGTGGCCAAACTTGCTGGCAATGGCTTTCATCACGGCCACGCCCTGCTGCATGATTTCCGGGCCAATGCCGTCGCCCGGTAGAACGGCAATCTTCAGTTTCATATTATTTCTCTATGATGTTAAGCATTTTAATGGTAGCCTTGATAGCAGCTTCCGTCTGGTCGGCATCGAGGCCGCGTGTGCGCAGCACTTTGCCCTCGGGCATCTGCCAGGTAATGACGGTCTGCACCAAAGCGTCGGTACGGCCGCCGGGAGGAATGGTGACGGCATAGTTCTGCAACAGGGGGAAGGTGCGGTCGAGGTATTCCTTGTAAATCTTGCGCAGAGCCTTCACGAAGGCGTCGTACTGACCGTCGCCCGATGAGTGGCCTTCATACTGCTGCCCGTTGATTTCCACCTTCACGTTGGCCAACGGCTTCAGACCATAGGCAAGCGACACCTGATAGCTGACAAGCTTCACCTTGTCCTCGGTGACATCGTGCTTCAGCACGTCGCTGACGATGAAGGGCAGATCGTCCTGCGTCACCACTTCCTTTCTGTCGCCCAGCTCGGTGATACGCTTCGTCACGCGCTGTGTCTGCTCAGGAGTCAGCTCCAGGCCTAATTCCTGCAGGTTGCGTGTGATGTTGGCCCTGCCACTGGTCTTACCCATCGCGTACTCACGCTTTCTACCAAAGCGCTCAGGCACAAGAGGATTGTGATAGAGTCCGCCCTTCTGGTCGCCGTCGGCATGAACGCCCGCCACCTGCGTGAAGACATTGTCGCCGATGATGGGCTGATTGGGAGCGATGGCGATGCCGCTATAGCTCTCGACGAGGCGGCTCACGTCCATCAGCCGTTCTTCGTTGATGCTGGTCTTCGCATTAAACTGGTCCTTGAGGATGACCTGCACACTCGACAGCGGCGCATTGCCGCAACGCTCGCCCAGACCGTTCACGGTGACGTGCAGTCCCTTTGCGCCGCTCAAAGCAGCAGCCAGCGAGTTGCTCACAGCGAGGTCGTAGTCGTTGTGGGCGTGGAAGTCGAAGTGCGCCTGGGGATAGCGCTTCAGCATCTTGCGGAAATACTCGATGACCTGCAGCGGATTCATAATGCCCAGCGTGTCGGGAAGCATGAAACGCTTAATACATGAAGCAACGGATGAACACAGACTATCACGGAAAATATTGTTATTCCGCGTCATTCCGTGTTCATCCGTTGCCTCGTTTACAAGACTATCCATCAGCTTGTAGACGTACTCCGGCGAATCCTTCATACCGCTGCTCCAATCCTCTAAGTAAATGTTGATGCTCACGCCCTTCGAGCTGGCGTAGTCCACCACGCTGAGGATGTCGGCGATGTGCTCCTCAGGTGTCTTGTGCAGCTGCTCCTGGCAATGGCGCAGCGAGCCTTTGCACAGCAGGTTCATCGTACAGGCACCGGCGTCGACAATCCAGTCAACGGAGGCGTGGCCGTCGACGAAGCCCAGCACCTCCACGCTCTGCAATCGGTCAATCTGGCGGGCATAGCGGCAAATCATCTTCACCGCCTCTTTCTCGCCGTCGCTGACGCGTGCCGACGCCACCTCGATGCGGTCGACATTCAAGTCGCGCAGCAGCATGCGGGCAATCATCAGCTTCTCATGCGGCAGGAAGCTCACGCCGCTGGTCTGCTCGCCGTCGCGCAGCGTCGAGTCCATAATCTCGATGAACCGTGGTTTCACGGTTGTATAGGTCTGTTGTGGCATAAACCATCTATTTTTTGTTTTCCCACTCAACGGTCTTCTGCTGGTTGGCGACAAGGAAATCGATGTCGTCGAGACCCTCGATGAGGCAATGCTTCTTATAGGCGTTGATGTCGAAGTGCTCGCTGTGGCCTGTAGCGTTGTTGGTAACGGTTTGCTGCGGCAGGTCTACGGTGACCGTAGTCTTCGCATCGGCCTTGATGCTGTCGAAGAGTTCCCGCAGGAACGCCTCGCTCACCTGCACGGGCAGCACGAAGTTGTTCAACTCATTCTGCTTGTGAATGTCGGCAAAGAACGAGCTGATGACCACGCGGAATCCGTAGCCCGCGATGGCCCAGGCGGCGTGCTCACGGCTGCTGCCTGATCCGAAATTGCGTCCTGCCACGAGGATGACGGCATCCTTGTAGCGGGAATCGTTGAGCACGAAGCTTTCCACCGGCTTTCCTTCCTTGTCGTAGCGCCAATCACGAAAAAGGTTCTCACCGAAACCGTCCTTGTCGGTGGCTTTCAGAAAGCGGGCAGGAATAATCTGGTCGGTATCAACGTTCTCTATCGGCAGAGGAACGCAGGTGGAGGTGAGGGTGTTGAATTTTTGCATTTTATGCCCCTAAGTAGGGGGATGGGGCCTGAACAAGCGTTTATCAGACCTATTTTAGATTATACATGGAGTCTGCGCTTGTTCAGACCCCTGTAGCCCCCTAACTTAGGGAGCAAAGACTACGAGGGTCTGTGATTTGTCCTGTAACGGCGGCGGCGGCGGCAGTGAGCGGCGAGCAGAGGATGGTGCGTGCGCCAGGTCCCTGACGGCCTTCAAAGTTGCGATTGCTGGTTGAGAGGCAGAGCTTGCCGGCAGGCACCTTGTCGTCGTTCATGGCGAGACAGGCAGAGCAGCCGGGTTGACGAATCTCGAAGCCAGCAGCCTCGAGCACAGCGTCAAGCCTTTCGTTGTGAATCTGCTGAAGGACAACCCACGAGCCAGGCACGAGCCAGGCAACAACATCGTCGGCCTTTTTCCTGCCCTTGACGATGGAGGCGAAGGCACGGAAGTCCTCGATGCGGCCATTTGTGCAGGCTCCGAGGAAGACATAGTCCACTTTCTTGCCAAGCAGCTTCTCGCCAGCCTTGAATCCCATGTAATTCAACGCTTTGTCCTCCCCTTTTCCAAAGGGAACGGCGTCGGCTATCCCTATTCCCATCCCGGGATTCGTACCGTAGGTAATGCGCGGTTCGATGTCTTCAGCATTGAAGGCCAGCTCCTTATCGAAGACAGCATCGTCGTCGCTGCGGAGCGTGCGCCAATAGCCGACGGCCTTGTCCCACGCCTCGCCCTTGGGTGCATATTCCCTACCCTTCAGGTAATCAAAGGTCACGTCGTCAGGAGCGATGAAGCCACCGCGAGCGCCCATCTCAATCGACAGGTTACAAAGCGTCAGTCGTCCCTCCATCGACATCTCGCGCACCGTCTCACCGGCATATTCCACGAAGTAGCCCGTAGCACCGCTGGTGGTGAGCTGAGCCATCAGGTAGAGTGCCACATCCTTCGGCGTCACTCCCCTACCCAACTGCCCGTTGATAGTAATACGCATCGACTTCGGCTTCTGCTGCAGAATGCATTGCGACGCCATTACCATCTCCACCTCGCTGGTGCCGATGCCGAAGGCCACAGCACCCATAGCGCCGTGCGTAGACGTGTGCGAGTCGCCGCAGACGATGGTCATGCCCGGCAGCGAAAGACCTTTCTCAGGCCCCACCACATGGATGATGCCGTTGTCCTTCGAGAACATACCGAAGTGCCTGAGACCGAAATCCTTAGCATTACGTTCAAGCGTCTCCACCTGCTTGCGCGACACGGGGTCTTCGATGGGCTTGTCCTGGTCGTGCGTCGGTGTGTTGTGGTCGGGCATACAGACAATCTTTTCCGGCCTGAAGCATTTCAGCCCGCGTGCCCGCAATCCGTCGAAAGCCTGTGGCGACGTCACCTCATGGCAGTACAGCCGGTCGATATACAATTGCGTGGGGCCGCCGTCAATATTCTGTACGACGTGGCTGTCCCATATTTTATCGAATAATGTTTTCATCTATTTCTTGAACTTATTGATACAGTCAATATATGCCTCTACCGATGCCGTCACGATGTCGGTGTTGGCACCGAAGCCGTAGTAGAGCTGGCCGTCGTACTCCACCTGCATGTGCACCTTGCCCACGTCGTCTGAGCCCTTCGAAATGGCCTGAATGGTGAATTCCTTCAGCGTCATCTGCTTCATGATGATGCGCTTCAGGGCCTTGATGGCAGCGTCGACAGGGCCGTTGCCTGAAGAGGCGGCCTCAAACTTCTGTCCACTGATGTCCAAGCCTATCGAGGCGACGCTCTTCACGCCCTTGCCCGTCGTCACCTGCAGGAAGTCGAGCTTCACGGCGTGCTGCTCAGCGGTGTCGGCACCGGCAAGCATCAGCACATCGGCATCGCTCACCTCTTTCTTCAAGTCGGCCAGCTGCAGAAACTTCTCGTAGATTTTGTCCACCTTCTTCTCGTCGCTCACGTCCACGCCGTAGGCATGCAGACGATGCTTCAGGGCGGCGCGTCCGCTGCGGGCAGTCAGCACGATGCTGTCGATGTCGATACCCACATCCTTGGGATTGATAATCTCGTAGGTCTGCACGTTCTTCAGCACGCCGTCCTGATGGATGCCGCTCGAGTGGGCAAAGGCGTTGCGACCCACGATGGCCTTGTTGGGCTGCACGGGCATGTTCATCAGCGAACTGACCATGCGGCTGGTGGAATAAATCTTCATCGTATTGATGTTGGTATCGATGCCAATGCTCTTGTGACATTTCAGAATCATCGCAATCTCTTCCAGCGACGTGTTGCCGGCCCTTTCGCCAATGCCGTTGATGGTCACCTCCACCTGGCGGGCGCCGTTCAGCACGCCCTCCAGCGTGTTCGCCGTAGCCATACCCAGGTCGTTGTGGCAATGGGTCGAAATGATGGCTTTGTCGATGTTGTCGACATGCTCTTTGAGGTATTTGATTTTCTCGCCGAATTCGATGGGCAGGCAGTAGCCCGTAGTGTCAGGAATATTCACCACCGTGGCTCCTGCCTTGATGACGGCCTCAACCACCTGCGCCAAGAAGGCATTGTCGGTGCGGCCGGCATCCTCGGCATAGAACTCCACATCGTCGACAAACTGTCGGGCATATTTCACGGCCCACACGGCACGCTCAATAATATCCTCGCGCGTGGTCTGGAATTTATACTTGATATGCTCGTCGCTGGTGCCGATGCCCGTGTGGATGCGCTTGCGCTTCGCATATTGCAAAGCCTCG
The DNA here is from genome assembly GCA_902778535.1 of uncultured Prevotellaceae bacterium. Classification (GTDB taxonomy): domain Bacteria; phylum Bacteroidota; class Bacteroidia; order Bacteroidales; family Bacteroidaceae; genus Prevotella. Next base: position 28,097 of record CACYYG010000001.1, read on the forward strand.
ACAGCCACGTCGATGTCACGTTGCACGGCACGTGTCAGGGCGCAGATGGTCGGCCACGTCACGGCCTTCGAAATCTCAATGACTGAGTGGTAGTCGCCAGGCGAACTGACGGGGAAGCCGGCCTCGATCACGTCGACTCCCAGCTGTTCCAGCGCTCTTGCCACCTGAATCTTCTCAACGGTGTTCAATTGACACCCCGGCACTTGCTCGCCGTCACGCAGCGTCGTGTCGAAAATGTATAGTCTGTCTGCCATACTTTTTTGTTCCTTCTTTTTACCTTAAAATCTCAAATCGGGTGCAAAAATAAATATTTTTAGCTGATATTACAAGAAACCGAAAGAAAATTTTGGATTTTTCTTTAAGAATATAAGCATAAGTCAAATTTCCACACCGCATTAAGAGTTACCTTATACGCTTCTTTCCGTTCTCAACAACCAAACCTTTATAACGATGATCAATTGGCATACCTAATAAGTTATAACTCGAATGGGGTTTGCAGCTTGTCATTATAGTTTGGATTGCAGCATTGTCACCCCCCCAATGTGCAAAGAGTGTTTGATCAGTTTGAATCTTTACAGGGTGATACATGTTGATTCGTTTTCCATTTGCAGGTTCTGTATACCATCCAAGGAATTGAAACCCATCTCGAATTGGAACAGGAAGCGGCCCGTACAATCCTCCCGTTGCGACGGTTTTGCTATTGCCATTTACTATACCTCCTCTCGCATCAAAAAAAACACGATGTTTCTCAACGCCTTTGTATTCGTAGTCTGGAGCCACAAGGTAATATAACCGACCAGTTCTTGTTGTTAACGACCCATCGGTTCTTCTCATCGTATAAGAACCCTCTTTGACTCTATTACCACTATTACCTTCTACTGTATGGAAAACAACATTGTCACCCTCAATGACTGCATCTCGAAAAATGGAGGTGTGACTTAAATACTCGTTATATTCGTGATCGTCTAAATCCCAAGCCCATAATAGAAGATCGCCTGATTGTGGTTCATAGTTACCGCCCCCATAGACGAGTTCATTCCAACGATAATAGTGCGAAGGGGTACCGCTTGTAAATGTATTGGCATTGGCACCGTTGCAGCTGACAAGAACAGACTTGGGCAGCCCCGACATACGTATGCACCAACTGGCAAATTCCGAACACCAAGCAGTCCCGCTACTCGACATGAATCGACCATACTCTGTATAATCGCCATTGCCCGAAGTGTTGTCGCCGCCATAATCTGCCTCGCTATTTCCTTCATGATAGCCAACTTGAGAAAGGGCGATACTGATGACGTCAGTTCTGAAATTGCCAGTCAATGGCGTTTCGCAGAGACTTTTAAAGAACAAACTGCCAGTATAGCCCTCAGATTCTCTTGCTGCCACTTCTTCTTCAACAGGCGTGCTTCGAAAAGCTCCATTCTCCACAATGACATCATCTGGCATTATGACATCTTCGAGTTTATAGCAGTTCTGAAAAGCCCACACACCTATGCTTCCAACACTATTAGCAAGTTCGATACTTTCAAGCAGGGCAAAGCTTTGAAATGCCCTGCTTCCTATACGTGTAACTCCGTCCTGTACCAACAGATAACGCACTTTATTTCTGTACTTCCCCCACGGCCGGTCGTTAACATTGGGGGAAGGCTCACTGCTTTTATTGAAATCAGGTATATCACCAACGCCACCAATAATAAGCAGACCATCTGAATAGAAACTCCAATTGACGGTTTCGCATGTTCCACTTTCTACAATTGCAGTTGTATGAGCCATGCTGATGGTATTTGCCAACAAACACAGAAATATAAATAAAATTTTTTTCATAAATGGGTCTATATTGCCAATTGTATATTGTTTTACGCGATACAAAAAAGCCGCTGCGCCTCAATCGTCGCCGGGCGACATCTTACATCATCATTCAGATTATTGCAAATTTACTCATTTCTTCTTAAAGCTGATATTTCTGTCACATGTTTTTATAATAGTTTAAGAATTCACACAAGAAATGGCAACTACTCAGCTCAACGACGAGGAAACAGCCGTGCTCATCGAGGAGAACGACCGTTTCCAGCGTGTCGACTCGTTGGCAGAGATGATTGCCCAGCACTTCCGCGTTCCGCAGGGAGGCGAGAAAGGCCGCTGGTATTCGTCAGCTGAGATTCTCACCGCGCTGCAAAGCCATTTCGGCCTTTCCACGATGGCCCGCTATAGTGCCGAGAAGATTGGCAGCACCCTCAGCGGCCGCCAGTTTAACCTGAGAGCCGAGCACAAGGCCAAGGGCAACTGCTATCTGCCGGTGGAGATGTAACAAAAGCCCAAGAATCAGAAGCCGATTCGCGCTTTTGCCAAAGGCACTTCGATGGGCACGATGTCATCGGGAGTGATGGTGCGCCAGAGGAGCTTGTCGGCAGGCTGCTGCTGCACACAACGCGCAGCATGCTTGATGTAGATGCGCTCCAGCTGATTGGCGACGAATCGGGCATTGCCCCAGGTCTGAGGGTCGCGAACGGCATAGGCCTGGCTGAGCAGGCTGCCGTACTTCTCCCAAGCCTGATCGGTGAACGTGTAGTCGTAGTCCTTCAAGCGTCGACGGGTGATTTCCATCAGTTCCTCGACGGTGAAGTCCTTGAACTCGAATCTGTTGGGAAAACGCGATGCCAACCCCTGATTGAGGTCGAGCATTTTCATCATCGGCTCCTTGTAGCCGCAAAGCACGATGGCGATGTTGCGCTGCTTCTCGTCGGCAAGGACTTTCATCAAAAGCTGAATGACAGCTTTTCCGGGGTCATGCGGATGCTGGCTGTTCAACAAGTAAGCCTCGTCAATCATCAGCACACCGCCATAGGCCTTATCCAACACCTGCTGCAAGGCACGTTCCTCGTCGCCCCAAAGGGTGCCGATGAAGGTACCGCGATCGCACATCACCACATGGCCTTTGGTCAAGGCTCCTGCCTGACGCATCAATGAGCCGAATATCTTGCAGACCGTTGTCTTGCCAGTTCCCGGTTTTCCGAAGAAAATGCTGTGCAGGGACACTTCGTGCTGCCTGCTGTCTGGGAACAGCTCGTGCATCGTTTTGTTGTAGCTGGCCAGCGCCACCAGTTCGTCCATGCGATGCTTGATGTTGTCGCAGCCCACCAGTTTGTCGAGCTCTTCACGCGGATTGGCTATGGGACGCAGGACTTCCACTTCGACTTGAACATCTTTGTTCAGGTATATCATTCCGTCTGGTATATAGACGTTGTTAATATCATCATCAGCCTCTATTTCAGAAGACTCCTCAACATTCGTCTCTTCCTCGTCAGCCTCAGAGTCGTTGCCGGAATCGGTGTTGGCAATTCCCTTTTCATACTCGCTGAAAATGAATTCGGACAACATTTTTTCGAATTCTGTTTCGCAAAAACTGGGAGGAATCTCGCCATGCTTGTCTGAAGAATCATCACATACGTCACAATCAGTCAGATGAGGGTGCAAGCCTCCCAAACGGGTAGAGTACACAGAGTGGTTTACTGCAGCCAAGGCATTCATGTGTCTACTAATGCAGTCTTGGGTCTGCCACTTGAAATCATTGATCAGTCTGTTTTCTTTTCTCATAATCAACATCATTCTAATCACAAATAAAAATCGTAGTATAGCCCTGCTTTCACAAGGGCACAAGAGTAGAATGGCAAGTGCAAGAGCACACGCCATAGGTATAAACAGAGCATTTTCTTTTGGAAATTACCCTATCACACGATTCGACAATTGTAGCAATATGTCAAAGAACGCGACAAGTCACAGTCTTACCTTTCGACTCACAGACTACGTTTCAACTTCGTCTTAGAACCGCCCGGCAAATTACTGTTTCCGTTGTCATTCTGTGCATTTTATCTACAATTGTTTTGTGATAGAATTATGTTTTCGGGTGCAAAAGTATACAATTATCTTAAACCCACAAAATATTTCGCAGTTTTTTTTCGGGGAAAACCTCCAAAATTCAATTTCAAATAGAACGTGTGACAGTGTGGTGCAATCCTGCTCTCGCTAAAACGCAGCCTTCATGAATGGCGGCAAGCGTGGCGACGGAAGCTACGATGGTGATGGGGATGATAGACCAAAATGTCATGGGAACCGCGATGAAGAGCAGGAATCCCGCCCACTTGTTCGCTGTGGTGTGGGGAAAGTGACAGTGCCTGTACATCACAAGTGCTGAAAGCTGATTCACGACTTTAATCGCGACAATTACTCCAGCCCACAACCATAGCCACTGCGGCAGTTCGAGTATCGGCATGAGCTTCCAGGCACCACACGCTACGAAGCAGATATCGGCCACGCTATCCAGCAATGCTCCCGTCTTGGTGACGCTCTTCAGCTTTCGGGCTAGCCACCCGTCAGCGATGTCGCTGATGCCGCAGAAAGCATAGATGAGCCAATATGTCACACCCGTCACATCACAAAGGAGCAGGCCTAAAGAGCCAGCAATCCTGAGCAAAGTCATGATGTTCGGCAGCTGTGTCATCTTATTTCCAATCTCATCACTCTGACAGGTCTGTTCGCGCCTTGATATTGGTTTGCGTCGATGCAGGTCTCTCCCGTAGGAACGAAGCCGCACTTCTCCATCACTCTCCCCGAAGCAGGATTATCCACGAAATGGCCGCTGATGAGTGATTTGATGTCCGTTGTTTCTCGGATATGGTCTAACATCAGCCGCAAAGCCTCCGTACAGATGCCCTGATTCCAATAGGGCTTGGCCACCCAATAACCAATGAGCGGTTCACCATCTCGAGCAGGCAAATCACACTCGCACGAAGGCCCATAGCCCATAGCGCCGATTGCCTCGCCTGTTTCTTTCAGTTCGATAGCCCAAGTATGCAGCGCATCGTTGAATACTGTACGGATAATCTCCAGACTTTCTTCCACACTCTTGTGGGGTGCCCATCCAGCTCGAGGCCCAACATCTGGGTCAGAAGCCCATTTGAACAACACCTCAGCATCGCTGTCTCGCCAAGGGCGTAATATGATTCTATCTGTTTCCATGTTCTATTATATTTCCCTCAAGTGGGTCTTGCTCAACCAGTTCAAGGCGCTTGACTATCGTTTGGGGTTTCAGGAGCGTGCCTGGCGAGAGCACCGCATTGGCTCCGATGCGACATCCGTCGCCCACAAGGGAGCCAAACTTGTGAAGGCCTGTCGAGATGCGTTGCCCGTCAACATGGACGAACACGGTATCATCCACTATATAATTCTTTATCATAATCTGCATAATCCTCTGTCTTTCCTCCATCTTATCTATAAAAGTCTCGTAGACGAGTGGATAGGCATCACTTGATTTGATTGAGCAGATTCTCTTTTGCCTGAGGATTGTTCTGCCAAATTGCGTTGACTTTGGGGCAGGCGTCGCTCTCGGAACAAGAAGCACAGGTCTCAAAACCTTTGGCGACCGCACATTTTCGAATCTCGCACAACGAGCTACAGAACAGGGTTTTGGCACCATTCATACGACACCCCTCGCAATGAATATGTTCCGGAAGGATAGATGCATGATTCAACGCTGACCAAAGCCTGGCGGTTTTTTCCCGGAGCTCCTGATCATCGTTCTTTGTGGCAATATAGGCATCACACTTCTCGCAATCAAGTCCACAAATGGCTATCAGTCTTTTCATTTCGGTGCTTCCGTATTATTTTCTTCATCTCTTTGCCTCACCAACTCAATCGCCTCTTTGCCAGTCAGATACTCGATGTCGAAACGAATGGCCAGCATGCGGTGCAATCCGTTCTCAATCTCAACTTGAAGTGCTTCGTCGTGGTTGGGGTTGTAGTGGTTGCCCAACATTCTGGCCGTTTCCAGTTTCTCGGCTTCGTCCTCGATGATGTGGATGCGTCCAAAGGCTATCACACTACGGAAGAACGTGGTGTACTTCTCTGGTTGTACATCGTCTTGCTCGATGACGCAAAACGAGGCCTTGTCGCACTTGCGTATGGCATCTATCTTGTGGCCAGCCAAAGCGCTGTGGAAATAGAGCTTTCCTTCGTGATAGACGTAGCTGATGGGGACGGCATAAGGATAATCATCGTCACCCAACAAGGCCAGTGTGCCCGATGTAGCTTTCTTCAATATGGCGATGCTATCGGCTTCTGACAGCTGCTGGCGCTTGCGTCTCATTGGGCGAAATGCCGAATTCATTCCCGACTTGCACATATTATTTCCATCTAAAGGCTTTTGTGGTCAAGGCTTCTTGTCCTGAATCAGTCCTACGTTCCGGGTGCTGAGATGGACCGTCGCCTCATCGACCATCATGCCGTTCTGACGATAGACAATCGAGCAGTCGTGTATGTCAATGTCATGCACACAGTTCATGCCCTCTATGCCGCTGGCCCTGATGCCGGTCTTGCAGCCACGGCAGACGATGTTGCTGATGTGAATGTCCTGAAAGTCGGGCACGCTACTGGTGTCCTCATCTCTCTGGGCATTGTTCCGCTTCACTTCGCCGGCAGGGCGGTCAGCGTAGTCGCATTGGAAGATGATGGCTTCGCCCGTGATGTCGCTCATCACGATGTCTGAGATGAACAACTGCTCCGTCTTGCCGCCACGCCCTATAGCGCTCTTAAAGCGCAATCCTGTGTCGGTGCCGCTGAAGCGGTTGTGACGTACCACCATACGCCGTATGCCGCTGTTGGTGTTGCTGCCAAGCACAAAACCTCCGTGAGCATGATAGACCGTGTTGTCTTCAACCACGATGTCTTCGCAACCGTTGGCAGGCGACTGCGGCTTGGCTGCACTGCTCTTCATGCAGATGCCGTCGTCGCCCACATCTACCGTGCAGCCCACGATGAGCCCCACGTTAACATCAGAGAAGTCGATGCCGTCGCCATTCTGCGCATTCCAGGGGCAGCGCACGGTGATGCCGTCGACAATGACATTGCGGCAATTGCAGGGATGCACGTGAAAGCGGGGCGCATTCTGGAAAGTGACGCCCTGAATCAGCACATTCACACAATCAGTCAGTCGCAGCAGGTCGTTGCGCATGTTTTCCTGCAGCTGCGGGGTGTCGGCAATGTCAGGGTAGCCGTTTGCCATCTGCCAGGGATACCACAGGCTACCTTCCTCGGCCAGCTGTCCGCCCATGTCCAGATATTGTTTCCACTCCACGTCGCTCTGCTTGCCGCGCTTCACGGGTCGCCACTGGCTGCCGTTGCCGTCGATAATGCCCTCGCCCGTAATGGCGATGTTCTTCCGCTTTGATGCACGTATGCATGGCAATGCGCGGTTCTTCCCGCCATTTTCAGACAGATAGAGGCTCTTGTCGGGCGAGAAATAGATAATGGCATTCCGCTCAAGATGCAGGTCGATGCTGTCTTTCAGCGAAATAGGTCCCGTGAGCCATACGCCATCGGGCACGATGAGCCTTCCGCCGCCTTTCTTCTGCAGGGCAGAAATGGCCTTGCGGAATGCTTCGGTGTTGAGTGTCACACCATCGCCTATGCCGCCAAAGTCCGTCAACGAAACCTGATTGTCAGGCAGAGCAAACATAGTGACGGGAGTTACCTCCGTCGGCAGGTTTTGGTAATACCGTTCATAGTCGCCAGCCCAGCCGTAGCCACACGTCATCAGGGTGACGAATAAAGTTAAGAATAGTCTTCTCATCATACTTGATATCTGCCCTAGTCAATGAATAGGGAACAAAAGTAACCATTAGTTACTAAAACACCAAACAGCATTGGTTAATATGAGTTAAAAGTGTTTTCGCGAAAGCCCCTGCCCTGCGCACACTTTTCTAACGTTTGGAAAAACGATTGGTAGTCAATTGAACACAAAGACACGAAAGCAAACAGCCGCCTCGCTGCTTTCAATCTGAAAGACGGACGCCCTCATACGGCAAATAAAAGGGCAGTGACACAGCCGCCGGAAAATGGCGCCACACTCGTCTGAAACGGACGGCGAAAGGACAGGAGAAAAGAATTCAGACAGTAAAAAATCCGGACAAACTACCCTCTCAATTTTAAAAAATTCTGCACTTCAAGATTTTTTCTGAAATTATGCCCAGAATTTCGTCTTTCACGCATCTCTCTGATTCTTTGCAAGTTAAGTATTCTTTAGAAGAAAGAACGAACTCCGCGTTTTAAAAAAGATGCTCCGCATGAAAAAAAACATCGATAGATTTTTTCATGCGGAGCCTCTTTTTGATGTTCACGATACCACTTTTTTCATCAAAAGTGACCCTTTTAGCAACGGAAACTGCGCATTTTGGGCAGAATGTGCAGCCAATTTTCGTTGCAAAGTGTTTAGCGGTGTTAAAAGGATGCTGTTTCCGGGCTTCAAAGTGACCCTTGCCCTTTCTAGTTTGACATTTTCCGAAGACCTTTTTATGGTTAAAAAGCTTGACATTTTCGCTTTCCTCCCTCCCCGCCATGTCCATACCCCAAACTCTGTTTTGGCATAGCATTGAGCATATCTTTACACCTTGGCGAGTTGGCCTTTTTCATTGAGATGTTTCAAATTGTAAGGTAAAGCGGCATTTGCATTTTGTCACGCCCCATCCTTTCACTTTATTCCGTAAACAGCGGTTAAGCTCCATATCACCCCCGTCTATCTCTCCCGTGTGGTGCGTCAGGTCGCAGGTCGTACCGTCATCGACTACATCAACCAGATGCTCCTGATGGAAGCCTCTTTCCTGCTACGCACGTCGCCGATGAGCATCACCCAGATAGCCGACCATCTCCATTTCGCCGACATCCCCTCGTTCAGCAAGTTCTTCTCGCGTCTGAAGGGCATGTCGCCGAGGCAGTACAGGGCTGGAAAATAACATCCATTTTCACTACTCAAAGGTAAAGAAAAATAATAATTGTCACATTATTGTAACACCAAATATTCTTTGTTTTCGTTAATAATCGCTATATTTGCACCCAAAAGAGCGCTTGTGACTTATGAGAATTCTTATTGTAGACGACGAACAGGATATCTGCGAGATACTGCAATATAACCTGGAGACGGAAGGGTTTGAAGTTGTGACGGCTAATTCGGCAGAAGAGGCGCTCCTGCTTCCTCTGAATGAGTTTTCACTGATTCTGCTGGATGTGATGATGGGCGAGATGTCGGGGTTCCAGATGGCACGGCAACTGAAGGACAGTCCTGTTACGGCGCAAATTCCCATCATCTTCATCACGGCACTCGATGGCGAGGACAATCTGGTGAAGGGACTGAACATCGGCGCAGACGACTATATTGCCAAGCCGCTGAGCATGAAGGAAGTGAAGGCCAGAGTCAGGGCAGTGCTCAGACGCACCGCTAAGGCCTTGCCCCAACAAGGAGCCACGCCTATAACAACGTCTGACAACAGGATTTGCTATGAAGGCATCACACTCGACTTGAACGCGAAAACCGTCACCCTCGATGGCGAGGAACTGATATGCACGAAACTGGAGTTCGAACTGTTGTCGTTTTTCCTCCAGCACGCCGGCATGGTGTTTTCGCGGGAGGAACTGCTGAAGTATTGCTGGCCGCAGGATGTATTGGTGCTCGGCCGCACGGTGGACGTGAACATCACCCGGCTGCGCAAGAAGATTGGCCGTTATGGCAAACAGATTAAGACACGTGTAGGCTATGGCTACTACTTTACGGAGTAAATCCTTTCAGCGCAATCTGTTGCTGAGCATCGGTGGCGTGTTTGTGCTCTTTGCCATCTGCTTCAGCTTCTATCAGTATCAGCGCGAGAAGGAGTATAAGATAGACATCCTTCACTCGCGGCTGCAGATGTACAACTACGAGATGGTACAGACGCTGGGCGACGACAGTCTGACCAACAGCCGGCTGTTTCGCGACTATGTAGGGCGGCACAGCATGGAAGGCCTTCGCGTGTCTGTCATAGACAAGAACGGGCGTGTCCTCCTTGACAGCTACGATGCCCAGGTGGACTCGCTGGGCAACCACCTGCAACGAACGGAAATACAACAGGCATTGCGCGACGGCAACGGCTACGACATCAAGCGCCTGTCGCAGTCCACCCACGAGACCTACTTCTACTCCGCCACCCGCTTCGGCCATGTCATCGTGCGTACGGCCGTGCCCTATTCTGCCGAGTTGACGCGCTCGCTCCAGGCCGACAGCACTTACATTTATTATGCCGTGGCCCTGACCCTGCTCTTGGGAGTCGTGCTCTACTACATCACCCACCGCATCAGTCGTCATATTGGTTATCTGCGCGAGTTTGCCATGAAGGCCGAAGAGGGCGAGGAACTGGACCACGAACTGGAGCGACGCCTGCCCGATGACGAGCTGGGCGACATCAGCCACACCATCATCATGCTCTACTGGAAGCTGCGTCATTCCGAGGAGGACAAGGTGCGCATCAAGCGCCAGCTCACGCAGAATGCCGCCCACGAGCTGAAGACGCCTGCCGCCAGCATTCACGGTTTTTTGGAGAGCATACTCGACCATCCCGACATGCCCGAGGACAAGAAGAAACATTTTCTGGAGCGTTGCTATGCCCAAAGTGAGCGTATGAGCAAACTGCTGCAAGACATGAGCGCCCTGGCCAAGCTCGACGAGATGGACGACAGCCACTCGAAAGCCCGTCAGGAATACCGTCAAGTCAATGTCCTGCAAGTCATCCAGAGTGCCCTCGACGACACCGCCCTTCAACTCCATGACAAGGGCATCACCCCGTCGCTCCAGTTGCCCCGACATATAGAAGTGCTCGGCGACGCCAGCCTGATATACAGCATCTTCCGCAACCTCATCGACAATACCATCGCCTATGCCACAGGTGCCTCGCGCCTCGCTATTGTATGCAAAGAGACGGAGTCTGAAGGCCGCCATTTCTACGAGTTCCTGGTCAGCGACAACGGTCCTGGCGTAGAACCGCAGCACCTCGACCACCTCTTCGAGCGCTTCTACCGCATCGACAAGGGCCGCTCGCGCAAGCTCGGCGGCACCGGACTCGGCCTCGCCATCGTGAAAAACGCCGTTGCCGTCCACAGAGGAACAGCCACCGCACAACTCACTCCCGGCGGAGGACTCACCATTCGCTTCACCCTCGCAAGGTTTTAAAGGAACCACCCCGTCCACCTACAACAATAACCGACGGCAGAAACACGATAAGGTACAAGATTCGGGAGTCTGCTTTGGCAAATCAATGGCAATCTCCCAATTATTGGTGCTATTTGATTGGTTATTTTGCTAAAAATTCAAACGGTGGAAAACGGAACGTTTCTGCCAGCGAATCGATGCTTGGTGACAGAACGGACAATATCAGTTCCCAAGTTTTCAACTCTGACCACATACGATCATCTTCTTCGTTGCTGAAATTAGGGCAACCATAACGAGCACTTTGGGGTATATTATTCAGATATTCTTTCTTCTCTTTAATCCAATTCTGTATAGCTGATTATTCTGTATGAGATGGAAGGCAAATCGGACTGTCAACGAATCTTTTTAGTGGAATAAAAACTGTGTCCGATAGTCTGTCATCCCCATATTGCTCGAACACCATTTTCGTATTCGTCATATACTCATGAAGTCTTACAGGCACTGTGCCATTGTCCTTCACGTTCCACGAGATGCAGTTCAAAGCCCCGCCTCGCCTTACAGCCTCTACAGATGGAATGCCAATGACCTCACAATCGGGAAACCAACTGCCGATTTGTTCAAGTGCCTGTTCGTCCTCCTCAATTCCCAACTGTGGCACCATAATAAGCCGCTCTGTCTGGAGGAAGTTGATGTATGCCCAACTGCGCATATGCTTCCGCTTTGACTTGTATTTCAAGTGAACGACCTCAAATCTCTTTTCCAGTCGTTTCGTCATTTCACGGGCTATTCCAGGTTCGAAGATCTCGTAGTTTGTCATTAGCACGCGCCCTTCGCCTGCATAATGTACCACCCCATCACTATGCCCATAAATTTCATCCTTATCCCAAGGCAGAAAGATGATGTCGCATTTGAACTTGTCTCGCAGAATGCTTTCCACCTCGTAACGGCTCTTAGTCTGATTCTCAGCGAAAACCTTCTCCGTCATAACTATTGCATCGCCACACTTGACCACGTTGCCACCATCAATGACCAAATCCGTGTCCGTCATCCCATATTCTAATTCAGCACATAGTTGATAGCCATCGCAACATAGATATTTTTGATAGCGCTTGTCGTTCGCCAAATAATCGGGATGGAAATGAAAACTTACGAAGTTATCATCGGCAATCTGAATGGGCATATAGTCGCGGCACCAGATATAATTAGGGTTTCTTAGCATCCCATGGCGAATGTTCCGCGTTGTGAGCGCATTGTGGATGCTTGCCCAAAGTTTGGGGCAAACTTCACCCAAATTTGCTGCAAAGTATATTTTGTTGGTCTGATTGTCGGTTATCATTTGCCTCTACTTTTTCCAAGGGTTTGCTGTATACTTCGATAGTCCTTTCAAGTCTATGTCATCAACATAATAACGATACAAAGCATCTTTGTAATTGCCATTAACTTTATAACGCTGAGTAGTCTTTATGTTACCTTTGATGTTTCCATCCTCATTCAACTCGATGAAGGGATATAACGTATTAGGCTCTAATGCTTCTTCATCGAATAGTTCCCATAGGCATTTCTCTGGCCCAAATGTAGCATCGCCATTTTCAACATCAACAATGCTCCTTATAAGTATTCCACCATAAAACCCATTCTTCTCATTGCTGTTCAAAGTTATGTCAACACCATGATGTACAAACCAGCGTCCAGCACTTTCTGTCCGTTTATAGGTTATGTTATCTTTATGATGTGTATTATAGAAGTAAAATTCAATCTCAATCATTCGGAACTTTCTATTTCCTTTTATAATATAACACTTTCTCAACAGTATGTCAGCTATGGTTTGAAATGTACTCACAATCTGATCTTTAGACGAACTTGCATCTAATGCCTTTAAAAACCGTTTTAAATTCTCCATAATCACATTTATAGTATTTGAATAAAAAATCAAGACAAAGCTATAAAAAGGATGTGGAACTACCAAACTTTTGTGGCAGTTTTTGATGCTTTGATTGCAAAATCACAAATGATTATTCAAGTTCAGCAAACTAACTTTGAAAATCGCAGAAGATGTGGCAGATTTGTTCTCTTAATCGCTTTCAGCATACGAAACGTGTTAACCCTGTCCATTCCGCTCCATGTCCTCAAAGTCGTTGTTCAGGCCCTTGCCGGCCTGCACGACGTTCATGACATAGTCGCCGAGCTTCTCGCACTCGGAGATGAAGTCGACATAGAAGACGCCGAGCTGATAGCTGTAGAGACCGGAGTTGACGTCGTGCAAGTTCTGGTTCTTCAGCTGCGTGCGGTAGTTGTTGATCTCGTGCTCGATGTTGTACGAGGTGGTCGGACGGGCAACGGGTGCGGCGATTCGCTTCTGCATCTCGGTGAGCGCTCCCTCCACGAGTCCCATCATCGTATACATGTGCTGCATCTGCTCCGGCGTAAAGGCATCGTGACAGTTCAGGCGGTGTCGGTTCAGCGTGCGGCCGAGGTTGTACACCGAGTCGCCGATGCTCTCAAGTTCCGAAATCTGGCGCAGCATCTTCTGAATCTGCGTCTTCGAAGCGTCCGACAGACGGCCCTCGCTCACCTTGTTCAGGTAGGCGGCAATCTCCATCTCCATCGAGTCGGTGATGTTCTCGTATTTCTCAATGCGCGAGAAAGTCTTGTTGAAGGTTATCTCGTCGTCTGTCTTCATCAGGTCGGTGACGAAGCCGAACATCCTGTGGCAGCGCTCTGCAAAGTTCTGAATCTCCTTCTGAGCCTCTATAATGCTGAGCTCGGCCGTTGAGAGCAGACCGCCGGAGATGAACTTCAGGCGGTGATCCTCGTCCTGATCCTTCATCGGCAGCACACGACACACGAGCATCTCTATCTGACGGACAAAGCCGATGAGCAGCAGCGTGTTGATGATGTTGAAGGCGCTATGGAAGGTTGAAAGCTTGTAGAGGTCGTTGCCACCGCCCATCACGCTGTCGACAAACCAGCTGACGGCATCGCAGGCAGGATAGAACACGATGAGGAAAACCACGACACCGAACACATTGAAGAACATGTGGGCCAGGGCGGCACGGCGTGCCTGCGTGTTGGCGGTGAGCGAGGCCATGAAGGCCGTGATGGTCGTACCGATGTTCTGACCCATTGCCAAGGCTGCAGCCTGCTCGAATCCGAAGCCGGGGATGTTCATGCCGAAGAGCATCAGCGTAATGGCCATCGTGGCAGCCGATGCCTGCACAATCATCGTCACCAGCGCACCCACGATGACGAACAGCAGAATGGTGAAGAACGAATCCTGTGGCACGTGAGCCAGCATGCCAGCCACCATATCGCCGATGTTCATTGCCGTCGCCGCATCCTGAAGGAAGGCCAGGCCCATGAACAGGAACGAGAAGCCGAAAATAAACTCACCGATACTCTTGCGATTGCCCTTGCCACTGAAAACGAGCGGCATGCCGACGGCGAGCAGGGGGATGGCAAAGGCCGCGATGTTCACCTTGAAGCCCACGGCCGAAATAATCCACGCCGTCACCGTCGTACCGATATTGGCACCCATGATGACGCCTATCGACTGGCCGAGCGTCATCAGTCCGGCATTGACAAAACTCACCACCATCACCGTCGTAGCGCTCGACGACTGGATGAGTGCCGTAATCAAGATACCCGTCAGCACGCCCATCACGCGGTTCTTCGTCATGGCCGCCAGAATACTGCGCAGGCGATCGCCTGCAAACTTCTCCAGGCCCTCCGACATTGTCTTCATTCCGTAGAGAAACAATGCCAGCGAGCCTACAAGCGAGAAAATGTTGATAATCAAATCCATTGCAATCTGTATTTACAGGTCGCAAAGGTATTGCAATTTTGTTACGTCACCGTTACACCGGTGTTACAATGTTGTTACAAGAAACGGCGTAACAATTCCGTCATGTGATTGAAACGTTTTTGTAATATCGTGATCATATCTTTGCAAACAAGAAACAATTTAGTTTATGGAAAAAGAAAAAGCAGAAAAAATCATCTGGATTGTCGATTTGATTCGATTTGTCATCTTCGCATTGCTCCTTCTATTCCTCTTTGCAGTACTTGGAAAGGCTTAACGGCTCCGTCCCTTGAACGTATATCCGATTCCTTCTACTGCCGAGCGGATGGCTTCTTCGGTAGCGGGGCCTTTGATGGTGAGGGTGTTGGCAGAAGCGCTGGCCTTGGCACTCTCGACGCCTGGCACATTCTCGACGGCACGAACAACGGCAGCCTCGCAATGGCTGCAATGCATGTCCTCGACACGGTAAACTGTAACATCCGGTTCCAACGGCTTTTTGGTGGTAAACTTGCTGAATAGTTTCATCATAAGAGCAAATACTATTAATAGGGTTAATATTGTAGCGCAAATAAGCTTAAACGGGCTGGGCAGAGCGGATGCACTCATGCAGCAGGCACCCTGAGCGGAAATAGTGAAGTCGATGCCCGTAGCATTGAGAATCAGTCCGAAGAGAACGGCAAAGCCTACGATGGTCATCAGATAGACCGAGGTGAAACGGCGCCCCATCGATTTATGGACTACGAGGATGGAGGCCAGATTGACTGCCGGGCCTGCCATCAGCATTACCAAGGCGGCTCCAGGCGAGAGTCCCTTCATCATCAACGCTGCAGCCACTGGGATGCTGCCCGTAGAGCAGATATACATCGGCACGGCAATGGCCAGAATGACCAGCATCTGCAACAGCGGCTGACTGCCGAAGGAAAGGAAGAACTCGTCGGGCACCGCGACCTGAATCAATGCCGCCACGACAAGGCCGATGAGCAGCCGCAGGCCAATGTCGCGAATCATGTCATAATAGGCATACTTCACGACTCGCCATAGGCCGTTGCCACGCTCGGCCTGACATGAAGAAGCAGCATCCTCCGTTATATCATCCTCACGAACCAGCCGGTTTACCAGCAGTCCGCCACAGATGCCCGTAATGAGTGCCGCCACAGGGCGGATAATGGCAAACCCCAGCCCCATCAGCGAGAATGTTGCCAAGATGGAGTCGATGCCAGTCTGCGGGGTGGCAATGAGAAACGAGGCGATGGCTCCCTTCGAAGCCTTCTCGTTCCTAAGTCCGATGGCCGTGGGGATAACACCGCACGAACAGAGTGGCATGGGCACTCCCAGCAGCGCAGCCCATACGACGGACAACTTGTTGCTGCGCGAAAGATAATTGGCATAGAACTTCTGCGGCACAAACACATGCAGCACTCCTGCAATGAAGAATCCCAAAAGCAGATAGGGAGCCATCTCGCAGACAACGTTCAGAAACGATGTGAAGAAACTTTGTAAATCCATAACCGACGGCAAAGGTACAACATTTCTTTGAAATATTATCGCCATTTGAGTATAATATTATACAACTTTCCTTGGTTGTTGACATAAAATGCTATGCGATTTGTTAACAAAAGAAAATTTTAGTAACCCACGTGGTTACTGTCAGTAACCCGCGTGGTTACAGTCAGTAACCCACGTGGTTACTGTTTTAATCCAAAGCGACATTTTTGGTCTGAACAACGCATTGAGTTCTTTCTGCCTGCAACGTCGATCAGCGGCAGAGCCGAGCGGCGTCGCAGACAACAAATAAGTAAATCTGAATCAGTTGAGGTCAATCAGCCAATGAGATTTCTGACAGGATGTCTAAACGTTTCCATGAAACATCTTAGTAACGAATAAAAAAAGTATTTGATTCATTACTGATTCAACCAACTCCCAAAAAGAAAGCTAACTACCTGGTTCCCCAGATAGTTAGCTCTTTTTCAGTCGGGATTACTGGACTCGAACCAGCGACCTCGCGCCCCCCAGAAGGTAATACGTATGCGCTAAATCCCGATGAAAATCAGTTGATTACATCTTATTGTTCTCTCATGGGTGACTCCTTGGTTGACTTTAGTCTCCCTTCTGATTAAACATTACAGTATTTCAATTCTCGCTTTGATTCCTTGGAATCGGTTGTAAAGTTACTAAGAATAATTCAGAAAAACGCAGATTTAGTCTTAATTTTTGTTATCAGCCAGATTTAATTTCAGTATCTTCACTTGTGATATATCTTTAATTCCTATGTAAAAAGTATCGAGTAAAAGTGTCTCTATAATTGATTTTTTTGTCTGGAGCAACTTTTTTAAAAAGGAGTATATAAAACTATTATTTCTCAGAAAATGTCACCTAACATGGAATATCCAATAGAAGTGGGTCTAAAGTCCGATTTTTCACATATAGCCTAATCTAATAGGTTTATCACCTTATCAGCTACTTCTTTTGTGATTCCTGTCATTGGGTCGGTTAAAACGAGGTGGTCAGAATGGGCTTCAAGGTAACAGTCTTCATCATCAAGTATGGCATATTTAAATGGGAAGGTCGCGTTGTCTTGTAGCCATGCTTCTATTTCCATTCCTCGTTGGCCATACCAGATTGTTATTTTTCCAATAGCTCTCTCCTTTTCAATCGTTGGAGTAACACCAATAACTTCACCAGCTAAGTTCCTGTTACGCCATAAGGCTTGCATATCACCATCAAGCCGCCATGTGGAGGTAATGATAATCTTAGCATCCGTTTCTTCTATGATAGTCTGCAAGTTCTTCACGGCCTCTGGGTCAAACAAGTAACCATCAGCATCAGTCTCGTTCAGTCCATTATCTACGAGATAGTTGCTATATTGTCCTGTATTCAGCACTCCGTCTATGTCAAGAAACAAGTATTTCATTCTTCTTACAATGTAAATTGTTTAGTGTTTTTGAAGAGTCTGATTCCACATAATCCTATATTAGTTGTTATATAATTAAAGAAACAAACACATAGATTTTCTCAGTAATAATTGTATAATGGTTGAGGCTGTTCTTTGAATAATGGTGGCAATTTATTTGCTACTACATGTACTCATACCTAAATTCACGTCCACATTCATCACATTCTGCTGTGCCATCAATATAGGTAGATATTGAGTGACTACCACAGTAAGGACATTCATCAATGCGCCCTTTTGTAAATGACATTTCTACGTATGCTTCTTCATCTTCTTCGTAGTACATGTCTTCATATTCATTCTGTATCATCGGTTATTTCTTACAACTAATATAGAATACGAAATTTTGTGCGGCCTTTATCTGTTGAGTTAGATTCATATTTCTCATCGTCGTACTTGTAGGCAAAATATTTCT
This sequence comes from uncultured Prevotellaceae bacterium, assembly GCA_902778535.1. Taxonomy (GTDB): domain Bacteria; phylum Bacteroidota; class Bacteroidia; order Bacteroidales; family Bacteroidaceae; genus Prevotella. The sequence continues at coordinate 46,266 of CACYYG010000001.1, forward strand.
CCCAACAGAACTGTCAATAAGATTCATTATATAGGCAGTCTTGACAGCATAGTTGACATTTTCAGAACCAAATACATCTCTATTTAATGAGGCTGTTGTAATACCAACGACATTCCCTTTCTGGTCAAAAAGAGGACCACCACTATTGCCTGGCTGAATCGGAACAGAAATCTGATATACATTTACTGCACCTTGATAGCCAGTCTTTGAACTTATCTTCCCGTCAGTAAACTTAATTTCATCCCCCATGACATTTGCCAATGGATAGCCTAAAGCATATACTGATTCTCCAACATCAGCAAGTGTTGTCCTAAATTGATATGGGATATTACCAAATCCTGTGAATCTACTATCATATATTTTCAGTAAGGCAATGTCATTGGCACGATCGGACGCAACAACGGTAGCATTTAGCTTCAGGTTGAAATTACCATTCACCCCTTGAATGGATATACTACCAGCACCATCAATTACATGGTAGTTTGTTATTAGATAACCGTCCTTTAGTGCAAAGCCTGTACCAGACCATTCTTTGGGGGTTGCCGCCTCTGCATACATTTCAGAGGTAGGATATATTTTTGTGTATTCCCTCTTATAATAGAACCCAATACTGTTTGTTCTATCTTCTTCAAGTATAAAGTTTTCAGGATTACCAACTCTACACGGGAATGAACCATTACTATGTGATAATATATGGGTCTGTGGGTCGTATCTATATGCTCTCATTTCCGTTAGTTTTCCAGAATCCTCAAACCTATACTCGTGATACTTTCTGTCATTATTGGAATAATATATTCCCCATTGGTGAGTTACATTTATCCATCGACCTTCTATGCTGTTCCAAGAATGGACTAACACACTATAAATACCCTCAAATGGTTGAAGATTGAGAATGTTGTTTTGAAGATATGTTCGCAACTCATTTTGAGTTTTAGGCTCTTGTGAGAAGCTATTTATATTCAATGCTATAGCAAGCATTAGTAATACCGTTTTTTTCATGTTTTGCTGTTTATTAGTTATAACACCTATATCATTCAGACTTCAATACTAAATGGATAACATTTTCTAATCTGTGTATCGAACTGCTGTTTTAGTTGCTTTATTATTTTATCGTCAGCACTTGACTTTTGGAGCGAGGTTAATGCCTTTTGATAATCCTCTATATATAGGGAAACTTTATCGTTGAAGTCCTGATATTGTTTTAACGAGATTGTGCCTGTTGGCACATCAAATCCTTTTATGACTTCATCGTTCTTGACAGAGTAATGTGTTTCTGTAAACTTTAAGACTTCCAACAATGTTTCTCTGAGCATTGCTTCTGTTTGTTTATCATACCATTGTTGTTTGCCGAACTGCTTTGAAGCATATTTCTCTCCGAATCTGTCTATGAGGTTAAAGGCAGACCAATTACCATACCAATTGCCCGGGAAAACAAGATTTTCAATTTTCCATCCGTTAAAAACAGGCTCATTACATGCTTCGGTCATTACTACGGCCTGATATGTATGGTTGCCATTGTAACTGTATATGCAACTGTCTTTCAGCAAGAAGTCATATTTTGTTAGGTCGCCAAACACATTGGCTTCTTCTACTGCGAAGAAGTTCTGTATTCTCTTTACACCAAATACCTTTGGCTTGTAATCGCTTGTGTAGTCTGCCATTATGATTATCCTTTGTGCCAATCAGCCCCAAGAAATCAGCGAATTGTTGTTTTTTAAGAGTTGTGGAGCTATTGCCCACTATTCTGTTGAGGTTTGGACTACCCACTAATGTATAATGAAACAATAGTCCACAACCTTAGAATATATTATGCCCTTACAACAGGGTACAATAATTCTAATGAAGTGAGCCATTGTCTATCATCCACATTAGTTTGAAGTGTCCAATTTCAACAGAGGATAACGAGCCAATCAACTCTTTTCATCAAATATGAGCCATTAGAACGCGCCCCAACTCCAAGGAGCACTTGAAACTCGCTACAAAAATAGTGAATGTTTGTCTAATATCGTTCAAAAGTCTTAAACTCTTAATAAATATTAGCACTACATACATAAAAAGAGATAGAGGCAAGTGCCCCTATCCCTCTCTATATAGATTACACTCTCAGCCTACCAACTGCATGGTAGTCTGGCGTAGAGGGTTAATTTGTCACCAAGTATATAGAATCCTTCTCCTTTTATATATTCCAGATACTTGATACCCCAAACGTTTTTCTTTACTTCATACTTGATATACTTCATTCCCTCAAAGATTCCGTTGGTAATAGTTTTGTCCTCTATCACTTCTATTGCCTTAATTTCTATTTGGCAATATCTTGTAAGAGGATTGTCTAATCTCACTCTTTCCCATCCGTCTAAACATCTATTTTCCTTTTTGCTATATAGATAGCTAACGGCACTAATACGAGCGTGAAAATGATGTATTAGTGAATCTGTAGGGTATAGTCTTATTTTCCTTTTCTCCATGACTTGAAATATTAAAGGGGAACACTCCTTTTTGTTGGAATGTTCCCCAAGTTGTTTAACCTAAGAACCAAGAATATTTCTCGTCACCGTGCAGGGCGTTGTTTATGCCTGTAGCCACTTCTGTAGCATTAACAGCCCTCGTAATATAGCTATCTATGTAGCTACTTTTGTTGGACTGTGTGAGTAGGTTGTGAAAATCAAACATTGAAATGTGATTATCCTTTACTCCAAATGTTTCGTTGTGGTAGTAGTCACGGCAAACGCTGTTTATCTGACTATCCGTTATGAGTAGTTTGGGAATACCACGCGCCACGTTGTTAGGGAGTGCTTGATAAAGTCTCATACGCCCTACTATCTGAGCAAACTGTGTCTCTGTGAGATAGGTGTTGGATAAGGTCTGCATAAGGTGAATATCCTTTGCAGGAACGAAACTATTAAACAAGTCCATTGCAGTCTTGTAGAGGTCTCTAAGGCTCATAACTTCAAAGGACAGCTTAACACCATTTCCTGTGAGAATCTGGTTACTGCAAATTTGTACCCTCCAACCAATGAAGATAGAAAACTTTTCTACTCCTTTAGCTTGTCTGTAGAGGTTTAAATCTGAATAATTACGAACTCCACCTATTGTTAATTGTAGGTGTTGGCCGTTTAAGGTCTCATAGATGGTGGGGATAGTGAAAGCAAATGCAAGTCTCTGATAGAATTGTGTTTTCTCTGATTCCAAAAGTTCGCTTGCTCTCTTACCCAATGCGTTAGGAGTACGGCCTCTTACTATATGGGAAACTCTGATTTCTGGAGTGTTCAAAGTCTCTCCTTGATAGTAGTCTCTGGCTGCATCGTAAATGCATGAGATAAAGTCTTGATGAGAGATAGTCAATTCTTGATTGCCCCAAGTAGGAACTACGCAAGAATTGGAAAGTTCCTGTAGAGTGATTGCATTAGTGTTTGCGTCCAAGAAACTAACGTTTGTTGGTGTTGTAGGCACTTCTGCAATAGGCTCTACTACTTCTGCATCCGAAAAATCGAAATGCTTACGGTTTTGTGCCACCGTTGGCAGTAATACTAAATCTTCCATAATAGAAATGTTTAGAATGTGAATATTATGTGAATTAACTCAAAAGTTCAAAAGGATTGTTATACTTGACAGCCCAAAGGACTTGATAAGTAATTCTTTTTTCAACTAAGTCTGGAGGAGGGACTAAAGGGATAGTGAAGTCGTTCACGCATGACTATTCTAAAATCATTTCCATTAGTAAGGGGAAGAGGGGGGATGATAGTAGAGAAGTGGAGATGTGTAAAAAGTGGGGATATGTGATTTTTAGTTGATGTGCAGGGGCGAGATTCTACGAAAAGTTACTCAGGATTATGTTGCGGCTGAATCTGTATCGGAATTGTCAGTGCTATACATTATTCATAAAATAGGAGCCAGACTGATTCTGGAACTTGCCCATATTTCAATCTGGCCATTACTCTGCCCTATTCCAAATAAGAGAGCAGAGGCAGCAATAATATCATTTTTCTCTCAATGAGTGACCTTTTGGGATAAGGGTATATAATCCCTTCTTTTTTTGAAAAAAGTTACTAACACTCAAATCTTCGAGACAAAAGACGGAATCCTTTTTGTTTCTTTTTGTTGCTCTCGCTTGCATCAAAGAACTCTCGTATAGATTCACTTGTTACTGCTTTGACGCGGGGGATTTCCATTTCAGTATATATTTCAGACAATTTACTCTTAATATACTTTCTGGAATACCAATTGCCAACATGGAAAAATGTGTTTACAAGTTCAAACACATCTGTACTACTTGTTTTCTCCTGATGTCGTTTTATTATCATAGCAGCTTTAATCTTCGTCACTGAGTATTTCAGTTCTTCAATGGTGGCTTTTCCCAACTGGTCATAAGCATCAACGATGAAACCATCTGCTGCACGCAGGTCTCGTTTGTACTGTATATCAGCGTCTGTTTCACATTCGCCTAATAATTCCAGTTGTTCAACAATCCTTTTTCGTTTTTCTTTTGTTGATATGGATTTATCATCAATCTGTAATCTTTCAAAATCTCCAATTATATATGACTTGTGGATATGTACTATTGTAAAGTGATCGCCCTGCTCATAGGCTTCCGCCAATCGCTTGGCTTCACCATAATAGACCTTTGTCATTTCTTCATCTATATAGTTGTCTATTTTGAAGTAATTCACTGAACCATCTGCTTTGAGGTACTTCTTATAGGGGAGGACTTGAAGCACATCGTAATATGCTGCACGATATTCTGGTGTTGAAGCATTACCATAAAAGGTATTCATCTTTTCATAGATAATCTTATCACATTCACATTTCACTTGGAAGAAAGTTTTTGAGTGATAAGGGATGCGATAATCCCAGTTGCTTATATGCGTAAAAGATGATACGCCATTTCGGAATCTACCCACGACCTGCACTGCATCTGTGCAAGGGTCAAACATCGTCCATTGTGCAATATATACATCTGTTATCATCATCACATTTGGCTGTTCATTCAATTCTATGTCGAGCGCACTGTAAAATCGGCTTGTCATCCAATTTATCTTCATCATTTTATCTACATCCCAATCTTCATAAGCCCTCTTAAATTTCAATTCTTTCAGTTTCTCAACACTCTTTTCCGAACAAAAAACAGCTGACTGTTCTATCAGATTTAGATTCTTCATCATCGCATGAATCATATCTGTAGAGTTTACAAAAACAAACAGAGGTTCATTAGATTCGAGCATTGCGGGTATTATCTCTTTTGTTCGTTGCAGTATGTTGTTTGTTGTCTGCAAATTCAGATTCCTTTTATAATCAAAAGTGGGGTCGATTTTGATATTTCTGAAAGATGAGAAACGTGGGTCTGACAAATCAGTAATAGGCGTAGCTGATACCATAGCCTTGTTTTGGCACTGAAAGAATAAGTCCATAGGTAATGTTATATCCTGCCTATAGTCACAGTCTTTCGTGAGTTTCTCACACTCGTCAAACAAAACGAAGCACTCATACCTAATGTCAATATCCATTTCTTCAAGTGCATCAAGTACCTTAGGGAAACTTTCGGGCGTGGTCATAATCTTTATGAATTTGCCATTCCTTTTTGTTCTCTCCAAATACTTAACAATCTTATTTTTATCAACACCTTGATACACTCCTTGGATATTATCATCTTTATGCTTTTCCTGTCTTTCTTTACCATATATTACAGGGCGATTGGGCTCCACAATAATAGAATTTCGTTGAGCTTTAATTTCTGTGTAAGTAGCACCTATGCCAGTAATGGTTTTATTCAAAATTACATTAGTTGGTATCTCTGGCAGGACTTCATTTAAACGTTGAGGCTTGTCATTTACCATATCTAAAAAAATATGTTCTGTTATCATTATTCTTTTCTTTTTAATGGATGGGGATATTTCACCCCATCCTGTTGTTAATACTAACATACTTGGTTATTCTCTCGCAAGTACTCCATCAATTCCTCTGTACGATTCACACGAAAGATGATTTTACCTTTCATATATGAAATACTGGCAGTCACCTTATCTGCATATTCACGAAATTGAGGAACATATTGCAACACCCTTCCGCTCTCAATGAATTGCTTCATCACCATCAGTTGAAAGTCCGCCCCTTCATCAAGAACGTCTGGCTCACTCAGACTTTTTTCAAAAGCCTCATATTTGCCTGTCATAAGGTATTCCATCAATCCCGAATATGATTCAGAAGAGAGGTCATATCGAAAGCCTGCAACGGTTCGGCTCTCAGCCCAGACACTCGGATGACTGTCCTTGCTTGTAAAAAACTTGAGGTCAATTCGCTCGCCTCGCTTCATCATGGAAAGCATTTGTTGAAATGCCCCCTCGTTGTCATACTCCATTGTCGCCTGCGCGGGTTGGAGTGAGAATTGAAACTTTTTAACTGCTTTAGTTTCCATTTGTAAAATTTTAAATTATAGAATTAGCAGATTGCGCAAACTGCGTCACTCATTTTGAATGACGCTGCAAAATTATGAAGAAAGATTTATAGATTGCTAAAAAGGAAAGGTGTATCGAACCCTATGACTCGATACACCCTTTTCCGCTCCTTTCAGGGCTCCTTCTCGGTATTTTCTTACCCTTAAACCTATCATGTGTTTCTATTTGTTGAGGCGAAGGATATGGATTATCTTTATTGTTCGGAACAGGTAACCATTTGATTGGTTTAATTTTACTTCTAATATTGTCATAAACTTCTCTCTCGCAATAATTATCTAACACTGATTTGGGGTCATATTCTTCTCTCAACTTGAAAAGAAAAAGAATCTTTACAACTAATTTTTTATATTGAGGCGTTATCTTTCCACCATATTCATGTTCTATCAGTTTGGTCATAATCAATAGTACCATATCCCTAACTGAACCTGTATTAAGATACGCTGATGCTTCTACTTCAAAAACATCAAATTGTGGAGATTCTACGAGTTTCCCGTAAACCTCCAATTGCTGTAAAATATTCTGAACTATTACTTTATTGGTTAAAGGTATCTGTTTTTTTTCCCCGTTCTCTACATGCCAAAAAGATATTTTACATACGGACTTATTCCTCAATTTTGACATCAATTCTAAATAATCATCACTCATGCTGTTTTGGGTAGCCCATACCTTATTATGAGATAATAAATGCATCACATAAACGCATGAGCAATAAAGAGCCTCTACGTCGAGACCATGTAAATCTGGAGATATGTAAGCCTCAAAATCCTCAAATGACACGGTACAATGATTAAGAACGTCCTCATCCTTGAAATCAAGCAAACATTTTAAATCATCATCAATAGATGAAATGTATTTCAAATAATGTCTATTCAGCATAATTGTTTCTTTTGGCTATCAAAAGTAGCTAAAAAACTCCACCTGTAAGAATCTGGATGGAGTTTTTAACTATTTATAAGAGATTCTGCATAGCCGAATCAACTTGTTCGTCATCAAACTTGCTCAAATATATCTGCGTAGTCTTAATATCTTGGTGTCCTAATGCTTGGGAAATTATACCAATATTAACACCCGATTTCTTCAACACAGTGGCGAATGAGTGACGAGCTACGTATGTAGTTACATCTTCTTTGATTTTCAATTTATCAGCAATAGTGTGTAGTTCCTTGTTTATTTGACGGCATAATTTTCGTACCCGATTGAACTTCTGCATCGGAGTGATATGTACCCTGTTGTCCAGAATTGGGAATAGATAGCCCGCATATTTCTGATAAGTAGCATATTTCTCAATAATAGCTTTAGCTTCTTCAAGCATTACCAAGTTTATCATTCCATGTGTTTTCTGCCGTTCATAAATCAGCCGCCCATCTATAATATTATCGGGTGTAAGATTTGCTACATCTACAAGTGAGATACCACCACAGTAATAAGAGAATGAGAAAACATCATGTGCCAGACGGGCTTTCTCGCACATATCGGAACAATCCATTTTCAAAATCTTCTTCACACTCTCTTTAGACAATGCTCGTTTTTTGGTTTTGGTACTGAATCGGCTCAACTTATATTCAATGAATGGATTCTTTTCACGGTCAACACATTTAGCCTCTACTGCCTTGTTATAGGTAGCCCGAAGTGTGCGGAAATAATAGTGCATCGTGGTATCTTCAAACTGATTCTTACGCATCCATGCTTCAAACTTATTGCAGAAACTGACATCTACAGCATTAAAAAGAAAGTTCAACTTCTTACCGTAAAAGTTATGCAGTGTGGTACGCAGATTCAGGTAGGCATAGCTATTGCCAACCTTACCGTTATCCCTTAACTGTTGAATGTGTGAAGTTAGAAAATCCTCAACGGTTACATGGCTTATACCATTCTCTTTTTCTTCCATTATAGAGGAAATTGTTGCAGCCTCTCCCTTCGCTTTAACTTCAATCACCTTTGCTTGATACTCAATTAAGGTCTGTGATATTAACTGCATCAGCATTGCCCTATTCGGGCAGTTCTTTTTAGGTGTGTTCTTTGAAAAATCCCAATAGATAGGATTCACAGATACACCCAAACTTTTCATTGAGCGTTTACCGTCTTTGGCTACTCTCACCATTATAGGAGATTCGCCATTCTTTAAAATTTTGAATTTGTTACAAATTACCGAAATTGTAGCTTCCATAATTTTGGTTGACTTCACGGTTGACTTTGAAAGTCACCCATCACGTCACCCTGAGCACTACGCAGAAAGCATATAAAAACAAAAAAGACCGAAAATCATCTGATTCTCAGTCTTTTTCTTTTGGTCGGGATTACTGGACTCGAACCAGCGACCTCGCGCCCCCCAGACGTGTGCGCTACCAACTGCGCTAAATCCCGATCCTTGCCTCGCAGGATTCCTGCTTAGCGGGTGCAAAGGTAATACGTTTTTTTGTATCGTCCAAATTTTTTTGCTACTTTTTTTGTTTCTTCGTGAAAAAACACTATCTTTGCAGGTGAATATGACACAATATAGACTAACGGCTCCTGCACGACTCGCCACAACGGTGAAGTTGCCTGCATCGAAGAGCATTTCAAATAGGGCGCTGATTATTTATGCACTTTCCGGCTGCAAAGTGCTGCCCGACAATCTGAGCGACTGCGACGACACGGAGGTGATGGTGAGGGCACTGAACGGCCTCCCCTCAACCATCGACATTGGTGCTGCGGGCACGTCGATGCGTTTTATGACGGCTTTCTTAGCCGCAACTGCCAACGGCGAACATGTCATCACGGGCACGGAACGCATGAAGCACCGCCCCATCAAGATTCTGGTCGAGGCGCTACGCTATCTGGGAGCAAAGATTGACTATCTGGGCAACGAGGGTTTCCCGCCGCTGCGCATCACGGGACGCCATCTACAAGGCGGCTATCTGGAGATAGAGGGCAGTGTGAGTTCGCAGTATATCTCAGCCCTGCTCATGATCGGACCTGTGCTTGACAAGGGTCTGACACTGCACCTGAACGGTGAGATAATCTCGCGGCCCTATATCGACCTGACGCTGTGCACGATGCGTGAGTTCGGAGCTGATGCAGAGTGGATTTCTGTGGACACGATTGAGGTAAAGCCGAAACCCTATTCTCCTACATCTTATTATATAGAGAACGACTGGAGTGCTGCCAGCTATTGGTATGAAATGGTGGCGCTGTCGAAAGACCGCGATGCCGAGGTAAAGCTGGAGGGTCTGATGGACGGTTCGAAGCAAGGCGATTCCTCCGTGCGTTATATTTTCAGCCTGCTGGGCGTAAAGACGACGTTTCAATCGAAGCGTTCGGGCGTGCCTACAACGGTGACGCTGAATAAGAGCGGCCATAGGGTGCCGCGACTGGAGTATGATTTCGGCAAATCACCCGATTTGGCGCAGACTTTCGTTGTGGCTTGTTGCGCTTTGGGCGTGCCCTTCCATTTTATCGGTCTGCAGACGCTGAAAATCAAGGAAACCGACCGCATCGCTGCCCTAAAGAAGGAGATGGCGAAGTTAGGCTACGACATTGTAGACATCAACGACAGCGAGCTGATGTGGGATGGAAAGGCTCCCCGCCTATCTTCCCTCGCCGCTCCCGTCACCATCGACACCTACGACGACCATCGCATGGCCTTGTCCTTTGCCCCGCTGTGCCTGCGCCGGCCAGTCATCATCAACCAGCCGCAAGTGGTCAGCAAGTCCTATCCCCGTTTCTGGGAAGATCTTCGTCAGGCAGGAGTAACGGTTGAAGGTTGAGGTTGGAAGGTCAAAAAGGTGAAAGGAGATGGAGTTCGTACTGATTTGTGTGGGTGCGTTGGTTGTTCTTGGCGTAGTGGCAGCATTGGCCTCGATGTTCACCAAGGGCGGTACTGATGCGCCTGTGAATGAAGCCCACGACTGCTCGTCGTGCAGCAGTGTGGCAACGGGCGAATGTAAAATAGGCTGTCTGCTAGAAGAGAAAAAACGTCGCGAAGGCAATAAAAAGCCTGTTTCTTAGTTTTATTGATGTGAGACACCGTTTAGTCGTCATCGTTCTGCTGGCCGTCCTGTTGCTGACGGCAGGCTGTTCCGTGCATAAGAATACTGCGCGGACGCGCTTTTGGCATTCGTTTACGGCCAAATACAATACATTCTATAACGGCAAGCTGGCCTTCATCGACGGACAGTTGGAAAAGGAAAAAGGCAACAAGGACGACTATACCGAACTGCTGCCTCTCTTCACTGTCGGCAATAAGAACAGCCGCGAGATTGGCAAAGGCAACTTCGACCGCACGGTGGAGAAGATGGAGAAGACCATCAAGCAGCACAGCATCAAAGCCAGGCCAGAATGGAACAAGTCGCGCAAGAAGACACAAAAGGACATTGAGTGGCTGTCGCGCCGCGAATACAACCCCTTCCTCTGGAAGGCATGGCTGATGATGGGCGAGGCGCAGTTTCAGAGCGGCGCTTTCGACGAGGCTGCCGCTACCTTCAGCTATGTCAGCCGGCTCTATCAGACGCAGCCCGCCATCAACGGACAGGCTCGTGCCTGGCTGGCCCGCTGCTACACTGAGCTCGACTGGTTCTATGATGCCGAGGATGTCATCCGCAACCAGCATCGCGACTCCATTCACTACAGCGCCCAGCGGGCCTGGAACCAGACACTGGCCAACTACTATCTGAGCACTGGCGAGCTGGAGCGTGCCCTACCCTATCTGCGCAAGGCTATCAAGGGCGAGCGCCGCAAGACGCAGAAAGCCCGCGAGTGGTTCCTCATGGGACAGGTACTGACAGCCCTCGACCGCAATCAGGAGGCATATAAGGCATACGGTCATGTGGCAGCACAAAACCCGCCTTACGAGTTGGAATTCAATGCCCGCATTGCGCAGACTGAGGTGATGGCTGCCGGCAACTACCGCAAGATGATACGCCGTCTGAAGCACATGGCCGCCTCCGACAAGAACAAGGACTTCCTGGATCAGGTCTACTACGCCATTGGCAACATCTATCTCTCACGCAACGATACCATTCAGGCCATTACCGCCTACGAGGAGGGCAACGAGAAATCCACCCGCAGCGGTACGGAGAAAGGCGTGCTGCTGCTCCGTCTGGGCAACCTCTACTGGGATTTGGAACGCTACAACGATGCCCAACGCTGCTACGGCGAGGCCATCGGTCTGCTCGACAAGGAAAGGCCCGGATACGAAGAATTGTCACAACGCTCGAAGGTGCTCGACGAACTGGTGCCCTATACTGACGCCGTTCATCTGCAGGATTCGCTACAACAGCTGGCCCTCATGCCAGAGGCTGAGCGTCTGGCCGCCATCGACCGTGTCATCGACGAGCTGAAGAAAAAAGAGAAGGAAGAGGCCGACAAGGCTCGCGAAGCCGAGGTGGAGCAGGCTCAGCAGCGGCAAGGCGCTATGGGCAACCGCGACCAGCGAGGCGGCCGTCAGCAACCACAGCAGACACTGTCTTCCAACACGAAGGACGGCCAGTGGTATTTCTACAGTCAGATGGCTGTCAACCAAGGCAAGCAGACCTTCCAGAAACAATGGGGCAGACGCGAAAACGCCGACAACTGGCGCCGCAGCAATGTGACGGTGGTGGCATCACCCACCCAGGAATCCCCAGAAGACTCAGAATCCAAAGAAAAACCAGAAGACCTTGAGGGTTCAGAAGACCAAATAGCTTCAAAAGATAAAGAAACCCCAGAAGACCAGGCTGCTTCCGAGGCCCAAGCCCTTGCCGACAGTCTTGCTGCCGACCCGCACAACCGCGAATACTATCTGGCACAGATTCCTTTCACTGAAGAGCAGAAGGCCGAGAGCGACAATCTCATCAAGGACGGTCTCTTCCATGCAGGCGTCATCTTCAAGGACAAGCTCGAAAACATGACGCTGGCAGCAAAACAGCTCACACGACTCGTCAACCAGTATCCCGACTACGAGCAGATGGATCAGGCATGGTATCACCTCTTCCTGCTCTACTCAAGGATTGGCGACAAGGCTCAGGCCGACAGCTGCCTGCTACATTTGAAGAATGATTATCCTGAAAGCGACTACACCACGCTGCTTTGCGACCCCTACTTCGAGGAGAACGCCCGTTTTGGCGTACACATCGAAGACTCTATCTACGCTGCCACCTATGATGCCTTCAAGGCCAACCGCCACGATGTCATCGCCACTAATGCCACATTATCGGCTGAGCGCTTCCCGTTGGGCGAAAACCGTCCGAAGTTCCTCTTCATCCACGGTCTGAGCCTGCTCAATCAGGGCGATGCAGCCGGTTGCGTAGAGCAGCTGAAGACCGTCGTGGAGAAATATCCGCAGAGCGAGGTCACTGAGATGGCCGGTATGATTATAAAAGGCGTGCAGGAGGGCCGACAGCTCTATGGCGGCAAGTTTGACCTCGACGACATCTGGAACCGTCGCGACTTCACCGTCAACGCCGACTCCGTTGCTGCCGATACCCTCTCGGCCGACCGCGATGTGCCCTTCGTCTTCCTCCTCGTCTATCAGCCTGACTCCTTGGGCACCGACATGGGCCGCACCCCAGTGGAGGCTGAGCACCAGCTGCTCTATGAGATGGCACGCTTCAACTTCTCCAACTTCCTTGTCCGCAACTTCGACCTCGAAATAGAACACATGGAGGGCTACAACCGTATGCTCATTCGCGGCTTCCTCAACTTCGACGAAGCCCTGCAGTATGCCCGTCAGCTCAGCTCCGCCGACGAATTGTCGCTGCTGCTGCGCCAGTGCCGCAGCCTCGTCATCAGCGAGCACAACCTCACCCTCGTGGGCTCGCGCTACAGTTTCCACGACTACGACGACTTCTACGAGCAATACTTCCAGCCTCTGAAAATCAGCAACGAGGAGCTGCTTCAGATGCCCGACTACGAGTTGCCCACTGAGGAGGAGGAAGAGGAAGGCAGCGATGGTGAGGAGAACGGCAATGTGCAGCCGCCAGTCAACGGCAACTTCGACTTCGACGAAGACTTCTTCTAAGACTTTGGATTCAGCTTCAGGAAATACAGCAAAGACTCCTTGTTCAACCTTGACAAGGAGTCTTCTTAATTATCTTAGTCGAAGCCGGTCGCCCACCTGAATCGTATAGTCAGGTGTGAGATTGTTCAGTTTATATAGGGATTTCAGGCGGATGCCGTAACGCTGGGCAATGGAATACATCGACTCACCGGCAGCGATAGTATGCAACTGTCCCTTTAGTGCCTTGGGCGCATGCTTCTGTTTTTTCTTCAGCCAGATTATTTCGCCCTCAACAAGCACATCTTTCTTGTCGCGCTCGTTGTATTTGGCCAACTTTCGGTAGGAGATGCCCACCTCGTCGGCAATAGAACGGAAAGTATCACCACGACGGGCATAGAGGTAGTAGTTCTTATTATAAATGTAGATGGGATGCAGGGGCTGTCCGTTGGCAGAGACGTCGCGGGCATGGTCTACCATGAACTTGTCGTAGGAGCGCGCCTTGTCGTACTGGTCGAGATTATAGCGCTCGACAATATCGATAAGGCTCTGGGCATAGCGTGGATTGGTGGCATAGCCAGCCGCCTTCAGGCCTTTAGCCCATCCTTTGTAGTCGGTAATGCGGAGGGAGAAGAGGCTCTTGTAGCGCTGTCCCGTAGCGAGGAAACGCGAGTGATCCTCGAAGGACTCATAGGCCGAGGAATAGGCACGGAAACACTCGTTGGTCCTGTCGTCGTCGCGATAGACGGTGGCACCTGTCCATCCGTGACACTTGATGCCGAAATGGTTGTTGCCCTGCGTGGCCAGCGTGCTCTGTCCTGCCGCCGACTCCAGCAGGCCCTGCGCCAGCGTGATGGATGCCGGCACCTTCCACTTCTGCATCTGCTCAATGGCGATGTCCTTGTATTGCTCGATGTAACGAGTGTAGGCATTTTGCGCCGCTACGGAGCTAAACGACAAATGAAAAATGATCAATGACAGACTCAACAGTCTACCAACATACTGAAATGTTACTTTCCTTGTACTCATACCGCCTCCTTTTCATTTAGAGCATAGCCCGTTACAGCCCTTCACACTCCTTCAGCCACAGGGTGCTGACGGCATCGCTTGGCATACGCCAGTCACCACGCGGTGAGAGGCTGACGCTGCCCACCTTCGGACCGTCGGGCAGGCAGGAACGCTTGAACTGCTGGTTGAAGAAACGGCGGCAGAAGGTCTGCAGCCAGCGCTTAATGACAGCATCATCATATTTCCCCTTGAAAGCATACTGAGCCAGCATGTAAATCTTGGCGGGGCGGAAGCCGAGACGCACCATATAATAAAGGAAGAAGTCGTGCAGCTCGTAGGGACCGACCAGGTCCTCCGTCTTCTGCTGGATATTGCCGTCGGCATCGGCTGGCGTCAGCTCAGGCGAGATCGGCGTATCGACAACATCGAGCAGCGTGTCGTGCTGTGCCTTGAACGACGGCAGCTGCGCCACGTAGCGAATGAGATACTGCACCAGCGTCTTGGGCACACCGCCGTTGACGCCATACATCGACATGTGGTCGCCGTTGTAGGTGCACCAGCCAAGGGCCAGCTCCGACAGGTCGCCCGTGCCAATGACCATCGCTCCCATCTGGTTGGCCACGTCCATCAGAATCTGCGTCCTCTCACGGGCCTGAGCGTTCTCGTAGGTCACATCGTGCTGCTTCATGTCGTGGCCGATATCCTCGAAATGCTGCGTCACGGCCTTGGCAATGCTGATTTCACGCCGAGTGATGCCGAGCGACTCCATCAGGCCGACAGCATTCTGATGCGTCCTGTCGGTAGTGCCGAAGCCCGGCATGGTGATGCCGATGATACCTGCACGCGAAAGGCCGAGACGGTCGAAGGCACGCACAGTGACAAGCAGCGCCAGCGTGGAGTCGAGGCCGCCGCTGATGCCGATGACGGCCTTGTCGCTGTGGGTATGCTGCAGGCGCTTGCACAAGGCGAGGGTCTGGATGTTCAGAATCTCTTCGCAAGTGCACGTCATATTCTCGTCTGTAGGAATGAAGGGATGCGGATTGACGTCGCGCAGAAGCTCAAAGTCACGGGGGGTAGTAGGCTTGGCATCTATGACCTGCGACAAGCAGGCAGGCGTCATGCGGAAGGTGGTGTTGTTCTGCCTTTCAGAACGCAGACGGTCGACGTCAATCTGCTGGATGCGCATCTGCGGGTCGATGGCAAAGCGCCCGGCCTGGGCCAGCAGGCGTCCGTTCTCATAGATGAGGGCGTTGCCGCCAAAGACCACATCCTGCGTCGACTCGCCAAAGCCGCAGCTGGCATAAACATAGCCGCAAATCATGCGGGCACTCTGCTGGGCAAGGAGCGACATCAGGTAGTCGTGCTTACCTATGAGCTCGTTGGAGGCCGACAGGTTGAAGATGATATCAGCACCAGCCAAGGCCAGCTGATTGCTGGGCGGCAGCGGAGCCCACACATCCTCGCATATTTCGATGCCGAAGCTGACACCGTCGCAGGTGCGGAAGAGCTGCGGCTCACTCGTCACGGTGACAGGGCTGCCCGCCAGGTAAATCTCCTGCTTCTGCAAGTCGGTGCTGCTGGCAAACCAGCGTTTCTCGTAGAACTCATTATAATTGGGCAGGAAGGTCTTGGCCACAAGACCGAGGATAACCCCATGCTGTACCACGGCGGCACAGTTGTAGAGCTTGGAGCCAATGCGCACGGGAATGCCCACGATGGCGATAATGTCCAGCTTGCGGGTGAAGTCGAGCAGCACGAGCAGGCCCTCCTCGGCCTTGTCCAAGAGCAGCTGCTGACGGAAAAGGTCCTGACAGCTGTAGCCTGTGATTGACAGCTCAGGGAAGACAATGACCTCGGCACCTTTGCCCTCGGCCTGGGCAATGAGGCTCTCTATCTGCTGTACATTATAATCTACGTCGGCCACGCGCACACCCGGTATTGCAGCAGCCACCTTGATAAGACCGTATTTCATAGCGTATTGCTTTTTACTTCTTCAACAGTGCAAAGTTAGCCTATTTCTGCCACACTGGCAAGAAAACCACGTAGAATTTGAAAGAAATTGGAATAATATGAACAATCCTGAAATAGATTTGCCCGCTCAACCGCATTTGCCGTTCTCGAAGAAACCGACGCGTCGCCTCTGTAGGGAATTAGCTTGTCAAAACTCCGTACAATGCCATTTTTGTAACCACGTGGGTTACTAACTGTAACCACCGTGGTTACTGACAGTAACCCACGTGGTTACTGTCAGTAACCTGCGATGTTACCGAGGCGTTTGATGAATTTCAGAAGCCTACGTCATTTGATGGTAACCTGAGTGGCGCCGTAGCCGTACTCCTGAAAGCTGGCATCCTGCCAGGTGTAGCTCTTGTAGCGATACTGCAGCTCGTTGAGGAGAGCTTTGCGCAGCACGCCCTCGCCCTTGCCGTGGATGAAGATGATGCGTGTGCCACGCTTCTTCTCATAGTTCTTCAATGTGCGGCGAAATACGTCGAGCTGATGGTTGAGAATGTCGCTTGGCGTCATACCGGTAGTGTTGTCGAGCAATGCGTCGACATGCAGGTCGACAACAAGAGGAGCGTCTCCTCCTTGCGCGGCTCTTTTCGGAGCGTGATGCGTCTTTTCCTCGACCTGCGGGGAAGGATTGGGAATGTGCCTGAGCTCCTTCGGATCAATGAAGAAGGGCTTTACCACCCTGTCGTGCTCCACGATGGTATATACCAGGGCGGGCTGTTCGAAGAAATCGCTTTCCTGGAAAGTGTGCAGCTTGAAGAACTTCACACCGTCGATGCGCAACTGCACGTCGATGGCAGGCTTTAGCAGGAAGGGCTTTTCACGCTTGTAGGCCACGAGCTGAACAGCGACGCGCTCCATCGAGCCTAAGTCTTCGCGACCGAATTCCTCGATGAAAACCTTAGTGTTGGGCTCCACCTCGTCGGTGAAGCACAGCGTCCACGCCGTGCCTTCGACCTTGAGATAGGTGAAACGCATATAGTAGTTGGAGTCGTTGACGAAGAAGGCCTCAAAACGTGTGCGTGAGAGCTCCTTGACATCGATGGGCACGAATGCGAGATAGGCCGACAGCTGCTCGCCGCCCTTGCGCTCCTCTGGCATGGGCTTGAAAGTGATGGGACGGTCGGCGGGCTCCACCTCGCGCTCCTGGGCTTTCTGCTGAGCCTTTTGCTGCTGCTTCACCTCCACGATGTGGCTGGTGTCGTAGTTTTCTTCGCCGACCACCACTACCTCGTGCGTCATCATCGGCACCTGAAAGCCGTCTTCGTCCTCCACCAGCACGATGTTCTTACCTTGGAAGCCAGCCACGCGGCCACCGCCTTTCTCACTTAAAAATCTTACTTTATCTCCAATTTTCATACTTTAACCAATAACCGTTAAACACTAACCGTTAGTCGTAACAGCCCTTGCCGTGAGCCGTTGAGAGCGAATCGAGGTGGAAGTCGTAAATAAGGTTTTCCTCGTCAAACAGGCGGAAATGCTGCTTGCCCTGAATGCTGTCCTTCGGTGTCTCCCACATCATGTTCTTGCAATTGACGGTATCCTCCAAAGCAGGTGTACGCAACAGCGTATTGTCGAAACTGTAGGCGAAGGCCGTGATGGTGTCGCCCTCCAGAGTCTGCCCCATCACCACGTCGTCGTCATAGCCCGTCACGATGCTATTAGTCATCGTCATAGCGTGCAGCGGATAGGTGTTGTCGCCGTAGAAGTTGGCGAAGCGCAGAGCCGCACCGCGACCTCCTACAAAAGGATAGAACTGAGCCACGGTGCAGTGGTCCATAATGGCGGCGCCACCATAGAACGCCACGCAGTCGCCCTGAGTATTGGTGAACTGACAGCGCAGCAGTCCCACCCACGAGTTGAAGGCCAGGAGTCCGGGGCCGGCACAGTTGTGCACCACAGAGCGCTCCATATAGAGACGCTGGTGGTCGGAGGGGAAGGCAGTGGAGTCGCAGACAATGCCGCTCTCAGCATTGCGTATCTTAGTAGCTACCAGTTCATTTTGAAATGACGACGGATAAAAACGCAAACCGCGCCACTGGCCGCTTACACGGTCGTAGGGCAAGTAGTCGAACATGTGGTCGAGGCGGTCGCCACGCATCACAACGCTGTCGGTAAGCAAAGTACCGTAGATGTCGGCTCCGGCCTTGTCGTGGAAAAACAAGGTGGTGTTGCGCACAGTCAGCGTGACGGCACTGTCGACACGCAGGCCCTGACGGATGACGATGGGCAGGCTGCTCTCGATGACGGAATCGCGACTGACGACGATGCTGTCATACAACAGGGCGTCCCAGGCGTATGCCCGAAGCACGACACGCTGCTGAACGCCGCTCTCTAAGAAGAACTGCAGTTCGTCCTCCACCATCTGCGGTGTGAGCTGCTGGTTGCGGGGTGCGGTAAACTCGACGAAGACACGCAGGCTGTCGCCGCTGCGTACCTCCAGGTCGGTGACCACAGCACCGAGGTCGTTGTCGAGATAGGAGCCGTCGACATTGACACGGAATCCCGTCTGATTGCCCTGACGCAGGCGTACGCTCGACAGGCGGAGACCGCGGCTGCCTCGGTTGTAAACCCAAAAATCGTAAGTACGTGAGCCCACGGTGCTGAACACGGTGTCCATCTTCACCGAGTCGGTGGAGAAAGACAGTGTGACAGTGGGCGAGGCGGTGAACTTTTCATCGTCGGAACAGGACACGATGCAAGCAGTCAGCAACGCCAAGAATAGTAAGAATCTTGTCTTCACATTGTAAAAAACGTAAAACAAGCCGATTTATTATGTTTGCAAAAGGTTTTTCTGCTTAGTCCATGCGGCTGCGATAGTCCTCATAGCCGTACTCACGCAGCACCTCGCGTGTGCCGTCGGCATGCAGCATGACGATGGCGGGATGCGTGATGCCGTTGAAGGTGTTGGTTTTCACGGTGGTGTAGTGAATCATATCCTCGAAGATGACTTCCTCGCCCACTTGCAGCTCGTGGTCGAAGCGCCAAGACGACATGAAGTCGCCACTCAGGCAGCTGTTGCCGCCCAATCTATAGAGGTGAGGGCTGAGAGGTGAGGGCTGAGAGAGATGCTCAGCATTGCGTACCTCGGGAAAGTAGGGCATCTCTAAGCAGTCGGGCATGTGGCAGGTAAAGCTGACATCGAGGATGGCGGTGCGGATGCCCTTGTCTTCAACAATATCGACGACGTGGCTCACCAGCGGTCCTGTCTGCCAGGCGAAGGCGCTGCCGGGCTCGAGGATGATGCGCAGCCAGGGATAACGCTCATGCAGTCCCTTCATCAGGGCGATGAGCAGATCAACATCGTAGTCCTTGCGCGTCATCAGATGCCCGCCGCCCAGGTTCAGCCATTTCAGCTGCGGAAACCAGCGGCTGAACTTCTCCTCGATATGCACAAGAGTGCGCTGCAACACGTCGGCTCCGCTTTCGCAGTGGCAATGGCAGTGAAAGCCCTCAATATCGGCAGGCAATGTGGCCGGCAGCTTCTCAGCCGACACGCCGAAGCGGGTGCCTGGGGCGCAGGGATTATAAAGCATTGTCTCCACCTCGCTGTATTCAGGATTAACCCGCAGGCCGAGACTCAGCTCCGGATTGACAGCGGCCACACGATGGTGGTAGCGCTCATATTGCGTGAGCGAGTTAAACGTGAGGTGGCTGCTACAGCGGGCTATCGTGTCAATCTCGTCGTCGGTATAGGCAGGCGAATAGGTGTGGGCTGGAGCGCCGAACTCCTCGCGAGCCAGCCGGGCCTCGCTCAGCGAGCTGGCCGTGGTGCTGCTGATATATTCACGAAAGATGGGGAATGTTTTCCATAAGGCAAAGGCCTTGAAGGCGAGAATGATTTCCACGTCAGCACGCTTGGCCACGCTGGCAATGAGGCTCAGATTGCGGCGGAGCTTCTGCTCCTCAATCAAATAAAAGGGTGTACTCAATGGCGTAAACTAATGGTTATAGGCTGCAAAATTACTACTTTTTCCGGGAATGAGCATATCAGAGAAGGAAAATGTTTTGTTTTTACTGGGAAAAAGCGTATCTTTGCACGCGAAATGAAGAAACTCAAGCACATCGTCAGCTGGACGATATGGGGTCTGCTGGGCCTCTATGTCTCGCTGGTCATTGTCATACAACTGCCGTTCATGCAGCGGTGGCTGGGGCAGATGGTGGCCGGTGCCATCGGCAGCAAGCTGGGCACAGAAGTCAGCGTGGGCCGCGTCGACTTGGGCTTCTTCAACCGGCTGATCATCGACGACGTTGTCATCAAGGACAAGCAACACGAAGACCTGCTCAGTACGCGCCGCATGTCGGTGAAGGTGGAAGTGCTGCCACTGCTCAGCGGGCGTGTCAGCATCTCGTCGGCACAGCTCTTCGGTGCCAGTGCCGTGCTCTATCGCGACAGCGCCGGCGCCACATCCAACTGGCAGTTTATTGTAGATGCCCTGACGAAGAAAGAGAAGGACGAGCCGTCGTCGCTCGATGTGCACATCGGCTCACTCATTGTAAGACGCCTGTCGCTGCGCTACGACCAGCGTGACGCGCCTGAAACGCCCGGACGCCTGAATCTGCGCCACCTGATGGTAAACGATGTGAGCGCCCACCTGCTGCTGCGCACACTGCAGGACGACACGCTGAACTTCAGCGTGAAGCGCATTGCCCTGCACGAGCAGTCGGGCCTCAGCCTGGAGCGTCTGTCACTGGATATGGAGGCCAACCGTCGGCAGGCGTTGCTCACCGACTTTGCCATAGAGATGCCCAACACGGCTCTTAGCATTGACACCATAGAGGCAACTTATGTTCTTGACAGTCTGGCAAACACCATTAGCTACAGAGTGCCGGCGGCAAAGGGTCTCATTGCCCTTACCGACCTGGTCAGCGTGCTGCCTGAAGACGTGCCGTCGGGCTATGACGTGACCTTCGACGTAGAGGCGCTGAGCGGCTCGGCAAGCAACATTCGCTGCCCTCGGCTGAGCATTGCCACCACCGACGGTGCCTTGCAGCTGCGAGCCTCAGGACATGCCGACAGCCGTGACGAATCATTCCAGACACATGTGGAGCGCTTTAGCGTGAGCAGCGGCCTGCTGGCCGAGATGCGTGAGGCACTGCCACAGCTACCGCCCATTGTCGGTCGTCTCGGCAATATCGACATCACTGTCGATGCCGGCACCGACGAATTCGGCGACATTCGCTCACAAGGCCGCACCGTTACTTCGCTGGGCGCCCTGTCGTGGCGAGGCACAATGACCACTGACGCAAGGCAATGGTCGGCCCACGTTGAAACCGACAGCCTCGATGTGGGAAGTCTTGTCGCCAACAGCGAGTTGGGCCTGCTGGCAGCAAGCCTCGACCTGAGCGGACACAATCAGCGGGTGAACATTGTAGGCAACGTGCCACGCATCGACCTGCACGGATACCGTTACCACAACATCAGCGTCGACGGCGTTTACAGTCCTGACGCCACTGGAGGCCATCTGCTGGTAGACGACCCACACCTGAAAGCCGACGTAGAGGGCAGTTGGGGACAGCGGTTGCAGCTCACCGGCGTCATCAACAGGCTGGCACCACAGGCGCTGCACCTGTCCGACCGCTGGGGCACAGCCACTTTTGCAGCAGTCGTCGATGCCGACATCAGCGGTGTTCCTTTCAAATCGTCTTCATCGCTCCAAGGCACCATTGACCTCGACGATTTCATTATGACCCAGAGCGACACCACCCATTATCACCTCGACAATTTGCACGTGCGAATGGGCGAGGAAGACAACCGTCCTTATCTGCGGCTGACGAGCGACTTCGGTGAAGTACAGTTTGCCGGCCACAGCAACGGCACTTTTGCGCTGCCGCCCTTCGGACAGATAGGCCGCAGGACGGAAAGCCCCGACAACGATTTCGAACTCTCGGCACGTCTCTCCGACAGCCGCTGGATGCAGCAGCTGTTAGGCATCAGCCTTGACCTGCAAGGACCACTCATGCTGGAGGCTCAGGTGAATGACAGCGAGCAACAGATGACGGTCGATGCCGACATTCCCTCATTCCGCTACGGCAACACCGACTACCGCAACGCCGCCGTCAGACTGACACGGCAGGGCGACAGCACCAGTTGCGACATTCGAGTGACGCGACTCACAGCCAAGGGTGCCCCACTCTATCTGTCGATGGCCACCCAAGCCAAGGAGAACGAGGCCACATCGGCCTTGTCGCTTTCAAACAACAACGGCGACGGCGGTACAGTAAACATGGTGACAAACCTTTACCGCAACGATGAGGGAACGGAAGAAGTGCATGTGAGGGTGATGCCCTCGCGTCTGGTGCTGAAGGACAACCTGTGGGACTTGGAGCCCTGCGACATCGTCTACAGCGACAAACGCCTGATGATTGACCACTTCACCCTGCACCACGACGACGAGCACCTCATCATCGACGGTATTGCCTCGACCCATGCCACCGACTCGCTGATGCTTGACATGCAAGGCGTCGACGTGGCTTACGTGCTGGAGGCCGTAGGATTCCGCAGCGTACGCTTCGGCGGTCGGGTCACCGGACAGGCATACCTTTGCCGGGCGTTCAGCAAGCCCGAAGCATGGGCCGACATCAGCGTCGGCGATTTTCTCTTCCAAGACGCTCGCATGGGCCTGCTCGAGGCCTTCGCCATTTGGAACGGCGACGAAGGGCAGATAGACTTCGAGGCTGTCATCGACAACGGTGCCGAGGCTCAGACCTTCGTCGACGGCTATGTCTCGCCACGCCACAAGGCACTCGACATCGGCATACAAGCACGAGGCACCAGCATAGGCTTTGTACACTCGTTTACACACAGCTTCATAGGCAGCATCGAGGGAAAGGCTTTCGGCGACGTGCACATAGCTGGCCCGCTGAAAGAAATAGACATCACCGGCGACGTAGCCGTCAATGGCAAGGCTGCCATCCGACCGCTGGGCACCACCTACACCTTCTCTGGCGACACCGTGCACCTCACGCCCGGCTCGATAGGATTCCGGCAGTTCACTGTCAGCGACCGCGACGGACACATAGGCATACTTAACGGCAACGTCACCCACACCCATCTGAAAAACATACATTTCGACCTGCGTGCCGACGCCGAGCAGTTGCTGGCCTACGACTTCCCGCAAATGGATGCCGGCGGCGTCATTGGCGGCACGGTGTGGGCCAACGGACAGGCAGTAATGCGAGGACGCCCTGGGGAAGTGGTCATCGACTGCGACGTCACCCCTGCCCAAGGCTCATTCTTCATCTACAATGCCTCCAGTCCCGATGCCATCAGCCACCAGCAGTTTATTACATGGAAGAAAGGAAGTAGTGAGAGCGAAGAGGTGAGAGGTGAGAGATTACCCTCAAGCTCAGACATTTCTCTCACCCATCACCCCTCACCTTCCACCTCCAACACCTCCGACCTCCACCTCAACCTTCGCATCAACGCAACGTCTGATGCCACCCTGCGCCTGCTGATGGACCAGAATTCTGGCGACTACATCACCCTCAACGGTTCAGGCACCCTGCGGGCGTCCCACTACAATAAAGGAGCTTTCCAAATGTTCGGCACCTATAACATTGAGCGTGGGTCCTACTCCATGACCATCCAGAATCTGCTGAAGAAAAACTTCCAGTTCCAACCTGGCAGTACCATGGTGTTCAACGGCGACCCCTACAACGCGGCGCTCAACTGGAAAACCATACACACCGTCAACGGCGTGTCGCTCTCCGACCTCGGCCTCGGCAACTCCTTCACCACCAACACCATCCGTGTAAACTGCCTGATGAACATTGTGGGAACAGCAGGCGAGCCACGAGTGGAGTTCGACATCGAGATGCCCACCGTCAACAGCGAGGAACAGCAAATGATACGCTCCATCATGGCCAGCGAACAGGAAATCAACCAGCAAGTGGTCTACCTGCTGGGCATAGGACGCTTCTACACCCAAGGCGTCAACAACGCCAACACACAGGGCTACGGACAGACCGAGCTGGCCATGCAGAGCCTCCTCTCGGGCACCGTCTCGTCGCAAATCAACCAGGTGCTGTCGCAGGTCATCAAGAACGACGACTGGAATTTCGGAGCCAACATCTCAACCGGAAACGAAGGGTGGCACAACGCCGAGTATGAAGGCCTTGTGAGCGGACGCATGCTCAACAACCGACTGCTTCTGAACGGACAGTTTGGCTATCGCGACAATGCCACACAGACCACGCCGTCGTTCATTGGCGACTTCGACATACAGTATCTGCTCACACCCCGCGGCAGCCTCGCACTCAAGGCCTACAACCAGACCAACGACCGCTATTTCACCCACTCGTCGCTCAACACACAAGGCATCGGCCTCATCATGAAGAAAGACTTCAGCGGGTTGCGCGACCTCTTTACCTTCCGCAAAAAAAACAAACAGAAAAAATGACAAGAAACCTTAGACACTTAGCCCTGCTGGCCATAGCCCTGCTGGTGCTTACCGCATTTACCGACCACAAGCCAACCACCATCTTCATCATCGGCGACTCAACGGCAGCCAACAAAGACACCACAGGCGGCAAGCAGGAACGCGGCTGGGGAATGATGCTGCAAAGTCAGTTCGATGCCGACTACATACGCGTCGACAACCACGCCGTCAACGGACGCTCGTCGAAAAGCTTCATCGACGAGGGCCACTGGGACAAGGTGCTCGAAAAGATGCAGCCCGGCGACTATGTCATCATACAGTTCGGCCACAACGACGAGAAGCCCAAGGCCGACCGCCACACCGACCCCGGCTCCACCTTCGACTACAACCTGGCCCGCTTCGTTCGCGAGACACGCGAGCACGGCGGCATACCCGTGCTGATGAGCTGCGTGGTCAGGAGGAATTTCTTCGTCGCTGCCCCCGACAACGACGACGACGAGCTGTTGCGTACCACCACTTTCAAGGACGGAGTGAAGATGATAGAGGGCGACACCCTCGTCGACACCCACGGTCTCTATGCCATAGCGCCGCGCGACGTGGCCCGTCGCATGAACTGCCACTTCGTCGATGCCAACCGCATTACCCACGACCTTGAGCAGGGTCTGGGACGTGAGGCCTCAAAGCAGCTGCACATGTGGTTCCTGCCCGGACAGGAGCCCTCGGTGCCCGAAGGCCGACAGGACAACACCCACTACAACGTCTATGGTGCACAACGCGTAGCTGCCCTGCTCGCCGATGCCCTTTGCCAAGAAATACCAGTGCTTGAGAAATACCGTGTTTCTGAACTGCCATAAACAGGAATAATCAATGGAACGGAACAACGAACTGCACACGGCGTGGGACTTCGTAGAGAATACGGGGCGCAGCATTTTCCTGACAGGTAAGGCAGGAACGGGCAAGACAACTTTCCTGAAGACAGTAGTGGAACGTTCACGCAAGCGTCCTATCGTGGTGGCGCCGACAGGTGTGGCGGCCATCAATGCCGGTGGCGTGACGATACACTCGTTCTTTCAGCTTCCTTTCTCGCCCTATGTGCCTGGAGCCAAGCTTGAGAGCAAGTTTGACTTCAGCCGCGAGAAGCGCAAAATCATTGCTTCCATCGACCTGCTGATCATCGACGAAATATCGATGGTGCGTGCCGACCTGCTCGACGCCATCGATGCCGTGCTGCGCCGTTTCCGCAACCACTACCAGCCGTTTGGAGGTGTGCAGCTGCTGATGATTGGCGACCTGGCGCAGCTGACACCTGTGGTGACGCCCGAAGACGAACAGGTGCTGAAATCTTACTATGACACTCCCTATTTTTTCGGTTCCAAGGCTTTGCAGCAGATGGAGTATGTGACCATTCAGCTGGAGCATGTCTACCGTCAACAGGACACATCGTTCATTGAGATACTGAATGAGGTGCGCAACGGAAAACCTTCGCAAGAGGCATTGGAAAAGCTGAACAGCAGATGTCTTCCCAGTCTCCCCACGGGGCGTGGTTTGGAGGGAGCCGTGGGGGCTATCCGCCTGACCACGCACAACAACCTTGCCAACTTCTACAACGAGTCGGAGCTGCAGAAGCTGCCGGGCCGTACGTTCCAGTTCCATGCCAAGGTAAAGGGCACATTCCCTGACTATTCCTACCCGACGGCCGAGACGCTGGTGTTGAAACAAGGGGCACAGGTAATGTTCGTCAAGAACGATCCGTCGGCTGAGCGCCGATACTACAACGGACGCATCGGACACGTAATGGAGATAAGCGAGAAACGGCTAACTGTATTCTGCGAAGGTGACAGCGAGGCCATTGAGGTGGAGCCGTTGGAGTGGGAGAACACCCGCTACACATTCAACGAAAAGACACGCGAGATAGAGGCCGAGGTGCAGGGCACCTTTTCGCAACTTCCCCTGCGGCTGGCGTGGGCCATCACCATCCACAAGAGCCAGGGCCTCACCTTCGACCGCGCCATCATCGATGCCAACCAGTCGTTCGCACCAGGACAGGTGTATGTAGCCCTGAGCCGGTGCCGTACCCTCGAAGGACTGGTGCTCGCCACACCCCTGCAAGCCCGTGCTATCATCAACGACGAACGCGTGGATTCGTATATTGCCCGGCAGGAGGACGAGGCACGGCAGAGCATCGAACAACTGCCCGTGCTGAAGCAGGAATACGAGCGTTACCTGCTGCTCCAGCTTTTCGACTTCCGACCGTTACTCTATCAACAGGAGACGATGGTGCGCATTTTCGCCGATTTCTTCTATCACAGCCATGCCTCACTGAAGCAGTTGCACGACCAGGCGCTGATGGACATTCGCCAGAAAGTCATTGACGTGGCAGTAAAGTGGCAGCAGAAGATTCAGGCCATGACCATCGGTCAGCTGCACGACGAGGACTTTCTGGAGCGTGTCAAGCGCAGCGCTGAATATTTCGCCAGCACACTGAACGACATCCTGGCAAAGCCTCTAGAACTCTCTGCCAAGGTAGAGACCAACAACAAGCAGGCTGCCCGCCGCTTAGGCAAC
Organism: uncultured Prevotellaceae bacterium; assembly: GCA_902778535.1. Taxonomy (GTDB): domain Bacteria; phylum Bacteroidota; class Bacteroidia; order Bacteroidales; family Bacteroidaceae; genus Prevotella. The sequence goes on from CACYYG010000001.1 coordinate 73,634, forward strand.
GCCCTGCCCGACGAAAGGCAGACATGGCTCTCGTGCCGCTACCTGCTGACAAAGATTTCGGAGCAGGGCTACACCGTCAGCAACTACCTGAAAGAGAAGCAGACGGCGATGCTTGACGCCATCGATGAAAAATCCATCAAGCCCAAGCGTCAGCCCAAGCCTAAAGCGAAGAAAGAAGAAAAGCCCAAGACCTGGGAAGTAAGCCTCAGCCTCTACCTTCAAGGCAAAAAGCCCGAGGACATTGCCCGTGAGCGCAGCCTCACCCTTGGCACCGTCTTTGGCCACTTAGCCCGCTACGTCAATAGCGGTCAGGTGGCGTTCGACTCCCTTGTACCGCCTGAGCACCAGCGCAACATCTCTGCCGTCATCCAGCGGATAGGCACTGCCGACGGCACGACTGCCATCAAGAACCTCTGTCAGCCCGACGTGACCTACGACGAGATACGGCTGATGCTGGAACGGCAGAAGGACTAACCGAATAAAAAGAGAAGATTTTTTTGATTTTCAGAAAAAACGGCTACCTTTGCAGCATATTTGCAGAAATATAAACTACATAAAATGGAAAAACTAGATGAAACAGACTGGCAGATACTGCGTACGCTTCAGCGGAACGCCAAGCTGACGACAAAGGAGCTGGCCGACGCTGTGCACCTGACACCCACGCCCGTCTTTGAACGGCAGAAGCGGCTGGAGCGGCAGGGCTATATCAAGAAATACGTGGCGGTGCTCAATGCTGAAAAGTGCGGGCAGGGGCTGCTGGTGTTCTGCAAGGTGAAACTGAAGCAAATCAACCACCAGATTGCCGACGCCTTCGTCAGACGCATACAGCGCATACCCGAGGTGACGGAGTGCTACAACACCTCGGGCGCCTACGACTACCTGCTGAAAGTGCGTGCACGCGACATGAAGCATTATCAGGAGTTTGTGCTCAACAAACTGGGAGAGACAGAAAGCCTTGCATCCATCGAGAGCACATTCGTAATGGACGAGGTCAAGCAGACCTATGGCCTGAACATCTGAGTAAAATGTAAAGAAAATTTATTCCGATTTCTTTACAAAAAAAATTCGTGAAATAGAATCGGGAAGACTGGGTTTTGCCGCCGGTCGGCCATCAGATGAGCATGAGTGAAGTTCAAAAAATGCACAGTTATATATGTTTTGTGCAGCTTTTCAGCCTCTGAAAGGGCTAATATTTACTCCAGAACGGCTTACTTTTGCTTAAAAAGATGGTCCGCGTGAAAAAAAGGCATTGACTTTTTTTCACGCGGATATACCTTTTTGAAAACGAGGATGCTCCCGACAAACAGGAATATGAGCTAAGCTTCTGCCTGTCAACAAGATAGCCAACCCCTCTCATTTTCGCGTTTTTTCCGGCAAATTGTTCTGTCTTCAATTCTGAGCCATTCTCAGCCTCGTTCAGCCCTGTTTTTTCGTATGTTTTGTAAAAATACTTTACCGCTCACCCCGTCCCCCTGCTTGGCTGAACGGGATTGTTTTTTGAAGATTCTGTCCTTCCTCTCCGTCTAATGTTGGAAAAAAAGCACCTGCACGACAGGGCCGTGCAGGTGTTTGAATGAATGAAACAGTCGTTGGCTTACCTGGCATAGAGGGCGACGATGGTCTCGTACTTCTCCTGCTTGCCTGAGGTCTGCTTGGGCTCCTCCACCTTCTTGCCGTAGTCGTAGACTTGCTCGAGGGTGAGCTTGCCGTCCTCGAAGTCCTTGCCGATGCCGGCGTCGAAGCTGGCATAGCGCTCTTTCTTCATCTTGGGTAGCTCGCTGTTCTCCAGAATGTCGGCAGCGTTGAGCAGTGCGCGGGCCATAGCGTCCATGCCGCTGATGTGAGCGATGAAGAGATCCTCGAGGTCGGTCGAGTTACGACGAATCTTGGCGTCGAAGTTGGTGCCGCCGTTGCCGAGGCCGCCGTTGCGGATGATCTCCATCATGGCCTGAGTCAGCTCGAAGTTGTCGATGGGGAACTGGTCGGTGTCCCAGCCGTTCTGAGCGTCGCCGCGGTTGGCATCGATGCTGCCCAGCATGCCTGCGTCGACAGCACAAGCCAGCTCGTGCTCGAAGGTGTGGCCAGCCAGAGTAGCGTGATTCACCTCGATGTTCACCTTGAAGTCCTTATCCAGGTTGTGGGCCTTCAGAAAGCCGATGACCGTCTCGGTGTCGACGTCATACTGATGCTTGGAGGGCTCCATGGGCTTGGGCTCGATGAGGAAAGTGCCCTTGAATCCCTTGGCACGGGCATAGTCGCGAGCCATAGTCAGCATGGTTGCCATGTGCTCCTTCTCACGCTTCTGGTCGGTGTTGAGCAGGCTCATGTAGCCCTCGCGTCCGCCCCAGAACACATAGTTGGTGCCGCCGAGCTTGATGGTAGCATCGATGGCGTTCTTGATCTGCACGATGGCACGGGCCACGACGTCGAAGTCGGGGTTGGTGCTGGCGCCGTTGGCATAGCGCTTGTTGCCGAACACGTTGGCGGTGCCCCAGAGCAGCTTGATGTTGGGGAACTGCTTCATCTTCTCCTGGGCATAGTCGGTGATAGCCTTCATGCGCTCCTCATACTCGGCGATGGTGGCGCCCTCTTCAACGAGGTCTACATCGTGGAAGCAGAAATACTCGATGCCCAGCTTGTCCATGATTTCGAAGCCGGCGTCCATCTTATCCTTGGCGCGCTGCACAGCATCGGCAGCCTTGTCCCACTCGTAGCTGCGGGTCTGTCCGCCAAACTGGTCAGCAGAGGCGCCACCCAGTGTGTGCCACCATGCCATAGCGAACTTCAGCCAGTCCTTCATCTTCTTTCCCATCACTACGCGCTCAGGCTCATAGTAGTGGAAAGCCATCACGTTCTTACTGTCTTTTCCCTCGAAGGGAATCTTGCCTGTAAAGGCGAAATACTCTTTTGCCATTGTTGTTTTTATTATAATTAAGATTTAGATAAGGCTGTTCAAGGCGTCCTTCCAGCGGGCATACGCAGCCTGATATTCGCTTCTGTCACTGTCGGAAGGCTCGATGACCTGCAGTTTCTCGAGTGTGGCAAAGGCCTCGTTGTGGTCCTTGTAGATACCAGCGCCGATGCCTGCGCCCTTGGCAGCACCCACGGAGCCGTCGGTCTCGTAGAGCTCGATGGTAGCACCGCTGACACCGGCCAGCGTGTTGCGGAAGAGGGGCGAAAGGAACATATTGGCACGGCCGGCGTGAATCTTCTTGATGTCCATGCCCATCTGCTGCATAATCTCCATGCCATAGCAGAACGAGAAGACGATGCCTTCCTGGGCGGCACGCACTAAGTGGGCACGAGAGTGCTTGTTGAAGTTGACACCATGAATGGAGCAGCCCAGCTCCTTGTTCTGCAATACGCGCTCGGCACCATTGCCGAAGGGCATGATGCAGACGCCATCGCTACCGATGGGAGCCTGTGCGGCCAGGTCGTTCATCTCGGCATAGCCCATGTCGAAGGTGACATTGCGATGCATCCAGGCGTTGAGGATGCCCGTGCCGTTGATGCAGAGGAGTACGCCAAGACGGGTGTTCCCGGCAGCGTGGTTGACGTGTGCAAAAGTGTTCACACGGCTCTTCGGGTCGTAGTTCACCTCGCCCAGCACACCATAGACCACACCACTGGTGCCTGCCGTAGCAGCAATCTCGCCTGGCTCAAACACATTCAGCGAGAGGGCATTGTTGGGCTGGTCGCCACCACGGTAGGTGATGGGGGTGCCGGCCTTCAGACCCAGCTCCTGCGCAGCGGCCTCGCAGACGACACTCTGCTCTGAGAAAGTGGGAACGATCTCGGGGATGAAGTCGGCAGGTATGCCATAGTAGTCGAGCAGGAACTGTGCGACGCGGTTCTCCCTGAAGTCCCAGAACATGCCCTCGGAGAGGCCGCTCACGGTGGTGTTGGCCACGCCACTGAGGCGCATGGCGATGTAGTCGCCTGGCAGCATCACCTTATAGATATTATTATAAATGTCGGGCTCGTTTTCCTTCACCCATGCCAGTTTGGCTGCAGTGAAGTTGCCCGGCGAGTTCAACAGATGGCTGAGGCACTGGTCGGCTCCCAAGTCATTAAAAGCGCGCTCACCGTATGGAACGGCACGTGAATCACACCAGATGATGGCAGGACGCAAAGGCTTAAGTTCCTTATTCACACACACCAGACCATGCATCTGATAGCTGATGCCGATGGCCGCAATTTCCTCGGCCTTCACATGGGCCTCGGCCATAATCTTCTGCAACGCCTGCTTGGCATACTGCCACCATGAGTCGGGCTCTTGCTCAGCCCACCCGGCCTTTACGGCCTTGATAGGCGCCTCCTTCTCAGGGAAAAAAGCTGACGAAACACACTTGCCGCTATCGGCGTTGACTAATGATGCCTTGACAGAAGAGCTGCCGACATCAAAACCTAACAAAAATCTGACTGCCATATATCTCAAAAATTAATCAATCAATGATTCAATGTGCAAATTTCTCCATTTTTTTTGTATTATGCAAGAAAAACGCAAAAAAAAGTTTTTTCTTTTTCCCTTCAGATATTTTCCGCTCCACAGTTAGGACACAGCCCTTTGCTGCGAAGAGGCTGGCCGCAGTTGCCACAGACGTAGCGTGCACGGTTGTAGCGGAAGTAGCGCCAGAGGGCAAAGACGACATAGGCGAGGAACAGCGGATAGCCCACATAGTAGAGGGTGAGCACGCTGAACGCCACATAGTCAACGGAGCAGACTGCTGCAAGCCCGAACAGATAGAGAACCGTCTCACCAGCCTGTAGCCGGTGACTGATGTCGCTGACTGCTGCAATTGCAACGATAGCCGCAGTCCACACCAGCGCAACGAAGATGCCCAGATGCACAGGCAGCGAGAAGGGGTTGAGCGAAGGGTGGTAATAATAATGTCGCCACGACTCGGGGTCGAAGAGCTGGATGCTGCTGTAAACCACTGCCGACAATGACACGAGCAGGGCAAGCAGCGTGGGATAGAAGGAGTTGACGTCGCGGAAGTGTACTATACGTGCGTGACGTTTGTAGAGACGGCTGACGACCAGCAGTGCGATGCACACCACGACGATGCCCAGCATGATGAGCAGGTGGGTGTCGGAAAAGAAGTCGATAAAGCGCGAGATGAGGTTGTCGGGCGCCACGGCGGTGAGCAGGTAGGTTTCGTGTGCCCAGCCTATGGTCTCCTCGTCGCGTGCCACCTGCACCCACACCGAGTCGACAGTGTCGGCAGGCAGCATCATGATGTCGGCCACGACCAGGCGGTCGCCCTTGTAGACACTCAGAGAGTCCAGCAGTTCATTGTTTATCAGCCTGAGACTGTCGGCCACGACAATGAAATTATAGTTCTGCGAATAGTGATGGGTGGTGTAGAAGGAGATGGAGTCCATCTGCTCCTCCGTAGGCACGAAGGCGTCGGGCGTAGGCGACTCGGCACGGTAGCAGCTCTGCAACAGCATTGCCACGCATAATACAATAAACAGTCTACTTTTCAGCATAAACTTCCATTTGGCATTTTGAGCAGTCAAACTTCAGACGGAAACGCCTTCCGTCACCTAAACGAAGGAAAAGAGGCTCGCGCCATGTTGGGCGCTGGCCGCCATGACGCACGCAATGGCCCAGTTCGTGGCGGAGGCAATAGCGGCACTGCATGAGCGACCCACCCCCGGCCCCTCCCTGTGAGGGAGGGGAGTAATTACCTTGCAAGCCCAGGTTATCTGAGGAAGACGTATCACCTTTAAAGCCGAGATTTTCTGAGGAAGGAGTAATTTCTCCCCTCCCTACAGGGAGGGGTTGGGGGTGGGTCGATACCTCTCTCCTCGCCGCTGCCAGCTGACTGGCGGGAATGAAGTACGGGAAATGGTCGGGCAAGATGACACGGTCGCACTCATAGGGCGTACCGCCTAATTTCTTCAGCTCGCGCTCTATCTGCTCACGCTGAGGCGTGCGGGCTTGCTGATGCTGACAGTCGATGCGCACAGTCTGCCGACGGCTGCCGTCGTCCATCGTCAGCAGGAAGTCCCTACCCTCTTCGCAGGGCTGTAACGTCATCGTTACGGGAATCTTACGCTCGGCGCTGGGTTTCATCAGGATGTTCTCCATTGCCTGATCATTGCTGCGATAAAGTCGTGTGCCTGGCCTCAGGCCTGCCGGCATTTGCAAGGGGAAGAGGCGGTTGCCCTCAGCACGGTTGACGCGAAAGCCCCTCAGCTGTCGCCCGGCATCGAAAAAGCAGAGACCGTCGCCGTTGACAAACGACGCCGTACCCGCCACATTGAACGAGCCGGAGCGCAGTTCCTTCACCGTTCCCACATACTGACCGATGGCCTTGGGCGTATCGAAGGAGGCCTGCCGTGACTGGCGGCCATGCACGAAATAGGTGGTGTAGCCACGGTTGAAGGTACGGCTGAGATCGGGAGTGAAGGAATAGCTGACACGGCCTTTCGAGGCTCTCATGTACTGTCCGGGATGTGCGGCGATGTATTGGTTGAGCAGCTGACTGTAGGCCGCAGTGACGTTCTTCACATAAGCCACATCCTTCAGGCGTCCTTCTATCTTGAAAGACATGGCACCGGCTTCGATGAGCTCAGCCAGATGGGCACTGAGGTTGAGGTCTTTCAGCGAGAGCAGGTGGCGCTGATGCTCCAGCTCACGGCCGTCGGCATCGAGCAGGTCGAACTGCATCCGGCAGAACTGCGCACACTCACCACGGTTGGCAGAGCGGCCGAAACAGTGTTCCGAGGCATAGCAGCGGCCGGAATAGCTGACGCAGAGGGCGCCGTGCACAAACACTTCAAGTTCCATCTGCGGCACAGCATCGTGGATGGCACGAATCTCGTCTACGCTCAGCTCGCGGGCCAGCACGGCGCGACGGAAGCCCTGCTGCCACAGCCACGCCACCTTGTCGGCAGTGCGGTTGTCGGCCTGCGTGGAGGCATGCAGCTTTAATGAAACTTCACTCAGAAGACGCATATCCTGTATGAGGACTGCATCGACGCCGGCGTCATTCAGCTGCTGAAGCAAGAGGCGGGCCTGCGGCAGCTCGTCGTCATACAACAGCGTGTTGACCGTGGCGTAGACCTTGGCATCGAAAACGTGGGCATAGCGGCATAGCTCGGCAATGTCGGCCACGCTGTTGCCTGCGGCGGCACGTGCGCCAAACTGCGGCGGTCCGATATAGACGGCATCGGCACCGTGGTCGATGGCGGCCTTGCCACACTCCAGGTTCTTTGCAGGTGCCAGCAGTTCCAACGTTCTCATAGCTCTGCTTTTAATGAATGGACGTGATGTCGTAGGGCGTCTCCTGATAGACGTAATAGTTCACCCAGTTATTATAAAAAAGATTCGCATGTGCGCGCCAAGTCACCAGCGGCGGCAGGTCAGGATTATTGTCCTTGTAATAATTGCGGGGCATATCCACGTCACTGCGTATGCCACGGTCGCGACGGTATTCATTGTCGAGCGTGTTGGGGGCATATTCCAAGTGACCGGTGATGAAGAACTCGCGGCCTCCGCGTGCCATGACAATACTGACACCACTGTCGTCCGACTCGGCAATCAGACTGAGCTCGGGATGCTGGAGAATGTCGTCGCGCCGTATCTCGGTGTGGCGGCTGTGAGGCATCATAAACACATCGTCGAAGCCGCGGAAAATGGGCAGGCGCTTCTCTAATGCGTACTGCGGGAAGATGCCGAACATTTTCTTCTCTAACGGATACTTCGGCACTCCATAGTAGTGATAGAGTCCGGCCTGTGCCGCCCAGCAGATGAAAAGGGTGCTGGTGACATGAGTACGGGCCCAGTCGAAAATGTCGGTAATCTCGTCCCAGTAGGTTACTTTCTCATACTCCAACTGCTCCACGGGGGCACCGGTGACAATCATGCCGTCGAACTTCTCAGAGCGCATGTCGGCAAAGTCGCGGTAGAACATCATCATGTGTTCAATGGGCGTATTCTTCGAGGTGTGGCTGCGCAGCTTCATGAAGTTGATGTCCATCTGCAGCGGTGTGTTAGACAACAAGCGGATGAGGTCGGTCTCAGTGGTGATTTTCAGCGGCATCAGGTTCAGAATCACGATACGCAACGGACGGATGTCCTGAGCGTGCGCCCTGGTGCTGTCCATCACGAAGATGTTCTCATTTTTCAGAATGTCAATCGCCGGAAGTCTGTCTGGAAGTCTAAGTGGCATGTTTTTTAAGAATGAGAGGTGAGAGATATACTGATTATTCTACTATGGCGACTATGGCAGATACGCTGTCGGAGCATCCGCCCCATCCACTTGCTGCCAGGCGCTCTGGCATGCATGAAGCAGGACGCTGTGTTTTTTTGTCAGTCATAGCTTTTTATATAAATACCTAAATTTTAGTGCAAAATTATACTTTTTTTCTGAGCGCTCCAAATATCTCGTGCATTATTTCGTATCGTTCCCTTTTGTAACCATGTGGGTTACTGACTGTAACTCGCATGGTTACTGACAGTAACCCACGTGGTTACTGTCAGTAACCCGCGATGTTACCGAAGTTTTCAAGAATTATGGCATCATCGCCCTAAGCCGGCTTCACAAAATTGATTGAGTCTGCGGCAAACAATGGCCGTGACAGCAGAAAAACGGAATTGTAAAATTTTCAAAAATAATGGACAGCAAGTAGACCGTTTTACGTTTTTCTTCGTACATTTGCAGAGAGAAACAGACGGAACAATGACATGACAACACAGCACATAGATTTTAGCAACGATGAACGCGAGCTGGCACTACAGCTCTACTCACAGCTGAAAGAGAAGATCACTGCATCGCTTCAGCAGGGCGACGAGACCTGTATCAGGCAGCATCTGATGACTGCCATCGAGCAGGGACAGGTAAACCGCGATGCTTTCGGTTTGAACCCTGTGGTATCGAGCCTGCAGACAGCACTTTTGGCCGTCGACGAGATTGGCCTCAAGCGCGACGCCGTGGTAGCCATCATGCTGCACCCATGCGTGGAGGGCGGACAACTCACCATCGACGAGGCCGGTGCACAGTTTGGGTTGCCCGTAGGCCGCATCCTGCACGGGCTGCACCGCATCGAGGAGCTGTCTGCCAACGACAAGGCCACCGACAACCCCTTGCAGGCATCATCAGCGACGGGAACACCCAGCCTCTCGGGTGTGCAGGGCGAGAATTTCCGCAACCTGCTCATCTCGCTGGCTGAAGATATGCGCGTTATCCTCATCATGATTGCCTCGCGTGTCAACCTCATGCGGCAGATTCGCGACACCGACAACACGGAAGCCCGACGCGAGGTGAGCCAGGAAGCCGCCTACCTCTACGCGCCCTTGGCTCACAAGCTGGGACTTTATAAGCTAAAGAGCGAGTTAGAAGACCTCTCGTTGAAGTATCTTGAAACCGAGGCTTACTATCACATCAAGGAGAAACTGAACGCCACAAAAGCCGCACGTGATGCTTACATAGAAAGATTCATCAAGCCTATAAACGAGAAACTTACAGCTGCTGGATTAAAGTTCCACATGAAGGGACGCACGAAGAGCATTCACTCCATTTGGCAGAAGATGAAAAAGCAGAAATGCGCCTTCGAGGGCGTCTACGATCTCTTCGCCATCCGCATCATCATCGACTGCCCACCGGAGGAGGAGAAACTGCAGTGCTGGAAGACGTTTGCCATCATCACCGACATGTACACCTCGAACCCAAAGCGTATGCGCGACTGGCTCAGCGTGCCGAAGTCCAACGGCTATGAGAGCCTGCACATCACCGTCTTAGGACCCGAGAAGAAGTGGGTGGAAGTGCAGATACGCACCGAGCGCATGGACGAAGTGGCTGAGCGCGGTGTAGCCGCCCACTGGCGCTACAAAGGCGTGAAGGCCGACACTGGCGGCATGGACGAGTGGCTGCGCAGCATCCGTCAGATGCTGGAAAACGCCGACGACGGTATGCAGGCGATGGACGAGCTGCGCATGGAACTGCAGGACGAGGAAGTCTACGTCTTCACACCTCGCGGCGACCTGATGAAGTTCCCGCAGGGCGCCACTGTGCTCGACATGGCCTACTACATCCACTCGAAGGTAGGCTCGGCCTGCACCGGCGCACGCATCCGCTCGGCAGAAGGACGCTCACAGGGCGACAACGGCCGTGTGGTCACTTTCCGACAGCAGCTGCACAGCGGCGACCAGGTGGAGATTCTCACCTCCAGCACACAGCGGCCCAAGCAGGAATGGCTCAACATCGTGAAGACGTCGAGGGCCAAAGCGAAGATTCGTCTTGCCCTGAAAGAGACGCAGCAGAAGGACGCACTTCTTGTTAAAGAAATGCTTGAACGAAAATTCCGCAACCGCAAGATAGAGCTGGAGGAATCAGTAATGATGCGCACCATGAAGAAGCTGGGCTACAAAGAGGCCAGCGACTTCTATCGTGACCTCGCAGCCGAGTCGCTTGACATGACCACCGTCATCGACAAATACGTCGAGTTGCAGCAGGGCGACAAGGCTCCCGTAGGCGACACTCGCTCAGCGGAGGAATTTGTCTTGGAGACCTCACACCTCTCACCACTCACCACTCATCATTCAGACGACGTACTCGTCATCGGCAAGGACCTGAAAGGCGTTGACTACCAGCTGGCGCATTGCTGCAACCCCATCTACGGCGACCAAGTGTTCGGCTTCGTCACCGTCAACGGAGGCATCAAGATTCACCGCTGCGACTGCCCCAACGCGCCTGAAATGCGCCGCCGCTTCGGCTACCGCATCGTCAAGGCGAAATGGAGCGGCAAGGGCGAGTCGCAGTATCAAATTACGCTGCGCGTCATCGGCAACGACGACCTGGGCATCGTCAACAATCTCACCAGCATCATCTCGAAGGACGAGAAGCTGCTCCTGCGCAGCATCAACATCGACTCGCACGACGGACTGTTCCGCGGCAACCTCACGGTGATGATGAGCGATACAGCACGCCTGGAGGCCCTCATCAAGAAGCTACGCACGGTGAAAGGCGTCAAACAAGTGGAAAGAATATGATCAGCAAGAACCAAATCAAGTTTGTGAAGCAGCTGGAGATGAAAAAGCACCGCCAGCGCGAGGGGCTGTTCGTGGCCGAAGGGCCGAAGGTGGTGGGCGACCTGCTGGCCGCGGGCTTCGAGCCGCACACGATATATGCCACTGAGGAATGGGGAGAAAATCTCACCTCTCACCTCTCAGCCCTCACCTCAACAGTTACTCCCGACGAGCTGCGCAAGCTCAGTTTCCTGCAGCACCCGCAGCAGGTGCTCGCCGTCTTCCGCATCCGCAACAGAAGTAATGAAGCCCCCTCGGGGGCCGTAGGGGGGGCTTCGCTTACCCTTGCCCTCGACAGCATCCAGGACCCAGGCAACCTGGGCACCATCATACGCATCGCCGACTGGTTCGGCATTGACAGTATCATCTGCTCCCTTGACACCGCCGACGCCTGGAGCCCCAAGGTAGTGCAGGCAACGATGGGAAGCATTGCACGCGTTGCCATCAGCTATACCGACCTGAAAGAATATCTGAGCCATACTGCCCTGCCTGTTTGCGGCACGTTGCTCGACGGCGACAACATCTACACACAGGAATTGCCCCAGGAAGCCATCATCGTGATGGGCAACGAGGGCAACGGCATCAGCCCCGACATCCGGCAGCTCGTCACACACCGCCTGTTCATCCCCCAGTATCGCCACGGCGCCGAGAGCCTCAACGTAGCCATCGCCACAGCCATCACCTGTGCAGAGTTCCGCCGCAGATTTGCAGCTGGCTGACATGCCTCTTTCTTTCGGCTTTTTTCAGCATTTTTTCCACCTTTTCTTTTGCCATATCAGAAAATGTTGCTAACTTTGCCGCACTTTTCGAAAAGTAACATTTTTTAATCTAAACGATATGGCAAAAATGAAAGGCGCCATCGTCATCGACACCGCCCGATGCAAGGGATGCGTGCTCTGCGTGGAAGCATGTCCGCAGAACGTCATCGCGCTCGCCGGCAAGGTCAATGTACATGGCTATCCCTATGTAGAAGCCGTCAACGAGGAAGCCTGCGTGGGCTGCGCTTCCTGCGGCATCGTGTGCCCTGATGGGTGCATCACAGTTTATCGTAAGAAAATCAGTTAGTGATGGAACAGAAAGAAGTTGTATTGATGAAAGGCAACGAGGCCATTGCCCGCGCTGCCATCCGCTGTGGAGTGGACGGATACTTCGGCTATCCCATCACGCCGCAGAGTGAAGTGATTGAGACGCTGGCTGAGCTGAAGCCCTGGGAGACCACCGGTATGCAGGTGGTGCAGGCCGAGAGCGAGCTGGCAAGTATCTATATGGTGTATGGCGCTGCCGGAGCAGGCAAACGCGCTATGACCTCCAGCAGCTCGCCCGGCGTGGCGCTGATGCAGGAGGGTATCACCTACCTGGCCGGCGCCGAGCTGCCCGCACTCATCGTCAACGTACAGCGCGGCGGCCCCGGACTGGGCACCATACAGCCCTCGCAGGGCGACTATTTCCAGGCTACGCGTGGCGGCGGCAACGGCGACTACAACGTCATCGTGCTGGCTCCTGCTTCCGTACAGGAAATGGCTGACTTCGTTGACCTGGCCTTCGAGCTGGCCTTCAAGTATCGCAACCCGGCCATGATTCTCTCTGACGGTGTCATCGGCCAGATGATGGAGAAGGTGGTGCTGCCGCCGTTCAAGCCCCGCCGCACCGACGAAGAGGTGATCGCACAGTGCCCTTGGGCCTCGACAGGCAAGACCAAGGACCGCCAGCGCAACGTCATCACCTCGCTAGAGCTGAAGCCCGAGATCATGGAGCAGCGCAACCTCGCCCTGCAGGAAAAATACCGTCAGATCAAGGAGAACGAGGTGCGCTATGAGACGCAGCAGCTGGACGATGCCGAGTATATGATTGTGGCCTTCGGCTCTGCCGCCCGCATCGCCGAGAAGAGCGTCGAGCTGGCCCGTGCCGAGGGCATCAAGGTTGGGCTCTTCCGTCCCATCACGCTGTGGCCCTTCCCCACAAAGGAGATTGCAGCTATGGCCAAGGGCAAGAAGGGTGTGCTCGTGGTGGAGATCAACGCCGGACAGATGGTGCAGGATGTGCGCCTGAGCATCAACGGTGCCGAACCCGTAGAGCAGTTCGGCCGTCTCGGCGGCATCGTTCCCGATCCGGAAGAGATTGTGGATGCACTGAAGACAAAATTAATGTAAGAGTGAGACTATGGAAGCAAAAGATATTATTTCGCCAGAGAATTTGGTCTATAAGAAGCCAACGCTGCTTAACGACAATAACATGCACTACTGCCCGGGGTGCTCGCACGGCGTGGTGCACAAGCTCATCGCCGAGGTCATCGAAGAGATGGGCATGGAAGAGAAAGCCGTAGGCGTCAGCCCCGTAGGATGCGCCGTCTTCGCATACAACTATATTGATATAGACTGGCAGGAAGCTGCCCACGGACGTGCACCCGCCATCGCTACAGGCATCAAGCGCTGCTGGCCCGACCGCCTTGTGTTCACCTATCAGGGCGACGGCGACCTGGCTTGTATCGGCACCTGCGAGACCATTCACGCCCTGAACCGCGGCGAGAACATCGTCATCATCTTCGTCAACAACGCCATCTACGGTATGACGGGCGGACAGATGGCTCCCACCACCCTGCTCGGCCAGAAGACCTCGACCTGCCCTTACGGCCGCGACCCGAAGCTGCACGGCTATCCCCTGAAGATGGCAGACATCGCCGCAGGACTGGAAGGCACATGCTACGTCACGCGCCAGTCGGTAGAGAGCGTCGCCAGCATCCTCAAGGCCAAGAAGGCGCTGAAGAAGGCTTTCCAGGCCTCGATGGACGGCAAGGGCTCAAGCCTTGTGGAGTTTGTCTCAACCTGCAACAGCGGCTGGAAACTCACTCCCTCAAAGGCAAATGAATGGATGAAGGAAAACATGTTCCCCTTCTATCCGAAGGGTGACTTAAAGGATACGACAGCATTATGAAAAAGGAAATCATCATAGCAGGATTCGGAGGCCAGGGCGTGCTCTCTATGGGTAAGATTCTGGCCTATAGCGGATTGATGGAAGACAAGGAAGTGACTTGGATGCCAGCCTACGGCCCTGAGCAGCGCGGCGGCACGGCCAACGTCACCGTCATCGTCAGCGATGAGCGTATCTCGTCGCCCATCCTCAGCAAGTATGACATCGCCATCGTGCTCAACCAGCCCTCACTCGAGAAATTTGAGCCGAAGCTGAAACCCGGCGGCATCCTCATCTACGACAGCTACGGCATCATCAACCCGCCGACGCGCAAGGACATTACCGTCTACAAGATTGACGCCATGGACAAGGCCGCCGAGATGAAGAACGGCAAAATCTTCAACATGATTGTGCTGGGCGGACTGCTGAAGGTAAGCCCCGTAGTAGGAACCGGCGGCGTTGAGAAAGCGCTGAAGAAGACGCTGCCCGAGCGTCACCACAACCTCATTCCCCTGAACATGCAGGCTATTGAGGAAGGCGGCAAGATTATCGAGAAGATTGAGCATTAAGCATTAAGCATTAAAGAAACATGCCGGAGATTTCCGTCCGCGGGCTTGAGATGCCCGAATCGCCTATCCGCAAGCTGGCTCCACTGGCTGCCGCAGCCAAGAAGCGCGGCACACGCGTCTACCACCTGAATATCGGACAGCCCGATCTGCCCACGCCGCAGGTGGCCATTGACGCGCTAAAAACCGTTGACCGCAACATCCTGGAGTATTCACCCTCGCAGGGCTATCTCAGCTACCGCGAGAAACTCGTAGGCTACTACGCGAAATACAACATCAACGTCACGGCCGACGACATCATCATCACAAGCGGCGGCTCCGAGGCGGTGCTCTTCGCTTTCCTCTCATGCCTGAACCCTGGCGACGAGATCATCGTGCCTGAGCCGGCCTACGCCAACTATATGGCCTTCGCAATCTCGGCAGGCGCCAAGATACGTACCATCGCCACCACCATCGACGAAGGATTCTCGCTGCCTAAAGTGGAGAAGTTTGAGGAGCTGATCAACGAGCGTACACGCGCCATCATGATCTGCAACCCCAACAATCCCACGGGCTATCTTTACACACGCCGCGAGATGAACCAGATTCGCGACCTGGTGAAGAAGTACGACCTCTATCTTTTCTCCGACGAGGTGTACCGCGAGTACATCTACACGGGCTCGCCTTACATCAGTGCCTGCCACTTAGAGGGCATTGAGCAGAACGTCATCCTCATCGACTCTGTGTCGAAGCGCTACTCTGAGTGTGGCATCCGCATCGGTGCCCTCATCACGAAGAACGCTGAGGTGCGCAAGGCCGTGATGAAGTTCTGTCAGGCACGCCTCTCTCCTCCCCTCATCGGACAGATTGTAGCCGAAGCCTCATTAGACACACCCGAGGAGTATCTGCGCGACGTCTACGATGAATACGTAGAGCGCCGCAAATGCCTCATCGACGGTCTCAACCGCATCCCTGGCGTCTACTCGCCCATCCCGATGGGAGCCTTCTACACCGTGGCGAAGCTGCCTGTCGACGATGCGGAGAAGTTCTGCCGCTGGTGTCTGAGCGAGTTCACCTACGAAGGCGAAACGGTGATGATGGCGCCTGCCGCCGGTTTCTACACGACACCCGGCGCCGGCATCAATCAGGTTCGCATCGCCTACGTGCTGAAGAAGGACGACCTGGAGCGCGCCCTCATCGTTTTACAAAAAGCCCTCGAAGCCTATCCTGGAAGAGTTGATAATTAAGAGGTGAGTTTCCCCCTATTTATTGCACGACGCATCAATGGCCAGACGGACGATCACAAGAAAGTGAGCCGTCCGGCCATTCGCATTGCTACGGCTGGCGTGGCCATCGGCCTGGCGGTGATGATTGTCACCGTAGCTGTCGTGCTGGGGTTCAAGCACACCATCCGCGACAAGGTCGTAGGCTTCGGCAGTCACATTCAGGTCATCAATGTGCGTTCCGTAGGCTCCCCCATCGGGCTGCCCGTAGAGATGAACGACAGTCTGATGCAGGAGCTGAAGGCTATTTCGGGCATCCGCCACGTGGAGCGCTTTGCAATGACCCAAGGCATCCTGAAGACCGACGAAGACTTCCTCGGCGTGATGTTCAAGGGCATCGGACCTGAATATGACACCAGCTTCCTCAAAGACTGTATTGTAGAGGGCCAGCTGCCTGCCTTCCACGACACCAACCCGTTGGATGGCGAGGCCAACTCGGCAGAACATCCATACGAGCTGGTCATCTCGAAGACGATGGCCCAGAAGCTGAAGCTGAAGGCTGGCGACCTCATCTACTCCTATTTCATCGGCGAGCACGTCACTCGCCTTGCCTTCCGTGTCAGCGCAGTCTACCAGACCAACATGAAGCGCTTCGACGATACGTTCTGCATTGCCGATCTCTTCGTGACTGCACGCCGCAACGGTTGGAAAGGGAAACTCTGCTCGGGTGCCGAACTGCTTGTCGACGATTTTGACAAGCTGGAGCAGACTGACCACAACATCATCGACGCCTTCCTGAAGAAAGGACGCCTCGACAGTCAGGGCAACACGCTTACCTCCGTCACCATCCACCAGCTCTACCCCACCGTCTTCCAGTGGCTCGACCTGCTCGACATCAACGTTTGGATTATCCTCGCGCTGATGGTGGCACTGGCGGGCTTTACGATGATCAGCGGCCTGCTCATTATCATTCTTGAGCGCACACAGATGATTGGTGTGCTGAAAGCCCTCGGCGCACGCAACGCCACCATCCGGCGCACGTTCCTCTGGTTCTCTGTCTTCATCATCGGCCGCGGCCTGCTCTGGGGCAACATCATCGGCATCGGCATTATATTGCTTCAGAATGTCACAGGCATTGTCAGCCTCGACCCGCAGACCTATTACGTCAGCAAGGCACCAATGGAGCTGAACATCCTGCTCATCGTGCTGCTCAACATCGCCACGCTTCTCATCAGCGTCTTTGTACTCGTAGGTCCCAGCTACCTTGTTTCGCGCATCCATCCCGCCCGTTCCATGCGCTACGAATAGGCTTTTACAGCTCTTAGCGGAATAATTTTCTATTTGCCCAGCTTCAAAAGGCCTCGCTTGGAAGGATTTTCTTTTCAAACTGAAATTCTAGCTGATTCTTCTGTATTTTGACTAAAATTTGGTGGATATCACCAAACGGCGTAACTTTGCACCCAGAAATCAAACATTAACTAATTAAAAGAAAGGATAAGATTATGTCACAGAAGAATTATCGTTTTGAGACTTTGCAACTTCACGTTGGACAGGAACAGGCCGACCCCGCTACCGATGCCCGTGCGGTGCCCATCTATCAGACCACAAGTTATGTGTTCCACAACTCCCAGCACGCTGCCGACCGCTTCGGACTTCGCGATGCAGGCAACATCTATGGCCGTCTGACCAACTCCACGCAGGGAGTGTTTGAGGATCGCGTGGCTGCCCTTGAGGGCGGCGTGGCAGGTTTGGCTGTTGCTTCTGGTGCTGCCGCTATCACCTACGCTTTGCAGAACATCGTGCAGGCCGGCGACCATATCGTGGCTGCCGACAACCTCTATGGCGGCTCCTACAACCTCATCACCCATACACTCAGCACGCAGGGCATCAGCAACACGATTATCAATGTGAATGACCTTGAAGCCCTCGAAGCTGCCATCAAGCCCAACACAAAAGTAGTATATGCTGAAACCTTCGGCAACCCCAACAGCGACGTGCTCGACCTCGAAGGCGTAGCCGCCGTGGCCCACAAGCACGGTATTCCCTTCATCGTCGACAACACCTTCGGCACTCCCTATCTCATCCGTCCGTTGGAGCACGGCGCCGACATCGTGGTACACTCAGCCACTAAGTTCCTCGGCGGTCACGGTACCTCACTCGGTGGCGTCATCGTCGACGGTGGCAAGTTCGACTGGAAGGCCAATCCCGACAAGTTCCCCACGCTGGCCAAGCCCGACCCATCCTATCACGGCATCGTGTTTGCCGACGCTGTAGGCGCAGCCGCTTACGTCACCCGCATCCGTGCCGTCATCCTGCGCGATACCGGCGCAGCCATCTCGCCCTTCAATGCCTTCATTCTCTTGCAGGGAGTCGAGACTTTGAGTCTGCGTGTGGAACGTCATGTGGAGAACGCCCTGAAGGTGGTTGATTTCCTGGCCAACCATCCCAAGGTGGCCAAGGTGAATCACCCCGCTTTAGAGAGTCATCCCGACCACGCTCTCTACAAGAAGTATTTCCCCAACGGCGCCGGCTCTATCTTCACCTTTGAAATCAAAGGCGGACAGGAAGAAGCCTGGAAGTTCATCGACGCCCTGCAGATTTTCTCGCTGCTGGCCAACGTAGCCGACGTGAAGAGTCTGGTGATTCATCCCTACACCACCACTCACTCACAGCTCTCGCCCGAGGAACTGGCCGAGCAGCACATCACGCCTGCCACCGTGCGTCTGAGCATCGGCACCGAGCACATCGACGACATCATCGACGACCTCGCCCAGGCACTTGAGAAAATATAAAAAATAAATCTTTGCGCTCTCAAACCGACACAGATGAGAAATTTCATCATCGCTGATAATCAGGAGCTGACGCGATTCGCTTTAGAGAATCTTCTTCAGAAGGACGGAGCAAACGCCGTGTACCGCGCTTTCGACAAGGCCGGCTTGGTGTCGCTGCTCAAGGAGCACGAGAGTGCTGTGGTGCTGCTCGACTACACGCTGTTCGACTTCACCGACGAAGACCAGCTCCTGATTATCGCTGAGCGCTTCAACCTGTCGGAATGGATTCTCATCAGCGATGAACTCACGCCTCAGTTCATCCGTCGCGTAGTGTACTCTTCCCATCAGTTCAGCGTAGTGTTCAAGGACGGTCCGCTGAGTGAGGTAAAGGAGGCTCTGAAGGCCGTCAGCCACCACAGCCGCTACCTCAGTCAGCGGGCCCTCGAATTCATCATCACCCAGCAGCAGGAAGAGGAGAAACCTGATATCCTGACGCAGACAGAGACGGAGATTGTGAAGGCCATCGCTCAGGGCAAGACCACGAAGGAGATTGCCGTTGAGCGTTTCTCCAGCATCCACACCGTCACCACCCACAGGAAAAACATCTTCCGCAAGTTAGGAATCAACACAGCCCATGAGCTCATCAAGTATGCCCTCCGCGCAGGACTTGTCGATTCCTCGGAATTCTATATTTAACCAATTCAACATGAAAGAAAAGACAGTATTAGTGACAGGTGCCAACAAAGGCATCGGTTTTGGAATAGCCAAACATCTCGGCCTTAGTGGCTGGAAAGTCATCATCGGCGCACGCGACGGGCAGCGTGCCACAAAAGCCATCAGCGAACTGAAGTCAGCCGGCGTCGACGTGCTCGGCTGGGTGAACATCGAACTGCGCGACCTCGACAACATTGAGCAGGCTGCCAAGGAGATCCAGGAGAAATATGCCGGTCTCACGCTCTTGGTCAACAATGCCGGCATCCCTGGTGACATGAGCGTCGACAGCGAGCATACGGAAATCAGCGACATCCGCGCGACGCTCGACGTCAACTTCATCGGCACCTTCGCCCTCACCAAGGCCCTATTGCCGCTGCTTGCAAATAACAGCGGCCGCATTGCCAACATCACCGTACCCTCAGACATCAGCCCCTACTGGCACCCGCTGGCCTACGTTGCCAGCAAGGCCGCCCAGAACGCGATGATGGGCGTGATGGCCATCGAGTTCCAGCAGAGCAACACTCCCGTAGAAATTATCTCCATACATCCGGGCCCCACCACCACCGACTTGAACGGCAATATGGCCCTGCCCGGCTTCCACGACATCGAGACTGTTGGTCAGAAAACTGCCGAACTCATCAACGACGGCCATAACCATCAAGGCGAATTCATCGAGCTCTATCCGATAGTGAAGGAGGACTAAGGGATATTACTCCGAAGTCTTCACCATGCTCCTGATTTCGCTGAGCACAAGGCCGGGGTCGAGGAAGCTGATGCGCAGTGTGACGGTCTTCTCCTTGTCCGACTGATAGTTGATGGCGACATCGTTATAGCCCTGCAGCACTGCGGTGTTCCACTTGCCCTGCTGAGCCACCGTCTTGAGTGAATGGACGGTCGGGGCAGCGCCATCAATGCTGACCGCAAGGCGCAGGTCGTAGCTGGTGTTGATGGGGAAAGTGGGCAGACAGCGCAGTTCAATCCGGTTGGCGCCGGCGCTGACGGGAATCGTGTATTCGGCGTATGGTGCTTTGGCAGCATCGGTATAGGCAGTCATATCGAGCGGCCAAACGGTGACGCTGGCTTCTGCGATACCCAGCCCTGCAATAGTCTTCACCTGACTGCTCGACTGCACAAAGGAGCCGATGCCTCCAAGCGTCGGACCACTTGTGGAAGTGCCGGCTCCTGCGGTAGGCATGTCGAACTGCGGGCGTTTACGGGGTTTAAAGTCCATGATGCCGTTCCACTTGCCGCCGGCTATTTCGTTGTTGTATGCCTTCGTCAGCTGTTCAATCATGTTATAGGCATGACGGGCCTCGGCGCTGCAGAAGGTTTTCACGTTCATGTAGTAGGCTCCCTTCACGGGATATTCTATGAGCTGGAAGAAGGCGTCCTGCAGATGAGCGGGTATGCGGCCCTTCAGCTCGTCCACCTTCCGGGCGATGGCGGCATAGTCGGCCATACGCCTGTCCTTGTCGTCGTTGGAGAAGCTGATTTGGTGGATATGCTCGGGTTTGCCGGCCGCAGCCAGGCGGTAGTATTCCCTCTTGATGTCAGCGATGTCGTCGGCAAACTGCTCACCGAAGGTGCGTGCTGCCCACTCGCGGCTGTAGTTGATGGCTTTCTCAGGCGACCACCGGTTGATGTCCCAGGCGAGGTCCATACAGAATTCGAGCTCCATCTCGGCAGGCTTGATGTCGCCCACGTTGATGACCCACAGCGTGCGGATGCCCTGATCGTAGGCTTTCGACAGCTCATAGCTGATGAGCGAGGGCGAGTGAGAGCAGAGCCACAAATAGTCTTCAGGCCTGCCCCAGTAGGAAATGTGATAGTAGATGCCGTTGCCGCCTGAACGGGCCTGCTCGGCGCGATTGGGCAGCTGGCGTATGTAGCCGTGATTGTCGTCGACCCAGCAGAGAGTGACGTCCTCAGGCACCTGCAATCCGGCGTTGTAGGCATCGAGCACCTCCTTGTAGGGGATGAAGAGTTGCGGCACTTTCGTGGCATCGCCGAAATACTTCGAGAGCAAATCGCGCTGGAAACCGATAATCTCCGTCAGACCCCGCACCTTGTCCTCAGTAGTGGGATAGCCCGAGATGCCCCAGTCGTGCACACCGCGCATGCCCAGCGTGTACATGGCGTCGATGCCCACGCTCTCGGCCACGCGCTCCTCCCAGTAGCGCTGAATCTTCGCCTTGTTCGTTACGTAGTTCCAGTCTTCGTTCACGCCGTTCCAAGGCTCATGGCGCCATTCCCATTCATTGTCGCGCAGCATCTGTTCGCAATGGCTCGAACCCAGCATGATGTCATACTTGCGGGCCACGGGCAGGTTGTCCTTGTTGGCCCAGAAAGCCTCCGAGCAAGGGTGCATGGCAGGCCACAGCGTGTTGGCCCTGAGGCGCAGCAGCAGCTCCATCACCCTGGCGTAGGTGTTGGGGCCGATGTTGTCGTACTGCTTGTCGATGCCCTTGGCGGCCCAGGGCTGCAGGCCCCAGTCCTCGTCGTTGATGAAGATGCCGCGATACTTCACCGAGGGCTCGCCTACCGTCAGCTGGCTACCCGATACATAGAGCGCTTGCTTCTTCTCAGGAGCCACGTCGGCCCACCAAATCCAAGGCGACACACCTGCCAGGCGCGACAGCTCGAACAACCCGTAGGCCGTGCCGCGAGGCGTGCTGCCGATGATGACGAGGGCGCGTCGGACGCCTTTCATGGGTTTCTCTACCATCTGCAGCGAATAGGCCTCCCACTTGCCGCTGACCTGCGAGGCATCCACCTTGCCCTTGGCAATCAGGGCATCCACCACCGGCGACTGTCCCACGGTACCTGCGATGATGAGGGGTGAGTGGTGAGAGGTGAGGGAGGAGAGGTGAGAGGTGAGAAGCGCCTTGCCCGTAACGGCTTTGATATCCTGGGCCACGCAGTCGGCTGCCGTAGCCACCACATTGGTCTCGTCGGTCACTATCATTGCCACCTCATTCGCCGTCACAATCGGCAGGGCGCCTTTGCTGGGCTGCGTGCTAAGCGTGATTTGTGCCTGTACTGCCAGAGCAGCAAAGATAACTGTCAGAAGAAGAATACTTTTCATTTTCGCGTTTTAAAAATTTACGGCAAAAATAGAGAAAAAAACTCTTTCTCTACGTTAATTCCTGTTCAGAAAGCATTGTTTTTTGCTCGAAGCGGTCAAATGATTGTATCCGGAGCTGGTTTTTGCCCAAAAAGATGCTCCGCATGAAAAAAAGTCAATGCCTTTTTTTCACGCGGATACATCTTTTTTATCATTAGGGTTATCCTCAGCGAACAGGAAGTATTGCTACATTGTGCTCATTTGACTATTGCTGTGGAGTATGGCTTGCCGAAATTGCCATGCTGATAATAGGTGGCGCTGAGGGTCTTGCTGTCGAACACCACCGACCAGCGGGTCATATCCTCGGATGCCACACGGCGGATAGACTCCACCACATCGTCGGCCTTCATCGTCGTCAGACTGTCCTTCATCTGCTGCATGATGTCGAAACGGCGATGAGAGTCCTCGCTGTAGAGGGAGTAGTCCTTCAGCCGACTCTCGGCCAGATAGTGGTTCGTGCAGAGCGGCGTCTCAACCACCAGCATCTTGTCGTCAACCCATTCCACGACAACGCATCTTCCCTTGGCATCGCTGATGGCCAGGTGGTGGGAAAAGTCGATGTCGGAGTGCATGTCGCAGGACTCAAGCAGCTTCAGCGCCTCCTCGACATTTGCGGCCTTGTCGAGCAGCACACGGATGGACGAGGTAGTGGTCAGATTAACACGTCCGCTATTCTGGTTGGTCTTCGTATGGTCGCCTGCCACGAGGTCAGCCACCACCAGTCCTTTCTCGTTCATGCCGTCGAGTGGCGCGTAGATGGCAGCCAGCAGGGCCATCTTCTCCGGCATTCCCTTGGGCTTCCAGTCGTCACCAAATCCCAGAAAGGAGATGCAGGCGGTAGAAACCGACGCATAGTCCTTTTCAGGCTGAGTATGGATGATGGCGATGGGCGATTTGCACTCAGGCCAGTCGAAATTGCGGCCTATCAGCATGTTTCCGTCCTTGTCCTTGGTGCTGATGAAACTGCAACCGAAATCAGTTGGCTGGACATCGGGCGGCGACACCAGCCCATAAAACAAATGATTGCAAACAAACGCAGCTACCTCGTTTGGCGAGCTCGCGCCTCCCTGCTCCAGGAAGTCGTCAAGTCCGTAGTCGCCTCGAAAGGTCATCGTGTACATTTTGTCGCCCACCTGTTCCACACTCTGCGCAGCTGCATACTGCTTGCGGAACATCACGTATGCGCAGACTCCTGCCACTACGATCAGTACCAATACACTCCAAAGCGCAATCTTCAATACTTTCTTCATAATAATGTTTTCTCTGTGCAAAGCTTGTGCAAGCTTGTTTTACTTTCAGACAAGACTATTTGAAGATTTTCTGGGCGAACATTGTCAGATAGATGCGCCAGTTGCGCCAGATGTGGCCGCCGTCGGTCTCTACGTACTCGTATTTGTAGCCCTTTGAATCCCAGTAGTTGCGCAGGTCAACCGTGCTCTGATAGAGGAAATCGGTCTTACCCATACCCATCCAGTAGAGCTTGGGCTTGCTGCCAAACAGTTTTGCACTCTGCTGGGCGAAGTCGGGGCTGGCCTTGATCTGCTCGGCAAACGAACCGCCCTGCCCCAGGTGCAGACCGGCAGAGAAGAGGCCGTAGTAGTCGAAGGTGGTGGGATAGAGCAGGCTGACCTGGAAGGTATGTCCGCCACCCATCGACAGGCCGCAGACGGCTCGTCCGGCACGGCTCTTCACCGTGCGGTAGTTCTTGTCCATATAGTTCACGATGTCCATGAAGCTCTCGGGAATCGAGGCTACGGCAGGTGTCGTCGGCCCCGTACCGCCATTGAGGAAACCGGGTGTATACATGCCAAACGACCACTCGCCGGGAGCTGCCTGACAGTTGGGGTTGCCGTTGGGCATGACGACAATCATGGGCTTGGCCTTGCCCGTGGCAATGAGGTTGTCGAGAATCTGGGCAGCACGGCCGAGCTCGCTCCAGGCATTCTCGTCGCCGCCGGCACCGTGGAGCAGATAGAGCACGGGATAGCGTCCGCCCTTGTCGTAGCCGGCAGGAGTGTAGACGGTCATGCGGCGCTGCATCTTCAGCGTAGGGCTGTCGTACCACACCTTCGAGAGATTGCCGTGAGGCACCTCGTTCACACGGTACAGGTCGCCCTTGTCGCCCTTCTCGTTGCTGACGATGAAGATGTTGGTAAACGACACAATGTCGCGGTTGACGTAGATGTTGGCAGGGTCTTTGACGCCCGTCATGCCGTCGATGTTGAAGGTATAGCTGTACATCTCAGGGGCGAGCTTGTCGGTAGTGTAGCTCCACACGCCGTTACGTCCCTCCTTCATGGCCGCCGCACCCGAGTTGGGCAAAAAGTCGCCGGCCACCTCAACCTTGACGGCCTTTGGGGCATAGAGATTAAATGTCACGGTGCCGTCGTCGTTGATGACGGGCGATTGCACACTGGCGCTGTTGAACAGCCTTTCCTGTGCCGAGGCTCCGAGGCAAGCCATTGCCAGAGCCATCATGATAATTGACTTTCTCATAGTTGTTAGTTTTTGTTTCTATAGAATTCCTCAAGTGTGCGGTAGGCATTCTCCTTCTCCGGCGAAGCGACTTCCTTCGACTCAACGTCGATGATCATGACAGGAGCGGCATCGAGATTGTCCTTGGTGATGGGCGACCACTGGGGAAGTCCTTCGCCGTTGGGATTGCCGGTCTTGCAGAAGTTGGCATAATAGCTGAGGAACAGTTTCGAGATGGCGTAGTCCTCAGCCTGCCAGTCGTAGAATTCGTTGGTATCGAGGGTGCCCATGGCATACTCGATGTCGGCAGAGTGGACGGCACCTGGAGCGATGGCGGGCTGCTGGACCTTCTTCTCTTCCTCGGTCTTCTCACGCACACCGCCGGCAAGGGCAGCGGTCTTGTCGCCCATCTTGGCTGAGACCTGCGGACGCGGGTGCATGTAGTGGTAGCGGTAGACGGGCAGGCCGGCCTTGGCATGATAGTCGCAGGCCTTCCATGTGGGGAATCCCGTGAAGAGGTCGGACACGAGGTTGAAGCCCTTCTGGCTCATCACGTCGTCGTCGGTGGTGATGCCGTAGGCCTCGAATATCTCGTCGGTTGAGTCGCCGAACTGGGCTTTCAGGGCGTTCTTGTAGTTCTCGACGGTAGGCGCCTGTCCCTGAAGTGCCTGCATGGGATGGGCCTCGAGCGAATTCCAGCCAGCAAGCAACGGCACCTGGGCCTGCTCGCCGCGCTCGAACACGGCGTCAGCACTCTCGCTCATGAAATAGCCGTCGAGCACCACGTTGGCCATTCCTCTGGGAGGCAGCATTTTTTGCAGCGAGTCGGCATCGAGGGCCATCGCGTCGGCCAGGCTGGCAATGCCTGCATCCTTGAGCAGGGCAGCGCCGGCAGCATCGGCATCGGCCTGCGAGCTCGGCTCGTAGGGCAGCACCTCGGCACCCGACGAGAGCATGGCGCCGGCAATAAGGTTCTTCGAGAGGGGCGAACACATCAGCAACGAGACGGAGAACGAGCCAGCCGACTCGCCCACGATATTGATTCGGTCGGGATTGCCACCGAAGGCTGCAATGTTCTCCTTCACCCACTTGATGGCAGCCACCTGGTCGAGGAAGCCGTAGTTGCCGCTGCCTTTATAGTCGGAAGCAGCCGTGAGCTCCGGGTGGGCGAAGAAGCCGAACACGCCCTCACGATAGTTGGCCGTCACGCCGATGACGCCTTCCTTGGCAATAGAGCTGCCGTCGTAGCGAGGCTCGCTGCCCGAGCCGGCCATCAGTCCGCCACCGTTGAAATAGATGAGTACGGGCAGACTGTCGGCCGTTGTCTTTGCCGTCGTCCAGATGTTGAGGTAGAGACAGTCCTCGCTGCGGCCTGAGCCACGGAAATTCATGTCGCCGAAGATGTCGGGCTGCATGGGATCGTCGGCGAAAGCCTTTGCCTCGCGAACACCCTCCCAGGACTGTACGGGCTGTGGCGCCTTCCAGCGGAGCTCGCCAACAGGAGCCTGGGCAAAGGGAACGCCGAGGAATTTCTTCACACCGTCTTCCTCGAAGCCTTCAAGAACGCCATATTGTGTTTTTACTTGCAGAGTGACATCTGCTGCCTTCTTCTCTGTGCAGGCGCCAAGCATTGCCATGCCGGCGATGACAAGTGCAGTTAACTTTCCAGTTTTATTAGCCATAGTCGGTTATCTCTTTAAAAGGTTCATTTGTACCTGTGGTTTCATCACGTCGTTGACCTTTGCCTGCCAGGCTTTGGCATTAGCGGTGAGAGTGGCCTTGATGTCCTGCGAGGAGGCAGCGATGAGGAACTGGTATTCACCCTCAGCTACGACCCAAGCCGAAGCGGCTTCATCGAACGAGGCGAGGTCTTCGGCCTTAACGGTGAGCGTCAGCGTCTCGCTCTCGCCGGGCTTCAGCAGCTTGGTCTTGGCGTATGCCTTCAGCTCCTTGGCAGGCTTGTTGGCTGCCTTGTTGTCGGGAGCAGAGATGTAAAGCTGTACGACTTCCTTGCCGTCGTAGCTGCCTGTATTCTTGACAGTCACGCTGACCTCGTAGGCATTGCCCTTCTCGGCTATCTTGGCATCGCTGTAGTCAAACGTGGTGTAGCTGAGGCCGAAGCCGAAGGGATAGCTGACGGGCACCTCGAAAGAGTCGAAGTAACGGTAGCCCACGTAGATATCTTCTTCATAATCGGTATAGTCGACGTTCTTCACGTCACCCTTCTGCCCCTGATTCATCATGTCGATGCGGGGATCTTCGTCGATGGGGAAGTTTCTTGACGAGTAGGCATCGCTGAACTTGACGGGCCACGTCATGGTGAACTTGCCTGAAGGCGGCAGCTTGCCGCTGAGCACGTCGACAACGCTGTTGCCGCCCTCCTGACCGGCCTGCCAGGCGCAGAGAATGGCATCGGGCAGGTTCTTCCAGGAAGCAGTCTCGATGACGCCACCGATGTTGAGCAGCACCACCACCTGCTTGCCAGCCTTGTGATAGACGTCGCACACCTGCCGGATGAGCTTCATCTCAGAGTCGTTCAGATTAAAGTCGGCTACCTTGCGGTCGATGAACTCACCCGAGATGCGTCCGATGGTGATGATGGCCACATCGGCCTCATTGGCCTGAGCAGTCAGCTCAGAGGCAGTAAACAGTTTCTCGTCAGGCAGCGAGCCAGGCAGGAAGCTGGCGAGCATAGCAGCCTGCTCGTCCTTCTTGGCCAGCTCTTCAAGGGCCTTCATACGGGCTTCCTCAGCATCGGCAAGATACTTCTCGTAGGTGGTCTTCAGCTCGTCGCTCACGGTGTAGCCTCCTTTCTTCAGACCGTCGAGCAGCGAGACGACATAGGCGTGGTTCACATTGCCAGAGCCAGTGCCGCCGGCAATGAAGTCGTAGGACGTGCAGCCATACAGCGCCACCTTCTTGACGCTCTCCTTCAGAGGCAATACCTCGTTGTTCTTCATCAGCACCATACCCTCGGCAGCCGACTGACGGGTTACGGCAGCATGTGCCTCGAGATTGGGCTTGTTGGAATACTGATAACCCTGGAAGCGCGGACTCTTCTCGACGAGATTCAGAATGCGCTGAACGTTGCGGTCGAGGTCGGCCTCGGCCAGCTTGCCGCTCTTCACACCAGCCACGATGCTGTCGAACTGCTCTTTCTTGCCAGGCTGCAGCATGTCATTGCCGGCCCACATCTGCTTGGCTCCGTCCTTGCCGCCGAACCAGTCGGTCATCACCGTGCCCTCATAGCCCCACTCGTCGCGCAGGATGGTCTGCACCAAGTCCTTGCTCTCAGAAGTATAGACGCCGTTGATATAATTATAGGAAGTCATCACCGTCCAAGGCTTGCTCTCCTTGATGGCAATCTCGAAGCCCTTCAGATAGATTTCGCGAAGGGCGCGCTGCGAGATGTGCGCATCTGTGTTCATGCGGTTGGTCTCCTGGTTGTTGGCGGCAAAGTGCTTGATGCTCGTGCCCACGTCGTTCTTCTGCACGCCGGCAATGTAGGCGGCAGCCGTCTTTCCGGCCACCACAGGATCCTCGGAATAATATTCGAAATTACGGCCACACAAAGGATTGCGCATGATGTTGATGGCAGGAGCCAGCAGCACGTCGGCACCATATTCCTTCACCTCTTCGCCAATGGCCTGGCCTACTTCCTCTACGAGCTGCGTGTTCCACGTAGAAGCGAGCAGCGTTCCGATGGGGAAATGGGTGCAATAGTAAGTGGCGGAGTCGCCTTCGCGGGTAGCGTCGATGCGGAGTCCGGCAGGACCGTCGGCCAGCACGATGGAAGGGATGCCCAGCGAGTCGAGCGGATAGGTAGTACCGGCAGCACCAGGCACGAGATTCTTGGTGGCACCGATAACGGCATCGTCGCCAGAGAATCCGGCCATTCCCACGCCAATCACGAAGTGGGCCTTGTCCTCAAGCGAGAGTTTGGCCAACACCTCCTCCTGATCGATGGTGTTGTTTGTCACTTTGTCGGCAGAATTACATCCGACCAAAGGCAGAAGGGCAAAAAGGTAAAAAGACAAGAATCCTTTCACCGTCGCCACCACTTTTGATAACCGTTCTTTCTTCATAATTTTACTCGTTTTACAGTTTCACATGCTATGCATGTACAAAGGTACAACAATTATTTGAAATAAAAACTTCTAAATGAAAAAAGTCATTATTTTTTTTGTCGAAGAGGGCAAAACTGGTAGCTGCGGACAGCAGTCGTTAAGGCAATAATAACGCAGATATTAGACAGTTAACACAAAAAACCCCGCTACGGTCTTGCGACTTTCGCGGGATTCATAATGAAAGGAGGAGTGGTACCTCCAGGACTACTTTTTTACAATTATATTGAAATAGAAAAATCTCCGAAAACCACTATATACAGGGCATTTCCGAAAGATACGTTTTTAATCTTTTCCAAAACAATTCAAAATTTTTGATACGTTTTTGATACGTTTTCAGAATAATTTCGTAATTTTGCAGACGTAATCTTCATTTCTTATTTATATGGTTAGCATCATTGGAAGACAGTACGGCGGCGAAGAAGAGGTCAGACTCTCCGTCCGCATTTATACAAAAGATGTACATAACGGCATCGCGCTCGGCATCAGTGTTGACAAACTGCGATGGCAGCTCATTCAGCAAACGTTAAAGACAGCCAAGACTGCCCACAAACGAGGGACGAGCATTTTCATAGAGGACACCCTGGCATCAAAGCTGTGGCAGATACAGAAGGACTTGTCAATCGAAGAGAAAGCAGGAACGCTTACCGTTGATTCAGCTTCTAACACCATTAACGCGGTCCTGCACAAGGACGAAATAGAGGTCATTGAAAAGAAGAAAGCTGAGAAAGAAAAGATGCTGCAGGCCGCAAGAGAGCTGAACAAGCCTACCCTATCGCAGTATATTGACCAATATATTGCTGATTGCGAGTCAGGCGCACGTCTGAAGCGCAGGAGCACAAGCAAGATTTCTCCTGCTACTATCAAAGGCTACAAAACCTTCAGGAATGTCTTTGCCGACTACCAGAAGAAACGTAAAAAGGTGGTTGATTGGGAAAACGTGACGCTTGACCTCTATTTCGACCTGAAGAACTTCTATATTGAACAGGGCTACTCGCCAAACACCATAGCCAGGTACATGCGGACGTTCAAGATTATGCTGAATGCAGCAAAGGAATTGCATCTGACTGCCAACGATGACTTCCAGTCATC
The DNA here is from genome assembly GCA_902778535.1 of uncultured Prevotellaceae bacterium. Taxonomy (GTDB): domain Bacteria; phylum Bacteroidota; class Bacteroidia; order Bacteroidales; family Bacteroidaceae; genus Prevotella. The sequence goes on from CACYYG010000001.1 coordinate 103,647, forward strand.
ACGCTTTTCCGTCGACTGGGAGGAAGTAGACAATATCTACATCCCTACTGAGCGTATAAATGAGATGTGCAACATAGACCTCATGGATCATGCTTCCCTGCTCAAGCGTATCAATAATATAAATAATGTGTGCGCCGAAGAGATAAACAGCCTTATTGAATTCATCAGCAAAGAGTCTCACCGGCGAATGCTTGACAATGCCCGCGACATTTTCCTAGTCGGATGTATGATAGGACAGCGCATCAGCGATTATTCCCGTGTCGATGCTGATATGATTGAAGAGATGATGGGCAAGGAGTTTATACACCTTACACAGCAGAAGACGGGCAAAGAGGTGTACATTCCCGTGCTTGGCAACCTGAAAGAAATTTTGCAGAAGCATCATGGCCGTCTGCCACACATCAAGGACTCAAAGCTCAATGAGCGCATCAAGCTGGTCGGACTCTTGCTCGGCTGGACGGAACCTGCAAACATCAACGCGCAGAAGGGAATGTTGTCCTACACGTCCAAGAAGAAGTTCTATGAGTGCATCGTCACACACACTGCCAGACGTTCTTTTGCCACCAATGCATACAAAAGCGGAGTGCCGCTGTCTGCCATCATGGCAGTCACAGGGCACTCAACGGAACAAATGCTACGAAAATATCTGAAGCTTGACAGCAAAGAGCGTGCATTGATGGCTGCTGCTGAGTTTGACAAGGTGGCTAAAGCTTCTGGTACTTCTCTATGACATCGAGGATGAGCGACGAGTAGCGCTCGTCTGGCAGCATCTGCAGGTACACCGCGAAACGCCAGAAACGATACGGATGACCAGGAAGGTATGGTGCATGGTTGCGCTGTGCCTTTCCTATTAGCTTCCAGTTGATGGCATCGTTGCTGCCGTAAAGGAAGATGACGGGGACGCGGCCTGTGCCACAGTCGTTCATCTGCTGAAAACCCTGTATGACCTGCATCGTGTCTGCAAAGGATAACGTGCGAGATACGATGATTGCAGAAGTGGTACTCTGACTACTTTCGTATTCAAAAGGATTATCGAGGATGAGAAGCTTGCCGTCAGCCAACTCGACGTAGGGATGGGGATAGGCATTGACGACTGCCTTGATTGCCGGCAGGAGTATTGTCGACCACGAACCATCACGGAGAGAGAGGACGTAGGCCGGTTGCGCCGACACAGCCGATGACGGGACCAGGATAAGGCGCTCCTTAGCATAGTCGTAAAGGGCAGTAGCATCCTGAAAAGCATCGACGGGGCTGGTATTGTAGTTAAGGAGTGTAACGATATCTGAATCAACAAAAGTTCCTCCACTGCTGAACTCGTTGATAAGCGACTGCAGCTTTGACGTGTCGATTATCGGGCCGTGAAGAGCATCGGAGAGCGATACAGCATCCTGCTCAACAATCCGTGAAAGGCCACGCGAAGTGGCGAAGACGATGGACTGGTCGAGCTGGCAGATTGACTTCGGATTGCTGCACACCTCGCGGCTGACATTGTGCGAGCTGCTGTAGGTGCCTGTCTGGCGATTCACTGATAGCGCCCAGATGCCATCTGAGCAGAATACCATAAGGTCATGGTCACCAAACTGTCCTGGGCTGATGGCTCGCGTAGCGACACCCAGCCCGTAAATGGTGCCTACGCCTACCGTCTGACGAGCCTCAAGCGGGAAGAAGAACGGATTGTTAATCTCTGATACAAAAATTTTATTGGGTGACGGAACTACCTTTGCCGTCGTAGCTGGTGCTGATGAAACGGTGGTATACTCGCCTATTGTTCTCGAACCTTCTAGCAAAGGCAGGCGAGTCATGGTTAGTGATTTGCCGCGGCCAAAAGTCCTACTACCTCCGCTTATGGTCTCATACGTAACAGTCATCTCAACAGCCCTTGAGTCTGGGTAGAACATGGGGAGCATTTTCATAACATTGTCATTGAGCCAGCCCAGGCCGTTTGCTACTACCACCTTGACGCCATCGTCGGTAGCAATCTTGACATAGATGTAATTATACTGCTCAGCACTTGTCGTGGTGTCGTCTATATACGGCAGCATCGTGTTGAACGTAAAACCGTCAAAAAGATTTTCCTCGGCTGCAAAAACGTGGAGACGCTTGTTGTAGACGAAAGAATGGCGATTGCCTGATTCGTCGGGCTTCAGTATATGGTGCGAGCGATAGTCATCCTCCATTCTCTCCTGTGCCGAAAGTGCTGCCAAAGTTGATCCCTGAACTGGGAAATCAGCAAAATCTGATGGCATATTATGGTTGAGGCCAAAGGATGCTATCTTGAAAAAGATGTCTGGCGAAAACAGCTTCTCATCATAGGCATCCTTTCCCAGTTCGGACATGTGGACATATACATAGCTTGTAGACAGGAACTGGGAAAATTTCCAAGGTTCTAATTTGCCATTTCGAAGCTTATAGGTTGTATCAGGTAATACGCCCACAAACTTAATTAGCTCACCTTGTCGAGTTCGTGTAATAGGAGTCGATATAAAGACATCAAGGGAGGTAACAATGTCACTCCAGTACTGCTTCAAATTACTCCATCCGTATCCAATGCATTTATATAGCAGCTTTGCAGCAATATAGTGCAGCTGCATCTCGTTAGTGCCGGCTGCCTCAATCTTATGTGGTGTTGCGCGGACGTTCACGCCCATACCGTTCATGTTTATATAGTCCTCATGGCCGATGCATACTGGCATAAGAACAGGGGCTGAGTGACGGACAAGACTAGTACCGTCGTAAAGACGCAGACAATAGCGGACGTAGAATGGGGCATAAAAATGTCCTTCGTTGGTAATCTCGTTGTGCACACGGTTGATGAGAGCGTATGCATTCTCCGTCACCTCAGCACGGTACGACTCCTTAACGGATACCTTGGGACTATCTCCCTTCTCTTGGTTATCCAAGTCGAACATCTCGGCAGCAGCTTTACTAAGCGGCTGTTTAGTGTCTCCAGAGTATGTAGCATCAGTAAGAGAGAATTGGATGTTGATAAAGGGAGGCTGTGTGCCCAAATACTTGTAGACGCCATCTTTAAATAGGACATAGTGGATGCCCGTGGTGGTGACAATACATAGCGTATTGCCGACAGAGGAGATATCTTTGATTTGTGTGGCATCTATGCTGCTGATTGTTTTTGGGAAACCCGCCGATGGATCCTCGTCAGAGCTATTGTCCCACCAAAAAAGGGTGTCGCCGACGGAAGTGATATAGTTGGTATATGACGCTCCATCATGTACATAAATGAGAGTGTGTACTGTAGAGTCTGCGCTGAGCGTCTTAATTTTCGTTCCGTCAACAAAGGACGGGCGCAGGGTGCCGTCATGCAGCTCTACGCCAGCGCAAACGGCAAGCTCGCCAGGTGTTACCGCACGGTCATCAGGTGAGAGCGTCAGTCCCTTTGGTCTTATTTCCTTGTTCATGATATAATGATTTATTTTAGTTGCTCACAAGCTTTGTAACTCCAATAATCCAACGATTACCATCAGCCAAGCAATCTATTTCATAGATTCCTTTTGCAAGCGTTGCTCCTGGATTTGACTCTCTATACAATATTTCATTATTATTCTGAGCAGTAACAGAGAAATTTGCTGTAGCATCCAATTCAAAGCTAAAAATAACAATATTAACTATATCTCCGTTGGGGACAGCAGCAGCTGGCAAATCAATATCTACAACTGTTGGATTAGTAGTTATAAATTTGTAATAGTATCCCTTTTTAATATCTGAATAACTAGGAAAATTACCATTTGATATAGTCTGAAGTACAGGAACACCTAAATCCCCAAGAGCAACTTTACGCAAAGATGTACTATATGAGTCATATTGAAAAACTAAAACATGTTCAAGGGTGTATGTAAGACTGGGTTGTACAGTAGGAACAGAACCTTTATCAACGCTGCTTCCACCTCCACCACCAGCAACTATTGCTACTTTAATGACATCATCTATTTGCGTACCACCTGTTGGAGTATAACTATCACCGCCCTTAACAACAAAAGGATATGAACTTGATTCACCTCTTCCATTAGTACTGCTTCCAATGTGAACCACATCTGTGGAACTTCCACCGCCCCCAGAAATATGAATAGGATGACTAGCATCTCTACCAAGGCCTGTCGCGCCTATATCAATAGCTCCAGAATTATTTACTTGAAACTTGTTGTTACTGACACCACTATTTAGCGTGGTCAAATCTTCACCGCCACCAGCAACGACATTCACATTCAGCACACCCGTAATATCATTGCTCGGATTATCATCAGGACTATAAGTATCGTTGCCCTTGACGGTTAGTTCTCCGTTAGTCCCGCTTCCGTTGATAATCAGTGGATTTTTTGTGCTGACTCCACCCTCAGTTGTGACCGTGTTCTCTATCTTCACACTATCGCTTTCTATCTTCACGCTGCCGCTGATGACGGTGTCAGAGCCAGTCTCTTGCTGCTCAGAACCACTATTCTCGTTGGGTCTGTAGTCGGCAGCAGACCTCATCATCGCCTCAGCAAAGCGGTAGGCTATGGTGGCAGCTGAGAACATGCTGGCATCGTCGGCATCTTTCAGCCCTGGTGTCGCAGCTATCATAGCGTTGAGGATGTTCATTGCGAATTGGTCGCGTAGAGTGCTTTCTGTAAGGGTGGCCTGCCCTCCTTCGGCTCTGGTCTGCCCCGTCACAACTGAGTGTGTCTGATCCATGTCCCACACGAGAACCTTCAGTACGGTGTTGACTGATATGACTCCGGGGTCTGCCACTATCACCTTGCCAGTAGGGTCAAGAAGAAGGCGCTGGCCTTTGATGACTGTTTGGTAACTGGGAGTAGCCCTGTTTCTATCCAGAAAGACCTGCCCAGTCTGCTCAAGGCTGTTATTGACCGCAACGGTCATGCCGTCTTTCACGTCTCTGTCACCGAATGATATCCAGGTGGGGTCGTGGTCGTTATTCTGTGCCATTTTCTTGCTTTTTAGTGTCGTTAAACAATGGTGCCTGAGGCTTGCCGTACCAGAAGCGGAAGTAGTCGTTGGTGGCGTCCTGCTTTCTTACAGGCACATATTCGTGAGTAATATAGAATCTTGTCCGCTGTGCTACAGGACTCAAACCGTAGTCGTAGAGCATGTGAGCCGGCTGCACACGTCCGTCGAAGGTTATCTCATACCAATAGCGCCTCAGGAAGAAGAACGGCCTGCGCTTCACTTCCTGTATGGTCGTGGCGTTCATCATCCTGTACTCGGCAGGCACGATAGCCCATGAGCCGTCGATGATGTTGTGGTCGTGGTCCTCGTTGCTAGTGATGCGCACCAGCATACACACACCCGACACCATCTTTCTGGCCACACAGCCGTGCACCAGAATACGATGGCGCCCTGGCACGTCGGGCATAAACTCCCGCTGCCGTCCGTCCTTGTTGATGACGAGGCATGTGGTGCGTTTCCGCTTCGGGAACAGGCGTGACAGCGGCTTCAGAGCTGTGGTAATCTTCTCTGGCAGGTCGAACTTTGCGTTCTTTGCTCTGATGCGCTCACGGGCTTCCTTCAGTCCATGCGAGAACACCTTCTTCCTTTTGTCCTTATAGGAGTCGTCGGTATATAGCTTTACGCCACTGGCTATCTGGCGCTCGTCGGTGGGACCTGCACCTTTCTTCTTCTTGTTTGCCTTGGCAATCTGGCGGCGCTGGCGGCTGTTGAGCACGGGCGCAGCGTCTTTTATGTTCCTGCTGTTAGACATGGTGTGCGGGTTTGATGATGATATACTTGTGAGTGTCACATACAGTGCTTCCGTTCTTCAGCACGTTATACAGAGGGCAAGGGATGCCTCGACGGTAGAAATCGCATAAGCTGCAGCGAGAGGGAATATCGCGCTGTGCAACATCTGGCAATTCATAGAGATTCTTCAGCTGCCTAATGTCGGCATCCTTCACGTCGGAAAGCAGCTCAAATGGCAGGGCGCCTAGCGCATCGGTGTCCCTGACTAGCTTCCGCTCTCGCTCCGTCATCGGTATGGCCTTGCAGGCGTTGCCGAAGTTTGAATAGAGACGGCCTGGCACAATGGGCTTCGCCTGCCGGATATTCTCTAGCGGGTGCTTGAAGTACTCGCGCACCCATAGCTGGAACAAATCAAAATAGCGTTTCTTCATAGCTGCAAAGATAATAAATAGTGAGTATGACAATAGTATATTACACAAAATTAGATAAACCTTGCCGTTAGGCCAGCTTCTTCAAAGAAGACATGGAGACCGATGGACGTGGCCACTTCAAACTCCACCATGCAGCCTTTAGAGTGCGTCCATCGGCGCATCAGGTAAATGGCCTCATAGGGTTTGTCCTCGCGTGTCATCTCGGCCAGGTCACGGTGCATGTGCTCTCTCGTTGTAGCCTCAGCGGGCAGCCCGTTCTCCATAGGGTTGAACACTTCGTAGCCCTGAGCCTCAAGCATATTCTGAACTCGCTTGAACGCCGCCCTTCGTTCCTCAAAGTCGTGCCCGCTTATGGGGCCACTGATGTAGATTCTTTTTTGATTCTGTTCTCTCATGATGTTACTTGTTTTTTGATCCCATGTACTCGCTGTTCTTCTTATCCAACAATTCCTCGTTTGTCTTCTCCAGTCGCTTGATTGTGCTGTTCTGAATGATTGCGACAATGAGCATGATTACGAATGCTATCGTCATAAGGATAAATTGTACCATCATAGCAAGCCCTCCACTAAGTCATACACGTTCTTAACTGTGCAACCTTTGCTGTCGTACATCTTTTCGTCTGGTATGCTGATTCCGAACTCATGCTCCAATTCCATGACAATTTCCACTGCGTCGAGTGAGTCGGCACAGAGGTCGGTTTCCAATACGGCATCATCCTTGATTTCGCTGTAGGCGACACCCAAAACGTCGTTTAATACGTCGTTTACTTTTCTTTCGATTTTGTCTCTTTCCATAATTTATGAATAATTCGTTCAATTCGTGTAATTAGTTGTTATTCTTCTCCTATACTAACTTGTCTTCCGTCAGTCCTGTCTAAGTCGATGAGACACTGGCCAAGGCGCAGCATCTGCTTGTCGCTGTCGAGGGTGATGCAGGTGCGCAGCTCTCCTTCTTCCACGTACAGGATGACGTGGTCTTGCTCATAATGCTTAGTTACTTTCATGGTGTCTGCCTTGCTTTTAGTCCTTTATCAGTTTAAACTCATAGGCAAACAGCCAAGGATTGAGCGCGTTTACTTCGCTCGGACTTTTGCGCGAGAGCTTGGCGAAAAGCACGATGAACGCCGTCTTTGCGGTGTAGGAAGCGATATCATCCTTGCTCTGCTCCTCCCAACCATTCTCTATTCCGCTTCTGAATATGGGCAGCGTCCACAGGTCATGGTCGACATACTCCTGCGGACTGAAATCGTCCAAGTCCTGCTTCAGCCACTGACGGAAGTTTACGCAGATGATTCCCTCCTTGCGACAATCCTCCTCTGTGATGTCAGTCAGCCGCTCCAGCTTAATGTCTGTGATATTGATGCGGTGAGGCATGTACTCGGCAGCGACGAACATCTTATTGTTCCATCCTGCCTCCCGCCGCATACCCTCGAAGAATATCGGGTCGGTCAGGCAGATGTCCTTGTATGGCTGTGCGATGGCAATTTCCTCACCTATCTGATAGGGAGGATAGACGTCTTCGGTCAGTCCTGTCGAATAGGTGATGACGAGGTAACATTTCCCTTTATCGTCAATTCCCCACTCGGATATGTCGGTCACAAGCGGGTGGTTGAACTTTTTTTCAACTCGTCTGGTCATTGTCTTCTGCCATGACAGCACAGCGTCTGTCAGGCCGAACCTATCACTAAAGAGTATCTTTTTCATAACTTTATTTTTGGTATTAAGTAAAAATCGTTAAACAACTCTTCGAGATGCTTATCAGTCCATATCGGTTCTTTGGTTTCGTCAATGGAATCCTGATACCAGTTTTGCAGATAAGACATATCTATGGCGTTTGGGTGTTTGTCTGCCCATCTTGCACCACACATAAAAGACATTCTGCTGTCACGATTACTGCTATGCTTTCTTGCGGCAGCATAAATACTGTTATCTCTTTTTGTCATCATAATTCTTTTATTCTTTTTTGTTTTGAACATTTTGGGCAATAGTGAATAAATCTGCTTCCAATCGTCCAGCCTTTGGGTAAGGGCTGGTCGCAATCTAACACATCGGACAATTCTCCGCATACGTTACACTGGTATTGTTTTAATGGATATTCCATAACTTTAATATATTGTATCATATAATTTAATCATTATATCCTTTGTACATTCTATCGCCCGTAATTTCCTTATAAAGTTGTTCAAATTTATATTGAACATCTTTATCTATCCCTGTCAGGTTTGCTCTGATTATTCTTGCAAATGCTTTGGCAGTTTCATCACTTTCTTTCACTTCAAGGGTATCGATAAAAGAAAGAAGATAATTATCCTCAAATGCAGCAGCAAGGTTTATTTTATTTTTTGAATTTCTACTACGTCTTTTCTCTATCTCCGCCACTAAAGCGTCTTTGTCTATCAGTTTCATAATCTATTCCTCCATATAGTTTTTGAAGTCCTCAATTACTTCACTTCTAAGAACGCCTATAAACAAATGTGGGTATGTTTCAATAAACTCGCAAGCCTTTTCAACAAAGGCATCCTTGCGGACATACTCAATGTCTTCGTTGGTTAATGGAAATGTCAACCAACTTGCACCTACTTTCCCTTTTGCAGTTGGGTGTAGATACAATTTCTCTGGTGCTTTCATAATTTTATTCTCCTTTCTGCGCTTTTAGTTGTTCTGAGGTCTGGGGTTTTTGAACCTTTTGATGATTACTTTATTGCCATCTAACACTGCATAAAAACCTTTTGGGATATGATAGCTTGCCTCTTGAAGCTCACTATCTTTCGCACCAAAAGGAATTTCTATTTCATTCTCAATCTTTTTCAACTCTTTCTTCTCAACATCCCATTCGTATCCTGCTCCTTTCATCTTTTGAAACAAGAAGTCACGCTGTTCTTTGGTAGCTGGATATATATCTTTTTTGTCTTTTTCAGTCAAAGAATATAAACTATCAGTTATAAATCTTTTACCATCATAACAACAATGATAAACAAAACCTCCAAAATTAGCATCTTCTTTAGTGCAATTTTTTATGTCATGTTTATAAATTGAAATTTCATCTTTATAGGCAAGCACATCACCGTCGTTGGCATTTTCGACAATCCAAAGCCTTACATCATTTTCTAACGAATAATGCGTGCAAGAATACTCTTTACCTTTATTTGTCCTATAGGTATAAATATTATCTAATACTTTTACTATTTGAAATATAGTATCATCTTCATTATCTATGCACCACTCACCTTCATGGAACTTTGGTTTAACATTATCAGAAGGTTTTTGTTCAACAAGTTCATAACAGGATTCTTTTGAAAACGGAACTACTTCGCTTGAGAACTTACCAATATGATTACATATATAGTAGTCTTTTTCAATTCTTGCTACTTGCATGTCTTTATCATAGGAAGAGGGGGCTTTTCTACGAATTATATCACCAGCCTTAAACTTTGATTCAGTCTTATCTGTATGCTTTTGCTCACCTTGCTTTTCAAGCCAGGCCAGCATGTCTCTGATAGAATACTTGCCTTTTGGCGCATAATCTTTTCTTCCTTCAAGCCAATCAAGGTAAATGTAAATGGCTTTCCTCATCCTCTCATCCTCACTTGTTAAAGAATCATCATTTTCTTTACATGAGGTATCTTTTTGTGTACCCTCATGTTGTGGAATTGAAGATTCTTTAGCTTCACCTTGTTTTTTAAGCCATGCAAGACATTTATCTTTCTCGTAATCACGGATAATGTCATTATGTACGCATTCTTCTAAGCATAGGCAGATGCACTTCCTTATCCTCTCATCCTCGCTCTTTTGGAGTTCAGGAACATTGTCTTTTACCCAGTTCTGAATACCCTCATCAGATGGGTTTGCCTCTGTCAGTGTCTTGACAGCTTCAACGAGGTCTTTATATTTTTTTTCGTAGTCCATAGTTATTTGTTGTTTATTCTGATTTCATATTCACCCCCATCCTGAAAGTTAACAAAGACAACGGCATCCTTGCGCCACTTCAGCGACGGGAGCTTGTCAATAAGCCATGCCAGCAGATCGTCAGGCTTCACGCGGAACAGCGGGCAGTACGGATAGCGCAGGATGCGGTAGTGCGTGCGCCCGCCGTTCACCATCACGTCGATGTTGGCTGTGTGCTTCTTTGTCATAGACTCTCCAGCTTGTCTGTCAGTTCCTTGATCTCTGCCGTCACCTTCTGGATCTCGTTCATGCAAAGCTCACAGCTGGCTATCGTGTCTTCCATGCACTCACGATAGAAGGTGTTCAGGGCATCCTTGAAGCTGGTGTAGTAGACCACTGCCAGGATCTCCAGCGCCTTTGCCTTTTCCGCTGCCTCAGGCATCGCCTTTATGATACCTTCCTTGCAGCGGCTCCAGCCCTCATCGGCGGCCTTCTCCACCCACTCGCAGTCGTAGAGGTGCGGGAAAGCATCTTTAGCCTCAACGTGCTTTGCGATGATCTTCTCTTTCAAAGTCCTGTCCATGGCCTTGCCTCCTCATCTTCATCATCATCGTCGGCAACAGCTTCTGGCTCAGCCTCGACGGTGTTGTAGTAACGGTTAAACACACAGTAGCGGCAGCCGCAGTTCTCCCTGTCGCCTCTTACGCCCTGGCATTCCAGCTCAGGATGCGTGCAGTTCATTTCATTGCTGTTCATTGTTTCCATTTCCCTTATACTGTTTGATGATTATACCGGCAGGGTCATAGCCCGTCATGTCGATGACAAGCTGACGCAGTCTCTTCCCAAGTTCCTCGGTGTTCTCCTCCGTTATTATCCCGCTCTTGATGCCTATGTTGCTCAGCACATGCTGGAATATTATGCTGGCGTTGATAATGTCACGGGAAAAGTAATTGAGATGGTAAGCCCACTCGTCAGCGTCAGCCGTCAGCATGGTGTCTGCCCAGAAATTGAGACCATTTCGGATCTCTTCGTTAATCTCGGCCATTAGTTCTTTCGTTTCTTCCTTCATGACTTCGTTAATTCAAAGACGTCAATAATCTTAGTCTCGCTGACAGAGCTGATGACGTAGTCTAACATGCTGCCTGCCATCACCTCGTCGATGTTCTGCCTGGCAGCCTCAAACGACTCAGCCTGCACAAGGTAGTATACGCTGGTCTTCTTCTCCTTTTCCGTCTTCTCGTCGATGGTGATGAACTGCACCTTCGACTTGTACCACTTGTCGGCGGCAGCCTCATCGCTGAAGAAAATCTCGCGCCAAACGGCCCGGTCAATCTCTGCCACCTCGAACTCGCCGCTAACGTAATGCGACATCTCCTCGAAGATGCGGCGCTCGGCTTCAGCAAAGCTCACGGCGTTCAACACATAGGTCTCCATGACCTTCTTCTGCAGTCCGTCCTCCATCGTCTTATCGTAACGGACTTTACATAAAAACCAATTAGCTGTTCTCGCTCTCATAATGCTTTTCGTTTTTGGGGGTTATTGATATAGGGGTTTGTCGCGCATATTTTAGCCATTCCTCAGCAACACCATCAGGTGGCACTGGTGGCGTACTTACCCGTAGCACGGGCTGTGCCATCATAAAGTGAAATGTAAGCGCTGTTCGGCAGATTATCTCTGCGACGCCGGGATTATTCTTCATATAGTTAAGGAGGGTTTTCTCAATGTGCTCAGTTTTTCCTCCTACAATTTGACAGGCTGTCTGGCCGTCAGAGAGCACCATAAGTATACTATCTTCGGGTGTGCGCTCTTGTGCGTACTTGTCTATAGCCTCAGTTACACCAACGAAAAAAGGTGATTTTGTGTCTTGTTCCATCATAATGTTATTTGCTTTTAGGTTAAATTCTGTGTGTTCATACTCTTAATTTTCCTGCACAGTGCTTCGCAGAGCACGCGGCTCATGTTCACCTCCACGGCATTGCCGATGTATTTCTTCTGCTCGGCCTGCGTGCCGATAAGCACGTAGTCGGTGGGGAAGCCCATGATGCGCTTCAGCTCGCCGATGTTGAGCATACGCATACAGATGTCAACGATGCCGTATGCGGCCATAAACTCCTTCACCTTGCGCGTCCAGGGGCTGTCGCTCTCGTAGATGGCGATGCCCACCACACCCTCCTTGGTGGTAATCAGGTAAGGCGGCATCTTATCCATCCGCGCTATCAGCGTGAAGCAGGGGTTGTCGATGCTGCCGCCATCGCTCTTGAACGAATAGGGGTTCATCAGGTATTGTGCCGACACAATCTTCTGCTTGGGCGTAGTGAGCACGGCGGGGTTTGGCTGTTCAATGCTGGAAAGCTGACCGCCGCCGCTGTATTCGTTGGCTATGAACTTCGTACTCACCAGCGAAATCCTGTCCTTGGTGGTGACGGTGGGCGCAGGACTGTCAATCGAAGAGTTGAATCCGTTACCGTAGTATGCCGTCACGAAGGCGTGCCGTTCCTTGGTTGTCACAGTGGTCGCAGGTTCTTCAATACTATGATTATGGTCGGCGCCACCATAATACTCAGTAAGGAACTTTGACGACACCAGCGCATGGTGGTCGATGGTGGTCACGGTGCCGGCTGGCTGCTCGATGTCGATGTTCTTGCTGTCTGGATCGCCGCTGAACTGCTTCGAGAGAAACTGGCACTTCACCTTGGCAAAGCGGTTTTCGGTAGTCACCACACCGCACGGTTCGTCTATGGATTTCACCGTATCTTGCGGTCTCACGGTGTTATAGCGCAGCATAAATTCCTCGTGCTGCTTCTTGCCTCCCGCCACGAACTTCACCAGTCCGGCATAGATGCGCTCCAGCGTTTTTTCGCACAGCGGCTTGCGTCGCACAAAGATGCTCTCGCCGTCGTCGTCGAGGTCGAGCACTTCGCGCACGGCCCGCCACTGCCGGTACTGGTGGAACATACCGCCATCGTCGCCGTTCTTGGCGAAGGTCTGCTCGGGGAACGCTATCGGCAGTCCCTTGCGAGCGAACAGACCGAAGAAGCGCTTGCGCGAGGTGTAGGCCCCGAAGTCGGCAGCGTTCAGCACGTGCCAGTCGAAGTCGTAGCCGTAGGCCTGCACCTTGCGCACCCACCGTAGGTAGTCGCTGCCCTGGTCGCGGCTCACGGGCTTGCCGTTCTCGTCGAGCGCACCCCAGCACATGAATTCCTCGACATTTTCTATCTGGATATAGTGGGGATGTAGCGCCTCGATGTAGCGGAACAGGTGGTCGGCCAGCGTCCGGCTGTCGGCATCGCGCGGCTGTCCGCCCTTCGCCTTACTGAAGTTCGTACATTCAAGTGAACTATGCAGGAGGATGTACGATTTCGGGTGATATGTATGCACCGTCTTGACCAACTGCTCCAGTCCGCCGAGGTTCAGCGTTCGGATGTCCTCGATGTAGTGCAGCGCGTCCTTGTGGTTGGCCGCGTGCGACTTGATGGCGTTCGTATCGTGATTGACACAGGCTATCACCTTGGCACACTTCTTCCCGTCCAACTTCGCACGCTCAATGCCAGTTGTCTCACCGCCCGCTCCGCAGAACAGGTCGATGGCGAAGATGGTGTAGTCGGGACAGCGCTTAATATATTCTATCTGTTGTTGTAAGTCATTTGCCATTTCTGTATTTTTTAATACGTTTCCTAATTGTCGATGGATGAATGTTGTAAGATAAAGCTATCTTTTCGGCAGTTAATCCGGAATTTAACAGCTTATCAATATCCTCAAGTTCGTTTGCAAACAATTTCTTGTTATGCGGCACATGTCCTAACAACGTTGGCTTTCTGTGCAATGTGCGGTATGCGTGCAGGTTGTTCTCAGCCTGTGTTACCCACTCCAGGTTCTCCACACGGTTATCATGCCTGTCGCCGTTCTTGTGGTTGACATGCAATTTCCCCTCCACTGCAGGCAGGAATGCTTCTGCCACGAGTCTGTGTACTCTCTTCGTCGTATGCTTGCCTCCTACGGACAGCAACAAGTGAGAGTATTGCTTTGTGTGGCTGATGGCTCGTACTCGCTTTGACCTCGCATTTCTGATATTACCCATGTCGCTCACTTCGTAATACCCCTCATATCCCACTACAGGGAGCCAGATTTCTTTCTTCATTTTGTGTAGCTTTAAATTGTTTATATACTTATGCTTCTTCCTGCTCCTCTATCACCGTCACGCAGTCCAGCTTGTCATCTCTTATCTGTGGCATCAGCAGGATTTCCACGTCCATGTTCTCTGGTTTGAAGAGCATGGGTTGGGCGTCGGCATTGACCAGTCGGATGGTGTCGATGTCAAGCCACGACATAGCCGCCAGCAGCGTCTTCACCGCATGATAGCCGAGTGGCTTGCCGCAGACGATGAACTGATACTTGATGACGGTGTAGTCATCGACGGTGCCCGAGCCGTCGCACACGGGGCATGTTTCCTCCATCGTGTGCGTATTGTAGTGACGGTCGCGGTACTCCCACGTCACGTCGCCGCTGCCCTTACACTCCGGGCACTGACGGTTCCGTTCCTCGGGAGCCTGCGCCAACGCCCGCTCTATCTGCTGTCGCGTCACGGCAATGTCGGTTGTCGCCTCTGGCACCACCTTGGCAGTCCGTGGCGGTGTCAGTCCGCCGGGCTTCTCGTAGTAGCTGCCCTCGCACAGGCTGCCGTTGATGCGTATCAGTACATGGCCATCGGTGGCGCACACCTTACCGTCCTGCAGGAATGGCTGGCGCAGCACCTCGCGGCAGTTGTCGCTGTCATAGAACAGCATAAGTAGTTCTCTTTCGTTCTTCATTTTGTGTAGCTTTAAATTGTTTATTCTTCATTTCCGCCGGAGGTCTTTATCTGCCTGATACGCTCCTCGCAGATGTGAATTATTTTCTCATAGTCCAGCCGGCGGGGGTCGCCCTGCTTGTGGAAGCCGAGCTTGCATTTCAGGTTGTCGAACATAGCTACTTATATTGCATCGGAGGTTCCATCGATTTCTGATAGACTGTGCGTGTCGGGGGTAGCAATCTCTACCTTCGGGCGCAGGTAGACACGCTTGCGTGCTGGCACCTGCTTCATCTTCTGCAGTAGGTGCTGGGCTACGTCTGGATTGCTGATGAGGCCCGTGATCTGCTCGCGCTGGCGTGTGAGGCGGCTGATGGCTGTGATGGTGTAGATGGGATTCATAGCTTGTTTCCTTTCTCGTCGTAGCCCAGCTCTGCCAGCTTGCTGTTGATGTCGTCAATCTTTTTATGCGCCTCGCTTCGAATAAAACTGATGTCGGCATAGGCTTTTGCTGACTCATGGGTGGCCAATTCGACAAGGAAGGGCTGTTTGTGCTCCTTCTCTATGAACGAGGCGATGGCGCGGCGCATCCAGCTGTAGTTTCTCTCGTTGAAGAACGTGTTTATTTGCTGAGGCGTGGCGTGGGTGTTGCGTGTGCCAGGTATAAGTAAGTCCTGCTCCGTCCACGGCACCATGTCGAAGACGATGGCGGCCATGATGTTAAGCTCCCAGGGCGTAAGCTGTGAATCGCGGGCGATGTATCTCTCCTTGTCGAAGGCCTGACGGGCACGTGCGGTGATTTTCTTCTGCGCGTTCTTTTCTACGGCTGCTGAACGCTCTAAGAGCTGGGAGACTCTGAAATTCGGATCGACGGGTGAGGAGGTAGCCTTATCGGCTGGGATGTAGCGGTAGGCAATGGAGATATCGTGACGCTTGGCCATATCAGCCAGCTCTATGCACTCCACGACCTTGCCTTTCTTCAGGTCTTCCTTCAATGACGAGCTGCCGCTGTAGTAGCGGTTGGGCAGTTCCTTCTCGGTGAACACACGGTAGCCCATCAGTCCGTACTTCTCTGTAAAGTCTTGCAGGCGCTGTTTCTCCTCGTTGCCCCAGATATAACCGGCGTTGGTGAGGACAACGTCGCCGGGCTTGATGCTCTGGCCCTCACGCGTGATGCGGCTGGCGTGCTGATTGATAAACCAATCGTAGTAGACATCGGTCTTGCGGTTGAAGCAGGTGCGGTTGATGCATTGCGGCTCCTCTTTCTTCATGTCGGCAAAGAGGCATCCGTGATTGCCAGTGTTGCAGTCGCAACGGTCGCAGCGTCGGATAAGCTTGCCGTTAGGATTCCATTCCTCTTTGAGCGATTTTCCGTCCTGGAATGGCGCGTGCCACAGCTCCATGAAGTAACGGTTAAGCCAGACCTCTATGTCTGAGAAGGTGAGCTGAATGTCCTCATCGTCCAGTTCTTCATCGAAATACACCTGCTGCTCCTCTTTGTTGAGGCGGGCCAGCAGGTATGCACCGCCAAGCGGCAGCTGGCCGTTGGATAATGCCTGACGTAGCGGATCTATGAGCGATGTGAGGCGCATGCGGTTGTTGACATAAGTCGCGCTCTTCCCGGAGCGTTCAGCGATGTCGGCTACGCTCTGGCCTCTCAGGTTGAGGATGTTAAAGGCCACGGCCTCCTCGATGGGGTCTACGTCGCGGCGCTGCAGGTTCTCTGTGATCATGGCGTCGAGGGCCTCGTCGTCGGTCATCTCGCGGACGATGCAGGGGATGGTCTCGAGCTTCAGCATGGAGCAGGCACGGTAGCGTCGCTCGCCGCAGACAATCTCGTACTCTTCTGGGACGCTGACAATCTGACCGTCATGTACTTCGTCATACCATTTTGACGGTCTGACGGTGATGGGCTGCAAGAGGCCCTGCCTTGCGATGTTGTCGGCCAGCTCCTTCAGCTCGTCCTCATTGAACGTCTTGCGGGGGTTCATGGGCGATGGTGAGATGAGGAAGAGGCGGATGTTCTGGATGGTTGTGGGATTTGTTGACATGGTGTTTTGGTTTTTAATGGTTGCGGCAGAGTCGCAACATACGTGATTATAAGCGTAATGTTTGTTTGATGTAGTAGTCGATGCTCTTCTCAAAGTCGCAGCGTTTCTTCTTCATCTCACGCTCGACGGGCAGTTCCTTGTCCTTCTTCTTTTTGTAGGCAAAGTATTCTTTCCACACCCTGCGCCATTCCTCCACAATCTCAAAGAAAGCGAAGTGACGGTACTTGTCGGAGTCGCTTGGAAGACTATTCAGCTTTTCCTCCAGTCCTGGCTTGGAGTCGATGTAACTGCGTGTCCTGGCGTTCCAATGGTCGAGCTCGCTTTCCTTGGCCAGCGACGCTTCAAGGTCTTCCTTCTTGCGTCCGTTGTCAAAGTATCGTTTTATCAGCCTGCGCACCTCATATACCAGCATCAGGTACTGCTCGTCCTTGGTCAGCGGCTCCTCGGCCTTCACCTCTGTCGTGCAGTAGAACATCTCGTCTCGCTGTGCCTTGCGCTGATACGTGGCCAGCGCTGCGCGTGCATAGTCGAAGTCATAGGTATTCTCATAGGGCGCAATCTTACCTGTGCAGCGGATGGTGTATTTCACTTGGATAGGCATGGCTCAGGACTTCTTGACAAACGACTTCAACTGCTTCTTTACTCTCTCGTCCTGCTCGTGCTGGATAGTCTCTGCGGCCTCCTTTACTTTGGCCTTGATATACACCGGCACGTTGAGCATGTATTTCGTCACGTCTGACACGAAGTCATCGTAAGAACGCACGATAATGTACAGGCCTCCTGCTGCTTCAAACAGACGCTGCCACTCTTTCTGCTCAGCCGACTGCGTACCCGTCGGCGTCTTCATCTCAATGGCAAGAGAGTTGTAGCCTACGACCCTCATCTTGTCCTCATGGTGAAAGCTGCACATCCCTGTTCCGGGTATTATTTCATAATGGCGCACGGGAACTTCTGCTTCCACCGTATCAAACGACGGCACATGCAGTATAAGGTCTGCCACGCCCTTCGTCACTCCCTCGGCCTTGGCGATGGCTCCCTGACGGCGGTTGCCGTTGCCCTCGTTCTTGGGATGTTCCATAAGCCGTGCGAATTCAGGGTACTGGTAGCGAAACCAATTCACGCAGCGGATCTGCAGGTCGGACTCTTTGTGTTTCATGATCTTGTTGGTTAATTAATGGCGGCTGCCGTGATGTGACAGCATGCAGGACAGCCGCCGGTGGTGATTACTTCTTTTCAAGGATGATGCCGTAGGCGTCGGCCAGCTTGCGGATACTGTCGCCGCCGTAGGCGTTTGCCGTGAGGCTGACGAACTCTCGGACGGTGAAACGGTCGTTGTCGAGACTGATGCCATGGTCACGGGCGAAGGCGTTGCGGCCTGCCTCGCATGAGCCGGTGATGATGTGGTGCCACTCCCAAAGACTGCGTGCTGCGATCTTCTCGTCAGCGTCGGGCCACTGCTCTCGGAACTTGGCGATGCGCTCTTCTATGGGTGATCGCTTCAGCGCCTTCTTCCTGACGTCACGCACAGCCCCGTGCAACGTACGGCCATGAGCAAAGAAGTTTCCTTCTTTTGCAATCCAGCATGGCGTCAGCGTGAAGTCCTTGTTAAGGATTCTGCCTTTGGCCACATTGCCACGTACGGTGTCTATGATGGTTGCAACGCCGTCAATCTGATAGACCTTTTGGCCGTTAAACTCCGGGATGTTAGAGCCATAGCCATAGCCATAGCCATAGCCATAGCCATAGCCATCGCCATCGCCATCGCCGGAGCCGGAGCCGGAGCCGTAGCCGGAGCCATCGCCGGAGCCGGAGCCATCGCCGGAGCCGGAGCCATCGCCGGAGCCGGAGCCGGAGCCGTAGCCGGAGCCGTAGCCGTCGCCATCGCCGAAGCCATCGCCGAAGCCGAAGCTAACAGATAGAAACTGCTTGATTACATCTTCCATACTTTCACTGCTTCAATTGATTTGATAGCCGATTCAGAAACGGGGATAATCTCGATAACCTGCATGACCATGTGCTGAGGCACGGTAACGGTAAACTTACATTCTGATGGGTTTTTAGTACCTTCTGTGGCCAGTTGGCTGAGGCTGGCAGCACCAACCCAGTACCAGAGGCGGCGGCTGTCGTGCAGCTCTACCTCCACACCTGCCGGAGTCTCACGCTTTGCTACGAGTGTGCCGAAGAAGACGCCTGCGCGGTCGGCACGGATGATTACTTTCTTGTTGATTACGTCCATGATTTTTTGTTTTTAAAGGGTTAAACTTGTGGTTGTTGTTGTTTTCTGACTTTTTTGGTCTTCATGTTCTTGTGGTGTTCCAGACGGTCGTCCAGGTTGCGGATGACGGTCTCCAGCGTGTGCATCGGATACTCCTCAGCCAGACGCCTCAGCAGGGGCATCAGCTTCTTTGTTCGGTAATACTCTACGTCGGTCATAGTGTGTGTGTCTATTTAGAGAAACATGATAACTCGTCCTTCCCTCGCACTGTGCGGTGGTGCAGCAGGCACCAGCCCTCGCACAGACTTACCTTGCTATACTTCCTGCATCTTGCGCAGCACTCGGCCGGCATCTCTTTTGTCCAGTGGTTCTTTTTCATGCTATCGTTAGTTTAATGGGTTCCAGTCTATTCCAAGCTGAGACAGCGTTCCTGCATTATAGGCAGCGGTCAGAGCACCCCTGCAGTGGCTCGAAGGGTTCTTCTTCACCATCTCCACCAGCGTGAGGAGGCGCTGCTTCTGCTCTTCCGTCTTCTGCTCTTCCGTCTTCGGTGCCTCAGCCTCTGCCATCTCAAAGGTGCCCACGCCCTTGTTCTCCTTCTGCTTCTTTGCCAGGATGGCACGCTCCAGATACTGCTGGAAGTTCCTCGGCTCGAAGATGAACTGGAAGCTGGCCTTGAAGCCCGTCTTGTTCTGGCCAAGAGAGAACGGCTCCGACAGCACCTGCTCAAACACGCGGTCAATGCTCTGCAGGCCGAACTTGCTGATGCAGGCCTCCACCATCCGCCGCGTCGGCTCATGAAGCCTGATGAGCGGCGGCAGCTTGCCGTCGAAGGTCTTATTATAGCGCTTTTTTATTTCTAAGACCACATCGCGCGTCTCTCTCTCATTCTTATAAGGACTATTAGGACTTATAAGATTATCTTTATATCTTTCTTCTATAGTAGATATGTGTGTTGTCTCATCAGTTATCTCATTACTTATCTCACTACTTGTCTCATTACTTATCTCATCGGTTGTTGGGAATAAGCTTTCAGGCATCACGCAACTGTCATAGTCGCAAACGGTTACGACTGTGAAACGGCTGTTCGCTTTAACGACTATCTCGCCGTAAGAAATAAGCTTTTTAAGCGTTCTGTCTAATGTCATATACTTCATGCCTGTGGCCTCCATCATCTCGCTGCGTGTCACTGCACAAGAGCCTCGGCGTATGATGATGCCCTCGTAGGTGCCGTCAGCCACGTAGGCCCTCTCCTTCAGGTAGTGATAGAGATGCACCATCAAGGAGTCCTTATACCACGGACGCTCCGACAGGTTCCTCAGCTGTTTGTACCATCCGCTCATACTCCAGTGCCTGCGTTATCAATGCACGGCGCAGCCGGTGCATGTTCAACATAGCGGTTCAGATACTGGCACCAGCGCCCGTTAATGGCGTTGTATGCGGTCGCACATGTCCGGCAGCGCTCAGGGGCATGGCTGTTGTGATGTATATAGGTACTCATGATCTGTTGTGTTTGTTTGTTGTAAGGTTCTTGAAAATGGACGCGGCGTGTCTCACGACAGGCGTTGTCCTCAATTGGTAAAAAGATTGGGAAAACTAAAAACCTTTGAAAATAGAAGCTCAACTTAATATCCATCCTACTAGCCCTATGTACAACACTAAGGCGATGGGATACACGATGCCGAACAGTACGAGGTCGGCAACGTCATGCTTTCTTTCGTTCTCTTTCATAGCTGAATAGTTTTAAAGGGTTTAATCTGCTTGTATTTTCCTACACGACCCGAAGCCACCCAGTCGCGTATCTCTGCCTGGTCCCACAGCTTCTTGTCGGTGTCGGGGATAGCCATCGGCTCAGGAAGCTTGCCGCTGTTCATCCAGTTGTAGATCGTAGTGCGGCCTACCTTGAAAAGCTTCATCAGGTCATCAATGTCGAAGTATCTGGGCTGGTGCTGCTCCTCAACAACCTTGCGCGTCCATGCGTTGGTGTCGTCGATGAGCCGCCGCAGGTCGGCTCCAGTCATCATGATGATGGTGTTCTCTGCACCATCCGAGTGTATCAGCGTTTGCAAGTTCATGGTTTGTTGGTATTAGTTGAATAAGTCGTGCTGTTCGTCTAGCGGCAGGATGCCGAGGCGCTGCAGGCGGTCATGGATAAGCTGGCAGCCCTTCTCGGTCCAGGCACCACGCTTCTTCGAGGCCTTCGCTCCGTTGGGCAGGAAGAACCACTGCGTGACAGCCGTCGTGTAGCCCTGACCGCGGAAGCTCTCCGCAAGCACGTAACCCTTGACGGTGTCCACAAGGATGCCGCATCTCGCCATGAGCTTGTTGAAGGCGATGCTGCTCTTCAGGCCGTACAGATCGGCCATCTGTGTTGAGGTCATTGTTTCCATAGTTGCATTGTTTGTTGTTCTACCAAATAACTTTCGTCGCCTTAACCCCTCCGTATATGGATAGGGCAAGGCGACGAACCTGTTGTGCGGTATCTGAGTTGGTGGTGTTGGCAAGTGCATTATAAACAGTTGCACGGCTGATGTGCAGCTCATTGCATATCGCCTGAACTGAATCCTTCTTAATCTTTATTATCTCTCTCCTTGTTGCCATGTTTTATATTTTTTGGTTATTTCGCTTGCGCCATTTAATTTTTCTACGTATCTTTGCAGTCTGATATTGAATTTGGAAAAATCCAAGACTGCAAAATGAATTATTTACGATGCAAATATAATGCTTTTTGAATTACCAACAATACTTTTATGGTTATTTTTAATAACATTTAACAAATTACTTGAACTATGAATAAGACCGAAAGACTTAACAAAGCTTTTGAATTCCTTAGATATGAGGGTATTGTAAAGACACATCAAGATGTAGCGACAATAATGGGAGCAACAAGGCAAAATGTGTCAAGCGCTCTAAATGGCAATGCAAAAGTTATTACAGACAGCTTTTTGACTCGCTTCGCAAATGCTTTTAGGCAGATATCACTACCCTGGCTACTTTATGAAGAAGGGGCGATGCTTAATGTGGCCACACCAGAGTTTAATTCAGAAAACACACCGCAAGTATTAGGGAATGCAGAGAATGTGACGGAGCAGCCGGCCCGCAGGTCATATGATGAGCGCGTTGGCGTTCCATATTTCAACATATCCTTTGAGATGGGATTTGATTTAATGCTGAACGACCAGACTGTCAATCCTGAATACATGATAGACTGTCAGCCCTACAACAAGTGCGATGTCTGGTGCAATGCCAGGGGTGACTCCATGCTACCGACAATCTCTAGTGGTGATGTTATTGCCCTAAAGGAAGTACGTGACCCTAAGTCATGTCTTATCAACGGTGATATCTATGCTATAGTTACCACAAACGAATTGCGCACCATCAAACGCGTCAAGGACAATGGAGAAACCATTACTCTTATTCCCGACAACAAGGATTACCAAGAGCAAACCATCAACAAGGAACTGCTTCTGAAGGTCTATAGGGTAATCGGGTGCTTGAAGATGTTCTAAAGGTTAAGACGATATTAAAAATATATAATATTATGAACAAACTGTTAGTTAATATCATTCGTTGGATATTGGTGCTGCCTGTCATGGTATTGGCACACATAATCGCCTATTATGTGTATTTGTGGTTGTCAGACGATTTAAAAGTTACTTTCTTTAAGTATGTAGAAATTATTATGGCATTTGCCATAGCAAGTGGTGTATCAATTATCGCTGGCACACTAGTAGCTCCGTCGAATAGAAAAACGGTATCAGTCGTTCTTTGTACTATATCGTGTACTTTGATGGCAATTGGCATGTATGTCATTATATCTAATTACTATAAATATGGGCTAATGGGTGTACTTGGAAATGTTGCAAGTATAATTGGGGCTATTGTTGGTACGTATATTGTTCACGAAGAAATTGTAGAAGAATGACATACAATAAACTTGTACTGCTATTGCTTATTACTCTCTCTCTTGCTTCTTGCTCCGGCAATACAGAGCCGCAACAGGGCATAAAGAGCGGGCTGTACTATGATAGCCAGGATGAAAAGACAGATGAGGTATGGATATGCACTGGGAAAAGCTCGCACGCATACCATTGCTCAATAAAGTGCCGTGGTATGCAAGCATGTCGGAGCAACAGAAAAAAAGTAAGTAAACAGATAGCCATCGACATGGGGCGTACTCCCTGCCATTATTGCTATAAAAATGACTAGCCCAATGAACACCTCCAAACTCAAAGCTCTCTTTGACGCCTCCACCTACAAGTACGGTGATGCCCGCCGAATGGGCACCACCTACCAGAACCTCTCGAAAAAACTATCAATTATTATCACGACAAATAATTAATACCAATGGTGACGTCATCGCCATCAAAACAATACAAAATATGAACGAACAAGAATTATTCAGGGCCTTTGTAGGAGGCTTTCCAGAGAGTCTGCATCCGTTGGACATGCGCCGTTTTGCCGCATACGCTTTGGCATGTGCAGAGAATGGCCATTACATCAATCTCGACGAGATGCTCGAGAATGGTATCAGCCAGGAAAGCGTAGAGCTGTTTGAAACGGCCTTTACGTGGATTCGTGAGGCGTATGGCTGCCTGAAGGCGTCAGGAAGGATAGTGCCTTAGCACGGGCCTCATCGGCCTGTTCCCTCGTTTCAAACAGCAGGCTGTCACTCTTCAGCTTCTCGCAGAACTGAGGAGAGAAGTCTAACGTGCTTGCCTGCTCAGGGCGCAGATCGCCAGAACGCAGCGCCCACCAGTCTCTATACATTTGAGAATTTGTCATACTGTCGGATTTTTGTGCAAAGATACGAAATAAAAACCAGACTTTGTAATTTTAAAAAGGATATTTTGCATGAACACCTCTAAACTCAAGGTTCTCTTCGACCAGAGCAAGGACAAATACGGCGATGCAAAGCTGATGGGAACGACATACCAGAACCTGTCGAAGTTCCTCAAAGGCGGCACCGACATCAAGGTGAGCACCCTTGAGCGCATTGCCGCCTTCTATAAAGTCCCCGTCGGCTATTTCTTCGACGAGGCAGATGCCTACGGCCACAATGAGAAGGACATGGAGATAGAACGCCTGAAGGTGCAGGTGCAGGCGCTCAGGGATGCCCTGTCGCTCGTTGGGCAGAGGTCAAGAAAGTCCCCCACCCGGCAAGCTGCCAAGTGAGGGACACAACAAACACACAGTATTACCAATAACCTATAAAAAGACTTTTATCCTTCTGCGTCTCCTGCATATCCTAGAGTTTCTTCTACCATATCGTTCAGCATCACCAACGTCACGTACAGCAGAAAGAACAGGCTCTACATGAAGCTGGGCTTGCGCATGGTGTAGCGCTCGCGGGCGTTGACGTCGCTGATGATGCTGGCGAGGTCTTCGGTGTCGGCCAGATCCTTGTACTCCTTTGCCTTGTCGGCAACCTGGTCCTGCAGGAAGCGACCCATCGTGTAGTCCACCACATACTTGTGGATGCTGCTCTTCAGGTGGTCAGTGACACTCAGGTTGAAGTTGGGAATCTCCAGCGTCAGTGACACTGTCTCGTAGGTGACAGAAACGATTTCGTTATAGTCATACTTTATCGTCGGCTCTGCGTCCGGCTCGACAATCTGACCAGTAGCCGTGTCAACCCATGCCCCTCTGCTGTTATAGACAACGGTATCGGCACCATCTACCGTACAATCCCAAAGCGGATGGCCTGCGCTGTCTTTTGCCTGCGCATATTCCACCTCAGACACCAGGCGCTCCAGCTTGTTGTCGTCGGTGTCACGTCCTACCGTCAGGTAGCGCTGGCAGGCCACCTTCACGCGGCCAAAGGCCTCCGTCACGCTGCGGTTGATGATACTGCGATGCTCCGGGTCATCGGGAGCCTCTACGTTAGCCCTGATGTCTGCCATTGCAGCATCCATGATTGTCTGACTGATGAGGTTGCACTTCACCAGAATGTCATTGCAGACCTGTCCTAGGTCGAATGTCAGATAGATTTTCTTCTTGTTCATAATCACTATACTTTTTTAAATATCTAGTTCACTTAGGAATCCTCTGCCGCAGTCGTGCTCCTGCATGGCCTCCTGCTCATGAAGCTCGCGGTATTTCTCCATGTAGACGCCGTCGGGGCCTCTGTACTCCTCAGGGCCACGCTGATGCCCCATGTCCTGCAGCTGCTCATACCAGCGCTTGCCGTCGTTGGGTGTATAGCGATGCTCAGGATTCGGGTCGGCATTCATTCCGTCATAGCCCTGCTCTTCATAGCCTACACGGTGAGGATAGGGCTGAGGCGTTGAACGGAACTGCGGCCTGTGGCAATGGCCTGCGGGTGCACTCTCTTTCGCACCGTTCACCGGCCTGCCGAAAGCAGGATTCAGCGAGTTGATTCTTGTCTCCCGCCATCCGAATGGATCGCCGCAACACCCAGGCATCAAGTCATGGTGTCTCGGCGTCAGGTCTTCTCCGCTCCAGTCCGTCCAGTCGTGCGTGATGCACACGGGCGCCCTGTCCTTGTGTCTGGCCTCTACTGCGGGACGCGCTGCTGTGGTCTGACGGCTCTTTTGCACGCTGTCACCCTTGCGCTTATAGCCCATGGGCGTATCGTCACCTGAAGAGCCTTTGTAGCTGTCGCGCTTGCGGGTGTCTGCCGTAGTGGCATCCTCGTTCTCAGGCTTGTCCTCATCAGTGGCACGCTCGTCAGCCGTGGTAGCATCCTCGTTCTCTGGCTTATCCTCGTCAGTAGCACGCTCGTCGGCTGTGGTAGCATCCTCGTTCTCTGGCTTATCTTCGTCAGTTGCACGCTCATCGGCTGTGGTAGCATCCTCGTTCTCTGGCTTATCTTCGTCAGTTGCACGCTCATCGGCTGTGGTGGCGTCCTCGTTCTCAGGTTTGTCCTCATCAGTGGCACGCTCATCGGCTGTGGTAGCATCCTCATTCTCTGGCTTATCGGCATCGGTAGCACGCTCATCGGCTGTGGTGGCGTCCTCGTTCTCCGGCTTATCTTCATCAGTAGCACGCTCGTCAGCCGTGGTGGCATCCTCGTTCTCAGGCTTATCCTCGTCGGTGGCACGCTCGTCGGCTGTAGCTACTTCTTCATCAACCGGCTTGTTCTCGTCCGTTGCACGCTCCTCTGCCGTAGCCTCATCGCCTCCGTCAGGCTTGTTGATGTCGGTGGCACGCGCCTCATCCTCAAAGCGAAAGTCACGCTGCTCAATGATGATCCTGATGTCCTCAAGGTCGGTGGCGGCAATGGCAGCATAGTCTTCTTTAGTCGTGACGTTGGGGAAGTCGTTCAGCCAGCCTGCCGTGATGCTGTGCACCATGAAGTCCTGCACCTTGTTGCTCAGCAGACCCGTCAGGCGTGTCGGCCAGTATTGCGGCATCGACAGGTTCAGCACGTAGTCGCCTTCGTCGCTGTCGGTATCAAGCGTAAACTGTGATGTCGACAGGCTCACCCAGCGCATCAGCTTGCGCTCAAGGTCGCCGATGGCCTCACGGTAGTAGATGTCGAGCTTTCTCCCCTCGTCTTCAGAAGCCCACAGCTCCTCAAACGTCGGAGTGCCGCCGTTCTTCTGCGCGATGATGACAGAGATGCCCTCTACGATGCCCATCACGCTGCTGCGTGTGATATTGATTGTCATGCCGCAAAAATACTCCTTTTATCTTCAAACTATACAATAAAACACAAAAACAGTATCAATAAAAAGAGGCTCCCGACTAGAATGCCAGGCGCCTCCATTGTCCAACACGGCAAAGTGATGGTTACAACCCAAAATATTTCCTGATGTTAAACACCTCCCTGTTGCAGGGCTATCTATAAGATGGGTGGTGCTATTTTAAGATAAGTCGGGGGATTTTTCTTTACCCCTTCTTCAGCCAGGCATAATGCTTCCGCTGATAGATATACAGCGTATCTGCCTCGTGCTGATACGCCTCGCGCTCAAACGCAATGCTCCTGTACGCCCTCTTCCACAAACCGTTCTGCCACGATCTGTCCGTTGCGCCTCTCTTGCCGTCAAACATACATCTTATAAGTTCCCACAAGAACATCAGCACATACAACAGGTAGAAGCCCACTATCAGCAGCTCCTTCTCCTGCTCCCAGTGGATAGCCTCGTGGTTGATGTCTTGCTCACTCAGCTCCACGCCCTTATGCACGAATATCCATTTGAATATCGTCATCGCCTTGAAGCCGAATAGTGGAAGTATTGCGTTCTCGACAACCCTCATCTTGAATTTTCCATTTCAAAAGTCATCGCTGACAAGCTCCGTCCTTCGCAGCGTGTCTTCACCGCTGATGTCCGTAGTATCTTCCAGCTTCTGCTTGCTCTCGTTCAGCTGCTTCCGCATGGCTTCCTCCACGAACTTCTTCACCGTCTCGCTGCCGAAGATTTTCCCAAGAATCAGCGTAGCGTTCTCAATCTGCTTGCGCTGCTTGTCCTCGGCCTTCTCCTTGACGCTCCATGCCTCTACGACGCACAGGATGATGCCCACGGCTATCGTCAGGATCGGCACGGCATACGTGGTGTCCATAAATTGCCACCATGCGAAGTGGACCATAAAGTCCATGCAACCGCCTATGATACACATACCTTCGTAGATGAGAAATTTCGTCAGCGTCCGGCTGGCAGCATAGCTGGTGTGCTCATCACCTCTGATTTTGGCCTTACGCCATCCGCTCACAAAGTCTACAGTCATAGCGATGATGACGGTCACCATGACCATCACTACAAGGCATGACATCATGCCCAACCCTTCAAGAATCTCTTTTGCCATTCCTTCAATTTTTCAATTTTTCAATTCTTCAATTCTTCAATTCTTTAATTCTTTAATATTTCTAAGCATCTACAACAGTCCATCCTGATGGTATGCCACTTGTACCTGTAGTCCATGAAGACATAGAAGCAGGCTTTACAAATGTACCTGTTGCTGCCACATCTCTTACCCATAAATTAGTGCAGCGTGTTGCAGAAATATCTGAGGCAAGGCATTTAATGTAATTCAATGCAGAACACCCGTCAAACATATTTTGGTAACTGTATGCTTTTAATGTAGTGCCAGGAAGCTCTGGAGCTGTAGTCAATGCAGTACAGCCGGCGAACATATATTGATAACAGCTTTGCGCCATTGTAGTAGCTGGCAGTTCAGGTGCTTCTGATAATAAAGAACAGTCTCTAAACATACTATTGTAGCAGCTGTTAGTCAAAGTCGTAGAAGGTAGTATTAAATTATTGGCAGATGATAACTTAGTACAACTGCGGAACAGCCCATCAAATGCATAAGTTGCTGAGTTCAATGACTTTTTAGTCGCGAACTCATCTCCATAAAGAAGTGACATAATGTTACCATTGACTACAAAGTTACCGGTTGATGCAAAATTACTGTACACACTTGTACTAGTAGCATATTTAGTCGCCATCCCCTTCCACAGCACCTTCCCACCTGCCTGAACAGTAGGAGTGGTAATAACAATATCAGAAGAATCATTCTGAGTTGTAACCCAAGTACTTCCATTGTCCAACGAATATGAAACACTTGTGACAGTGGTAGTAATACCAGATGGAATACTAAAACTGAATGTTCCTGCCTCGACAGCCTCGAAAGTGAGGTACCTTGTACTATAGTCTATGGGGACAGGACCACTGCCCCCACTGACCATATTTGCACGTCTTATAAGAATACTACTCATTTGGCTCTTCAATATTTAAATTACTATCAGGATCTGTACCGTCGGCCTTTACCCAAGTAACAGTATCTCCAGATATAGCAGCTGCCCATATAGGTGCTCCTATAGTAGTATCCATATACTGGAATCCTACATATATATCACTTCCCAAAGGTCTTGAAACAGTATCCCCGCTTCTTGCTACACCAGCAACAGCCCCGTCCTCTTCTATCCAGTCTGTTTGTGGAGTATAAAAAGATACTGTTTCTGCTTGGCTATATTTGTTATTTATATAAATATAAGGATATGCACTTGGATTAGGTGCGGAAAAGTATCTGCCTAGGCTAGACACATTAAAAAGTGGCAATATGACAATTTGTCCATCTTCTGAATCCTGTGTTTTTCTGAATGTGACAGTTCCCCCATAGCTATGCTTTTTATTGTATCCTACCCAATAACTTTTACCTCCTGTCAAAGTGTTCTCAATAACTTTACTTTCACCAGAATTGACAGTTTCTTCTAAGAAGGTTTGGTTTGATATTTTTGCAAGAATCCTTTTATTTAAATCATAATCATAATATGCAAAGCCGTCATCACAGAAACCAAGCTGTGGGCGTTCTGAAGTTGTGCCTGATACCTTATTGGAAGAATAGCCGCATGAAAGAACCCAATCCTTTTTATTCCATATCACTTCAGAGTTAACTGTTGTGTCAAGATATGTAAAATTAGAGTCTCCTTGAGTCGAACCATAATCACCCATAACTACAGGGCGCTGTACACTAGTGCCTTGCTTATTATAATAGTATCTTTCCGCAGGCGATGCTCCAGATGCGCATTTAACAGACAAGGAAACGTGGGAAAGATCATTTGTAGTATCTTGAATACTTATATATATAGGATTCTCACTTATATTTGCAAAATAAAATTTTGATGGAACATTTACTGGCAATGCACCGTTTGGGGAATAGCCTACCATCACATCATTAATAGTACTCGTTTTTAAGTTACCAATAGGCAGTACAGTATTTGGTATATCTTCGCATATTACAAGGTTTTCATCAAAAATTTTTGCTTGGAAACTAACATTGGAAGTAGTTATCTGGACAATACCGCCTGGATTGACAGCAAATAAATATGCCCACTTGCGGTTCACATTATTAGTTTTTCTCTCATCATATATTGTAACAGTACTCGTATTTGAGAAGACAATATAAGGTCGTGTTGCATATCTGAAAGAGCCGTTCTTCATTTCTGCAACAATCTCATCATTCCATAGTATTATTTCATTGTCATGAACAACAGGCTTCTGAATAACTTCTATTCCAGGCAAATCAACGTAGCGACTATTAAATGTTATACCACCGATAGAAACAGTATGATAACTACTGATATTCTTCATATTATCTATAAGGCAGCGGTCAAACTTACCATTGCTTACAATAATAGGACTGCCAGTGTTTTCTATTCTCACATTTGATATTCGCAAACCAGCGATTTTATCCGTCTTTTTTATCCATAAAGCAGTAGTATTGCCTTTTACAGGCTTGCCTTCCAACGAAAGGCCGTCAATAACAGTTGCATTCATGTTATACTCTCCGTCACCATCAACCCTGATAAATGAAGCTAGGGAGAAATCACTTGGCAATATATAGCCAGAACCAGTCTGTCTGTATTCACAATTAAAGAATTTAAGGTCATTGTTCCATGCTGTACTGATAAATGTGTTAACGAAACCATACATACAAGTAAAGAACTTACAGTAACTAAAGGTATTGCAACTAAAGTATCTTGTGCCGCTATGACCGTAGGCCCAAATACCAATCCAGCATTTATTAACTCTTATAGTCAACTGGCACTCTTCCATCGTTGTTGGATTGTCTTCATTACCTATTACAACGCCAGCATACTCAGAACTGTCGGAAATACCGCTCCAGTCAGGGTAAAAGGCTGCTCCCGTGTTATTAGGGTCAAGACCAGCATGAATAACATTGAATGCATAGGTACACTGCGAGAAAGTTCCAAAAAAGTTTATTATTCCTGTATGATAAGTAGGAAATGTCCCGTAGTAATAAAAATCAAAACCTCCTATTATATCTGTCTGAAATGTAACAGTAAGAGGACTGGTTATCTTAAATCGGCTCTTTCTGTCAGCACTTATACATCCAAACGTCTGAGTATAGTTCCTGAATACAGTGTTAGCTCTCACTTTCTCTGCAAAAGAAAGGCATTTTTCCCAAGCATCAGTGTCATCATAAACCCCATCTCCTACAGCACCAAACCAATAGGGTCTTATGTCTTGTAAAAAAACACAATCATCTACAGGAAGCAAATCTTCTTTAAATATTTCCTTGTCCTGTGCTTGTATAATGCAGGAATTAAAGTCAATCTTACCGTTCTTTAGTCTTCCTCCATTAAACTCTAAGGTACAGCCGTCAGGTATGGTAATAGTTTCACCAGAAAGGTCATAGTCATACTGAATGACAAACACAGTGTTTGTAAGAGGCTCACCATGTCCATTCTCAAACATTTCCTGAGTAAGCACATTCACACCATTCACCATGTTCTTTCTCAGATATACTCTGCCAAGACCACTGTAGATGGTAGGAGCATAAGCCTTGTCTTTAAGTCTGATAACCTCAGTACCACCGATATTTACAGAAGTGAGGTCTTCTTCATCAGCTGCATTGCTTACATTACCAGAAATCTCAATAGGGCGATAGTCAGACATGATGGTATTGACATCCCTCATCAGCTGCCTTGTTATAACATCGGCCGCATCATCTACCATGTCTGATATGGAATTCTTGGCATCGCTGCTAAGTTTGCTCCAAGTTACATTGCCTTCTGCAATCTTTGACGTGGTAACGTTCTGGTCTTTTATGTTGCGTGTCTGCACGGCATCGTCGGCAATCTTTCCAGGCGTTACAGCGTTTTCTTCTACAACATCCCCCGTAATACTCCTGTCAGCAATCTTTGGCGTGGTCACGGCTCCGTTAGCAATCTTGTCCGTTGTCACGGCAGCATCTGTCTCTACACCGTTTATTATTCCTCCAGAGAGTTTTATTGTGGTGACTGCGCCGTCTGCAATATCCTGCGTCTTTACCTGGCCATCCCCAATCTTTATATTGGTAACTGCTCCGTCTTGAATCTTTCCAGAAGTAACGGCTCCATTAGCAAGCTTCTCCGTAGTCACACCCGTCGGAATAGTGCTATCAGGGTCGTAGTCTTCTATCTTGGCAGTTGTGACGGCTCCTGAGCCGATGTTGCGGGTTTTGACTTCCCCGTTGCCAATCTTCTCGTTGGTCACAGCATCATCAAGGATCTTTGCTGAAGTCACGGCACCATTGGCAAGTTTCTCTGTTATTACAGCATTATCAGGAATCTTCTCCGTAGTGACGGCACCGACGGCCAGCTTCTCAGTCGTCACAGCCTCGTCGGCTATCACAGGCGTGCAGATCCTGCTTGTCGTCTTCTCGTACTGGTGCGTCTCGGTGTTCCACTTCCAAAGGTATCCGTAGTGGTCGACACGGTACATGTTGCGTGCAAACTCGCAGGCTTTCACGCTCTGGCCCAGCGCTTGCCGGGCTGCCGCCAGCTGCTCCTCACTCAGCTCTTGCAGGTTGTTCATTCTGCCCGCTGTCTGTGCCTGCTGCGACTGCAGCACTTCAATGGCCTGGATGGCCTGTTCAAGGGTTGTTATTGCCATATTATATAGTCTTTATTGTGATAGCGTTTATATGGTTGCCAGCTGCGCGAACTTGTCGGCAGCAGCATGTTCTTTCTTTCCTTCTAAGAATATCTGGCAAGACAGATAAATCAGATTCTTCTCAGCCTCATCTTTCAGTGCACAGATGAGATTAGTGCCTGTCTTACTTGCCACCTTTACATAGACAAGCATCGTCAGCGTGTCATTCTGGTCATCGGTGATGATGTTTGGCCAATAGCGAAGAATGTGCTTTGCCTCATTGTTGATATAGTCTGTGTCAAGCATCGCCTTAGGCTTTGTCGTACTACCACGGCTCCACTTACTGCGCTGATGCTTCTCTGACTCGCTGCCCGGCTCCATCAGCTCGCTGACAGTTCCTTCCCAATTGCCCATCTTAATACTGACGAACCTTAGGAAGTCCGCGGGCAACACGATATATCCGCTGCCGTCCTGTGTCCGTGCGCCACGGCTCCACGAAGGCGTGCTGGTGCTCTGCTTGATGACACTCGGCTCCAGCAGTTCCAGCGGCAGCGTGCGGCTCAGAGACATCGCTGCATGCTCCAGCGCCTGGTCTATCTCTTCGTTGACATCGTCTACAAAGCTGTCGGTGACACCAGGCGCAATATCATCGATGGCCTTACGCACCTTCGATCTTAAATTGCTGAATGAGTCCTGCATCTCTTTACTTTGAATAAACTATTTCAACGCCTGCCTGCTTTGCAAGCTGCATCAGCTGGTCAGGGGTCTTGATATCCGAATAGGCAATGCCCAGCTTCTTTGCAAGCAGCGATTTTGCCTGCGTGAAGTTTCGAGCCTCTACCACTTCTTTCTTTTCGGTCTGCTCAGGTGTCTCCGTTGCAGCCGTTTCTTTCTTTACCTGTGGCGCAGCAGGCTTTGCTACGACCTTTGGCTTTGGCGCAGGCGTCTCAACTGCTGTCTGCGGCTTCTCCGTCACCTGCTCCTTAATCACTCCCCGCTTGTACAGAGAATGTCTGCGGATGGCCTCCGCTGTCTCCCTGAGCATCGTCGTGAAGACGCATGCACCATAGGAGTTTCGTTCACCGAACTTGACCAGACGCAGCTGGCCTTTCACGTTCACATAGAAGAAGAGCTGACGCTCGGATGAGAATTTGTATCCTTCCATATAAGTCTTTGGGTTGTGATTTGATATGAAAAGGGCGGCGGCACTTTCACCACCGCCCTTTGTGTATTAGTGCTGCAACAGCTTTAGGCTGCTACAACCTCGTCGGTCACGCCGTCCTTGTCGAAGTCAGGACGTGAGACACGGGCGTGAGCATTGGGGAAGTACAGCGTCCAGCAGGAGAATTCCTCCATGACCACTGCATTGCCGTTGCGGATGAACAGCTGCTTCAGGTCATACTCGCGGCGGCTCCAGTCACCGAACACCCACTTCTCAAGGTAACGCGGGTCAAGCAGGAAGGCACAGCCGCTCATACCCATATAGTTGAAGGCATCGTGGCGGTAGATAAGGATCTTCGTTCCCATCGAGGTGAAGCTCTCGAAGTCGAGGTGCCAGTTCTGGTAGTTCGTCTCAGTCTGGGTAATGATACGGCGCTGAGCCTTCAGGTTGCTGAATGCCATGTAAATGAGGTTGTCGACAAACAGCAGCTTGGTGCGGCTTCCGTTACCGGCATTATGAATAGCGGCATTCACGAAGGCGGTCAGTTCCTTCTCGCTGATGGCATACTCATAAACGGTCTTGGTCACCATCTTGGGTTCAGGAGTAGCGTCGGGAGTCACGGTGGTGTCGTCGGTGACGTCCTTCCACGTAGTGCCGCCGTCGGTGGTGTATACCACGGTGTCTGTCGACGATACGGTGCAGGTATACAGCAGGTGTCCTGCCTCGTCCTCATCCTGCACGCTTACGGTAACGGCCTGCTTTGTCCCGTCAGAGCCAATCTCAATCTTCGGCTGCCAGTGGCCAAGCTGCAAGTCCTTGCCTGCCTCCCAGTAGATACCGCCGGTGGTGTAGACATTGCCGTTGCTGCCGTAGCGGCCAACGCTCTTGATGCCGAACAGACCTGAGCGCTCGATGCCGTCGCGCATGTCGTCCATAGCGACGCGCTCCTGCTTCGAGAAGTCCCAGTCGACAATCTTCTGGCTCATGCGCTCGATGACAGACTCTTCAGCCTGCATGATGAAGCGCTGGCAGAACTGGATGGAAGCCTCAGGCAGCTCATAGTAGCTGGCGGTCTCCACGTCCTTCTCACCTGCGGCACGGCCAAGGCGCAGCATCGTGGCTCCCTTGGGAATGTCGGGCAAGTCCCAGCGGTTACCCTTGCCAGCGTTCTTCTTGCCGTTGACGGCAATGACGATGGGGTTAAGGGTGCTGGTGTCACGGCCTACGACACGCACCATGAGGGGCTTCAGGGTGTCGACGGTGGTACCGTCATCAAGGTAGCCCTGGATCTCAGGGAAGATGATGGTATCCATCGAGTCGAAGCAGCTGTTGTTGACAGGGTCGAGGATAGTGGCAACACCGCTGCTGGTAGCACTGACGGCAGTGTCCAGCGTTGTCATAATAGGACGCTGTCCAATCTGATAGTACTGCACGCGGATGTCGCTCGACTTGTTTGTCTTCGACGCACTTCGCAGAATCTGGTCGATGGGGCACGACTCCAGCTTCATCTCAACAATGTGCTTGTTGATCTGCTTCTGGTAATAGTCGAAGTCCTGCAGCTCACCTTCCATGATTGCCTGACTCTGGGTGCGGTTGTTATCGCCGGCTACACCCACACCGGGACCGCCGTCCAGACCACCCACGGGAGAGGTGATGGCGGGGTTGTCGGCTACCGCAAAAGCGGTGCCACCCGAAAAGATCATAGCGACTATTGCCACCATGAATCCAAACCATTTCTTGAATCTCTTCATTGTTTTTACTTAATTTGGGGTTTATAAATAGAATTTCCGTTCTCTCCGTTTCTTCCGGCGGCGGCCTCTGACCTCAGCACGTCCTCGGTCTTTGTCCGGGTCTTTGCGCCCTGCACTACAAGGCCGCCGCCAATCATCTTTATATATGGCATGTCAAAAGAAAAGTTGCCTACATATTCTTCATGCGCTCCAGACGGGCAAGATACGGGTCTTGCTCTACTCCGGCATTTGTGGCTCCACCGCCATCGGTTACGTCGGCCGGCATCTCCTTCCTGTTCTGCTGCTTGCGCTTGAACATGTCAATCTTCTCGTTCTTGCCACGCTTGTAGCCTGCATCGTCGGCTTCCTTCATCTTCAGGTCGTAGTCCTTGATATGGAAGAGCCTCAGGAAGTCCTCCTTCTTCAGGTCGAAATTCATGGCACGGGTGATGAAACCCGTCTCCTTGTCGTAAATCCAGTCAATGAGGTCTTTCACCTGGTCGGCCTTGTAGCCTGCCTCCTTGATGGCGGCATCCAGCTCGGCATCCTCGGCAGCAGTTTTCTCTGCCACCTTTGCCTCAAACTCCGCGTCAGCCTTCTTCGCAGTGTCGCGCTCAAGCCTGCGGGCATCGGCCTTTGCCTTTGCTGTCTCGCTGTCTTCGAGGTAGTCCAGCAGGTAGTCGATGTGCTGGTCTAACAGGTACTCGTCCAGATTAAAGTCGCTGCCGTCGGGGTTCTTGCCGCTGAAGATACCGTTCAGTAACTCAGGCGCTATCTGGTTGTTGGCAATCGCCTCGTTCAGGCGCTTCCTGCCAGCCTCAGCCTCATCGCTCTTGGCCAGCTCGCCTAAAGCCTCGCCATACAGTGCCTCGTCATCTTCGACATTAAACTCCGGGTTGCGTGCCTTGTAGCGCTCGCCTAGCAGCTGTCTGTTTGTTTTCTTTGCTTCTGCCATGTTATTTTTTGCTTTTTAGTACCTTTTAATGTTATTTTTTGCAAAAATAGAACGAAATAGTGAATAGGAACATATAAAATACAAAATTTAGTTGTTAAATTTGCAAAGTATAGTTGTTTAAACGCATAATCTTCTCATTTACATTCATATGGCAAGGCACAAAGGAGCGGTATCGCAAATCAATCTGGAGAGAGACAAAATGGTTCATGCTCTCTTTAAAAAAGCTAAGAACATGGTGAAATGGCCCACCCGCATAGCCACGATATGCGAATTGGTGGCTATGATGCCAGTACCAAAATTCTTCATCTCCTTCGAAACGGCCGTTGTGTATATCCGGCGTCGCTACTACTACAATACGCAAATAACATTCGAAGCTCAGCACAAACAACTGCTATACGACGCGCTCTACGCACGCTTCATAGAGCTGAGAGACAACCTGTCCTACAAGAATGTGTCACTGCCTGGACTTGTGCTAAAAGCATTAGAGTCTCAGGCACCATGTGTAGGAATCTCGCCATGCGTGATTTACGAGATTGTCCTTAATCACAGGAAGCAGGCAAAGAAGCAGATTAAAATCCACCTCAGAAAAAAGTCATGAAACGATTCTACTTAACGCTGGGCGCCATCATTGTCATGGCTGCACTCATTCCGCAGGCTTCTGAAATGGCTGTGTCTCCTTCCTCGCCTCTCGCCTCTCGCCTCTGCTATATGTTCGGCCATGCCAACGTCCTTCACTGGGCTGTCAACGGATGGGCGCTGATGGTGCTGCACAACATCTTTCGCGTCTACCGTCTTATTGTCGCATACGTCCTCGCTGTTGCCGTCTCCTTTATCCCGTCCGTCACTGTTTCTCTCTCTCTGGATGTCCCGTATGTTGCGGTATCATCGCAACAGTTACCCATCATCGGAGCCTCGGTCATCACCTGCTTCTTCTTCGGCATGCTCAACGACCGACTCTGGATCACCGACCGACTCACGGCATGTCTTGTGGCAGCACTGCTCTTCATCGGGTTCTTCATACCAGGCATTTCCGCTGTTCACCATCTCCTGATGTTCGTTGCAGGTATTGCATGGTTCCAAGTTGAGCGCATCATACGTTCCTTCAGAAAAAATGTAATGAGGTGTAACGGGGTGTAAACAACAGGTGTAATAACATGTAATGCGCTAAGTAGTATGACAACAAAGACAGTCAAAAGGCCTCGCATTCCTGCCAAGCTCCTCGACAAGGTACTTGCCGATAGCAACAGCCGTTTGTCTGTACTGTTCACACACTACAACCCTATCACGGGAGAGAAGGCGCCAGGACAGCGTGCACGCATCGTCATCAGCGACTTTATGCAGGGCAAGGCGCTCTATATCCCCGTACAGATGCTGCGCTCGCGCTTCATCAGGGCACTCATCAACTGCGGCTCCATCGAGGCCTATGTGCGTAAGCACCTGCCAGGTGCCGATTTCAGCCGGGCACGAAAAGCAGTATGGCGCCGATTCATCCGTCTGCGCTGCAAGCACGACTTCTATTTCTTTGCCTGCCGCTATGCACGTATCAAGAACAAGGAAGGCGGCCCTGACATCCCTTTCTACCTGCGCCCTGCCCAGGTGAAGGTGTGCAAGATTTTTGAGGACATGCGCCTGAGAGGAGTGCCTATAAAGGTCATTCTCTTAAAGTGCCGTCAGTGGGGCGGCTCCACGCTCACCGATATCTACATGGGGTGGATAATGATATTCTGGAAGACGAATTGGAACTGCAACATCGTCGGTCACCAGTCCACATCGTCCATCACGGTGTTCAATATGTACGAGCGCCTAATCAATGCCATACCGCTCTGGCTCTTCTACAAGACGGGCGAAGAGTATCCTGAGGATGTACGGAAGATTCGCAACGATGCCAAGAATCCCAACATCAAGTACCTGGTACCACGCTCCTGCAAGATTCAGACCGGCTCTGCCCTCAACCCAGAGTCGGCACGTTCCGACGATGTGGCGATGGCACACATCACCGAAGAAGCTTTCTTTCCAAATACGGAGAAGTGGACGCCTGCACTCGTCGTGAAATCGGTCATCAGCCCGCTCACCGGCAAGCCCTATGAGTTTGTGGTGCGAGAGTCAACACCAAACGGCATGGAGAATGAGTTTCATGACGAATGGGTGCGTGCCAATTCTAAAGACAAAGAGGGGAAACCGCTGTCATCATACACGCCTGTCTTTGTAGCATGGTTCGAGATTGAGACCTACGTCAAACCCTTTAAGGATGAGGACGAGCGTGCTGACTTTGTCATCTGGCTATGGCAGCATCGCAACGACACGACGGGCAACGGCGCTTACTTCTGGCACTTATACGAGATAGGGGCATCGCTAGAGGGCATCAACTGGTACATAGAGAAGCTGAAGGACTACTCCTGCCTCGAGGACATGCAACAGGAATATCCTTCAGACGATATCGAGGCTTTCAAGTACTCAGGCAAGGCCGTCTTCGACATCTACAAGGTGGAGCAGCTGCGACCTGACTGCTACGCACCCGTCTTCATCGGCGAGATAGAGGGAGACGCCTATGACCCGCTCATCAAGGCTGACGTGCCCAG
Source organism: uncultured Prevotellaceae bacterium (assembly GCA_902778535.1). GTDB lineage: Bacteria > Bacteroidota > Bacteroidia > Bacteroidales > Bacteroidaceae > Prevotella. The sequence goes on from CACYYG010000001.1 coordinate 142,474, forward strand.
CGGGAAGTTTGAGAAATACTCCTGCATGCAGAACCTGCGCCTTGTCGAGCAGCACGGCGGCTTCTTCCGCGTATGGGACATGCCCGACGACTCCGTCAACGTCAAGCACCGCTATCTGGTGTCAGTCGATATCGGCGGCTCACACAGAACGTCCGACTGGTCTGACATCGTGGTGTTCGACCGCTATGACGTGATGTATGGTGGCGTGCCGGCTGTAGTGGCAGAATGGCATGGCCACTGCGACCCTGACCAGCTGGCGATGAAATGCGCCCAGATTGCCCACTTCTATCAGGATGCCTTCCTCGTAGTCGAGAACAACACTGCTTACAGTCGCATGAACGACACCGACGGCGATGTCAGCGAACTGTTCTTCCCCATCCTGGTACCGCTCTACGACAATCTCTATAACTCCAACCACTCCAAGCTCCTGAAGCACCGCTCAAAGGAGCTGAAATACGGATTCAATACCAACCGTGCCACGAAGGTGGCCATTGTCAAGTTTCTTGCTGCGGTCATCCGCGAGCAGAAATATATGGAGCGCGAGGAAGAAACACTCAACGAATATTCTTACTTCATGCAGTACCCAAGCGGCGAGTACGGCAATGTGCCAGGAAAGCATGATGACCGCGTCATGGCTCGCGCCATCGGCCTCTACGTCGAGCATGAGATGCCCATACCTGAGGTCGTCATCCAGAAGACGCCGGAGGAGATTGCCCGCGAGAAGATGCGCCGCAAAAAACCAATAGCTCCTGAAATAGTAGTATAACGTCCCGTCTGTCGCTATTCTATAGCGACCTATAAAAACAAAAAAAACACATGAAAATCAAAGACATCATCACCAACAGCCTCTTCAGGTTTTACTACCCTTACATCATCCGTAAAGAGAAATTCGTCGCTACCCGTATGTGGCGGGAAGGAGTCAAGCAGTGCCTGAAGATGTACAAGGAGCTGGGTTCTCCGCGTGTCTACCTCTTTTATGACGCCAAACACATGGTTTGGGCACCGATGACCTATGAACCGAACAAACAGCTGAAGCCGTCGTTCAAGGTGCTGCGCCGAATGGGCAAAATGCATGGCACGCACAACATTCATAACGTCACTGACATGAAGAACGCATCCTACTACTACACACCGTCGAAGTGGGGAGCAATAGGATGCGATGAGGACAACCGTGTGCGCACAGACAAGCTGGCACAATGGATACACTACTACCTGTGGTATCTCTCTGAGCCTATGAGGAAAGTCCGCCAGTACCAGAAACGATAGGACCGCCGCCGCTCTCGTTTGCCTGCAGCAGCCTGCTGGCTCCTTCATTGCGGCTGGCGCTGCTGCCGTCAGGCTGTACCAGGTGTGCTGCGCCCTGCTGTGGCTGTGTCGGCTGCGGCATCATAGCTTGCGCCTGCTGCGCTGCCATGGCCTGCTGCATCTTCTCCTGACGGTGCTCCTGCCAGAAGCGCTTCAGGCGTGCAGTGTCGCCGAAGTCGGCACTGTCGATGCACTGACCGAAGTCTATCTCGTCGCGCAGGTAGGCCTGCCATACAAAGTCCTTCATGGCCTCGCGGATGGTCGAGCTGTTGCTGTCCTGTGTCAGGGCGATGTCACAGTCAATGTCGCCCATCGTGTCACGGTTGTAGTAGGCGCGGATGTCCTGACCGGTAATCTTAATACTACGACGGTCATCATAGAAGCACTGGATGGTCCACATCTGCTTCTTTGCCACTCTGAGCTTGAAATTTTCGTAGCTGCTGATGTAGTCGGCCACACCAATGGCACTGCTCTGCTGCTCGGCACGGTAGCGGGCAGCGCTGGTACCTGCCGAGGGGGTAGCGCCCTGCAGCGCCGGCTGCACATTGCTCTGAGTGGTCACCAGCTCACGGTCGCGCTGCATGATAAGGTCAATGCCGGCAGGCAGGCTCTTGTTCATGATCTGCTGAGGAATCTGACCACCGTTCTTAGAGGTATAGATAATCATGCCGTCGGCCTTCACCCAATTCTCGGCAATGTCCTCAATACCCATCTTGTCGCTCAGAGCGTCCTCGTCAATGGCCAAAGGACCTTTGGCGCTGTTCATGATAATGAAGTCGAGCATGATGTTGTCGTGGTTGTACTGACGCTGGCGGTCTATCACCCTGTCGACAAAGCTTCTTACCTCGCCCTGAATGCAGGGATAGGCCAGAAACACATAAGGATGGTAATAGAAGGAGTAGCCGTCGCGCATCACCTTGTAAGGGCTGATGCCCTCGTCAAGCAGATACCCGTTGGGACTAATCATGCGCCAGTACCATATCTCCTCAATGCCTATCTCATACTCTATCAGCCCCAGATCTTCCTCAGGCATATAGGTCATCGGCTGACCGTTCTCGTCAAGCATTGGCACACCGTTCTCGTCCTTCATGATGTTGTCCTGGCGCCGCTGCTCGTTCTCGGCGTCGATGGCGGCCTTGTCCTCAACGGGGCGGTAGCCTGCGGTGGCGTTCAGACGGTCATGGCACCACAAGGCCCTGTTCCTCTCCAGCGTCCATACTTCGATAAAACGGTATTTGCCCACCACCCTGCTATGATAGAAGTCGTCCAGGTGGTCGGTCTGGTTCATGCCGGTGTCGTTGTAGCCCTGTATAGGCAGGTCGCTCCTCGCTGCAGTGTATATCTGCACCAGCTTCTGCTCGTCGCCGGGCTTCTTTACGAAGGTTTTAAGCATCTGAGGCCATGTCACGTCGTGCGCTTCTGCAATAAACTCTATGTCCTCCAGGTCTTTCCTGTTGAACACGGGGACGGCAAGGTTGAACACGTCAACAGCATCCACATAGACATCTTCGCGGCCATAGCGGAAAGACCACTTTACCTTGTCGCATACAAAGCCAAGCAGGGCATGGCTCTCAAACTGGTCGGCATCGTGCTCGCTCTTGTTATTGTTGTTGCAGTTCTGGCGCAGGAAGGCATTCAGAATGTTCACATAGTCATCTTCCTCACTGTCTACGCTCTGGATGCTCGGCGCAGTGTAGTTGTTCCGCACAAGTCCCTTTAGCGAGATCATCTTGTCAGTGATGATGTCACAGCTCAATGCCGGCATGCCTTTCATCTCCATGTAGTGACGTACCGTCATCCTGTGACCGTTGTACACTACCGTGTCTTCCAGCTGCCTGCCCATATAATAGTTTGTGTCTCGAATCCACTTCTTGCGCAGGTCACGCATGTTGTCGTAGTAGTATGCGCCAATCTGAACCAGCTGCATGTACAGCCGGTCATTTGAGAAACGTGTATGGTCCCAGCCGTTGTTCAGCGTCTGACCGATTATGCCACGGCTCACTCGCGGCTCCTTCTCGTTTCGCTCGTTATACAGGTCGTATCTGCCCATGTCTTTTAACTCATTATATTTCTTTGTCGCAAAAGTAGATACAACCACGCAAAACGCTGCAATAAAACACAAAATTTGTGTTTTATATGTTCCTTTCCGTCATTCCTTCCTATCTTTGTCACAAAAGTTCCGTTTGTTGCGATATCATCGCAGCCGTAAAAAATAATTATCATGCCCAACAAGAAAGTTAAGATCCATGAGTGCTGTGTCATCACCAACGATGACAAAGGGCAGCGCTCGCTCGTCGGCAAGGCAAAGGAAGCCCTGACCACGCTTGCAAAGAACAAGGTCGATGTCACCATCTTCCTGGAGTCTACACCGAAGGATGCCGCAGAGACGTTCCTGAAGGAGAACAACGTGCCCTACAGCAAGCTGATGGAAGCATCGGACGTATCGACGGAGAAGCCGTCCTTCGATGCCGTCATCCTCGGCGAAAACAACATCATCCTTCACCACGGTGACTGGCAGTGGACGCTCAACGACCTCGTCGACAAGCTCTACTCCACACGCGAGCAGCCCGTACACAAGTCTGAGCAGCAGAAGATGGACGAGAAGTTCAGCGACTACAAGCACTGGGCTGACGAGTCGAACAAGGCAAGGGCAAAGAGGAATGCAGGATAAGGCGATTGGATGTTTTTTTCATATGATTGTTGTTAATAATGTGTGACCCTGCCGGGGCTGGGAAGTTCTGGCAGGTTTGAACGGAAACAGCTTAATAATATGGCAACAATATACAAGTACGGATCCCGTGGCGCAGTAGTGAAGCAGATACAGAAGATTGTAGGCTGCTATCCCGATGGTATATGGGGTCAGTACACGACCGAAGCGGTAAGGGCGTGGCAGCGTGAGCATGGTCTGAAAGATGATGGACTGGCTGGCCCCGCCACTTTAGCCAAAATGGGCATTGCTGCAGCTGCCGTGGCGTTGAAGCTGAAGAAGAGCAAGCGGGTGATTACCGATATTGCTGTGCATTGTACGGCCTCGCGTGAGGGTGTTGACCAGACAGTGGAGCAGATACGCGCATACCATACTGCTCCTGTGAGCAAGGGAGGCAGGGGATGGAGCGACATTGGCTACCACTATGTAGTGTACCTTGACGGAACCGTACACGAAGGCCGTGACGTGAACATCAGCGGTGCACACGTCAGCGGATATAACGCACACTCTATAGGCGTTGTCTATGTGGGAGGCCTCGACAGCAAAGGCAAGGCGAAGGATACGCGCACAGAGAAACAGAAAGCCGCCCTTCTAGCTCTGCTCGTTGATCTGCGTAAGCTCTATCCAGAAGCAAGGATTCGCGGCCACAGGGACTTCTCGCCTGACAAGAACGGCAACGGCATCATTGAGCCGCAGGAATGGATTAAGGAATGCCCGTGCTTTGACGCGGCAAAGGAATACAGAAAGGTATAGCTATGGCAAAGAACTACGACGAGAGGAGGGCATTTTATTGCGACCTTGCCTGCATTGTGATGACGGCTATTGCGGTCATCGTGGCACTGTCGCTGCTTTCAAGCTGCAAGACCCAGTACGTTCCTGTTGAGACGGTGCATCACGAGTATCATCATACCTCTGACACCGTGCACGAGCACGACACTTTCTACAACGAGAAAGAGACCATCATCCGTGAGACGAACGGCGGCGACTCAGCTCTGCTTGCGCAGTTAGGCATACAGCTTTCTGAAGGACAAAGAGCCATTATCATTCTTCGCAAGGAGCTGGAGCGCCTAAAAAACGAGAAATACGAGGCCGTCCACGATACCGTCATTAAGAACGACACTATTCGAGTCCCTTACCCTGTCGAGAAGAAGCTCGGCTTCTGGGAGAAGGCGAAGATAGGTTCCGTAGGCTTTGTCGCAGCATTGCTGACGTGCGGCATTGCCGGCGTGGCGCTCTGGATCAGGCGCCGATACAAAAGAATGTAAGCTTTCTTTATAATTTTAGGTGTTTTATGTTATTTAGGTTATAAGATTTCGATTTTTTTCGTTCCGCAGTCCGTGAGGATAGCAGAACTTTTCTAAAGCATGCCAGGCGTGGCTGCTTCATCTGAAATTCAAATTGTATTCATCATTTTACAGAAAATTAGTTTCCATTTCAGGCTCGTCGTGAGACGGGCCTGTCTTTTTATGCTTTCCGTTTTGTCCAAAACCAAACAAAATGTAGTTAATGATTCGCAATTATTTGAAAATAATATTAGGAATTATGTTAAAAATTTGGATGGTATTGTTTGTTTCCCTATCTTTGCAACGAAAACCAAATAAACAACAATAGCTTTAGTCATTTTATTTCTTTAAGTATGGATACTCTTGGAACGATAATTACTGTCGCAGCAGCTGTCGTAACTGTTCTTGGTGGTGTTTATGCAATGTTTCAGTTTGTGTTTAAGATAGGCCAGACGAAAGAGCATCTAGAAAACTTTGAAAACAACACGAATAAACAGCTTGAGAAGATTGACAGACGGTTTGAGAAGATAGAAGACGCGTCGGAAGAACACACTATTGCTCTTACGCAGGTATTTACATTCTTGGGACAAAAATACCCCAAAAAAGGAACCATGTTCCTACAAAAGAGCAGTCCTAGAAAACTGACTGAGCTTGGTTTAAAAATATACAACGATATTAATGGAGACTCATTCCTTGCAGAAAACAAAGATATTCTCTATGAATATATTGACAAGGAGGATCCAAAGACAAGGCTTGACGTTGAATCTAGGTCTTACATGGCGCTTATGGCCTTATCCTCCGACGACTCGTTTAATTCAATCAAAGACTATATCTATGAAGCTCCGGCTATCGAAACCATAGACGGAGGGAAGTACGAACTAACATTAGGCGATGTTTGTCTAATATTAAGCATTCCTTTGAGAGATATGTATATAAAAGACAGAAATATACAATAGTGCATAAAAACAAATTGAGACACCTGGTACTATGTGCCGGGTGTCTCAGCTTTTTATTCTAAGGCATCCACCTCTTCTATCAACTGGTGCCGCAAGTCACGAATCTGCTGCATCAACACATCGTCATCGCTACCACCCATCTTGTTGCGCAAGGCATCATAACCCGGCGAAGCCTTCTTCTTAGACCGTTTGTACTTACCCAGCAGCTTGTCGGCCTTTAGCAGACGCTGCACCGACGGACGCCTGCGGTACTCCTCGATGTAGGTCTCGTCAATGTCACTGTTCTCCATGTTCTTCAGCTCATGCTTCATGTCAGCGACCTGCTTCGCTATCACCCTCACACGGTAGTCCTCAATGATGTCATCGCGCGTGGCGTGCATCAGGTACGACTCTGTGGCAACGCTCCAGGTCCTGTCGGCACTCTCACCGTCAAGCATGCGCTGCACATTCTCCATAAACGCTGCACGCTGCATTGCCTGGTGATTCTCGCCACCAAGGTATTGCTCCATCTTATTCTTCCAGAAAGAGCGGTCTTTATAGGTGGTCGCTGCATCGAAGCGCTCAGAGGCTCCCGTCAGGTCCGTGACACCGTCTACCAGCTCCTTACGCTGCTCGGCCTTCACGCTGGCGATGGCGGCCTTCAGGCACTCTTCGGCATCAACGCCGTTCATCAGGGCAGCCTTGTAGGTCTGTTCAATGCCGCGCATGTCACCATCGATGATGAAGGTCTTGAAGTAGTCCACTGTCTTATAACGACTGAAGCCCTTGCTGCTTGGCATGAAGAAGTCCATCACCTTGTACTCCTTGTCGGCCTGGGTGGGGATACCAAACGGAATGAAATGGCGAGCGGTGGCTGACAGTACGCTGATGGCACGGCCGTATTTTTCGCGCATCTCACGGTTCTCGTAGCCTTCCTCAAAGCCACGCACGCCCAAAGCGCCCAGGAAGTCCATGACGCCGCCGATATTCGGGTTGGCCTTGGCCTTCATCCTTTCAATCAGCGGGGCGGGGAACTCCAGGCCATGACGGCCAATGAACATCTCCGGGAACTCCCTGAACTGTTTGCCCCAGCGTACATACGTCTCAGTACCATCATCATATCTGCCGGTAAAAAGGTGGGTCTGCTGACCAAGACTGTTGCCTAGCATCGTGTAGTCATACCATTTCATGCCGTCAGGATAGGCCAGCTCATAGGGTGACTTGTAACTTGGGTCAGTCTTACGCATCTCTTCGGCCAATTCCTTCCATTTGTCCTCGTCACGCTTGCGGTTCCAGGCATTGAGGGCGTTATAGAGAACGTTCCAGAAGAACAATACTCCAACCAGATAACATAGCTTGGCATTACGGCTACGGAAGCGCCTCAGTTCATCATGAGCCACTTTAGAGCCTGCGGCACGCTTGATGTTGTTCCAGTTGTATTTCAGATACTCCTGCCATCCTCCGTCGCTGTACAGACTGCCGAACCCGAAGTTGGCAAAGAAGTGACGGTTGGTAGATACCAGCCAGTCTGGACTCAGCAAGAGTCTGCGCATCCACTTCAGGGTGCCAGGACTCACGTTCAACAGCTCCCAATACTGGCCACCAAACATGTCATTGACATATTGTCCTGCTTCGTCATACAGCTGCTCTCTCTGCTCATCGCTCAAACCTTCCTTCTCGGCTCTGCGGTCTATCTGGTGCTTGAAGCGCATCATCGAAGCTATCTTTAAACCATCATGCAAGTAGTTCCACAGCACTTTGTCGAAGCCTTTGTTTACCCAGTCCAAGAGAATAGCTGGCACGCTGCCTGCTACACCGGCGGCCTTCTTGAAGGCACTGTCACTGTGATACAGCTCCATCACCATCTCACGAAGCTTGCCGGTGATGTTGTTCACATCGGCTGCAGCATAGTCTTCAGTGGCACCAAGCTGCACTAGGTGAGTGGCGGCAAACTTAAAGTCTTCAGGATGGGCGTAGGCAGGCAAAGTGTTTTTCTTTACACTGTCAACAATAATATACTTGAACAGGTCATTTAGGCCAGCCACTGGACCATTCTGGGCAACGTCGACTTCCCATAGTGCCAAGGCGTGGAATCCGCTCAGCGCTAGCTCTATCTTCTTGGCAGTAGAACCGGTGATGTCCCAGAATTTTCCCGTAGTCTCCAGCCACTTGTTCACATCCTGTGTGCGCATCGTTCCGAAGATGTTGGCAAAACGCTTCTGGATGTCTTTAACCACCCAAACATCGCCGACACCAGGAACATGATACCTCACATAGCGGTCTGCAGTAAAAGCATCGGGCTTCTCGCTGCTCAGCAGGGGAAGGGCGCTCACCACCTCGCCGTCGCTGTTCACCTCTTCAACCACCATAAAGCTCAGATCGTCCAAGAACTTCTTGTTGGCCAGCGCCTCGTTGTTACTACGGCTGTAGTAGGCAATGATGTCTGCTATGTCCTTGAACTTAGGCACAAGACCAACGTCAATGCCTTGTTGGTAGGTGTCCACCTCACGATGCTTCATGTTCGGCGACTTGGTGCGCTGATAGTTCTCTACGTATTGTTCCCAAGCTTTCGGGTCGCTCTTGCCCTTGTCCCAGATATGATTGACATAGCCATTACCAATATACCCTGCATCGCCACGCAGGCCGGCATCTTCTAGGGCAAAGAACATCTGGTCATACCACTCCTTGATATGGGCTAGCAGTTCATCCAGCTCAGGACTCTTCTTGATGGGCAGCTGGTCGCTGATGTCTGCAAACCCGATGACGTTACCATCTTCATCCTTCAGAGCTTCTTCCCAGTACGTGCCCTCAATGATAAACGGCAAAGCCTCTCGCAACATCTTGCCCGTCACTTGCTGCCCTGTCTGCTGCTGCATCAAGGCCGCCAGCTCCTCTGTCTTCTTTATAAAGTCATGCAGCCAGATGGCATCGTCAGCATTGCTGCTCTCAAGGTTTTTCCTGCGGTTGATGACAGCAAGCTTTGCATGACGCTTGGCACCTTCGGAGTCTACCTGAACGCCAAATGCCTCGGCCATGTCGCGCTCGGCCAGTATCTCAGCCTCTTCATCTTCAAACGTCTGAGGACCTTCACCGCCTTCGCCTTCATAGACGGCCATATCTACATTCTCGGCTTCCTGCAGGTCATACCTGCGCTTCCACTCGTCGTAGCGGCGACGATACTCGTCCTGTGCCTTCTGCATGTAGTCAAAGTAGTTGGGAGCACCACGCCAGACATCTGCCTGCGTCTCATACTCGGCAACCCTGATGGCATACTCCTGTGGCGTCTCGTTCTCGCCACGCTTCGGGAATACACCAGGACCTGTTTCGTCTGTCGCAATATTATTGCGACTCCTCCACTCATTCATGTCGGCCTCAAACTTCTCTGACCATTCGTTGTCGATGTCAGCCTTGTCGGGCATCGGGTCGCCGTTAGCGGTAGCGGTCTCTTCGGCCGTCTTCCATTTCTCCCACTCACGCAAACGCTGCAGGTACTGCGCCATGCTCTCATCTCTTTTCTTGCGCGGCTTGCCTCTTCTGCTACGCATGATGTCATACTCTGTCTCCTGCGACGCCATCGCTGCCTTCTCGCCATCACTCAGCTTGTTCCATCGCTTCAGTGCCTCGCCGGTCTTCAGCACATAATAGCTCAGGTCGTGGTCGTTCAAAAGTCCGCGCACCTTCAGACCTATTTTATTTGCAAATCTGATGATGTAGTGTTTGATCTTGTCCCACAGCGAGAACTCGTCGGCTGTTCTTGGACCGTCGGCGGCAATATCGGCCAGCACCTCCTGAGCGGCCTTGCTCAGACGCAGCGGGTCATCCCATCCGTAGCCTTCCTCATCAGCCTTATCCAATATCTGCTTCCTGAGCTTCTTGCCCGCACTCCTGAATATAAACATACCAAATGCGTTAGCGGCATCCTGAGCAGTGAGCCCGCTGTTTTCCCTGGCGGGAGCAAACAGTGCAGCCAGACCTTCATGCCCTAACTTCTCATGGCAGACGGTGCGCCGCACATCGTCCACATCCTCTACCTCGTCGATGACGACATGCACAGTATTGTCATTGGGGTCATACCAGCCCTTGGTGCCTGGCTCCAGCGTCTGCTGCTCCCAGATAACCTTCACGCCACCCAGCTGCTCAGCCACCTCATCACCTGCATCGGTATACTCTGGATAGATTTCTCGAATTTTTTCGTCTGAAAGTTTGGGGTTCTCAAAATCTTTCACTATCTTTGCAGCAGAATTGAGGTCATCATTACTGATGTAGTCCACGGGATTAATCCGGAGAGCGTCGATGATAGCCTCAATTTCTTTTTTATCATCTACACGCAACAGCTTACCCTGGTTAATCCAGTGAATCCAGTCGTGGAAGTTCTTCGGGAACACGTTCCTTACACTGTTATACTCCAGCTTCTTGTCATTCACAACAGGCTCCAAGGCAAGACCCACAAGGAATTGCTTGCCTTCAGGCGTCGTGGCTTGATGAATGCCTACCATCAGGTTCTGCGCCTTCTCCTTGTCGCCATACTCAAAAATGGCAATGGGTCTTTGTATGTGCTTGACGAGGTCTTTTATCTCGTCAGGAGTAAAGGTGTGAGCTGGGTCATGCATCTTGGTGTTTAGCACGTTGGAGTGCAGTCGAATGGGCGCATACGGTATTCCTGTGCTCAGCAAAGGAATGCTTGGCATGCCCATTTCAAAGACATGACCAGATGGCAATTCTCCTTTCTTTAGCTTTTCCAAGTCTTCATTGAATTGCGTATTAACTTTCTCCACACGCGCATTGCCGCGACGGAACATCGGCTGACCTTGCATCACGCTTTCCTTCATCTCAGGAGTAACGTCAACGCTCCACATCTTGCGTGCGGATCGCTCCGCGTCGGGCAGATCCACCTCGCCGGTCTTCACACCCCACTTCTTGCCGTACTTATCCATGAACCTCGGCAGCATCTGGTCGTAGAAGCCCTTCATACCCTCACCACCGATATGAATTTTTTCATCTTGAATCACACCATTGTCAAGAAGTCTTTGCGCGAGATCTTTACCAACATATTCTGAAAGGTTATTGGGTTCTACTTTTTTTTCTATGCTATCAAAGTTATAATCAATAACGCCGTCTTTAAGAGTACCTGCTAAAAGTTTCTTCGTGTCTTTATCGTAAGAAATAAAATTAAAACTTTTAGACAAATCGTACCTCTTCGATTGCTGCTCACCCTTTGTCCACGCCACTTTGTCGTAGCCGTTCTCGGCTGCATAGCGAAGCATACGCTTCATGGCCAGCTCATGCCAGTTCTTATCAAACGGTGCGTCGGGAATATCAGAAATGTTGTGGTTCTGTAGTTTTTCTGATGCCGAATAAACTTCTTGCTCCAAACGGTCTGCTTCAGCCTGTTCAGCGTCAGTCATCTCTGAATAAATGTCTTCGTATGCGCCATCATACTTCTCGCCCATTTTACGGGTATATGCATCGTATGCATCTTGAGCTTTATTTACGGCCTCACCAAGACGCTCTTCTTCTTCAACAGATTCTTTTGTTTTGTACCCTTTCTCTCTCCCTTCCTGGTGCCTCTTGCTCTGAATCTCGTCAATCACCAACACACGCTTGCCGTCCTTGTCGGTGGTCTCTCCGAACCGCACCCACGCCACAGCCCTGCCATTACCTGCATCGCCGAAGTGGACCTCGTCGCTCTCGTTCCAAGGCTCCACGGTCGGAACCACCAGTGCAATCTCACGCTTGTTTTTCAGCCCTTCAGTGGTATAGTAGAGACGCTTGTCATTGACGGGCCTGCTGGCGTTCATCCCCTTATACTTGTTGGCAAGGGCTACAGCCTCGTCAAAGTCGTCAATCTCCAAGCGTCCGTAATCATCTACGCGGAAGGCGTTGTTAAAGCCATGAAGGCCACCGGCACCGTAGCGTCTGCACATCTCATCCCATGCGTAGCGTATCTGCTCGTCTGCATCGATGTCAGGATTATCTTCATAAGCATCTTCCTGAAGAATAAAGAACTCTTCGTTGAAGGCATCAACAATGGCCCACTCTTCCGTCTGATCACTTCCATAGTGAACTTCCTCAACCCGTATCTGGTTAGCCCTGATGAAGTCCATCACCTCCTGCTTGGTGACACTGCCTTTCTTGTCCTTCAGCCAGTCGCTCAGACCTATCCACTTGTCCTCACCAGCCTTCAGGCCACCAGCCTTCTGAATCATCGCCAGCCACTGCTCAGGCGTAGCCTTCTCCTGCTTGATACCCTCAACGGCCTTCATGGCATTGCTCACAAACACACTGTCTGCTGCCAATACCTTGCGACGCTCTACCTCGTCCAGCATCGCGTCCACAGCATCATGTGCCTCACTGGCTGTCGGCTCACCGGCAATGTCACCCATCATATAGGCACTCCTGTCAATATGGATGACGTCCTGAGTCCTGACGTTGCGGCTCTTCAGCATGTCGTTAAGACGCCGCACGGAAGCCTTCTCGGCTTTTGTCCCATTATAGAGATAGTTACCGTATATGACAACACGGTTGCCGCCCATCTGCTGCACATAACTGGCTATCAGGTCGGCTCCTTGCTGCGTAGCAGCGTCGGCCATTGCTGTCCAAGGAAGGAAGACGTTTCCCGTCACATGGCCTGCCTGGTCTAACACAATAAGACTCATCTTATCGTGCTCACCAAGGCGATGGCTGCTTACAAACTCCGCAATGCTCTCGACACTCATCACACTAAAGGCCTCTTCAGGATTCCAGTCAGGAGCAAACACCTGTTTGCTGAATGAATATACCTTCATCGGCAATGTGTCTTTTTTTGTAGTAGGCATCTCTCGCGATGTCAAATCATTCAATTCCTGGAATACGCCATACTTGCCGCTCTTCGTGTCGATGATAATACCGTCTTGCAATTTGTCGCCGAAGATATTATGGAACTTTCGCATCAGATCCTTGTCTTGTCGGCTGCTCTTCAGGTTACCGCTCGGATGGTTATGCACAAACCACACTTTGTCGGGATCGATGGCCTTAAAAGCAGCCAGCGACTGTTCAACAGGAGCATGGGCGGCATCATAGCTGCCAATAGCCAGATGGATAATGGTAGGCACACCGTCTTTCTCCAAAACCATGAAGGTGTTCTCAACGGCAGCATCCTCCAGCTCCTTAAAGATGAAGGCTACGTCGTCAATGCTCTCAATATACTCGCTGCCAGTGAAAGAGAACATACCGTTCTCCTGATAGCGGCGCTGCACATGACTCGTCTCCCCCTCCTCCAAAGGACGAAGCTTCAGCTGCGTCAGGTCATAGCCCTTGGCACGCACCTCTTCCTTCAGCTGCTGATACCGCTGCTCCGTCTCCTTACGCTCTTGTTCCAAGCGGGCCCCTTCTTCGTCGGACTCGAGTTTTATGCGCTCCGCCTCCTTCTGCTCGATATAGGCCTCAAGAGCGTCAATCTGCGCTAGCAGCTGTGTGCGCTCAGGAGTGGCATAGCCACCTTGGTCGGCCCACTGCTTCTTTGAGTCGCTATACATTGAGTAGGCATCGTCAAGGCTGGTGTTGTTCTCTTCCAGCATCTGAGAGTAGGCATCCGTCACCTCGTCATACTCCTGACGGTGGCGCTTGTCGTATTCGTCAATATGGTAACCACGCTCCTTCTCCTCGTTCTCACCGATGGCCTTCAGCAGCTCCTCATCACTCATCGACGACGGCTTGCTCATCGACGACATCCCGCCGCTTCGTCCATTGGCTGGCAATTCTATTGCCGAAGCCCCTGCATTCTCAAAGTCCTGGTCACTGAAAAGCTCACCCTGCACAATACTCTTCACGCGCGAAGAGCGAATCTTTGCCTTTGGCTGGCCTTCCGTTATCTTGTCGGCAATACCCACCTTATAGCCTTTCCTCACCAGGATGGGAAGGACAAGGTCTAACTCAGTCTCCGGAACACTAAGCCTTTCGACACCGTCCACCATTTCCAGCGTCCCCTTCCTATAGGCATCGCGACGCACTGCACCAGCATCCTTGCCCATAAACAGGAACGCCTTGCTACCGGCATCAAGATACCCGGCCAGCGTGTTCTCACCGCCAGCCTCCTTAATGCCCGTCAGCGTCCGGCCAACAGGGTCGTTTTCATTAAGTCCAAATTGATTGATGCGAGGCATAGAGACAATGGAGGCCTCCATAGCCATATCATTGACCGTACCTGCCTTTTCAAGGTATCTGCCGCCTAGTTCAAAGCGTTTGCTCAGCGGCACCACTTTCCCGCTCTTGTCTGTGACAACAGGCTCAGCACTCTTTAGCGATGCTACATGCTTATACCTGTCTGCGCTGTCTGCGAGACTTACAACAATGCCCTTACCCAACGCGCGTACACAGGCCTCGGCAGTGCTTCCTGTGTCAACAACATTGTCAATGACCACTGGCAACTTACCATCTGGCAACTTACTTATTGCCTTGATGCCTAGATCGTCAACGGACAAAGGTCTACCTGCCTTCTTGGCCTCGTATTGACTACCACGCTCGCCGCCTCTCAGCACGTCAGCGACGGGTGCGCCGGTGCGCTCGCTAAGCGCCTGCGCCAAGTCTAGCATGTCGGTGGCTGTGCCTTTACGACTGGGGGCGGGCACTAGTACAGCATCCTTGGGTATTAGTGGAGCCATCAGGTCGGCCACGCTCGATACCACGCGAGGGTCACGGTTCTTGATGCCACGAGCCAGGTTCTGCAGCTTGCCTCTATAACCAGCTACGGCTATAAAGGGAGTAATGCCATTGCCGATATTCTCCCTTAATGCCTGGTCAAACAGCTCCTTTGCTGTAGACGTGTCGGAATTACCGACAGCTTGCAGGTAGCGCTCATCACGTTCACGCAGCCACTCCTCTACACGCTTACGGGGATTGATCTTGTTAGCGAAGTCACGCACTACCTGGTCGTACACCTGCTCAGCACTTGTATACTTGATGTGCAGGAAGTCGCCTATCTGCTTCCAAAAGTCCTGAATGGCATTGCTGATGTTTTTCCATATATTGCCCCACTTGCTCTTGTATTCGGAGTCTCTTCCGTTCATGCGTCGATATTCGGCTTCAGCACGCTCGGCACCTTTCTTCCCACTGAACTTCGCTATCATCTCCTCGGCAATATCGTCCTCACTCTTCAAGTCTGGATTGACAGACTTCACAAACTCCCAGGTGCCCTTGTCGCCTTTCATCAGGCCGACAATGCCCTTCCATCCTTCAGGATTTAAACGACGGAATGCCTCGCACCACGGATGGGCATACTCATGCACAGGCAGCTCGGCATCAATCTTGGTCGGGTCAAGGTACATCTTACCCCTGTAGGTGAAACCGTAGATATCACCGCTAGGGGTCTCGAAGTGGCGCATCTTACCCTCTTCGCTTTGGTCTTTCTCAGCCTTCTTGCGAACACGACGGTTCTCTGACGGATCGGTACTCACATCAAAGCCCATTGCCTCCAGGTTATCCACCATGGCATCGCCAATCTCTCGAAGCTCTATACGCCTACGCTGCTCAGCCTCCAACGCCTTGATGTCAGCCTCGGCCTTTTCAATATTATTATTAAGAAGCCTTTCTTTCGCACTACCGCTGCCCTCCACACCGGCAGCCTTCAGCAGATAACGGCTGACAGAAAGGTCTTTCTGACGCTTCTTCAGTAGCTGCGACAGGCGCTCACGTTCCATGCTCTCTATCTCATCGGCATCCCACGTAGGAAGATGGCGCACACGCTCGCGCACATCGGCTATCAGCTGGTCTACGTTGTCTCTTATAGGGTCGCCGTTTTTTGTGCGCACATAGTCGGCAAAGGGCTTTGTCTTATGGTCGGAGTCTTCCAGCCACTTGTCAAAATCAGCCTTCCTCACACCCATCATCTGCATCACATGGCTGTCCCACCAACCGGGAGAGTAGTTGCGCTCATACGCTGACTTCGCCTCTTTCCAGTTGTTATAACCGTACATCACCTTATGCTCATCGAAACTGCCGTCTTCGCTCTTCTGGTCAACGACAAACACCCGGCCGTTCCAACTGTCAAGGTCGGCATCGTCATTGATGAACATATCGATGTGGTCGCCGTCATGGCCGTACTTACCAAGGATGTAGCCGTAGGTGTCCTGCATGGTGGTGCTCCAAGGCTTGCCGCTACGGTCAACACCGCTGCGCACACTGCCCTTCGGGTTCTCTATGGTATAGTCATAGCCGCCAAAACTAACATGGCCCTTCTTGTAGTTTCCGGCCTCCTTCTGAGCATCCGTAGGGCTTACGTTCACCTCTTCCTTTGCCTCTGCAAGCCTTGAAGAGAAAGATTTTTCCTCTTTTCTTTGGTCGTTTGAAATATTCTTCGTATCTTTGCCTGCAGAAGAAAGGCCGCCACCTTCGTTGATAGGTTGCCCTGCGGATGAATTGGCGGGTTCATCGAGTGCAGTCGCCTTATAAAGCAACCTGTCACTCTTCAATTTATTTTTCAGCTGGTTCTCCCTTATAATATGCGAACTGATTGAGACTTCCAGTCCGTTCTGTGATACAGTTACACTTTCAAAGTGAACGCATTTTGTACCATCTGGCTTTTGGAATGTCTTCACGAAAAGATAAGATGACGGACGCTCATGGTCTATATCTTGCTTCTTGTCTTTTTCTTCCAGAACAATATCGGGCTTGCTAAGTGTCTCAAGTAACATGCCATACTGTTGTTCTCTTCCTTTGACAAACAGCTTTTCTTTCTGATTCTCGCCCATCTTGACATCTCCGAGGGGAGTCTCTACGTTGCTCTTCCATGTATTATTAGCAATCTCTACAAAGGGAGATACACCTGCATGATTCTTCATGGAGTTTACAACCGCGTCAACTTCTTTGCCGGTCAGCTGTTCAGAGGAAATGTGTTCTAACGGGTTTGTTTTGCAAACAACTTCAAGTGTTTCGTAGCCACCTGTAGATAATGGTACAAGAATAGTTGCGGCAATAGCTCCATCAGGAGAAATACGCACTTCATTAACCTTTATTCCGTTTTCGTCGTATAGGCCATCTTTGTTGTCACCAAATATTGCCTCATAGTCTTCATCAGAAAGCAGTTCTTTGGCAGGTATGCCGACAAAAGCTCCGTTTGTCTTGCTTCCAGAGTAAACTGTTTTCCCCTTACTATTAACGCCAACCCTTCTTAATTTTACGGTCGTATAGCCTTGAGCACCTGTCTTCTTTGACAAATACACCTGACCGGGCAAAATATTTCCCTTGTCAATATTGTCAGCATCTGGGACTTCTATAGTCACATCAGCCTCGCCAGCTCCTCCTTCACTTGCTGGCGTAGCTGCAGCCGGCTCACCTTCTTGCCCCTGTTCTGCCAGAGCACCCGCCTCTTGGCTTCCTCCAGCACGTCTTTCATTCTCTCTGTCATTGTCTTCTGCTATTTGGTTAAAATATTCTTCACTTGTCCTGTAGCCCTCCTGCTCGGCAAGGCGCTGTTCCAGGTCGCCCATGAAGGCGTCATATTCCTCTGGGGTCATGCCGGTCATCTGCATGATGGCGGCATCCTCAGCCTCACGCCGTGCCTCTTCCTCGGCATCACGCGCACGCTCCAGGTTGGCCTCGTAGACCTCATCAGCCCTGGCGATGCGGTCATCTACTATCCTGTTGGTGATGTCACTCGGCTTGCTGGCACTACTAAGCATGTCAAGCAGCGCATTGCGCACTTCCTCGGTGCCGTAAGGACTGTCCTCGGCAATGGCATGCACGATTTCCTCAATGCCCTTGCCCCTACCCTCAGGCGCAAGGAAGTAGTTAATGCCGTTGGTGTCATATTGCTTGCCGATGCCACGTGTCTTGTCACGGCCCAACTCGTCACGCAGACCACGCACATAATGCTCGCCACGCTGCATACCTTCCCAGTTGATGCTACCCTTGCCAAGGTGGGCGGCAACCCACTCGTAAACATCCTGCGGCTCCAACGCATCAATGCCAAGGACTGACATAGCCTCTTCATCGTCTGCAAAGGCCTCACGCGCCAGCTTCATCTTCTTCTGCGGATCGCTCTCCTTCTCCATAGCAGCCATCATCCGCTCATGTGGACTCATCGCGGCTTTGTTACGGGCAGCATACAGACGGCCCAGGCTGCTGGCAAGCTTGCCCAGCTCCTGCTGACGCACCACCATAGCGCTCTCCTCTGCTTCTAAATTGGCCAGCCGTGCCATCATGTCACGAAGCTCTGCCTCGCTAGCGTCAGTCAGGCCGCGGCGGTAGTCGTTGACAGCATCACGCGCGGCTGAGAGCTGTGGGAACAGTTTGTCACGGTGCTGTATCTTGAGCTGTTCCCTTAGGCTGTCTACATGCTTTGCAGCATCACCCTGCTCGGCAAATTGCTCCATCAGTTCCTGTCCAGTCGGCAAAGCACCGGTGGCCTCCTTCGTCTGTTGCCCGGCAATTTCATTGCCGCCCACAGCGGTCTGTGCCTTCCTTATCTCCTTCTGGCGATCAGCCTCGAACTTCCTCCGCTCCTCATCGGTCATCAAAGCCTGACGTATCTCTCCCCACTTTCTGCGACGTTTCCTGGCATCAGTCAAAGATGCACGCGCATCATCCAGTGCTGCAGTCTCTTCCTCGCTAAGACTGTCAATAGCGGCTTTATTCTCCAGCCTCCTGACGGTCTCTGCGGCTTGCTCGGCCTGATTGCTCGTCCTCTCAGCCTCACTCTCCACGCTACCCATCACAGCTGCATGATGCTTTGCTTTCTCTGCCTCGCTCAATTGCTGCCCGTCCTGCCTACTCTCCAGATACTCAGCCACGGTCTTCGGGTCGCTGCCTTCAGCGGTAAGGTCGGGTGTTCCTTCGGCATAACCTACAATGCTCTTGCCAAAGCGTTCTGCCTTCTGTTGTGCGATAGCATCATCAGTCTCCTGTTTCAGCTGGGCTTCTATCTTCGCCTTGTCTGCATCATATACGGCTCGACGGGCATCATTGCCGCTCATCGGCACCTGGCTCCCGTCTTCCATGGTAAAGAGTATGTTCACTGCACCGTCCTTTCCGGCAACAGTGGCACGGAAAGCACGACCGGCAATCATCAGGTCAACTTGACTGCCTGGAGTAAAGTCACCACCATTGGCAAGTCCCTCAATCTGCTGCTCCAGCTGTGCTGCAAAACTGTTGACGTCTGCGCTGACAACATCACTCACCATCTGACGCTCGCCGACACTCTTTATCTGGCTGACGGGTATCTGCTTGCGCTCGCCTGACTCGGTGACAATCATCACACCGCCAAGCGTGTTGTTCAAGTTTCCTGCCAGATAGTACGCCTTACTGCCGTCACTCAGCGTTAGCTCGGTGATGCTGCCGTCAGGAGCTGCCAGCGGCTCCAGGGCTGCACGGCGCTGCTGCTCATACTCCTGCGCCTGCTGGGTGATGGCATCGTCAAGGCCTCTCGATGTCTCCATCATGTCACGATACTGTTCAATGGCCTCGCGCTGTGAGTCGTTCAGTAATCCTGAATTACTCGCTGTCAGCCTGTCAGCCTCAGCATCGTCACCTGCCTCTACAGCTTTTATCACATCACTCCTCAGGCGTGACAATACAGGATTGCTGGAAGGAAAGAGTTGTTCCATCCTGGCAATGGATAGTTTCAAGTCATAATTGACCTGTGGCAACGTACTAGTGTCTTGAACTGCAGCAGCACCACGCTGATAGGCTGCCTCACGGCGCTGTGTTACAGAGGGAGCCGCTGACGGGTCGTTTGCTCCAGTGCCGCTATTAGCACCTGCCTCGCCGCCAGCAGTATCAACACTCCCTCCAGGGCCGCTGCCCCCACTTGGCGCGCCTCCGTTCTCAAATACAACTCCAGCCGGGTTCGTATTACCTGGCGCGCTATTCTCTAACATGCGCTGGCCTGTCACATCCTCGAAATCAGCCTCCTCGGCATCCTTCGTCTCTTGCTCGGCGATTCTATCGCCGTCCCTTGCCTCGGCAACATGCTGCCGCATGGCTTCCTGATAGTCCAGCAGCATCTGCACCTCTTCCTCGGTGCGAACATCTTTTTCAAGCGCCTTATGCAAACTGCCTGGTTCAAGGCCATGCTCGCGCTCATAGGCATCGGTGAACTCCTTCAGTGCACGGCCAGAATTGACAAATCCTTCGAAATGCTGCCTGTAAAGGCCTGCCAGACTCTGACCTCCCTCGCTCAGCTCTTCACCTGACTCTACATTTTTATAGATGTCCAACAATTCGTCCTGATGCTGGTGCAAGTAGATGGCTTGCTGTTCTGCCTTGGTCAGCTCTTCACCTCGCAGTATCTTTTTTGAAGCCTCGCGATAGGCGTTCTCAAAGTATTCGGTGAAACGCCGGTATGCATCGGTACTGTTCACCTTACCTTCCAGTGCCTCCGTGGTGTTGGCAAACAGCTCGCCACGCATTGCGTCTGCGGCTTTGTCAGCATCCTCACGGCTATCATAACGATGCTCTTCTAGCAGCTGACCGTCAATATCCCTTGTCCTTAGCACGGATTCACCAGAAGGACCGTCTTCAATATCCAGCTCCACCGCCTTCCCCGGTGGCGGCAGAATACCATCAACAATCCTTGCCACCTTCTGCTTAGTGGCAAAGGGGATGTCGGGGTTGACCATCATCTTCCTATATGCTTCTGCGCCGGCATTGATCTCTTCAGTGCTGAGATTGCCCTCACGCTCACCTGCTCCAGGCACCGTCCTGGCTGAACGCATAGAAGTGATGGCATCGATAAACTGCGCTCCATCGGCGTTGGCACGAATCATGTCTACGTCTTCATCGATCAGCTCACCCTTCTTTGCCTCCAAGGCTTTCTTCGGATGCAGGAAGGCATCGGCATAGCGCTTGATGTTATCCATGTTTGTCAGCTTGATGAGCGCAAGGTTCAATGCCGACTCGGCAAGACCTGCCAGCGGATTGCCGAAGGCATCTTCTCCCTTTGCGAGCTTCTCCAGTTCTCCTGCAGTATAGAACACACCAGCCTCGCCAGCGAAGCTGCCTGCCTTGCCTGCCACCTTGCCGATGCCACTCAGCCTGTCAACGTATGGATGGGCGACACCAGTGAAGGCACCAATGGCACCGCCCTTCACACCTTCGGTGACAGCTGTGCCCAAGGTGTTCTTCAGTATCTCTCCTAACTCCTCTCGGTCACGGATGCCTCTGGCCATCTCACTGGTAGCCTGAGCGCCACCCATGGTAATGACCATCTGGGGTACACCCTGCATCAGACGCTGACCGACAGCAGCACCCAGGTAGTGATTGGCGCTCTCTGCCATTGCACGCTGCATCACCTGCAGCGACACACCACGACGGGAAGCTTCCCTGAGCATATACTCAGCTATCTGACGTTTGGCGACAGCACCGCCCATGCTGCCCCATGCTGCCCACATCGGGGCATCAGCCACGAAGCCGACAGTAGTACGAAGAGCATTGGTCAGCAGACCGGTATCCTCGGAATATTTGGCGTTGGCCATATTCTTATAGCGCTGCTGTGACTCGGTGTGTACATATCCGCTGCCAAGCATACCTACCAGACTGTCTTCCAAACCGCCAAGAATATACTCCATCGTATTCTTGGGCATATACTTCTTTGTCATCTCACTTTGGAACTCTCGCTCCAAAGCGTCAATGAAGTTGGGGAAGACATAACGCATGATGTATTCAGAAGGACTGATACCTAAAGACTCAGCCTTCTTCTTTGACTCATCAAGAAACTTCTCGTTGTCCAAAACATTCTTAAGAAGGGGACCGGCACTATTGCGAAGCCAATCCAGCTCTGCATCATAGTCTTCTTCGCCTTCGCCATTATTGTGCAGCGCATTGGCTATCACTTGGCTCTTCTGCCTCAGGCTTGCAATAATCTTGTCAGGGTCACGCTCTTCATTACCCTTTCTCTCAGCATATAACACAGCTCCCAGCGCTCCAAAGCCAGTATAGCCAGGTGTTCCAACTGTGACTGCCGAACCCTCCGTGTTTTCACGATAAGCTTTACCTGACGCCTCTTTGGCCTTTTTGTCAAACTCTTCAATCTCGTTCTTGATGGCGTCACTCAGATAACCTTGCGTCATACTGACTGCCTCTCGATCTCTGATGCGCTCCTCGTGCTCTTTACCGCCGCCAGATAGTATCTCGTTCCTAAAGCCGCCAACGTCCGACCGGGCATCACTCGACGGGAGCCAGCCATACTTGTCCACCAGAACGTACTGTAGCTCATTCTGCAACTGTTGGTAATAATACTGACGTGCCTGTTCGTATCGCTGTACATCACGATGCATGGCCACCTCGTCACCATCATAGGCTTCAGGAGTAGGTGCAAAACCTAAGCGCTCCAGGTCTTGGTTGATGGCCTGCTGCGCCTCGCGACTGTCGAAGACACCCTGTATTTCGTCGATGTTCTGATGATTGGCCGTCTTGAAGTTCGACAGCAGTTCCTCCACGCGCTTGCGTGCCACAGGCTGGATATATGCCCTGCGGATGTCCTTTGTCACGTTGGCATAGTTCTCAGGATCAACGATGTTATTGGCGGCAAGCTCGGCACGTATCTGGTCATAGGCACCAAGGCCTCCATACTTCACCTGCTCACCGTCCACTTCCTGCGTGGTCTCAGGCGTGTGGTCTTTACCGTACCATTCGTTGAAGAACTTCTTGCCTACAGCATAGATGGCCTGCTGACGTGTCATACCGGCGTAGGGGTTGCTGGCATCGCCCTCTATCTTCTGGTTGCTGTATTCAGGTGTGCCGTACTTCGGTTTCATTACCGGGCGCTGCCCTTCCTCCATCTTCTGCAGCTCATCAGCAGTGAAGGTATAGCCATTGCCGGCTACTTCAAAAGTGGGAGCATTCTCGACAGGCTGCTCCATCTGCTGTAGTGGTGCCTCAGAATTGTTAGGCGCAGGTGATGCAGAGTTGTCAGGCACTACTGCTTCTGGTGCATCAACTGCTGCTGTCGTAACGCCCATAGCTTTGGCAAAATCATCTTCACTTCCAAGGTTTAAACCAGCATTACGACCATAGTCATAAGCCCATTTTCTATTAGCGCTGTCAGCCATTGCGTGGCTAAAATCATCAATACTGCCAAGGTTTGCGCCACGACTTGTCAGCTGGTCATACATCCATTTGATGTTATCGTCGTTTGCCATTGTTCCTTTGTTTTGTTAATGTACCCAAGGTGCTGTATTTCCACCGCCATTGTTTGCAGACGGTGCCGGTGTTCCTGTTCCTTGTGTGCCAGGTGTCTTCACGGTAACCTGCACCTCGCCGCCTGGCTTTGTCGTGGTGGTCGTAGTCCCCGCTGCCCTCAGGTCGTAGTTCATCTGTGCAAGGGCGATGCGTGCTGCTCCCTGGCTCAGACGTCCCATCTGCACCTGACGCATGATTTCCACCTTCGTCTCTTCCAGCTCCTGCTTACGACGGGCCAAATCCATCTTGCCCTCGCTTTCCATCATCTTCCACTCTAACTGCTTCTGCTTCAGGAACAGCTCTGCATCGAGCCTGTCTTGCTGCTGCTGGGCACGCGCCTCCTTGGCCTTGGCAAGCTCGCTGGCCTGCTGTGCCTGGTAAACCTTCAGGTAGTCATTGCTCATCTGCCTCCGCTGCTCCATCGTCTTGTCGTGCAACAGCTGCTGGCGCTTGGTAAACTCGGCACTGCTCTCAATACCCTGGTCAGGAGCGCCGGCTAGCGTACCGATGAAGTTACCTAGATGGCTCAGTACATTAACGGTCGATGCCCACTTGTTACGGCGTTCTTCCTTTTTTTGTTCTTCCTCATTCTGCGACACGCTCTTCCATGGGTCTCTCCCTCTGGTCGAAGTGAAAATCTGCATGATGTCAAGAGGATCCTTTCCGTTGTCCTTTGCCCATCCGTTATATTGATTGATGGCATCTGCAATGGCGACATCCTTCATTTCGTCATTCCGAAGGCCTTCCTCAAAGCCTTTGTCCCAAGGCGACGGCACGGCTTTGGCGGCCACCTGATTCTGAGACTCGTCTTTTTGTACTGACTCATCCTTCTCTACATCCGTTTCCGTGGTCACTGGCGTTTCACTTATCACCTTTTCCGTCTGCGGTGTGTTTGTTTTCCACGCTGTCTCTGACGTGCCATAAGCAGATGACTGCTGCTCGTCATTCACTTGCGGAGTGGTTGTGTTTAATACGTTGTGGGTCATAGTCGTATCTCTGTGTTTTATTTGTTACCAAGGAAGACTACCTATTGCCTGGCCAGCTCCACCAGCTGCCTTGCTGATAGCTTGCGCATTGCCCTGTGCCTGCTGCAACTTGCTGTTGGCGAGATACTGCGTGAAAGCGTCAATCTGTTGGTCGGCAGCATTCCAGACAGCCTCTTTTTGCGCTGCACCCTGCACGGCCTGCTGCTGCATCATGTTTGCAACAGCCTCGGCGCCCTGACGCTTGGCCAGTGCTTCACTCTCAGCCGTGCCACCGGCGATGACGGAAGTGGCTGCAGCCTGTTTGGCATTGTCTGCCAGCAGTTCTTTCGCCTCTGTAACAGCTGCCTGGCTCTCCGCTGTCTGAGTCGGGTCACGATAGTATAAATTGTCACGGTGTGCCTTGATGTCAGCCAGCCGCTGGTTGTACATATCCTGCTGCTGCTGATATCCCTTGTTCAGTTTTTTTCCGGCAATGATACCGCCCACAGCACCGACAGTGCCTCCTACTATTCCACTTATTATTCCCATAGCTATTTTTGTATTTTATTTGTTTCTTGCAAAAATAAACCTTTAATTTTGCACATATGCAATAAAACACAAAACCCGTATACATAACGCTTCACACACTTTATGCCTGACAACACAAAGAAAACGACATTGCGAAACGCCAAAGGACAATTTGTCAAAGGCAAACCAAAGACAGGAGGCCGGCAGCCTGGTACAAAAAACAAGTATGGCAACATTCGGGACCGCCTCAAGGATATTATCATGCCATATCTCACACTCGACCCTGATGACGATGGCATCGGAGGAAAGTCACTAATACGCGACCTCGCAAAGATTGACGATCCTAACGACAGGGCGCATGTCATCGCGGCTTATATGCCATACGTCGTGCCCAAATATACTGCGACAACTATCACTGCCGATGCCGGACGGCCTATTGACGAAGAGCAGCAGCTGCTTGAACTTGACCAGCAGTATACAAAGAAAGAAACCACCATCACTCTCAAACAGGTCACCATTGTCGACAATGACAGCCAGACAGAGTCTTCAGCACTGCCACGCCTCACTGACTACGATCCTGACGAGGACGATGATTTTGATATTGGCGACATCAAATAATCTGCCTCTAAAAAGCCTCTTTTTTAGAGGGCGTGGATTTTGGAAAAGATTTTGGCAAAACCATGTTCCCTAAAATATGTTAAAAAATCTCTTGAAACACCAAAACATACAGGTTTTTCGGCTTGTTTTAAGAAAATAGCCTTACCTTTGCACCCGATTGAAGAAGACCATCGCTATTGATTCAATCGTGAAGATTACGCCCGTTGCAGCCCATTGTGAGGCTGCAACTTTTTTTGGGCGCAACATGAAAATTGATACGTTTTTGATACGTTTTTGAAAAATGGCACTTTGGGAGCCATCGTGCAACGCCATTTACCATGACTTTCCAAATCTCTGAAAACGCCGATATACAAAAGAAAAACCCCGCTACGGTCTTGCGACTTTCGCGGGATTCATAATGAAAGGAGGAGTGGTACCTCCAGGAATCGAACCGGGGACACACGGATTTTCAGTCCGATGCTCTACCAACTGAGCTAATTGCGGGTGCAAAGGTACGAAGAAAAAAGCAACTGACCAAATTTTTTCTCGTCTTTTTTCAATTTATCAGAAAAAAAGTATTTTTTCCAATGCTCGGAGGCGTAGGTTCCTACTTGTTGATGCGCAGCACGGGGGCTATAGCGTTGCAGGGCTCGGGGAGCGTAACTTCAAGTCCGTCGGCGGTCTGGACAGCCTTTACTTTGCCATAGCCCAGCAGGTAGGCGCTGCTGATGTGTTTCTTGAAGTCGTTGTTGCCCTTGGCCAGCGACTTGACCACAAGACGGCCGTCCTTGGGCCATCCCATAGCGGTGACATAAAGGTATTTCTTGGTTTGGTTGAAGCGGATGTCGCGCCAGTCCATGTTAGCAAACTTGCCGTCGTTGAAGCCCTGTGCGTTCAGCGGAATGTTCTCCTCAGCCACCGGTCCCTCGCCAAAGCGCACCCACGGCCGTGTGCCGAAGATGCTCTCGCCGTTAACGCTCATCCAGGCCTCCAGGTCGTCCAGCACCTGGGCCTCCTTCTCGTCGTAGGTGCCGTCGGCACGCAGAGGTATGCT
The DNA here is from genome assembly GCA_902778535.1 of uncultured Prevotellaceae bacterium. Lineage (GTDB taxonomy): Bacteria > Bacteroidota > Bacteroidia > Bacteroidales > Bacteroidaceae > Prevotella. Next base: position 168,999 of record CACYYG010000001.1, read on the forward strand.
GAGCAGCAGGTTGCCGTTCTTTGACACGATGTCTACCAGCTGTTTCACCACCTGCTCCGCACTCTTATATCCGTTGCGCTCATAGATGCTGGTGTTGTAGTGCCAGCCGCCGATGCAGTTGCAGGTCTGCCACGTCTCGGGTATGATCTCATTGGGTGCGCCGCGCTCCACGTCCCAGGTGAGAGCCTTGCGCTGGTCGTCGCTGAGAATCTTGCCAAAGACCACAGCGCGCGGATTCTTGTTGTAGAGATGCGTGGCGATGCGCAGGCCGCAGTCGCTCAGCGGATAGAAGGGCAGCACGGTAACGTCGAAGTAGATAAGGTCAGGCTGGTAGCGGTTGATGGCGTCGAGGGTGCGGTCGTAGAAATTGGTGACGAACTCCTGAGAAGGCGGACATGCGCCGTGGCTCCAGTCCCACTGGCTGTGAATACGTCCGTTGTCCCACGAGCCCTGACTCATCGGGTGGTTCTGACGGTAGAGCATCTGCGGGTCATAGCCTTCCCACCATTTGCCCTTGCCGTCCTCCTTGGTCAGGTTGCCGTCGTAGTAGACACCGGCCTTGTCGCCTTCGAGGTCGTAGCGCTGCGACGGCTCATACCACGTCCAGGCATGGTCGGCATGGAAGGAGATGCCCAGCGGCAGGCCTGCCTTCTTGGCTGCCGCTGCCCACTCGGCCAGTATGTCGCGCTTGGGGCCGATGTTCTTCGAGTTCCACGGCTGGTACTTCGAGTCCCAGAGGTCGTAGTTGTCGTGGTGGTTGCCCAAGACGAAGAAATACTGCGCACCGCAGCGTTTGTAGCGCTCGACCAATGCCTCGGGATTCCATTTCTCGGCCTTGAACAGCGGCAGCACGTCCTTGAATCCGAACTCCGAAGGATGTCCGTAGTGCTCACGGTGGAATTTGCTCTCGCGCGTACCTTCCATATACAGCGAACGAGCCATCCAGTCGCCTGAGCCTTCCACGCACTGTGGTCCCCAGTGTGCCCAGATGCCGAACTTTGCATTGCGGAACCATTCGGGTGTCTGATGCGTCTCCAGCGACTGCCACGTGGGTTCAAACTGTCCTGTCTGCATCTGCTCATGCTCTTCACTGACAGGAATACGGTAGGTCTGTGCCGTCATTGTGGTGGCCACGACACACAGGGTCAGGAGTAATGTCTTTCTCATATTCTATGATTGTAATGTGGGGTCGGACTCTATGAACATGCTGCTATCCATTTCCTCCAGCGACTTCTTTTTCTTGTTCTCGCGGGCTCCGGCTTTCAGCAGGCTTCTGGCCGCGGTAATGATGCTTGGGCCGCTGTCGGCGGTGGTGATCTTCAGCCTTGAAATCTTCTTCACGGTGTCGTTCATGCTCGACTCCACCTCCATGAAACGGAGGCCGAAGTCCTGCACACGCTCTATCACCATATTGGCGGCGTCCATCATGGCCTGCTGGTTTTTCAGCTGGCGCACCTGCGTCCACATCATCTCCAGTACGCGAAGATTCATGTACATGGTCTGCGGACCGAGTATCATCACGCCCTCGTCGTAGGCTTCGCGCCACAATGTGGCATCATTGAGCAGGGCGAGGTTCAGTGCACCCTCGATGGGCACGTACATGATGGCGAAGTTCAGGCGATTGTAGCCTTCGGGCAGAAACTTAGTGTACTCCTTTTTGGCCAGACGCCTCACCTGTGCCTTCACGCTTTCGATGTGTGATTTCAGGAAAGCGCTCTTCTCGGGTGCATCGTCTGGTGTGTTCATATAGCGCTCATAAGCTGTCAGCGACATCTTCGAGTCGACTACTACGTGGCGGTTGTTGGGGAAATGCAGGATGAAGTCGGGTATCAGGCCCTTGCCGTCGTCGCCTTTCAGCGCTTTGCCGCCTTTGTCCTTCAGAGTTTCCTGTGTGTCAAACTGCTCGCCCTCTTTCAGCTCCAGGTCTTCCAAGAGCTGTCTGAGCTTCAGCTCGCCGAAGTTTCCCTGCACCTTCACCTCGCCCGTCAGCGCACGCGTCAGTCGGTCGGCAGTCTCACCGATGGCCTGGCTCTTCTGCATGTTGATCTTGATGGTCTCGTCGAGTCGGGTCAGCGCCTCTGTCTGCTGTTCCTTCGTCTTGTCGAGGGCCTCCTGCATGTCCTTCAGGCTCTTCTGCAGCGGGTCGATAATCTTCGACACCTGCTCCATATTCTCTTCGCCCAGCTCCTCCTGCCGCTGCTTGAGCACTTTCTCGGAGGTGGTCTGCATCTGTTCGTGAATAAGATTGAGCTGGCTCTTCACCTGCTCCTCGTTCATCTGCTTCAGGGCAGCAATCTGTACTTCGTGGGCCTCCTTGGTCTGGCTGAGCTGTTTCTCAAACGACGCCTTCAGGTTGGCTATCTGCTGTTCGAACAGCTCTTTCTGTCCTTGCAACTGCCGCTCGTATGACGATTTCTGGTCTTCCCTGAATGATGTCAGCTGTTTCTCGTAAGCCTCCGCATACTCTTTCCTCCTGCGACTACCCATGTGATAGCCCAGAAACGCCATCAGGATGATGGCAATGATTGCTATGACAAGAAATATTTCCATTTACGGTTTTTTGTCGGCCTGCATCGCTTGACGCGCAGCATCGCTTTGCAGGGAGCTGAATGTCCTACACGCTCACGTCGGCCTTGATATGCGGCCAGGGGTCGTAGCCCTCCAGCTGGAAGTCCTCATACTGGAACGCGAAGAGGTCTTTCACGTCGGGGTTGATCTTCATCACGGGCAACGGCCGCGGCTCGCGTGTCAGTTGCAGACGAGCCTGCTCCAGATGGTTCAGATAGAGATGCGTGTCGCCCGTGGTATGGACGAACTCGCCGGGCTGCAGGCCTGTCACCTGCGCCATCATCATGCAGAGCAGGGCGTAAGAGGCGATGTTAAACGGCACGCCGAGGAATGTGTCGGCACTGCGCTGGTAGAGCTGCAAAGAAAGCTTTCCGTCGGCTACATAGAACTGGAAGATGGTGTGGCAGGGCGGCAGCGCCATCTTGTTCACCTCTGCCACGTTCCACGCCGACACCATCATGCGGCGCGAGTTAGGGTTGTTCTTAATCTGGTCGAGCACCATCTGAATCTGGTCGATGTGTCCGCCGTCGTAGTCGGGCCACGAGCGCCACTGGTGGCCGTAGACAGGCCCCAGCTCGCCGTTCTCGTCGGCCCATTCGTTCCAGATGCGCACGCCGTGCTCCTGCAGGTATTTCACGTTGGTGTCGCCCTGCAGAAACCACAGCAGTTCATAGATAATCGACTTCAGGTGCAGTTTCTTCGTAGTGAGCAGCGGGAAGCCCTTGCTCAGGTCGTAGCGGCTCTGCGTGCCGAAAATGGAGAGCGTGCCCGTACCGGTGCGGTCGCCCTTCTGTGTCCCCTCGCGCAAAATGCGGTCGAGTATGTCTAAGTATTGTCTCATCTGTTCATGTTATTGCCTTGTGCAACTCCTCTTTTATATAATATTTGTACGCTTGCACGCTGCAAAGATAATCATTTTCTTCGAATCAGCAATCATTTTCATTCTTTTTTGTACCCCTCTTGCAATTCTGCTTTCCTCGTTTTTGGTGTGAATGCGAAAACAAATTGTCTTTGCAACCTCATTGCAAAAGAATTTACGTACCTTTGCAGCCGTTAAAAGAAAAAAAATATGATGACACTCATCGTTGGACTGTTAATACCGCTGCTGGGCACGATGCTCGGTTCGGCCTTTGTATTCTTCATGAAGGACGAGATGTCTGTAAGGTTACAGAAGACTTTACTCGGCTTTGCATCAGGTGTGATGGTGGCTGCATCGGTATGGTCGCTGCTGATTCCGTCGATGGAGATGGGAGCCCCCTCTTCATGGTCGGTAGTGCCTGCTGCCGTAGGTTTCCTGCTGGGTATGGGCTTCCTGCTGATGATTGACGAGCTGACGCCTCACCTGCATATCGGCACAGACAAGCCTGAAGGTCCTCGCTCACGTCTTTCACGGACGGCTATGCTTGCCCTGGCCGTCACCATCCACAACCTGCCTGAGGGAATGGCAGTGGGCGTGGTCTTTGCCGGAGCCGAGAGCGGCATCTCAAACATCTCGTTGGCTGGTGCCATCGCGGTCGCCCTCGGCATAGCCATTCAGAACGTGCCAGAGGGTGCCATCATCTCAATGCCGATGCGGGCAGCGGGTAACTCCAAGTGGAAGTCGTTCATCATAGGCTCTTTGAGCGGTGCCGTTGAGCCAGTGGGAGCCATCGCCGTATTGCTGCTGGCCTCGCTACTGATGCCTGTCCTGCCCTATATGCTGGCTTTTGCCGCAGGAGCAATGTTCTACGTCGTCATCGAGGAGCTCATACCCGAAGCCTCCAGTGGCCAGCACAGCAACCTCAGCACCATCGGCTTCGCCATAGGTTTTGTCCTGATGATGGTGCTCGACGTGGTGATGGGATAGAAGCTTTTCTTAAAACAATGTCATTGTTTTAACAATCAATGGCAGTGTTTTATCAGACAATGACAGTGTTTTATCAGACAATGACGTGGTTTTAACTTTTCTCTCGATCCCCCTAACATTATCATTCATGCTGGCACATAATAGGCACATACATTATATATATACACGCGCGTAATCCTGTGGAACCTTTTACCTAATTGTGATGACCATGTGCAAAGGCTGTCATTATTTCCGCCTTGTCACATAGTCACAATTAGGTATTTTCAGCATCATCCTTCTCGTTCAAAGGGCGTCTTCACGCGGTTTCCCTATTTTTAGGTATTGCCCAAACACTTGGACGGCCGTACCTTTGCACCCGATTTTTGAAATACAATCGTAAAAAGGGAATGAAAACTGCAATACTTACAGCCGTTCTTGTCCTCATGATCTGTTCTGCAAAAGCCCAGTCGGACATAGACGGCGTGACCGGTGCCACACGACAATCACCGAACGCAGAGAAGCAGAATGTCATTCAGTCGCGCCTGCACATCGGAGGCTATGGCGAGGCCGTGATGACCCGCAATTTCTACAGCCAGAGTTTCAACCGATACAAGAAGCCGGAAAACTATGCCGACGACAAGAGCCACGGACGCTTCGACCTGCCCCACGTGTGCCTGAACATCGGCTATGACTTCGGCAAAGGCTGGACGATGGGCACAGAGATAGAGTTTGAGCACGGAGGCAACGGTACTGCAGTGGAGATTGAAGCCGAGGAGGCCGGCGAATACGAAGCCGAAGTTGAGAAAGGCGGCGAGGTGAACATCGAGCAATTCTGGATTAACAAGGCTTTCGCCGACGGAAAGTTCAACATCAAGGCCGGTGAGATTATTGTGCCCATAGGCTACTCGAACGCCTACCACGAGCCCAACCAGTTTTTCACTGTTTACAGGCCTGAAGGCGAGGCTGCCATCATGCCCAACACCTGGCATCAGACAGGCCTCTCACTCTGGGGACGACTGAAAGACTGGCGCTATGAGGCACAGCTGTTGTCAGGACTGAACTCTGAGAGTTTCACGGCCGAGAACTTCGTTCATTACGGTGCCACCAGCCCCTACGAATTCAAGGTTGCCAACAACTATGCGGGAGCAGTACGCATAGACAACTATTCTTTCAAAGCGCTGCGCATCGGGCTGAGTGCTTATTACGGCCACACCTTCCGCAACACCCTGCGCACGCCGGGCAGTAAATATAAAGATGTAGCAGGCGCATTGGGCATTGTGGCACTCGACTTCTCGCTGAACCGCTGGAACTGGATAGTGCGAGGCAGCATCGACTATGCACACTTCGGTGATGCTGACGAGATTTCTTCCTACAACCAGGCCAACTGGACACACCACAAATATCAGGACGGCAACCCGCACCACTACACCAACATCGGCAGCAATGCTGTTGCGTATGCCATAGAGGCTGGCTACAATGTCTTTTCACAAGTTCCTAAGATGAAGGACGAGAAACTGTTCGTTTTCGGACGCTTTGAGCACTACAACACGATGGCTTCAGGCACCTACGCTTCGATGTATAAATACACCAAGAAATACCGTTACGTCTTTGGAGTGAACTATTCTCCTGTGAAGCAAATCACCATCAAAGGCGAATACTCATACCGCTTCTTTGAGAAGCCGAACAATAATGGTCTGGCGTCTGACAGCCCGCTATATAAGCAGCCCTATAATAATGAGCCAGCCGTGAGCGTGGGAATTACTTACACAGGTTGGTTTTTGTAAAGGAAAACAACAGAATCATCAAATAACAGGTAAAAATGAAAATGAAAAATCTTTTAAAAATGGCAGTCCTTACTGCCGTACTTTCTGCAGGCTTCGCTTCATGTTCAAGCGATGACGATGCCGACAACAGTGTAGTAACGGGTTCACAGGCAGCCCTTGACCAGGCATGTGCCGACTGGAAGGTGGCACGGGCCAACTGGGAGAATACCGAGGCATTCCTCTTCGGTGCTGCCGATGTCTATTCCATTGACCCACACACCGACACATGGCCTGTAGCCGCCAACGACCTCGCCGACGTGCTGCGCGATGCCCAGGCCATGTCGAACCTCAACAACTTTATCAAGACCGCCAACTCAGGCATCTTGGGCTATCACGGCTTGGAGTATGTGCTCTTCCGTCAAGGTCAGCCCCGTAAGATTGACCAGATTACCAACCTGGAGTACGAATATATCTGTGCTGTGGCCAAAGACCTCTATCAGGCAACTGCCACGCTGGAGGCTGCCTGGGATTCGAAGGAGAGCAACGCCGAGCGCCTGCAGATTGCCAAGGAATATGTAGCCACTCACCTGGCTATTGACGACGATGGCAATCAGGAGGGAGCGCTAGGTTCATTCCAGAACTTTGGCAAGGCCTTCAAGAACCCCGGCACCGGCGACTGGGCAACGGCATTAGAGGCAACGCTCGAAATCATCTCCGGTTGTCAGGACATCATCGGCGAGGTGGGCGACTCAAAGATCGGACTGCCCTACACTGGTGAGGATGCCACTTATATTGAGTCACCTTACGCCTACAACTCCATTACCGACTTCTACGACAACATTCTGTCATGCAAGAATGCCCTCTACGGTCAGATGAATGCCACAGCACCCGTCGAGAACTCGCTCATCTACTTCTGCAAGAATGCTGGTAATGCCACACTCGCATCGCAGGCCGGTATCGTAGTGACAAAGCTTGACAATGCACTGGCTAAGATCAAGGCCATGAAAGCACCGTTTGCCCTCTACTACAGCGATGCCTCGTGCAAGGCTGTCATCGACGCCCTCGGTGAGCTGGACGATGCCCTCGGGGCCATGTCGGAGACACTGGGCAGCTATGCCGGCAATGCCACTGTCGAGGCGCAATGCAAGGTCATCAACGAGAACTATGTAGACAACGTCGTATTGGCCACTTATCGCACATTGGCCGACAACGCGCAGAAGCTATACAAGAGTATTGTGAATATCAAAAAGTAACGTACTATGAACAGACTATCTATTATTGGTAGGATGCTTTTAGGTAGTTTCATCATCGTCGGATGCTCCGACGATGATGAAGCCGTTAAACCCACCACATGGGAAATAGGCAACCCTACTGCTACCGATTATCCTGAGGATTACTATGCTGGCGGACTGCTGGGTACCACTGCCGTGAATACGGCCACTGCCTTTGAACAACCCTCAAAGGCAGTGGAGAACGCAAACATGATGACAGCTTTCAACGAAGGAGAGTATCTCTTCGAGAAAGACTACAACACCAACACCGATGGTGCTTTTCATGGTCTGGGGCCTGTCTATGTGCGTCGAGGCTGTCTCTACTGTCACCCCGGCTACGGTCATGGAGCCCGTCAGACGGAATACAAGGCCGATGCCCATCGTAACGGCTATCTGCTTGTCATTTACGACAAGACCACCAATGCCTATATCCGCTCGGTGGCCGGCATGCCGCAGACTGGTGCCGTCAAACCTTTTAAAGCACCTATCGACGAGAATCAGATCAAGATAGCGTGGAATGACTATACCGACGAGTGGGGTAACAAATTCCCCGACGGCGAAAGCTACTCGCTCATTTACCCTGAGGTGACGATTCCCTACACAGCCTACTATGCACCCGTGGTGGTGGCACGTGGAGGCAAGGACGTTGCACTGAACGAAGCACAATATAATAATGAGGTAGGAGTGCTGCTCGAATCAACCATCGGTATCTACGGCACAGGCCTGACCGATGCCATTCCCGATGAAGACATCACTGCCCAGTGGGAGTCAGAAAGCAAATACTTCAACAGCATTGGCAAGACAGATGCGCTGAACCCGGCCATGTGGGATCAGCAGACCAACACATGGAAGAGCTACTACAGCAATTCGCTGCAGGGTGATGGCACGAAGTATGTGCGCCGCTATACCTACGCCCTCTCGCGTGGTCCTATCCTCGATGCTGCCGGTGCCAACGCCATCTGGAACATCACCAACGTCACGCGCTCCGACCGTCGCTATCACTACCTCGACCTGGCAGGTACCTACTATGCCACTCAGTCGTCGAAGGACCCCGAGGTGCAGGCTGGCTTTACAGACTATATCAACCGCATTGATCCTGCAGGAGCACACCCCGAGTGGCATACGGGTAATCTGGAGAAAGACATCTATACCTATCTGACCAGCAAGCAACTTGATGCTGAGATGAGCGATGCGCAGTACAAGAATCTGATGATCTGGCATCGGGGACTGGCCGTTCCTGCTGCACGCAATACCACTACAGATGACTTCAAGAAGGGCAAAGAACTCTTTACCCAGATTGGCTGTGCTGCCTGTCACCGTCCGTCGTGGCAGACGGGCGATGACCATATCCAAGACCCTGCTAAGTTCTTCATGGCCGACAGCGACATGCCCCGCTATCCCCACCAGAAGATTTGGCCTTATACTGACTTCGTGCAGCACCGGTTGTGGATGAAGAACGACATCCGTACTGGCTGGTGTCGCACTACCCCACTCTGGGGACGCGGACTGGCGGGCAAGACGGGCAGCGGCACCGAGCGTCTGCACGACTGCCGTGCCCGCAACGTATTGGAGGCTATCATGTGGCATGGATGTAAAAACGAGGGCGGAATGAGCGATGCCTACAATACCGTTGTAAAGTTCCGTAACCTGTCGAAGAAAGAACGTGACCAAATCATCTATTTCATTGAATCCATCTAAGAAAATCATCCTCGCCCTATACATACTCATCGCGGTATGTATAGGGCTTGCCACCATCATAGAAAGGTATCACGGCACAGCGTTTGTCGGCAGGCACATCTACGGTGCCTGGTGGTTCTCAGCATTGTGGGCTGTGCTCACGGTGGCTTCATTTGCTTATATCATGCAGCAACGCATGTACAAGCGTTTGGCCGTCTTTCTGCTCCACATATCGCTTGTTGTGATTCTGGCTGGTGCGCTGACAACGCATCTCTTTGCCAAGCGAGGCACTGTCAGGCTTCGTACTGGCATCGCTGAAATCAACTACATTGACACAGAGAACCACGTGGAAAGATTTCCTTTCTCCCTGACGCTGAAGGAGTTCCGCATCGTTAACTATCCTGGTACCAATGCACCGCTTGACTACCAAAGCGTGATAGAGAGCGGCCACGAGGAGATGCTTGTTTCGATGAATCATATCGGATATATTGATGGCTATCGCTTGTTCCAGCAAAGCTACGACACAGACGGAGAGGGCGTAACGCTTGGCGTGAGCCATGATCCCTGGGGCATTGCCATCACCTATCTAGGCTATCTTTTACTACTGTTAGGCATCATTGCCACGCTGCTGTCACGAAAGACTCAGATGCGAGCGCTCTACCGTAAGGCCGTAACGATATTGCTGCTGTTAGTGAGCATGACTGTGAATGCACAAGACAAGTTACCTGTCATCGACAAGGACATTGCCCACCGAATGGGCACCATTCAAGTGCTCTACAACAACCGCATCTGTCCGCTGAACACCGTTGCCACCGACTTTGCCATCAAGATGACAGGCAGCGCCTCGTGGCACGGATATTCAGCCAACGAGATATTCTTCAGTTGGATGATATATTACTCGCCGTGGGAGAAAGAGCTGCTGCTGAACAATAAGCGAAAAGGTGCCGACGAGCGAAATGCCGTCGCAGAGATGTTCTACAACGGACAGTTCACCAAGATTTTTCCATATCGTATTGGAGACAATGTCAACTGGTATTCACCTGGTGCCCAGTCGCTGCCAAGAGAGATTCCCGTCAAAGAGCAGTTTTTCATCAAGCAGTCGATGGATTTCCTCACTGAATCCATCGTGACCGGCCAGCGCGAACGCGCCTTCGAAATCATTGCAAAGATTAAGCTTTTCCAGCGCGAGATGACAGGCAACCTGCTACCCAGCGAGAGCAGCACACAGGCTGAACTGTTTTATAATTCGTTGAGAAGCCAGAAATGGCCGGTATTCCTGGCTCTGACCCTCAGCCTCCTGCTTTGTGTGGCAATGCTCACATCCATAGGAGAGAAACGGCTAAAGAGGGTAAGCCTTTCTTTCATGGCATTACTCACAGTTTATATTACATTGCAACTCGCATTGCGCTGGTGGATCGGAGGGCATGTTCCTTTGAGCAACGGCCCTGAGACCATGCTGTTTATGGCATGGGTGCTGCTTCTGCTCACCTTGTTCTTACGCAAGAGTTTTCCCATCATCACTGCCTTTGGCCCGCTAATGAGCTCTTTCTGCCTGCTGGTGGCTATGCTTGGCGGGAACAGCTCGCCTATCAGCCCGCTCATGCCTGTTCTCCAGTCGCCTTTGCTCTCTGTCCACGTGATGACAGTGATGTGTGCATACGCACTATTCGCCTTGCAAATGCTAATAGGCATAAGGGCAATGTTCCTGATAAAAAAGAAAAAGGGAAACAACCAATGCCCTGACACAGAAGTGGAGCGAGCCACCGCTCTGTCGCAACTGCTGCTCTATCCTGCCGTGTTCCTGCTCGCCATCGGCATATTTCTGGGTGCCGTCTGGGCCAATGTGTCGTGGGGCAACTATTGGTCGTGGGATCCCAAGGAGACATGGGCACTCATCACGCTCATGGTCTATGCCGTCCCCTTCCACCGCGTCTCAATTCCCATGTTTGCGAGGCCTCTCTGCTACCATTGCTACATGGTCTGTGCTTTCCTTTCCGTTATCATCACCTATTTCGGCGTCAACTACCTGCTCGGTGGAATGCACAGCTATGCCTGACGATTGCAATGCCTACAGCTGCAACGGCAGGCAGAAAGGATTGGAACTGGGGACGTGGGTGGACTTGATGGCCCACTCCTTAGGATAGAGGTTGTTGGCTCGAGTGCCGAGGTTTTTCACCAAGCCGAGGGGATGACCCTGATAACACACCTGAACTATGCCAAGCGGTGTGTCGGCAGGCAGCTGGAGTGCCTGACGCTGCAAGTAGCTGATGGCCTGCTGGTAGGAGAGGTCGATGGACGGTGGAGGGTTGAAGGTGGAGGGTTGAGGGTGGAGGGTGGCGAGGGGCGACGTGAGAATCCTCAAGCTCTCTGAGCGTCCCACTTTCTTCTTGTTTCTTGTTTCCTGTTTCTTGCCGCCTTTCCTCATCACTGCCATAAAGAGGCCTTCGCTGCGGGTGATACCGGGGATGAAGCGATAGACGGGCTCGTCAAAGCCTGGCAGCAGCGAGCCGCCAATCCCCCACCCTGCCTCAACGTCGACGGCCAGTACCTCGGCGTCAAACGTTTCCAGTATCCAGCGGATGTTCTCCTCGTTTTCCTTCGTATTGAAGGTGCACGTGCTATAGATGAGCAGGCCGCCGTCGTGAAGACACTGCCACGCATTGCTGACGATGTCGCGCTGCAGCCGCCAGCACTTTTCCACATTCTGCCGACTCCATTCACCGATGGTCGGCGGGTCCTTGCGGAACATGCCCTCGCCTGAGCATGGCACGTCGCAGAGAATGATGTCGAACTTCAGCCCCGAGCGCACATAGTCGCGGGGATAGCTGTTGGTGACGATGCAGTCGGGCCAGCCCCATTTCGTGATGTTCTCCAACAGGATGCTGGCACGTTTGGGTACAGGCTCGTTGCTATAGAGCACGCTGCCCTCGGGCAAAGCACTCCTCAGCAGCGTAGACTTGCCACCAGGGGCAGCACAGAGGTCGAGGGCTGTCAGGGGGACTGTAGGAAGGTATTGCTGCAGGACGCTGTCGAGAAACATCGAGGCGGCCTCCTGCACATAGTAGCAGCCGGCATGGAGCAGCGGGTCGAATGTGAAGTTGGGACGCTCGGAGAGATAGTAGGCGTGGCGGCACCAGGGGACGTTTCTGAATGAAGGAAACGCTTCATTCTTCCTGGGATTGAGGCGTATGCTGACAGGCGCTTCTTCGTCGAAAGCAGCCAGATAGCGACTGAAACGCTCCTCGCCCATCAGATTGCGCGTGGTCATGACAAACTCATCGGGCAATGCTACCATAAGTCCTCCTGTTGTTGCGGTTCCTCTTTCTGTGGCTTGGCAGGCAGTTCCTTTACCTTGCCCTCGGCGTCAAACATGCCGTAGGTTGTGCGCAGTACGATGAACTCGGTGCGACGGTTCAGCTGGTGACATATTTCCTGCTTCTCCTCGTCGTCAAGGGCCTCGATGAACTCGGGCGTCAGCACGTCGTCGGCCTTCAGCCAATCGTAGGTCTCGGTGAGTTTCTTCTTGATGACTTTCGGTTTCTTCTCGCCATACCCCACAGGCGAGAGGCGGTCGGCGGCAATGCCGTGCTCGATGAGATAGTTGACCACGCTCTCTGCACGGCGCTGGCTGAGCCGCTCGTTGTACTGGTCGGAGCCGCGGTTGTCGGTATGCGACGACAGCTCGATGGTGACGTTGGGATTCTCGTTCAGCAGGGCAATGAGCTTGTCGAGGGCCTCGGCAGACTCGGGTCTGAGCGTGGCCTTGTCGAAGTCGTAGAAGATGTTGTCGATGAGCACGGGCGCGGTGATGGAGGCCAGCGGGAACTGCAGCACATACTCCTCGCTCTCCAGCACGGGTTCAACACGCAACTCCTCCTTGTGGTTGAGGAATCCCTTGCAGGTGCCGAGGAAGACGTAGCTGACGTTGGGCTTTATCTCCTCCTCGAAGGAACCGTCGCCACGCACGCTGATTTTCTTGTTCGTGCCGTCGTTGCCCACCATATAGACCAGTCCCTGCGGCAGCTCGTAGCCATCCTGTTCGTAAACCCAGCCCTTCACGGTCTGGATGACCTCGCTCTTCTCGAAAGAATAGATATGATCCCAGCCACGGGCATCGCCACGATTGCTGGAGAAGTAGCCGCGATTGTGCAGTCCCTCGAAGGTCATGCCGAAGTCGTCGCCAGCGGAGTTCAGCGGCCAGCCGGGATGGACAACAGCCCCCCCTACGGCCCCCGAGGGGGCTTCATTTGCTTTGCCATGAGGGGCATCATCTATTGTAGCCCCCTCGGGGGCTGAAGGGGGGGCTGTTTCCACGTAGTAGATATCCAACCCGCCAAAGCCGGGATGACCGTTGCTGCTGAAGTATAAATCGCCGTTGGGCCGGAAGGTGGGGAACATCTCGTCGCCCGGAGTGTTGATGGGCGCCCCGACATTCTCGACGCTGACGATGCTGTTGCCGGTAAGCTCAGCCCGCCAGATGTCGTAGCCGCCCAAGCCGCCGGGCATGTCGCTGACGAAGTAGAGCCAGCGGCCGTCGGGCGAGGGAGCAGGATGTGCAAAAGTGGAAAGGGTGTCGCGGCTGATGTCGAGCACTGTGGCCTTGCCCCATGAGGCATCGCTGCGCGGCGCCGTGGCAATCTGGGCATAGCGCGGATAGCTGGGATCGGTCTTGCAGACGGTGAGATACATCGTCTTGAAATCGGCCGAGAAGGTGCAGGCGCCCTCGTCGAACTCGCTGTTCAGCTCGCTCTCAATAGGCTCCGGCTTCGACCACTTGCCTTTGTCATCCTTCTGCGAGAAGAAGATGTCGGCATTCTTCATACCCGTGATGCCGCTCACCTCGTCGCCCTTGGCCTGATTGCGAGTGCTGGAGAAGTAAAGCTGGTCGCTGTCGTCGCCAGCCAGCGCGGGTGAATATTCAGCACGGCGGGAGTTGAAAATCTCCTGCTTCTTCACCGTATAGCCCGAATAGTCGGCCTCGGCCTTCCACTGCGGCGCCATGCGCGCCGACTGCAGACCGGTGATAGTCAGGGAGGTGAGTGGTGAGAGGTGAGAGGGGAGAGAATTGTTACGGCCTTGAAGGTAATCTCTCACCACTCGCCCCTCACCACTCACCTCTAAACTGTCGATGAGCAGCAGGAAAGTCTTCTCGGCATCCTTGTAGCTGCCGTTCTTCAGCTGCAACTGAGCGAGGTGGAAAAGGGCTGTGGTGTCGGCCTGCTTGTAGCGCACGGCATTGTTATAGGCGGCGATGGCCTTCTGAGTGAAATTGATGCGGCGATAGCAGTCGGCCATCTTCAGGGCACGCTGTCCGCGCAGAGGTTTCTCCTTGGCTTTGGTCTGCGAGTAGGCTTTCTTATAACACGTCGCGGCATCGTAATACTCGCCCAGGGCGAAAAACTTGTCACCCTTCTTCATGGCAGTGTCGGCCCCGCAAGCAGCCAGAGCCAACACCGCTATGGTCATCAGTATGATTTTATAGCAGTGCATACATTATTTATAACGCGCGACATAACGAATTATTGCATGGATGGCAGCCAATGAAAAAATATGTCATGGATTTCATTGGCGATTACCCGCCATCATACCGCCAAACGGTTTTTTGTACTCCAAAAACGTTTCGTACACGTTTTGTACAGATGACGTGTACTAAAAATACACACGGTGTGTATTTTTAGTACACACGGTGTGTACAAAAATAAAACGTCAGCCTTTTTTCAGCGTGCCTGACGTCTCTTTTTAAGGGGGGAACTACTCTGGCAAAAAGTGCTTAGTAGGCGGCGCGATACTTGCCCTCATCTTTGTCTTGAAGCATGGAAAGATAGGACTGGTAGCGGCTCTGCGCAATATAATGGTTTTCAAGGGCCTGCAACACGGCGCACCCCGGCTCGTGGGTATGGGTGCAGTTGCTGAAGCGGCAGTCTTTTGAAAAGCGGAAGATTTCCTTAAAATAGCCGGAAATCTCCTCTGGCTCCATGCCGAAGGAGCCGAAGCCTTTGATGCCCGGGGTGTCGATGAGATAGGAGACCCCTCCCTGCCTCCCCGAAGGGGAGGAGACCTCCGCAGTTGGAGTGCACCAGTCACTCCTCCCCTTTGGGGAGGTCGGGAGGGGTATCATCTCGCTGAACGTCGTTGTGTGCATTCCCATGTTGTGGGCATCGCTCAGCTCGGCGGTGCGCAGGTTGGCGCCCGGCACAAGGCGGTTGATGAGCGTCGACTTCCCCACCCCGCTATTGCCGCTCAGCAAGGTGATCTTCCCCTGCAGCAGCGCCGGGAGGCCATCGAAGCCGTCGCCAGTGGCAGCCGACACCTGCAGGCACTGATAGCCGATGGTTTCGTAGAGCTGCACCATCATCTGCTGATAGTGGCGCTGGTCATCGTCGAGCAGGTCGGTCTTATTGAAGACGAGAATCACCGGCACGCGGTAGGCTTCGGCCGAAGCCAGGAAACGGTCGATGAAGGTGGTGCTGGTCTCAGGATTGGCAACAGTAACGATGAGCAGAGCTTGGTCGACATTGGCGGCGATGATGTGGCTCTGCTTCGACAGGTTGATGCTCTTGCGGATGATATAGTTGCGGCGGTCGTCGATGTCGACAATCCACCCCTCGTCGTTCACGGTGACCACATCTCCGACAGCCACGGGATTCGTGCTCTTGATGCCTTTGATGCGGAAGTTGCCTTTTACCTTACAATCAAGCAGCTGGTCATCGTCCGTGCGGACGGTGTACCAGCTGCCAGTGTTCTTGATGACGAGTCCCTTCATAACCGGCCACAAAATTACGTCAAAAAACACACACAGCAAAACGCTGCCTCACATTATTAAGAATATATAACATCATTCCCGCCGCTGAGTACCGCTATTCCCGTTCGGGAACGCCGTCATTCCCCCGTTGTTGAGTGCTGATATTAAAAACCCGCGCAGAGCTGCAGACAGGTCACTCTATATAGGTGCGTCAATAATTATTTTATTCAAGTTTCACATTCGCCGCGACTTGGGGCAGATAAAAAGACAATTAGAATTTATGAAGACAACTTAAACAATTTGGACAACTTTTTAGATGCGCACAGGGATGCCGTAGGCAAAGTTGTCCGAGTTGTTCAAGTTGTCTTTTAACATATCAATTTGTCTTTCTTTAGAAACTGACCTATTAAGCGGCGTAACCATGTATTATTCCAACCGTAGGTCGAACTGATTTCATACTGACAAGCGTTTGTTGAGTTGTCGCATAGCTTGCAATCTCGCATCTTGCTTTTTTGCTTAAGGGCACTTAAATTTTCCCGATATTCTTTTGAGTATCGGGAATATTTTGTACCTTTGCAATCGAACACTGCAAGGAAGCCCTTGGAGAAGGGCGGCGGTGTGACATCGAGGAAATAATAACAAGCGTTTGCTTTGTTCGGAATTGCCTTACGAATCTACCACATTCGAAAAGAAACAAAATCCGAAAGAATAAGTTGCAAGCGCCTGTGCGTTAAGCATGGGCGTGACTTATCTGGATTTTGTAGGCTTGTGGTAGAGCCTGGAAGGCATGGATGAGAATATCGTTCATGCTTTTATGTGCTCTATTGCAAAGCCTACTCCTCCGAAGATAAGCAACGCATAAAGTGCATAACGTATGGCCAAGAACACGAACCTTGGTGCGGCGAAGGCGGCGAAGAATGATGAGTTCTACACGCAGTATGCCGATATTCAGAAGGAGATAAACGCCTATCTGGAGTATAACCCCGACACGTTCCGTGACAAGACGGTGCTGTTGCCGTGCGATGATCCTGAGTGGAGCAACTTCACCCGTTTCTTCGCGCAGAACTTTGAGCGGCTCGGACTGAAGCGGCTCATCTCTACCAGCTATGCCGTAGAGAGCAAGAGGTACAAGTATTATGAGCCTACACTCTTCGAGACGGAGAACCCTTTGTTTGATATTGACAAGACGCGCATCAAGGGCAAGATATTCGAGCTCACACATGACACGAACCAAAACGGTGTCATTGACATTGACGACTTGCAATGGCATTACCTCGAAGGCGATGGCGATTTCCGCAGCAAAGAGGTCTGTAAGCTGCGGGATGAAGCAGACATCATTGTGACGAACCCGCCGTTCTCGCTGTTTAGGGAGTTTTTAGCGTGGATTATTAGCGCAGGCAAGCAGTTCTTGATTATTGGGAATCGCAATGGAATAACTTATAAAGAAGTCTTTTCTTTAATTCAAGCTAATGAAATATGGCTTGGAAATGGCTTCGAAGCAGGAAATGCTTACTTCAAGTTCGATGGTGATACGTCAGGATTTGCTGATGGCGTATATAATCCAGAAACAGGGTTGGTCAAATTTCGTAATTGTTGTTGGTTTACAAATCTTGAGCATGGACGCAGACATAAACCACTAAGTCTAATGACAATGAAAGATAACATCCGCTTTTGCAAGCATAAGGAAATAAGGGAGCATGGGTATATACACTACAGCAATTATGATGCTATCGATGTTCCCTATACTGATGCAATACCAAGAGATTATGAAGGGACTATGGGAGTCCCCATTACATTTCTTGACAAGTATTGTCCTGAACAGTTTATAATCATAGGACAAACACAAGGCGATTCTGGTAAAGAATTAGGACTTATTCCGTTTGACCGTTCTCTGAAAAAGCTCAATCCAAGCCTTAGGGACGGGCAATTATACTATATGCAAAATGGGAAACCCGAAAAACCTTATGCTCGTATTCTAATCCGTAAAAAGCCAACAGAATAATATGACCCCAACTCTGATAACTGACTGGACCATCGGCGACATCTGCAAGGGTTTCCAGTATAACGAATACGAAGGCAAGGGCTTGTATGGCCTTTCAGGTCGGCTGACCATTCAGCCGGAGTATCAGCGTCATTACCTGTATGCTGAACAAGGCGGCAAGAAAGAGGTGGACGTTATTCGGTCGGTGCTCAACGGCTACCCCTTGGGATTGATTTACTTCTCGAAGGTGGGCGAAGACAAGTACGAGGTGCTCGACGGTCAGCAGCGCATCACGTCGCTGGGGCGCTTCATCACGGAGAAGTTTGCATGGATTGACGCTGACGGCAGGCCTTGGTATTTCACGGCTCTGAACAAGGACGAGCAGGAGCGGTTTCTGAACACACGGCTGCTCATCTACATCTGCGAGGGCACGGAGAAGGAAATCAAGGACTGGTTCCGAACCATCAACATCGTAGGCATCCCGCTCAACACGCAGGAGACACTCAACGCCGTCTATTCAGGTCCATTCGTCACCAAGGCCAAGGCGGAGTTCTCTAACTCCACCAACACCTTCATCAAAAAGTGGAGCTGCTTTATACGCGGCACCGCCAAGCGTCAGGACTTCCTGCACACCGCCCTTGCATGGATTTCGAAGGACTCGGGCGACGATAAGTGCATTGAGGACTATATGGCCGCCCATCGCTATGAGGACAACATCCAGGAGATGAAGGCCTATTTTACATCGGTCATCGACTGGATTACGTCGGTCTTCGACTTTGTGCCTGAGAAGGAGATGTGCGGACTGAAGTGGGGCGAGCTTTACGAGAAATACCACAACAATGCCTATAACCCCGCCGAGGTAGCTGCCAAGGTGCGCGAGCTATACGAGAGCTACTATGTGAAGGAGAAGAAGGGCATCTATGAGTATGTGCTTGGCGGCTGTCAGGAGCCTCGCCTGCTGAATGTGCGCGTGTTTGACGACCCCGTCAAGAAGGCTGTTTATGCGCGTCAGACCGAGGCTGCACAGGCTGAGGGCGTGAGCAACTGCCCCTACTGCGCCATCGGCCACGACGCCAACCGCCAGCGCATCTGGAAGCTCGAGGAAATGGATGCCGACCACGTTACGGCTTGGAGCCGCGGCGGCGAGACCTCAATGGAGAATTGCCAGATGCTCTGCAAGATGCACAACAGGGCGAAGGGTAACAGGTAGAAAAAACAACGGCTCCCTGATTCCTATAACCAGGGGGCCGTGTTAGCTTGTTGGCAGCTTCTGCCTATTAGACTGTCATAATCTCCTTGTTCTTGGCCTCGATAAGCGCATCGAGCTTCTTGATCCACTTGTCGTGCAGCTTCTGCAGCTCGTCCTCGGCGTCCTTCTCGTTGTCCTCTGAGAGACCGTCCTTGATGGCCTTCTTCAGTTTGTCCTTGATGTCAGCACGCACGTTGCGCACCTCCACCTTGGCCTTCTCGGCAATCTTGTTGCACTGCTTCACCAAGTCGCGGCGGCGCTCCTCGGTGGGCTGAGGGATGGTGAGGCGAATCATCTCGCCATTGTTCTCAGGCGTGATGCCTACGTCGCTGTCCATGATGGCCTTCTCTATGTCCTTGATCTGCTTGCGGTCCCAGGGCTTGATGGCGATGGTGCGTGCGTCAGGACAGTTGACTGTGGCAACTTGGTTCAGGGGAACTTTCGAGCCATAGCTCGACACTCTCACTCCGTCGAGGATAGCCACATTGGCACGGCCGGCACGGATGCGGTTCAGCTCGTCCTCGAGGAACATGGCTGCCATTTCCATGCGCTCCTCGCTCTTCTGCAATGTCTCTTTTACGTCTAACATAATCTATTTCGTTTTTATATGGTTATTCACCCCAGCCTGGATGCGTCTTGTCATACCAGTCTGAATAAAGCATGATAGCTATTGCTACTAATGCGGAAACGATAAAAAAATAAATCAGTCCCATATTTATCCCTTTGATTTTGAATAGAAACGGTATCCAATAAATCCGAATACGAGGACAAGAACGCCGCCTATAATCAGCATGGCCTCATCATTGATTCCCAGATTCATAATCTCAGCCAGGATGATGCCGCCGAAGACCAGCTTCGACAGGTCGAGGAAGTATTTCCCCGCCTCCTGGTAGAGTAGTTCTCTCTTCTTCAGCTTCATGGTTATCGCTTTTCTGCTGACAAAATTAGGTATTTTCTTTGTTACTTGCAACATTTTAAGGAAAAAAAACATGAAAGAAGCGCGATTTTGTAAATAAATGGCTACCTTTGCAGCAAAATTTCACGACTTATGAATACCATTCGTACATTTCTGGCTTCACTGTGCCTTTTCCTGTGCAGTGCCAGCGCCGTGGCCGACAGCTATCAGTACCTCACTGTGAGCGGCAGCGGCGGCGAGACGAGCTTCAGCGTGAGCAGCATCAAGAAGATTACCTTCGACACTGCCGACATGGTGCTTCACCTGTCTGACGGCACCGAGCAGCGCCTGGCGCTCTCCGGCCTTGAGAAGATGTTCTTTGCCAGCTCGTCGTCGGCCATTGCTGCTGTCAGCAACTCAGAGCCGAAGACCCGTTTCGCCGGTGGCGTGCTGCGTGCCGCACTGGAGCCGGGCGAGACCGTCACCCTGTATAACATGAAGGGTGAGAAGGTGTTCAGTGCCAACGAGAGCGGAAGCTACGACCTCGGCGGTCTGTCGCGTGGTGTCTACATTGTCAAGGTGGGCAAGGAGACGCGAAAGATTATCAACAAGTAAATACACATTATATTATATATGGCACAACAAGAAGACGTTTTCAAGAAGATTGTCTCGCACTGCAAGGAGTATGGCTTCGTATTCCCTTCGAGCGAGATTTACGACGGTCTGGGCGCAGTCTACGACTACGGCCAGATGGGTGTTGAACTGAAGAATAACATCAAGCAGTACTGGTGGAAAGCC
Organism: uncultured Prevotellaceae bacterium; assembly: GCA_902778535.1. GTDB lineage: Bacteria > Bacteroidota > Bacteroidia > Bacteroidales > Bacteroidaceae > Prevotella. The sequence goes on from CACYYG010000001.1 coordinate 189,768, forward strand.
ATGACCATGCTGCACGAGAACATCGTGGGCATCGACAGCGCCATCTTCATGCATCCAACGATTTGGAAGGCTTCGGGCCACGTTGATGCATTCAACGACCCGCTCATCGACAACCGCGACTCGAAGAAGCGCTATCGTGCCGATGTGCTCATCGAGGATCAGATAGCCAAGTACGACGATAAGATTGAGAAAGAGGTGGAGAAGGCCCGCAAGCGTTTTGGCGAAGCCTTTGACGAAGCTAAATACTTGGAGACCTCACCCCGCGTGGCTGAGACGAAGGCCAAGCGCGATGCGCTGCACGCCCGCTATGCCGCCGCCATGCAAGGCCCGGACCTGGAGGAACTGAAGCAGATTATCCTCGACGAGGGGATTGTCGACCCCATCAGCGGCACAAAGAACTGGACCGACGTGCGCCAGTTCAACCTGATGTTCAGCACCGAGATGGGCAGCACCGCCGATGGCTCGATGAAGATTTACCTGCGTCCTGAGACGGCTCAGGGCATTTTCGTAAACTATCTGAACGTGCAGAAGACCGGCCGCATGAAGATTCCCTTCGGCATTGCCCAGATTGGCAAGGCTTTCCGCAATGAGATTGTCGCCCGCCAGTTCATCTTCCGCATGAGAGAGTTCGAGCAGATGGAGATGCAGTTCTTTGTGAAGCCCGGCACCGAGCTGGAGTGGTTTGCCAAGTGGAAGGAGACGCGCATGAAGTGGCATCAGAACCTGGGCTTCGGCGCAGAGAACTACCGTTTCCACGACCACGACAAGCTGGCCCACTATGCCAACGCCGCCACCGACATCGAATTCCACATGCCCTTCGGCTTCAAGGAGGTGGAAGGCATCCACAGCCGCACCAACTTCGACCTGTCGCAGCATGAGAAATACTCAGGCAAGAGCATCAAGTATTTTGACCCGCAGACCAACGAGAGCTACACGCCGTTTGTCATCGAGACCTCCATCGGCGTCGACCGCATGTTCCTCAGCATTATGTGCCACGCCTTCGACGAAGAGAAACTCGAGAACGGCGAGACACGCGTCGTGCTGAAGTTGCCTGCAGCCCTGGCTCCCGTGAAGCTGGCCGTACTGCCGCTGGTGAAAAAAGACGGTCTGCCCGAGAAGGCTCGCGAGATTATCGACGACCTGAAGTATCACTTCACCTGCCAGTATGACGAGAAGGACAGCATCGGCAAGCGCTACCGCCGCCAGGATGCCATCGGCACGCCCTACTGTGTCACCGTCGACCACGACACCCTGAATGACGGCTGCGTCACCCTGCGTTTCCGCGACACGATGGAGCAAGAGCGCGTCCGCATCGAGGACCTGAACGGCATCATCGAGGACAAGGTGAGCCTCACCTCGCTGTTGAAGAAATTATAAAGCCCACCCAAGCCCTCCCCAAGGGAGGGATGTAAATTGACATTCCCTTTAAATGCGCATTATCAAAACAATAGCAAGACTATTCAAGCCCCTCCCTTTGGGAGGGGTTGGGGTGGGCTTGCTACTCCTTTTTACCTCCTGCACCAAGGAAGAGACCGAGGCAGGCGAATGGGACAATTGGCAGGAGCGCAATGAAGCCTATTTCGCATCCTTGGCCGATTCGCTCAACGCAAACCCCAGTCAGTGGCAGCGCATACTGTGCTTTTCGCAAAGCCCTGCCACTAACCACGACACCGACAAGTACATCTACGTGAAGAAACTGGAGAACGGCGAGGACGGCGAAAGTCCTGCCTACACCGACTCTGTGCGCATTATCTATCAGGGACGGCTCATTCCCTCAGCCACCTTCGCAGAAGGATACGTATTCGACGGCACTGTCTTTGGCAAATTCTCCACTGCCACCAGCTCCACGGCAAAGCTACTGGTGTCGGGCACTGTCGACGGCTTCAGCACCGCCTTGCAACACATGCGCCGCGGCGACCACTGGCGTGTCTACATTCCCAGCACGCTGGGCTATGGCGAAGAGGGAAGCGGCAGCGGTACCATACCCGCATATAGCGTCATTATTTTCGAACTGCAACTCATAGACTTTAGTCACGCAGGCGAAATGATGCCAGTATGGAGTAGCAGAAGGAATTGAAGATTGAAGATTTGAAGATTGATAATTGAAAATCAACCCACCAACACTATGATGAAAAGATTATTCCTGAGCATGACGCTCGCCATTGTCGCCTTGTGCGGATGTTCTGCCAACGGCAACAAACAGAACAACCAGGCCGATGCCACGACTGAGGCTACGCAAGTAAACAGAAATGCAGCAAAGAGCGAGGGTCAGGACGCCAAGGCTCCCGACTTCACACTGAACGACATCAACGGCAACCCGCTCAGCCTCTCGTCGCTGAAGGGCAAATATGTCGTCCTCGATTTCTGGGGCTCATGGTGCGGCTGGTGCATCAAGGGCATCCCCTCAATGAAGGAATACTATGCCAAGTATGCCGGCAAGTTCGAGATTCTGGGCGTCGACTGCGGCGACACTCCCGAGAAATGGAAAGAGGCCGTGAAGAAATACGAGCTGCCCTGGCTCCACGTCTTTTGCACACGTGAGTCGTCGGTGCTGAACGACTACGCCATACAGGGTTTCCCCACAAAGGTTGTTGTAGGTCCGGACGGTAATATCGTCAAGACCATTGTCGGCGAGGATCCCGCGTTCTACGTTTTCCTCGACGAGCTTTTCAAGGACAAGTAAAATCAATTCGTACAAAACAGTAACCATGTGGGTTACTGTCAGTAACCGCCGTGGTTACTGGCAGTAACCCACATGGTTACTGTTTTTATGCTTTCCTGTTATTTGATTTGCTTGAGCGCCAGTTTCACCACCTGCTCCACAGGCAGCGTGGGCTGTTCGTTGAGGATGGCAACAACCACTTTCTGCGTCGGAGCAGGCGAGAAGCCAAGCATGGTGAGGGCCGCCACGGCCTCGTCGCGCACAGCACTGTTAATCGGAGCCGTTATCGTGCCTCCAACGGGGATCTCGTCGGTCAGGCCCAAGGCCACAATCTTGTCTTTCAAGTCTACGATAATACGCTGCGCCGTCATCTTGCCAATGCCCTTAATGCTCTGGATGAGTCGCGCGTTGCCCGTACTGATGGCATTGCACAGCTCTGGCACGCTCATTGACGAGAGCATCATGCGGGCTGTGTTCGTGCCAACGCCCGACACAGTGATGAGCAACTCGAACATCTCGCGCTCGCGTTTCGAAGCGAAACCATAAAGCACATAGGCATCCTCACGAATGGCCTCGTAGACAAACAACTTTGCCTCCTTCTTTCCCTGAATGGCAGTGTAAGTGTTGAGCGAGATGTTCAGACCATAGCCAACACCACAGGCCTCGATGGTGGCGAGGGCAGGCGTAAGATCGGCAAGCTCGCCGCGGATATACTCAATCATAATATTGCTTTTTTATTATCTAAACGCACAAAGGAACATCTTTATTGCCTGCCACAGGTAATAAATTGCCAACAAATGCGTTAGAAAGACATGGAAATGCAATTCAACGCTGAGCAACAGCGTGTCATTGAGGCAACAGGCGGCCATCACCTCGTACTGGCGCCTCCGGGCTGCGGCAAGACCGCCGTGCTGGCCGAGCGCATCGTATGGGCCTACCAGCATGGTGTGCCCTTCAGCGAGATGGCCTGCCTCACCTTCACCAACCGTGCCGCACGCAGCATGAAGGAACGCATTGAGCAGCGCCTGCCAGGAGTCTTTTCCAACAATGCCGAAGGCCTCTTCGTGGGCAATGTGCACCGTTTCTGCCTGCATTTCCTCTTCGACAACAAGATTGTGGCTGAGCATACTGCCGTCATCGACACCGACACCAGCATCAGCATTATCAGCGACTATCTGGGTGAGGACGAGTTGCAGGCACTCGACGACAACCGCAGCCGTCAGCGCTATTCGCAAATCATCAATCTGCAACACCTCATGTACCAGTGCTGCCACGACTATCCTGGCCCGCTGATGGTGCATAGAGATGCCTTGAAGCCGCTGCTGCTGAAGGAGCTCTGTGCCCGTTTTGCCCTACCCTACACACAGGCAGCCACCATCCAGCTCTACACACAGTCTGACCATTATCGCGACGAGGCAACAGACATGAGCCGCGACGCCCGCCAGCTGATGGAGATGCTCTACGCCGCCCGCCAATACGAGCTGTACAAGCAACATAACGACCTGCTGGACTTCGAAGACCTGTTGCTCGTCACGTATGACGCTTTATCAAAGCATCAAACCGAACGACGCTTCAGCTGGCTGCAAATAGACGAGGTGCAGGACCTCAACCCGCTTCAGATGGCACTTGTCGACCTCTTCACCACGCCCGACGCCACTGTTGTCTACTTAGGCGATGCCCAACAGGCCATTTTCTCTTTCATGGGCGCAAAGACCGACACGCTGGCCATGCTGCGACAGCGCTGCGGCGAGCATTTCTACAACTTCTATCAGAACTACCGCTCGCCGCAATACCTTCTCGACATCTTCAACCGCTACGCCCAGTGGAAGCTTGGCATCGACCCGTCGCTGCTGCCCACCACGACCAACAGCACGCTGCGCCAGGCTGGCGACGTGATGCTGATGGAAGCGCCCACCAATGTGGACGAGGCCAATATGGTGGCACGTCTGGTGAAGAAGCTCTACGATGATTATCCTGAGCAGACTGTCGCCGTGGTGGTAGCTTTCAACAGCGATGCCGACGAGGTGAGCAGCGCCCTCGGCCAGCTGCCCCACTTCAAAATATCGGGCACCGACTTCTTCTCCACCCTGCCCATGCGCCTGCTGATGGCTCACTTAGGCGTCATCCATATAGAACACGACTTCATCGCGTGGTCACACCTGCTCTATGGTCTGCAGGTCTACGCTTCGTGCAGCGCTGCCCGTCAGGCTGTGCGCACCATGATGCAACTGGCCATCACGCCAGCCGACCTCCTGCAGTATGACGGCACCACCTACGTGGCCGAATACGTCAAGTCCTACGAACAGCAGGACATCGTCATCTTCGACACCGAGACCACGGGCCTCGACGTGCTCAACGACGATGTGGTGCAGATAGCCGCCATACGTGTCAGACAGGGGAAAGTTGCAGATTCGCTCAACGTATTCATCGAAACTTCACGTCCCATCCCTCCAATGCTGGGCGACATTGTCAATCCGCTCGTCGAGGAGTACGGACGCCACCCGCATATACCTCCCGCCGAAGCATTGCAACGCTTCTGCGACTTTGCAAAAGGTGCCGCCATCCTTGGCCACAACGCCACCTACGACTACCAGATTATGGAGCACAACATGCGCCGTTATGCTCCGCAACTATCAATGGCCGCCAATTGGCCCTCCTATCTTGACACGCTGAAATTAGCCCATCTGCTGCATCCGCGTCAGCCAAGCTACAAACTGCGCGACCTGCTGGTGCAACTGCACCTCGAAGGCCAGAACTCGCACTTAGCCGACGACGATATCATGGCCACACTGAGCCTTGCCACGGAATGTTACGAGCGTGGCCGCAGCATCATGGGCCGACAGATGGAGTTCCTTAGCCGCCACCGCAAAAAAACAACTTTATTGCATCAGCAATACTCGTCACTTTACAATGAAGCACGACAGCGGCTCTACAGTATGCCCGGTGATTCTGGCAAAGAGCGCAGTGCCCTCGGCGACGAGTTGCTACACGCCTACCACTACCTATTACAGAGGAACCTCATTCCCCAGCTGCCCAAGCTCGCCTACGCCGTCAATTACATTGAGGCCGACATGGTGGAAGACAGAGCTCCGCTGGCCTTGCTTTTGCAGCGCCACTATGCTGAAATTTGCACGCTAAAGGAGGCCGACCTGTGCGGATCACGCAGCATGAAGGAGCGTGTCTTCGTCTCTACTGTTCATAAAGCTAAAGGATTGGAGTTCGACAGCGTCATTGTCTACGACGCAGTCAATGGCAAGTATCCCAGCGTCTTTGCTTCTCAGGAAGCCATAGGCGGCGAGGAGGCCCGCAAGTTCTATGTTGCCCTGTCGCGTGCCCGCCGCCGACTCATCGTCACTTACTGCCACAACGCCATCAGCCGTTGGGGTGCCTGGCACGCAAAAGTGCTCACCCCCTACATGGACGTGCTGCGCAGTCAGTTCTGCTAACCTGAATATTTTATTGACATATTTTATGGTCATTTACGTAGCGTCGCAGACCTGAAAACTATTTCCATGAATCATCCAGAATGAATAAAAAATTTTTACAAAAGTGACGGAAAAACAGGTCTCAACGAGGCTGAGAATGGCTCAGAATTCACGACAGGACGATTTGCCGAAAAAAACGCGAAAATGAGAGGGGTTGGCTATCTCACTGATTGGCAACGGCTTAGCTCATATTCCTGTTCATCGGGAGCATCCTCGTTTTCAAAAAGGTATATCCGCGTGAAAAAAAGTCAATGCCTTTTTTTCACGCGGACCATCTTTTTTGGCAAAAACATGCCGTTCTGGAGCAAAAATTGACCCTTTCAGAGGCTGAAAAGCTGCACAAACCCCATACAGGTGTGCAGCTTTTGAACCACAATCATGCTCATCCGATGACCGTCAGACGGCAAAACAGTGCCTTTCCGCTTCTATTTCATGAATTTCATTTGTAAAGAAATCGGAAATCCATTTTCTTTACATTTTTGAAGGTTTTCTCACATCTAAAAACTCTAAACACACGAACAAGTATGAGTTGTTTTCGTGTTTTTCGATGTTGAAAAAAAAAGTGTTTTATGAATCATTCAGGCTAAGAAATCAACCGTAATATTCCTTATACCATTCGGCAAAGTGACGAAGACCTTCACGAAGGGTAATCTTCGGAGTAAAGCCGAAGTCACGCTCCAGCGCCGCAGCATCGGCATAGGTCGTCGGCACATCGCCCGGCTGCATGGGCACCAGCTGCTTGTGTGCCTCGAAGTCATAGTCGTGAGGCAGTACGCCGGCGCGCAGCAGCTCCTCCTGCAGCGTCTGCACGAAGTCGAGCAGGTTCTCGGGCTGGCCGCCGCCGATGTTGTAGACGGCGTATGGGGGAACGGGCAGCCCGTCGTCGCCGGTGCGACGCTCAGGTGCTCCTGCCATCACACGCACAATGCCCTCAACAATGTCGTCCACATAGGTAAAGTCGCGGCGGCAGTTGCCATAGTTGTAAATCTGGATGGTCTCACCCTTTAAGAGCTTGTTGGTGAAGCCGAAATAGGCCATATCGGGGCGACCGGCAGGACCGTAGACGGTGAAGAAGCGCAAGCCCGTGCTGGGAATGTTGTAGAGTTTGCTGTAGCAGTGAGCCATCAGCTCGTTGCTTTTCTTGGTGGCAGCGTAGAGGGATACGGGATTATCTACGCGGTCGTCGGTGCTGAAAGGCACTTTCTTGTTTCCACCATACACCGAGCTGCTGCTTGCATAGACCAAATGCATGACGGGATGATGGCGGCAGGCTTCCAAAATGTTGTAGAAGCCGATGAGGTTGCTCTGAATATAAGCGTCAGGATTCTCGATGCTGTAGCGCACGCCAGCCTGGGCGGCCAGGTTCACCACCACATCGAAGTGATACTGCTCGAACAAGCTGTCGATGGTTGCCTTATCGGCAATGTCCCCCTTAGTAAAGGCCCACTGATTGTCGGGATTCGCCTGATTCAGTTTCTCGAGTTCATTGAGGCGGTACTCCTTCAGCGACACGTCATAGTAGTCGTTCATGTTGTCGATGCCAACGATGGTGGCGCCCTTCAAATCGTTAAACAGACGCTTCACCAAGTTGCTGCCAATAAAGCCTGCAGCACCAGTAACCAAGATGGTCTTATTATTCAGTTCAATCTTTTCCATAATTCTATTGTTCAAATAATTGTGTGCAAAGGTACTCATATTTTTTTGTTAAAAAAAAGAAAACGTATTTTTCTTTTGCTTTTTCGCCGCATCTTCGTACCTTTGCAGTCGAATATGAAAGAATTTGTCATCTCAGAAGCGAAGACCGAGACGGCTGTGCTCGTGGCGCTCATCACACCGCAGCAGGACGAGGCGAAAACGAAGGAATATCTCGACGAGCTGGAGTTTCTGGCCGAGACGGCTGGTGCCCGAACCATACGGCGCTTCACTCAGCGTGCCAACGGCCCCAGCCAGGTAACCTACGTAGGCAGCGGCAAGCTGCAGGAAATCAGGACTTACATCAAGGAATGTGAAGACCGGCACGACCATTGGGACGGTGAGGGCGAAGAGCCCGTGCAGGTTGGCATGGTCATCTTCGACGACGAGCTCAGTGCCAAGCAGCTGCGCAACATCGAGAAGGAACTGGGCGTAAAAATTCTCGACCGCACCAGCCTCATCCTCGACATTTTCGCCATGCGTGCCCAAACGGCTGAGGCGAAGGCTCAAGTTGAGCTGGCACAGCACCGCTACATGCTGCCACGCCTGCAACGTCTTTGGACCCACTTGGAACGACAGGGCGGCGGCTCGGGCGGCGGAGGCGGCAAAGGCACCGTTGGACTGCGCGGCCCGGGCGAGACACAGTTGGAGATGGACCGCCGTATCATCCTGCACCGCATCACCCTGCTGAAACAGCGTTTGGCCGAGATTGACCAGCAAAAGACGACACAGCGCAAGAACCGCGGACGACTTATCCGCGTGGCTCTTGTCGGGTACACCAACGTGGGCAAGTCGACGCTGATGAATCTTTTGTCGAAGAGCGATGTCTTTGCTGAGAACAAGCTCTTCGCCACACTCGATACGACGGTACGCAAGGTGACCATCGAAAACTTGCCGTTCCTATTGGCCGACACAGTGGGCTTCATCCGCAAGCTACCCTCAGACCTCGTGGAATCGTTCAAGAGCACGCTCGACGAGGTGCGCGAGGCCGACCTGCTCGTGCATGTCGTTGACATCTCACATCCTGACTTCGAGGAGCAAATCAAGGTGGTTGAGAAGACGCTGGCCGACTTAGGCTGCGCCGAGACGCCCTCGATGATTGTCTTCAACAAGATTGATGCCTACCGCTGGACTCCGCAAGACGAAGACGACCTGACTGAACCTACGAAAGAAAATATTTCACTTGAAGAACTGAAGCGCACCTGGATGGCTCGCATACAGTCGCCCGACTTCAAGTCAACCAGCGACTGCATCTTCATTTCTGCCCGCGAGAAAAATAATATTGACGAACTGCGCACGTTATTATATAGTAAGGTACGCGAACTGCATGTGCAGAAATACCCATACAACGACTTCCTGTATCAAATTGAAGATTGAACCATACACAACACATACAATTATGAGAGAATACAGACAACTGACACAAGAAGAGATCCAGGTGCTGGAGCAGAACGTATGCTGGGCAGAGGACTGGACGAGGGTGATGGTGCACGAGGAATTCCGTCCCTACAACTTCCACCGCGTTATGTTCTACGGCGATATACGTTTAGGACGATTTGAAAAGAAGATAGAGGTGGCCAAGGGCTTTTTCAAGCACTCAGGCATCAACGACGCTACGCTGCGCAACGTCACCGTGGGCAACGACTGCCTCATTGAGAAGGTGGGTAATTTCATCAACAACTATACCATTGGAGACGACTGCTACATCTCAAACATCTCCACGCTGGAGACGCTTGAGGGAGCCAGCTACGGTGCCGGATCGACCATTAGCGTGCTCAACGAGATGGGCGACGGCAACGTGACGCTCTTCCGCGAACTGAACTCACAACTGGCCGCCTTCATGGTGAAGCACAACAGCGACAAGGCCCTGATGAACCAGCTGAAACAGCTCATCGACGACGAGGTGCGCCTGTCGACACCTGAACGCGGCATCATCGGAAACCGTGTAAAGATTATCAACACAAAGGACATCACCAACACCGTCATCAAGGGCGACTGCGAAATCAGCGGCTGTGCACGCCTGAACGAGTGCACCATCCTCAGCAGTGAGGATGCCTCGGTGTTCATCGGCACGGGCGTCATTTGTGAGAACTCGATCATCTGCGACGGCTGCTCAATCAACAATTCGGTGAAGATGCAGGATTGCTTCGTGGGCGAAGCCTGTCAGATTACCAACGGTTTCACGGCCGAGGCCAGCCTCTTCTTCGCCAACTCGTTCATGGCCAACGGCGAGGCATGTGCCGCTTTCTGCGGTCCGTTCTCGGCCAGCCATCACAAGTCGAGCCTGCTCATCGGCGGACAATTCTCGTTCTACAACGCCGGTTCAAACACCAACTTCTCCAACCACGCCTACAAAATGGGACCGCTGCACTGGGGTACTTTGGAGCGCGGCACAAAGACGGCTTCAGGCAGTTACATCCTGATGCCCGCCACCATCGGCGCCTTCAGCGTCTGCTTCGGAAAGCTGATGCACCATCCCGACACACGATGCCTGCCCTTCAGCTATCTCATCGCCTACGGAGAGACGATGTATCTGTCGCCGGGTCGCAACATCACCACCGTGGGGCTCTACCGCGACATCAAGAAATGGCCGAAGCGCGACAAGCGTTCAAAGCAGTCGAAGAAGTCCATCATCAACTTCGACTGGCTATCGCCTTTCACAGTAGGCGAAATCATGCAGGGCATCAAGATTCTGGAGGCCCTGCGCGCCGCCTCCGGCGACAATGTCACCACCTACAACTTCCACGAGTACGTCATCAATGCCACCTCGCTGCAGAAGGGCTTGAAATACTACGACATAGCCCTGCGTATCTATATGGGCGCAGTGCTGAAAAGGGCGCAGAAGGAAGGATTCTTCGGTATGCCGAAGTCGGAAATCGGCAAAGGGTCTTGGGCCGACCTCAGTGGCCTGCTGACGCCCGAGAGCGAGGAGCTGCGTCTTGTAGAAGACATCAAGAGCGGCGGAATCGAGAACATCCAGCAGGTGCTCGACAGGTTCGAGGACATCAACAACCACTACAGCGACTACCGCTGGGCGTGGTCTTATCAGCTCATTCTCGACTACTACCACCTGACGGAACTCAACGAGGCAGCCTGCGAGCGTATCCGCGAAGACTACGTGAAGGCTCGCCGTGCCTGGATAGCCGAAATTCGCAAGGATGCTGAGAAGGAATTCCAGATGGGCGATGTGGAGCAGGAGGTCTACGATGATTTCCTTGAAAAACTCGACCACGAGATTGATTACGAAAACTAAGAAGACTCTCCCCCCAGCCCCTCCCTTGTAGGGAGGGGAGGAATTACACAGTAATATGAATCAAAAACTATAATAAAACATGGCAACAGAGATAACTGACAAAGCACAATCAAAAAGCAGAGTAACCTCTCCCCTCCCTGCAAGGGAGGGGCGGGGGGAGAGTCTGCCTCCCCCTATTAAGAAAGAGATTGTCGATGGTCTGATTGCCGGATTAGGCATACAGGACTTCGCTAAGGCCACTATCCGCGAAGTGAAGCAAGTGGCCGCCATGGCCGAGAAAGAAAGCGGCGTGGAGTATATCAAGATGGAGATGGGCATCCCCGGCCTGCCTGCCGCTCAGGTAGGCGTCGATGCACAGGTCAAGGCCCTGCAGGACGGCATTGCCCACTCCTATCCCGACATACAGGGCTATCCTGAATTGAAGCGTCAGGCCTCACGCTTCGTCAAGGCCTTCATTGGCGTCGACATCGCTCCTGAAGGCTGTGTGCCCGTCTGTGGCTCCATGCAGGGAACGTTTGCCTCGTTCCTAACCTGCTCGCAAGCCGACAAGACGAAGGACACCGTGCTTTTCATCGATCCTGGTTTCCCCGTGCAAAAGATGCAGCTGCAGGTGCAAGGCGTGAAGTACGAGACCTTCGACGTCTACGATTATCGCGGCGAGAAACTCAGTCCGAAAATTGAGAGCTATCTGAAGAAGGGAAATATCTGCGCCATCGTCTACAGCAATCCCAACAATCCATCGTGGGTGTGCCTCACCGAGCAGGAACTGCAGGCCATAGGCGAGTTGGCCACGAAGTACGATGCCATTGTGATGGAAGACCTCGCCTACTTTGCCATGGACTTCCGACAGGATCTCAGCGTGCCCTTCCAGCCGCCCTATCAGCCCACCGTGGCCCGCTACACCGACAACTACATACTGCTCATCTCGGGCTCGAAGGCCTTCAGCTATGCCGGCGAGCGCATCGGCGTCACATGCATCAGCGACAAGCTGTTCCACCGCCACTTCCCCGACCTCGCCCAGCGCTACGAGGGGCTGCCCTTCGGTCTCGTCTTCTCCACACGTATGCTCTACGCCTTGTCCAGCGGCACCAGCCACTCGGCGCAGTATGCGATGGCTGCCATGCTCCAAGCTGCTGCCGACGGTGAGTACGACTTCCGCTCGGAGGTAAAGGTCTATGGCGACCGTGCCCACAAGCTGAAGGAGATTTTCTGCCGTCACGGTTTTTATATCGTCTACGACAAGGACCTCGACCAGCCTGTGGCCGACGGTTTCTATTTCACCATTGGCTATCCCGGCATGACCAGCGGCCAGCTGGCCCGCGAGCTAATGTACTATGGTGTCTCCGCCATCTGCCTCATTACCACCGGCTCGCATCAGGAGGGCTTGCGCGTATGCACCTCCTTCATCGAAGACCACCAGTATGCAAAGCTGGACGAGCGCATGGCCATTTTCGCAGAAAACAATCCAATCAAATAGAAGCACATGAAGAAACTGTTTTTTCTGGCTTTGTCGGCACTGCTGGTGTTGGGATGCAACACGAAGTCCTCGTCGTCACAAGGCGATGATGAGAAAGAGACGAGAGAGCTGAAGACCGAGGTCTTCAAGTATGAGAACAAAATGCCCCACTGCGAGGCCTTCATCAGCATTGAATTCCCCGTCGGCGGCGATGAGGAGCTGGGCGACAGCATCTACGACTTCATTGTTGCGACTATGACGGAGCAGCAGGTTTATGAGAATGACCTCGACGACTATCGCAACGACGGTCAGGGCTTCGTCGACTTCTTCGGAAAGAAAATCTCCTCCGACCTGCAGGAAGGCTGGGAAAACTACTCTCAGGGTGACGAGACCCTAGAGGACGTGCTCGATGAGAACGTCAAGTACAGCGTCATAGAAGACAACGATCAATACGTCACCTACCTCTACGAATACGATAACTACTATGGTGGCGACGGCTATGTCAACCGCGAGGGAGCCACATTTCTGAAGGACGATTGTAGCCGGGTCACCAACGAGTTTCTTTTCAAGAATCCCTCGTCGCAGAAGCTAATAACGCTGATTTGCAACACGCTGATAGACAAGTATTGCAAGGGCAGCGATGCTTTTCTGGAGGAGTCTGAGCTGGAGAACATCGACGAACTGCCGAAGTCACCTTTCTATGTCACCGCCGACGGCCTTGCCTTCATCTATGACATGTATGAGGTGCACTGGATGCTCCTCGAGGGCGTCATCCCCTGGGAAAAAGTCAAGAGTCTGCTCACCGACGAAGCAAAAGAGCTCATCTAACTTATTGATGGGTATAACACGATCCAAGCTTCGTAAATTTGCAGGCAATATCAGGCAGCGCATAAACCCTTTAAACCATATCAGCAAATGAAAAAACTATTCTTACTGGCCGCGTCGGCACTGGTGGTGCTGAGCTGCAACACGAAATCCACATCGCCCAACGGCGAAGAAACGACAGCGAAGCGCGAACTGAAGACACAGGTTTTCAGCTATGAGAAAAGTGACAACCGCGCCGATGTGAAACTCAGCATTGAGATGCCCGTGGGAGGCGACGAGGAGCTGGGCGAAATCATCTACGACTTCATTTTGGAAAAGCTGACTGACGACCATGATTGTTCAGACGACCTGAGCGTCTATCGCAACGACGGTCAGGGTCTCGTCGACCTTTTCGGCGGGTGGAAATACGATGTTGCGAATGAGGAGTGGGAAAGCTTCAACGAGGATCTCGAGCCGGAGAATCAGGTCACATTCTTAGATGAAGCCAATCTCAGCATCGTGGAGAACAACGACAAATACGTGACCTGTCTCTACGAAACCGAATCCTTCAATGGCGCTGACGGTTATTGGGCAAAGAAAGGCGTCACTTTCCTCAAGAGCGACTGCAGCCGCGTCACCAACGATTTCCTGTTCAAAGACCCGAAGTCGCCAGAGCTGGTCAAAGTGCTCAGAGACGACCTGATTGCAAAATACTGCAGCGGTGTCGAGGCCGACTGGGACGAGCCCGACGTAGAGACCGTTGAAAGTGTGCTGGACGAGCCTTTCTATGTCACCTCCAAGGGTCTGGCCTACTTCTACAGGAGGCCGTTGGTGTTCTTCCAGAACGTTGAGGGTGTACTTCCCTGGGACAAGGTGAAGGACCTGCTCACCGACGAGGCAAAGGAACTCTTCTGACTGCACCTTTCCCATTGACAATAAACACGTCGCCGACACCGCTCAACGACGTGTTTTTATTATTTGTACAATCAAAAAAGCGAATACGTTCCCCCAGACGAAAGCAACAATCACTCGCCGTCAATAGGATAGTTGGGCGAGGGTGTGCGCAGCTGACGCATCATCTGCTCCATCTGCTGCAATAGCTCAGGGTATTGGTCGGCAAGGTTATGCTCCTCGTAGGGATCGTCCTTGATGCGGTAAAGCTCCAAGGGAGCATCCTTCTTCACACTGACGGCCTTCCAGCTCTTCCAGCGCAGGGCACGCTGCTTGCCGGGGAATTCCCAGTAAAGCGGGCGGCTGTCGGTGTCGATATCCTGTCCGAAGAACAGCGGCGAAATGTCCACGCCGTCAGTCTTTTGCGGCAAGCCTTGCTCACTACGGGTGAGAGCAGCCAGCGTGGGCATGAAGTCAGGGAAATAGACGAGGTTGTCAATTTGTCGGACTGGCACTCGGCCGGGCTGGTTGACAATGAGAGGCACACGGATGCCTCCCTCGTAGAGCTGACCCTTGCGACCCTTGAGTCCTGCGCCACAGTTCAGCTCCTTCAGTGGTGCCATGACGGCAGCACCGTTGTCGCTGGCGAAGATGATGAGTGTGTTCTCACGCAGGCCTAGAGCGTCGAGCGTACCGAGCAGGCGCCCAATGTTGTAGTCCATGTGAGTGACCAAAGCGGCATAGCGCTTGGTGTTGGCGCTCCAGTCGCCCTGCTCGTCATACCACGACGTGTCGTCGATGTTGTATGGCTCGTGTGGCGCGTCGTAGCCAAGGAAGAGGAAGAAAGCGTTGTCCTTGTTGCGGTGGATGAACTGTATGGCGTCGTCAGTGGAAATCTCCGTGTTGTGGCGCACATGGGCATCGTGCTCGTTCTCGCTGATGGTGATGAGTGAGTCGCCATGCAGTCGGTAGTAGGGATAATAATAGGGTGCGTTGCTGTGGACGGTAGAAATGGTCCAGCCGTAGAATTCGTGGAAGCCCCGGTGGTTGGGCGCTGCCTGCGGGTCGTAGCCGTCAAGGTGCCATTTGTTCACCAAACAGGTGCGATAGCCTCCGGCAGAGACGACGGTGGCGATGGTGGTGTCCTGTGGCAGCAGGTTGGCACGGCGCACAATGGTGGTGTCGCCCTGCGGATTGATTTTCAAGCCCGTCAATCCTCCTGCGTAGCATTGGTTGTCGCGTATGCGGGTGTTGCCGCTATTACGTCCCGTCATCAGCGAGCAACGCGACGGCGAGCTAATGCCACTGCCGGCGTATGCCTGTGTGAAGCTGGTGCCTGTGCGAGCCAGGCGGTCGATGTTAGGCGTCTGTATGTAGCGGTTGCCGTAGCAGGCCAAGTCGCCGTAGCCCATGTCATCGGCCAGGATGAAGATGATATTTGGGTGTTCCGGCGAGGCCTTCGGCATTTCACCATCAGCTTGTGCTTGCTGTGTCAGCAGGGCGCCAGCGGCGATGAGGATTTTTTTCATTTTGGATAGTATTGGAGGACGGAGTAGGATGTTCCACTCATTCCTACTCCGTCCCACTTCGTCCCACGAAAATTACTTCTCAGGCACGTCTTCGAGTGTCTTCTTCAGCAGCTGCCAGAAGGGCTCGACGGTGGCGATGAGGGCGCGCTCGGTGGTGGTGTGGGGCGACTTCATCGTGGGGCCGAGGCTGACGACGTCAAGCCAGGGATACTTGCCAAGGATGACTGAGCACTCCAAGCCGGCGTGATCGACCTGAATGATGCCGTCGTCACCGAACAACTCCTTGTACTCCTTCAACAGCAGATGCAGAATCTCTGAGTCGGGGTTGGGATCCCAGCCGCCGTAGCTGCCGGCGGTCTCCACCTTCATGCCGGCCATGGCGAAGCAGCTCTGCAACATTGTCACCACATAATCCTTCATGTCCTCACGGCTCGAACGTGCCAGTATTTTTATGCCGGCCTTGCCGCCCTCGATGTCAATGATAGCGAGGTTGGAGCTGGTTTCCACCACAGCGGGATAGGCGGGGATGAAGCGGATGACGCCATCGTGGCAGGCGAAGATGGCATCGACAATGTTGTCCTGAATCTCTTCGGGCAGCTGCGTCTTCGGGGCCTCCACGTCTTTGCAGTCCAGCTCAATGCCCTGCGGCTCGATGAGCTTGAACTCGTCGTTGAACGTAGCCTTCCAGTCGGCCACCATCTCCTTGAGGGCAGCGACGTTCTCCTTCGGCAGGGTGAGCACAGCCTCAGCCTTGAAGGGAATGGCGTTGCGCATGTTGCCACCATGCCATGAGCAGAGACGGGCCTCATACTCCCCGATGGCCTCGCGCACCACCTGCACCAGCAGCTTGTTGGCATTGGCACGGCCTTCGTTGATCTCCAGTCCGCTATGACCGCCACGCAGCCCGTGAACGGTGATGACTACGGCAGCATCGTCGGCGTCGGTTTCCACTTCTTTGTATTCTAAGGTAGCGGTGACGTCGATGCCACCAGCGCTTCCAATGACGAACTTGCCCCAATGCTCGCTGTCGAGGTTGAGCAGAATGTCGCCCTGCAGCTGACCCTCTGGCAGTTCGTTAGCGCCGAACATGCCCGTCTCCTCGTCGCGGGTGATGAGAGCGTCGATGGGTCCGTGCTTCAGGGTCTTGTCCTCCATAATGGCCATAATCGAGGCCACGCCGAGACCGTTGTCGGCACCCAGTGTCGTGCCCTTAGCCTTCACCCACTCGCCGTCAATCCACGGCTCAATGGGATCGGTCTCGAAGTTATGAGCAGACTCGGGTGTTTTCTGCGGCACCATGTCCATGTGAGCCTGCAGGATGATTCCCTTGCGGTTCTCCATGCCGGGAGTGGCGGGCTTGCGCATGTGGATGTTGCCTGCAGGGTCTTTCACGGCATAGACGCCGCACTCCTTGCCAAAGTCGAGCAGAAACTGCTGGATTCTCTCTAAGTGTCCGCTCGGACGGGGCACCTGTGTCAGTTTGTAGAAGTTGCGCCAGATACATTCTGGCTGAAGGTTTTGAATTTCGTTGTTCATAGCTTTTCTTTTTAGAGGAAAGAGGAGAGAGGAGAGAGGAGAGAGAATACTCCTTCCGCACCTTTCTTCCCTATCCTACGGTTAATCGTTTTTATTTTGTTTGTCAATATATGCTTCTACTTTTTAAAAAAAATCATTTGCCATATTAATATGTTTTGAATAACACATCGCTTAAGCAATTCTCTCTCCTCTCTCCTCTCTTCTCTCTTCTCTTTTAATAAAGCTCAGCCTCACCCAGGCATAGACGCCCATCAGGATGACGAGGAGCGTTTGCACGGTGTGGACAATGAGGACGAAATAGAGAGCCTGCTCATCGGCTACGCCATAGAGAATGAGCATCGTCTTCACGGCAAAGTGCCAAGGACCGGCACCGTTGGGCGTGGGCACGATGACGGCAATGCTGCCTACGACAAAGGTAACTAACGCGCAGGAAAAACCGAGATTTTGAGTAAAGTCGAAGCAGAAGAACGTGAGATAGTAATGCAGGAAATAGCAGAGCCAGATGCCGACGGTCATCACGACGAAAAGCGGCACGCTGCGCACGCTCTTCAATGAGATGATGCCTTCCCAGATGCCGTTCAGCGTGGTCTTCACCTTATTATATATAGAGAGGTGGCGCAACAGCACCCACAACAGCACGCCCATAGCCACGAGGCAGATGGCGCTTACGAGCCATCCCGCCCACGTGAAGCCGCTGAGGATGCCAGTGAGGTCGGTACCTGTCTGCCGGAAAAAGGTGCCGAAGGTACTCATCTCCACCAGCAGCGTCACGCCCACGATGAGCAGCATCAGCAGCATGTCAACCATGCGCTCGGTGACCACCGTGCCCAGCGCCTTCGTAAACGAGATGTCCTCCCAGCGCTTCAGCACGCCGCAGCGCGTGAACTCGCCGATACGCGGAACGACTAAAGAGGCCGCATAGCTGAGGAAGATGCTGTTGACAACGACACTCTTGCGCGGCTGCTGACCCAACGGCTCCAGCGTCTGCCGCCAGCGCCATCCGCGCAGCGCCATTGCCAAGATGCCAAAGGGAAACGACAGCAGCATCCACGTCCAGTCCATCTCGTGCAGCACCACCTGGCGCACACGCTCGAAATCGAAACCACGATACATCCAATAGAGGATGGCGCCACCCAACAACAAGGGCAGCACAATCTTCACCACATTGCTCATCGTGCTTTTCTCATTCATCACGCTTGCAAAGATACAACATTTTATCGAAAATTTCAATTTTCAGATATAAATTTTCAATAATTTATACTACCTTTGCACCACTATGAAGCAAGTAAGACCAAAGAAGAACCTGGGACAACACTTCCTCACCGACTTGTCGATAGCGAAGCGCATAGCCGACACCGTCGACGCCTGCCCCGATCTGCCCGTCCTCGAGGTAGGCCCAGGCATGGGCGTGCTGACACAGTATCTGGCCGAAAAGCCACGCCCGTTGCGTGTGGTGGAGATAGACAGCGAGAGCGTGGCATACCTGAAGGGCACGCTGTTCAGAGAAGAGCGTAATGACGTGATTATCGAAGGCGACTTCCTCCGTATGGACCTGCAGGAGCTGTTCAGCGGTCAGCAGTTCGTGCTTACCGGCAACTATCCCTACGACATCTCCTCGCAGATTTTCTTTAAGATGCTCGACAACCGCGACCTCATTCCCTGCTGCACAGGCATGATACAGCACGAGGTGGCACAGCGCATGGCCGCACAGCCAGGCACGAAGCAGTACGGCATCCTGTCGGTACTCATCCAGGCCTGGTATGATGTGGAATATCTCTTCACCGTTCCGCCCTCCGTCTTCAACCCGCCGCCCAAGGTGCAGAGCGCCGTCATACGCATGACGCGCAACGAGGTCACCCGTCTGGGCTGCGACGAGGAGCTCTTCAAGCGTGTTGTAAAAGCCACCTTCAACCAAAGGAGAAAGATGCTGCGCGTCAGCCTGCGACAGCTGCTGCCGCCCGACGCACCGTTCTTCACGCTGCATGCCGACCTGCTCACCCGCCGACCCGAGCAACTCAGCATCGCCGAGTTCGTGCAACTCACTAACTTCGTAGATGCTAACCTCGCTTAAGCAAAGTTCGTTGTTTTCGTGCACAATTGCATGTGCTCGCACACAAACTACTTGATTTTAGTCAATAATCAGCTCCTTTTTCTTCAAAAGAGGATGAAAAATATTGCGCGGCAGCATTTTTCGTCGTACCTTTGCATCGTCAAAAGGAAACAACTCCCGATGACGAGAGATCTTCAATAGACAAACATACATAAGAATAGGTTTTTTTAGATTCAATAGTTGTTAGTTATTAGGTAATTTAGATTGTCAACTCAGTAGGTTTTTAGTTTTTGGTAAAAAAGATTTGTTAGAAGGTTAACATGTTTAGAGAAGGTTTTTAGTTATTAATATCGTTTATTGCAGGCTTGGTTGTGAAACCGGGCCTGCATTGTTTTATCCATATTCCTCCCCGCGAAAACAATTCAGACCATCATACGAATCATGACGATGCGGTTTTCATTTCGTACACACCGTGTGTACTAAAAATACACACGGCGTGTATTAAAAGTACACACCGTGTGTACGAAATGTGTACTTGACGTTTATATCTTTCAAGCATTGAAACAAAAGAAAAACCTAGACAATATAGGTTATAGCCTGGAGCTTTTCAAAAAAACGGCAAAATATTTGGTCATTTCAGAAATAATCCCTAACTTTGCAAGGTTATAACTATCAACTATCCAAGCCCCCCTGTGTGCAACAAAAGGCCGATGGCCATGACTGTGATAAACAACGACATAATCTATTTTTACTAACTAAATTACAAACCTTATGAAAAAACTTAAACTGATTTTGGCCGCTATGGCGGCAATGGTTGGTCTGGGCGCACATGCCCAAGACTGGATACCAAGTTCCGTGGGAGCAGGAACATACCTGCTTTACAATGTAGGTGCAGACCAATATTTTACTAAAGGTAATGGCTGGGGTACTCAGGCCTCGATTACTTCTTCTGAGAACAGTGCCATGACAGTCGAGTTAGTACCTGTTGGAAAATATTACCAATTAAGGACTTTTGGAAACAATTCTTTTAAGGGCGTGGAGTATCTTAATGGCGGTACTGTTTATACTGACCAGTCTCAAAACAAAGTTTCCACATGGACGTTCACGAATGTTGGTACCGATGCTGAGCCTGTTTACAACATCGTCTCAGCCGAAAATCACGGAGGTGGCGCTGGCGCTTATCTAACCGCTGAAGGTGGCTCAAGTACCATCGTGGGGCCTGGCACTGACGGAACATCTGGACTAGCTCAGTGGAAACTCAAAGCTATAGTCAACTTTGAAGCCACCAGAGCCGAAATAATCGCCACTATGGACGCTGCCACATTAGATGCTCCTATAGATGTGACAGGCTTGATTGGTGATGCCAATTTCGATTCCGAAAATCTGCCTATCTACTGGGCTATGGCATCCAACAACAAGAACCTTTGCGGTGGTGACGCATCAAATCACTGTGCTGAGTCATATCGTCAACCATTCACGCTTAGCCAAACTATTAAGAATATTCCCAATGGCAAGTATGAGCTGACAGCTCAAGCTGCTACAAATGGCAATCTTGAAGCTTATATCTATGCCAACGACAAAACTGCTCCATTCCAGGCTATGACGGAGAACGAAGGTTCTATGAGTGCGATGTCGACTAGTTTTTCTGCTGGCAGATATAACGTTAACCCCATCACTGTGATTGTGACTGATGGTACGCTTACGATTGGTGCGAAAACTGAGCGTAATGATTCTTGGTACATTTGGGATAACTTCCAGCTGAAATACTATGGTGTGGATTTTTCCGCATTGCAGGAAGAATTGGCAGAAAAGGTTGCTACTGCCCAAGCCATAGCAGAAGGCACCATTCCTACAGCAGCTTACAACGAGCTGAGTGCTGTTGTTGCGCAATACAATAAGACTTATACCACTGAAGAGGACTATACGACGGCTATCTCTAAAATTGATGAAGCAACAACAAAGGCTCTGACGCTGGTTGCTCCATACGCAGCCTATAAGGCTCTTCCTGATAAAGCCGTTTTCGCAGGTGTTGCACAAGCAACTATTGATGAGCAGAATGCTGCCGTCGAGTTAGCAAAAACCGTAGAAGAGATTGAGGCTTGTACTGCAGCCCTTCAGACCGCTATCGACGCTCTTGCCTTCGACGTAACATCCTTCACCATCACCAACCCGACAGCACAGAGCAAGAATGGTTGGGAAGGCACAGACTTCGGTGGACAGTCAGATGGCGTAACAGAGTATTGGAGCGTGTCACCTGCAGGCTTCTATCAGACTATCAATCTGCCCGCTGGTAAGTATCGCTTGACCGTCATCGCTTTGCAGCGCTTGAATATGACAGGTACTGTCTATGCTGGTGAGAACAGTACGGTTATTGCACAGGTTGGCAATCCTCCTGTTAACAATCGAGGCCAAGCTGCATCTTGGTTCGCAGCAGGCAATGGCCGCAACTATGTCTATTTCACTCTTGATGCTGCTGCTGATGTCACCATCGGCCTTAAGGCTGACGAGACCCTTGGCGACCACTGGACAGTATGGCAGAGCTTTAAGCTCGATACCTTCGACGAGAGCGTTGCCGCCAGCTATCTGGCTCCAGGTTTTGCTGAATTAGTAGAAGAAGCTCAGGCTACTCATGACGATGCAGCATACGTAAATGTCACAGGTGATGAGAAGACCGCTTTGGAAGCTGCCATTGCCGCTAGTCCCAGTACTATTGCTGAATATGAGGCTGCTGTTGAGGCTTTGAACAATGCTGTTGATGCCTTCAAAGCTGCTAAGACCAACTACGACATCTATGCCAAGGAGCGTGCTCTTGCCGATGCCATTAGCACTGAAATCACCGTTGCTGCTCCCACATCAGCAGAAAATGCTCTGGTACAGTTCCGCGCTTTGAAGGTAGCTGAGTACAACTATGTCACTGAGGCTTATCCCCATTCCGCAACTTCCAAGATTGGTGACTTTAGCACTTGGACACGCACTGGTAGCGTGAATAACAATACTGATGTGACCTTTGAAGCTCTCACCAGCCAGCACTGGAGCGGTAAGGCTATGACATATTATGAGCAGCCCGCTGGTGGATGGAGCACAAATGCTAACACCACATGGACAGCAAATTATCAAAAGATTACCACTCTGCCTGCAGGCAGTTACGTTATCAAGGTTGCCGCTCGCGCAGCTTCTGGAACTGGCACTGTTGCTAAGATCACCTGCTCTGCCGCTACCCTCGAAGGTCCTATCTTTAACTTCGGTGACACGGGTAAGGGTATCACCACTGCTGGTGTTGCCAGCTTCGACGAAGGCACATTCTGCAACGAAGGCAATGGCCGCGGATGGGTTTGGAACTACCTGCCCTTCACACTGACCGAGGAGACCGAGGTGACGATGACCGTTGTTGCTGAGGCTTCAGGTGCGCGCCAGTGGTTCAGCGTCTGCGACGGCGAGCTGCTTTCTAAGACCAACATTGCAACAGCCGTGGCTTACAATGACACTGAAACCAACACCATCGAGGATGTTGATATTGCCAACGTAACGATAACTCGTAGCATCAAGGCCGACTACAACACTGTTGTCCTGCCCTTCGACCTGACTGCAAACCAAGTGCAGAATGTCTTCGGTTCAGGCACTGAAGTATTTGCATTCTCCGAGAACAGCTCAGATGCAAATGCCATTACCGTCTACTTTAACAAGGTCGTTGCAGGTACTATCTCTGCTAACGTTCCCGTTCTTGTGAAGGCCACTGCTGCCAGCACTTCTCAGGTCTTCGAGGGTGTACAGGTCGTAGCACCCACAGGAGATGTCAAGGTCGCTGGTACTAATGCTGACTTCGTCGGCGTCTATGTTCCTTCCAATGTCGCTGAGGGTGACTACTTTATCGGTAACGGTGCCATCTACAAGAGCGTTGGCAATACCAGCATCAATGGTTTCCGCGCTTATATCGACGTAGACAACGCAGCGGGTGCCCGCATCGTCAAGTTCAACATCGAAGGCAACGAGACCACGGCCATAGAGGGCCTGGAGATTGTCAACACCAACAATGGCAAGATTTACAACCTGAACGGCCAGGAGGTAAAGAAGGCTCAGAAGGGTCTCTACATCGTGAATGGCAAGAAAATCGTTGTGAAGTAATATTGACCATTCCCGGATATTCAAGAATATTTAATGTCTAATGAAAAGAAAAAACAGCTATGAAGAAAAAAACATATTTGATTCCAGCCATCATTATTACAGACGTTAAACTTCAGACCCTGATGAACGCCTCCCTAACAGTTGATGGTGATTCCGGCATAGGAATGGGTGATGGTGAAACTCCCACAACTGCTGATAGCCGTCGCCGCCGTCGCCGCAACGACTGGGATGACGAGGAATGGGATGAGGAAGAGGAAGAATGGTAAGCCGTTCTTCTGAGCATGAATAGTTTCAGGGCGCCCCCGCCGCATGGCGGGTGGCGCCCTGAAATTATAGCCCCATTGGACTTATCTACTAAAAAGAGGAAGCTCCCCGGACAAGCGGGGAACTTCCTCTGATAGGGGGAGAAAAGAGCTTTTACTATTTGCTGTAGTTTGTGTCGACGACAATCTTCGCCGGGTCGGTCTCCACGGGATCGTACTTGCCGTCGCCACCGTGCGAGTAGTCTTCCCAGCCGATGGTCTGGACAAGTGCTGCTGCATTGTACATAGCCGAGTAGCACAGGCCTAGGAAGTAGTAGTTCTTCTGGAAGGTAGGCACCTTGTCGGTGTTGTTGTCCTCCAAACGGTCCTTGCGCTCCAGGTTGGCGTTGTAGAAGTCGGCCAGCTGCTGCTCTGCAGCCTCGGTGCGCTGCATGAGGTTGAGCGGGGCGGGACGGTCGACGCCAGCTGCGAGGATGGGGTCGGCACCATTGTTTTCAGCATCAGTAGCCAGCTGCGTGGCATAGAGTTCGATGATGTGGTTCTTGCCGTGGCTGTTGGCAGGCGTCACACCCAGATACTGACAGGTGTTGCCGCCGAATCCGGTGACTTTCCATGTGGGGCTGAGCGTTTCCTGCCCCACACCACCGTCGAAGAGCATCCAGCGGCGCATGTCCTCAAAGCGCTTGCCCTCGTAGGCCAGTTCTATCTGACGCTCGTAGAGCACCTGCGCAATGTTCTGTGCGCGGTTGCCATTGACGAGGCCATAGTTGGCGTCGATGTTAGCATTGGTGGCGGGATCATAGACACGCGAGCGGATGCGTTTCAGTGCCGTCAATGCCTCGTCGCCTCGGTCGGTGGCGGCAGCAGCCTCGGCGAAGTTGAGCAATACCTCGGCGTAGCGCATCTCCATGTAGGGTGCTCCCGACTGCGAGAAGCTGCAATTGCCGTTGTTGTCGGTGTAGACGTAGAGCGGGCTGTTGTTCAGCTGCGTGTCGTCGCTGCGCTTGCGCACGTAGACGGTGCGGCGGGTGTCGGCCAGAGCGTCGGCATACCATCCTGAACTGGTCTCGCTGGTCTGCTTCGTGCCGTCGGCATACCATGCGTAGCTCCACAGCACATAGTCGCTGCCGTTGTAGGGATAGCCGTCCTTCAGGGTGATGTTCGGATAGACCAGGTCGCCCTTCGTGGCGGTGAGCAAGTCTTTGGTATTGCCCTCATAGGCCCACTTCACGCCCGGGAAAGCGAAGGTGCGATAGAAGCGGGGGTCGCGGTTCTGGAAAAACGTGCGGCGGTCGTAGGTATAGACCTCGGATGCTCCAGGCTTCTTGCCGTCGGCCATCGGGAAGAGGTCGACGATTTCAGAAGTGGCGCTCAGTCCGCCACCGCCACTGGCCGTCTTCGGACGGATGCGCTGTTCCCAGCCGTTGTTCTTCTCAGAGTTGTCCTCCTGCTTGCTCAGGTTGTTGTAGAGGGTGACGAACACGGCCTCGTTGACGGTGCCATCGGTGCCCTGCGTGTTGAGGAAAATCTTGCCCCAGTTGGCAGCACTGGTGGCAGTGGCGCCGGGATTGCCCTCATAGGCCAGGCCGAAGCCTCCCTCATCGAGCTTGGCCAGTGCGGCTTTGTTGGCCTCGTAGGCAGCCTGCCAGCGGGCAGCATCGTCAGCGCGGTTAAACAACGGACTGGCCCATAACAGCAGCACGCGGCCCTTCAGCGCCAATGCCGTTCCTGCGGTGACGCGGCCCCAGTTGGTACCCTGGCGCTCCCATTTGGCAGGAAGCATCTGTGCGGCCTTGTCCAAATCCTCACAAATGAAGTCAATGCATTCCTTCGTCGTGGGACGATGATGGATAAGGCTACCGTCTTTGCTATGACTGAACAATGCGTCCTCCACCTCTTTGATGATGGGCACGCCGCCGTGCCAGCGCACCATTGTGTAGTAGCGCCAGGCACGCATGAAGTAGGCCTGACCCAACAACTCGTTGCGCTCGTTCTCCTTCAGCGTGGAGTGGTTTTCCAGACCATAGATGGCGTCGTTGATGTTGCGTATTTGTCCGTAGGGGCTGTTCTCCTTGAACTCCACGTAGATGTGGTCCCATTTCTTGTCGTTCAGCACCATGTAGTCGAGCAGCGAGGTGTTGTCCTCCCATGCCGACACGCCGCTGTACTCCTCAGTGGAGCAGTTGTCGTCGTCGGCGCCGCCAGTACTGATGATGGGCTGATAAATGCCGTCGCCCTCGTTCTGGCCAGGCAATAGCTGATAGTAGAAGTTGTCGATGCGATTCTGCGCCGTCTCATAGTTGTTATAGACGGTGGCCTCGCTATACTTGCCGTACAGTTTCTTCTCCTCGAGGAACTCATCGCTGCATCCGGTAATCAATAAACAATAACCAATCACCGTTATTGTGCTGATAAATATCTTTTTCATAATCGTCTTCTTGTTTTATTGTTTGTTGATTGCGTTAGAATGAGACGTTGACGCCTACAGTAAACTTGCGCAGCTGCGGATAGTAGCCGTAGTTGCCGCCCCACGAACTCCAGGCATCGCCGTAGTGTGGCGAAACGAAGTTGATGGCGTTCTGGCAGGTGAGGTTCAGGCGGGCGGAAGAAATGCCCACGGGCACGAGCCATGTCTTCGGCAGGTCGTAGGCCAAAGCTATCTGCGAAAGCGATACTGTGGCAGCACTTACCTTCCAGTAGGTCGATGTCTGCGCATTGACATTGGTATAGCGCATATTAGGTACGGAACCGTTGCGATTGGCCGAGGCAATGACGCTGCCGTCGGCACCGATGACGTCCTCATAGACATACATATCGTTCCAGAAAGCGGGGATGTTGTAATACTCCATGCTGTTGGCCGACTTCTGCACCGTGCCGGGCACGAAATCGTAGGCTCCCCAGCTGGCACCCAGCTGAGCGGAGAATGAGAAGCTCTTATAGGCACCGCCGAAATTGAGCGTGGCACCGTAAGGATTCGAGCTGAACTTAGAAATCTGCACCATGTCGTTTTCATCTACCTGATGATCGGGCGTCGGGTCGTAGCGGCGCTCGTCGCTGTTCCACTTGCCGTTTACATCTTTATAAATCAGCATACCGGGATGTACGCCGTCCTTGGTCAGTCCCATATAGGTGCCGTAGGTGCCGTCGTCCTTCTTCATGTAGCGGTCGAAATACTCTTCGATGTCCTGATAGCTCCGGAACATGCCGATGCAGGAGTAGCCCCACTCGCCCAAGTCCTTGCGCTTGCCGACAACGAGGTCGTCGCGGTCGGGATTGGCAATCTCGGCAGCTTTCTTCACCTTGTTGTCGGTGTAGCCCGTCGAAATCTTGGCCCAGTACGAGAAGTTCTTGCCTATCTTGTCCTTCCAGCCGATGGAGAGCTCGAAACCATACGTGTCCAGCTCGGCAAAGTTCTCAGGCACAGGCTTCACGCCAACGGTGAAGGGATAGCCTGCCTCGCCCTGATAGGAGGCAAAAATCTCGCGGCCCCGGTCCTTATACATATCAAGGTTGATGCTCATCTTGTTCTGCAGGATGCGCATATCTATACCAATATTAGTCTTGTAGGTTTTGTCCCAATGGGCATCAAGGTTGGCACCGCCCTGCTCGATGGTCATGCCGTAGCCCTCATGCGTCGACAGGCTGTTGGCGCCGAACACGGCACCCTTGCTGTTATCGCGGCCATAGCGTGTCTGCCAGACCCACGCCAGGATGTTATCGCGGCCCATCATACCCCAAGATGCACGCAACTTGAGGAAGCCGATGCCCAGTTTCTCCTGATTGAACCACGGTTCTTCGCTGATGACCCAACCTGCAGAAATGCTGGGGAATGTGCCCCAATAGTTCTTAGGTGCGAACTTCGTGGAAGCGTCAGAACGAATCAGGAACTGCAAGAGATACTTGCTGGCGTAGGCGTAGTTGACACGGCCGATGTACGACATGCGTCCTGCCTCGGCACGGCTCCATTCGCCGTCGGTCTTGTCGCCGTTCTCGTCGCCCTGCATCGAGTTGCTCTCGCCGTCAGTAAACGGCAGCGGGTTCTTGCCTGTGCCGGTCAGTGTGCGGCTCTCGCTCTCACCCTTCTCAATGGAGAAGAGTGCACTGACATCGTGGTCGCCAAACTGTCGGGCGTAGTTGAGAATGAAGTTCATCTGATAGCTCTCGCTGCGGCTCATCGAGCGCTGCACGCGGTTGCCGTTGTCCATTATAAGCTCGTCGAAGTTATCCATGTCGTAGCTCACGCCATTGCCGGTATAGAGATGGCCGCCGCTGCCACCGCGCTGCATCAAGCGGTAGACATTCATCCTCGTGGCAATCTGGTCGCTCTCGCTATTGTCGAAACTCTTCGAGTAAGTGAACTTCACCGAGAGTCCCTTCAACGGCTTAATCCAGCTGAAGTCGTATTCTAAGGCAGCCTGTGCCTGGAAACTGTTGCTAGTGTTTTCAGTATAGTCTGGCGAGTTCTGAATGGCGTAAAAGTTATACATATTTTCATAACTCGTCGAGGCGTTGTTCTGCATTCCACTATGCACAATGGGCAGTCCGTTGATGGTCTCGGGAATGTAGCGCAGATGCTGCAGCAGCAGGGCATAGTCGCCCGAGTCGGTGTTGCCAAGGTTGCCGTTATAGCGGTTGCGCGGTGTATTCTTGTCGCTGTAGTTGCCGCTGACCTGCAACGAAGCCTTCAGCCACTTGCTGATGTTGGCATTGACACCGGCACGATAGTTCCAACGGTCGTAGTCCAGCTTGCCCAAGTTACCGTCCTGCGTGTTGTAGGTGATGCCAGCGAAATAGGTAGCCTTGTCGGTGCCGCCGTTCACGTTGACGCTATGGCGGTAGGTGCCAGCCACCTTCCACTCGTCGTCGAGCAGATTGTAGTCAAGGTTTTTCAGAGCCTCCAACTCGTCGGCCTGGAAATAGTCACGCATACGTGTTTCGTCCTTTGCGTCGGTGGCAGTGCCTTTGTAGGCATTCCATGTGCGGGCATATTCGTAGGCACTCATCATCTTCGGTGTGAAGAGGCGGTCGGTGAAGCCGAACTGGCCGCTGTAGCTCACCTTGGGCGTGCCCTGCTTGCCGCGCTTCGTCTTCACCAGCACCACACCGTAGGCACCCTGCGCGCCGTAGATGGCTGCAGCGGCGTCCTTCAGCACGCTGATGCTCTCCACCTCGCTCATGTCGAGGTTGTTGAAGGCTTCTTCTGACGAGATGAAGTCGTCGATGACGTAGAGGGGCGTGTCGTCCTGGTCGCTGAACTTCGCGTTGATGCTGCCCCAGTTCTTGGCCAAGTCAGAACTCTGGCGAATAGTGAGGTGAGCGGGAGAGCCTGGCGTGCTCGACGTCACGTTGACGTGCAGGCCGTTGACCATACCCTTGAGGGCTTCGCCTAAAGAAGTAACGTTGAGGTCTTTCAAGTCGTCGGTGTTCACCACTTCGATGGAGCCAGTCACGTTCTTCATCTTCTGCGAGCCATAGCCCGTGACCACCACCTCTTCCAGGTTGGTGCGGTCTTCCACAAGCTTGACATTAGTGCCCACGGGCACCGTCTGTGTCACATATCCTATATAGGATACCTTCACCTTCGTACCGGCAGGCACATCAATGGCGTAGTTGCCGTCGAGGTCGGTAATGGCGCCCTTCGACGGATCGTTGGCGCTGGTAACGGTGGCGCCGATAATGGGTTCACCCTTCTCGTCCACCACCTTGCCGGTCATCTTCTGATTCTGTGCGATGGCCGAAACAGTCATCAGCATGGCAAGGCACAGTATAGCAATGATTCTATGTTTCATGTTCTTAGGAGTTAAAGGGTTAATACCAGCGAGGGTCGCCTGTCTGATTTGCCACCTGATCGGCACCCGTGGGGGTGAAGTCACCGTTGGCAGGGTCTGCGAAGGCCGGGTCGGTGGTCAGGGCCGTGCCCGAGTTGTCGCCGCCGTCGCATATCTGGCTGTCGGCCACATTCTCTCCGCCCCACCAATAGGTGTTCTTGTAGTAGTTCACGGTGGGGTTGGTCGACAGCTGGCGCAGCAGGCTGTTGATGAAGTTCTTCTTTCCGCAGTCCACGATGATGCAGCGGTCTACGGTGAAGTAGTTCGTCTTCTGTCCCTGTGTGCGGGTGTCACCACGGAAGTTGCTGCCCTTGGAAATCTGGTAAAGGGTGCAGCCCGTAAACGTAATTTTCTGCACCTCTGCGTTGGGGTCTATCTCCTTAGGACGACCGTTGTAGGTGAGGAATGGTGTGGTGATGGCCTCCACAGCATAGAACGTCGAGTTCTTGACGAGTAGGTCGGTGACGTAGGAAGCGGTCTTCAGGTTGATGATGGCCGAAGAGGTGCCGCTGATTTCCACCACACAGTCGTTCACCGTCAGCGATCGGATATTATACTTCGCATTGTCGGCGATGAGGCAGCTTCCCAGTTTCTTGATGTTGCATGACTGGAAGACGATAGGCTCCATGATGAAATAATAGCCCGATTCCTTGCCGTCGTACATGATGAGCGACTTCAGCGAGTCGGCCGGGTTCTCACTCAGCTCTACGATGGTCTTATTCGTCTGGCTGCAGTCGATGTCAAGATACTTCAGGCAGATGGCGCCGTAGGTGACGAAGCGCGCACCCGACTGAAGCTGCAGGCGTGCGTGCTTGCTCTTGTTCGTACAACGGATGGTGACGTCGTGTCCGCCGAAATCAACGTTGCCCGACAGAATGTAGTCGGCATCGCCCTCCAGGTCGAAGCACAACATTCCCGTAGTGTCGTTAGGCAGCGGGTGGGCATCGAAGTAAGCCTTCAGGTCGCTGTACTCGTTGGAATTGATGACGCCGTAGCTGGGTGTGAAAGTGCTGAAGAGCTTCTGCATGGCTGATGCCTGTTCGGCGTTGTGCAAGCGATCATTCTTCAAGGCACGCACCGTCACCATGTAATTGGTGTCGTCCTCGCGGCTGGCCGTGGTCTTGCAGGCATCCACTGTATCGGCTTTCAGCAGCAAGGGTTGCGACGGGTCGCTCATGTTGTAGAGTTTCACCTCGTAGCCGCCGGCGCCGTGCACCACTGGCCATGTGAAGGTGAACGTGGCACCGTCGGTGCTCGATGTCACCACGATGTCGTCAGCGCTGACGGCATTCAGTGTGCTGTTCTTTACGCTCGACTCAAACGCAGAATCCTCGTCGTAGCCTTCAGCACAGCCTGCCAACAGCAGCAATGCAGTAGCCAGCACGCCGACCATGCATGTTTTCTGTGATTTGTTCATAAGTTAGTTATTAAGTGATAGTAATTACTTCTACATAGTTAAGTAGATTGCAAAGGTAAGCGTTTTTCTCATTCTTTGCAAATATTTAACGAATTATTTCAACAAAAAAAAACTACGTGACTGTTGAAAGCCACGTAGTTTTACAATTTGTTTTCAGTTTAGAGGTCATGCTTTATTTCTGCATGATCTTCTTTCCGTTCTTGATGACTATGCCCTTGAAGCCCTGGCTCACCTGCTGACCAGCAAGGTTGTAAACAGCGGTGGTAGTGGGCTGTGCCTTCACCTGAATGGCATCAATGCCGTTGGTATAAGCATCCCAGCCGGGGAAGTCGGCCAACATCTGTGCCTTGATTTCACCAGCGGTCATCTTCGAGTTCTTGATGAGCAGACGTGCGAAGCGGAAGGGAGCGTCGTTGTCGTTCCAGTCCCAAGCCTGGTTGCCGCCAAGGCACACATACTTCAGGTCAGCACCATTGTCGAACAGGCCGCTGATAATCTGGCCTTCGGTCACGCCGTCAACGTTCCACTCGTTCTTCACTTCGCCGTCAAGGAACACCTTGGCATTGGTATCGGTGAACACGGCGGTGTAGTAGTGCCACTTCTGGTCCTCCAACCAGTTGTTCACAAAGTTGTAGGCAGCATCACCAGCCTCCCAGGCGTTTTTATTGTAGATGTTCACTTTTCCATCCACATGGTTGGCGCCAGTGAAGTCACACCAGCCACTGCAGTTCAGCTGGATGGGGCCGCGGCTCTGCAGGGCCATCATCGGCCACGTGTTGGGTGTGTTCTTCTGTGCGTAGGCAGTGAACATCGGGGCGTAGGTATACTGGTCGGGGGTATAGCCCTCAGCGCTTACCCAGAAGGCGATGGTCAGCTCGTGGGTCTTGGCTGAGTGTGCCAGCACGTCCTCGGGCAGCAGGCAGTAGCTGGTGCGCACGGCGGTGCCGTCGTTCTGGAAGTAGTCGCCGAAGACGGCTCCCTCTTCCTCAGTGCTGGTGAATTGGCCATTACCCACAGCCTTCTCGCCCTTCCACGTCACGCGCTCGCCAGTCTCTTCATCCTCGTAAGTGGAGAAATTGGTGGTGTAGACGTATGCTGCCTCAATGCCGGTGATGAGTTCCTCGGCAGTCTTGCCCTCGTGGAACTCAAAGCCACCGAAGCCAATCTGCGAACTGTGCTGGAACACCCAGTATTCCTCGCCCGGCTCCACGTCGAAGGTCAGCCAGCCCCAGAAGTTCTGGTTGCCGTTGCCAATAACATACTGGCGCTCAATGGCCATGGCATCGGCTTCTGCCTTCATCTCTGCCATCTTGGCTTCAAACTCCTCTTGAGTCTGGTCTTCAGCTTTTCCTTTTTCCAAAGCAGCCTCATAGTTGCCGTAGATGTAAACGTGGTGCACTGAGTCCACCTGCTCTACGGTGAGCAGTTTCTTCTTGCCGTCGGCATCGTTCACACCATTGATATAGCCGGAGGCGTAGAGGCGCTCTGCCTTCTTGGTGTTGGCATTGACGACGAAGGTCTTGCGGTTGCCCTTGTTGGCCCACACCTTCACCTTGAAGGCACCTTGTGCCGATGCGGTGAACTTATAGTACAAACCTGTGATAGGCATACCCAAGGAGCCGTCGGGCTCGTAGTACACATAGTCGGCCTTGTAGCTGTTGGGAACGAGGTCGCCGTCCTTGGTGTTCTGCACGCAGTACATCTGTACGTAGGGATTGCCTGTGCCGGTGACATACCAGAAGTCAATGTCACCCTGGTTCTTCAGTCCCCAATTGATGTCATTCCATGCATTGACAGATGCCACCTCATAGGTATTCTCCTTGC
Source organism: uncultured Prevotellaceae bacterium (assembly GCA_902778535.1). Classification (GTDB taxonomy): domain Bacteria; phylum Bacteroidota; class Bacteroidia; order Bacteroidales; family Bacteroidaceae; genus Prevotella. Next base: position 222,580 of record CACYYG010000001.1, read on the forward strand.
CTTCCACGGCAGCGCCGGGCACAATCTGCTGGGCAGCGCCGCCAATCTCGGTATCGTTGGCAGGCGTTGTGCCGCCCACGGCGGTAACGGTGGCTTTGCCGGCTGTCATCGTGACAATGCTCTTGCCATCGGCAGAATTGTTGGCCACACCACCCGATTCGCCAGCTACGGCAGCAAACTCAGGTGCGAGTTTGCCATCGACGATGGCGTTGTACACGTCTTGTGCGTTGGCGTTCATGGCAAAGAGCGCTACGCCCACTAATGTAAAAAATTTCTTCATAAGCTTTTGTTGGTTTAGTTAATAATGTTATGTAGTTCTCGATAGTACGTTATGAATGTACAAAAATAATGCTTTTATATGGATGTGTGTGCAAAATGCATTAAAAGTTTATGTTTATTTAACGTCCTGTATACCAAAATCCTGCTGTTGGCGCTCTACTTCCTCCAACGCACGGCGCCGCTCTTCCTCACTCATCACTGGAGTGTTAGAAAAACGCGTTGTATTAGTTGAACCATTCAAAACAGTTTTACTGTCAGGAAAAAGGGAGTGGCATTGGGGCAGTGGCGCAGGCGCAGTTTCTATGGTCAGCGTGTCGGCTATGGGCGCGTGGATGCCCTCAAATGTAGGCCGGGCGATGATACGGATTGCCCCTGCCGTGTGTGTCGAGCGCACCAGTACAGGGGCACTGCCCCACTCCACCACACGCGGATTAGCCATAATACTGGCGTCGCCGATGATCGTGCCCTCGCCTTCGACGGTGAATGTCACGTGCTCGCGTGCCTGGCGACGTACATGCCCTTCATCGTCAGTCACCTCGGCCACCACGACGATGAAGTCAGAGCCGTCGGCCACGAGTGGTTTACCCATCTCGTCGGCGTAGAGTCTCAGCTTCGTGCTGCGCCGCGCCGGCATCTTCTCTTCGCGGCAGACTACCTCACCGTTGACAATGCCTTCGGCAACGAACTTCACTTTTTGCCACGAACGCTGTGTATAACTCAGCGAGCGTGCCTGCCAAAAGTCCCAGAAGCCCTTGAACACTACAGGAGCGTTGGGCATCCCTTCAGGGTCGTGCACCACGGGCAGCGTTGCCGTCTTCCAACCATCGAGTGCCGTCAGCCGTACGCTGTCGCAGTTGCTGAAGATGGTGACGTCATTAGGCGACGACTGCGTCATCTCGTGGGCAATAAAAAGATGAGGTGAGGTGAAAGACTGACTTTCGATAGCCTCGAAGGCATACTTCTTCTGGCGGAACGCGTCATATAGGCCGCCGAAGTAGGCATCGGGATGATAGCCGCGCTGATGGTCGAAGGGATGCCACTGGCAGCCGCCGATGAACTGCCGCTGGCCGCGGAACATCATGCCGTAGGTGTCGGCCAGCGACAGCGCCTGTGTCAGCTGCGCATGCTCACCCCAGGCGCGGCAGGCACGGTTCAGGGCGTTGTGGGCATACCAGTCGTCCACGTACTCGCCCCACTCACGGGTGAAAACACATTTGTCTGTGTCGTAATTGCCGATATTGTCTGCCCAGTCATACAGCACGTCATAGTTTTCCTTCACACCCTCGGAGTTCATGTCAGCGGCAGCCACAGGCCGGCCGGGCCAGGGAAATTCCTCACGGGTGATGGTCAGCGCCTCCAGTGCGAAGTCTTTGGGATAGCGTGTCTCGTTCAGTATAGGCTCCCACATCAGCACGCAAGGATGGTTGCGGTCGCGGCGAATGATACGGCGGGTGTTGTCGTGCACCTTCTCTGCCCAGCCCTCTTCCTTGTTCCAATACTGCCATCCGGGCGTAGGAACGATGACGAAGAGACCGAGCTCGTCGCACGCATCCATAAACGCCGGATCTTGCGGATAGTGGGCGGCACGCACGATGGTAAAGCCGGCATCCTTCAGGCGTTTGGCATCGCGCCACTGTTGACTGTTGGGCACGGCGTTGCCCACGTATGCAAAGTCCTGATGACGGTTGGCACCCACCAACTGATGATAGGGTTTGCCGTTGAGCCAGAAACCGTCGGTGCCGCGGAACTCTGCCTTACGGATGCCCATGCGGACGATGCCGCCATCCTTGTGAAGGTGGGGAGAGGCGACTCTCAGTTCAACGGTGTAGAGGTAAGGATCTTCAGGACTCCACAAGTGCGGATTCTTCAGTGTGGTGTGCAGCCTGAACAGGGAACAGTCTGTTACCGCCTTTGTTTGGCGCATGGTTTTTACAACCTTACCAGCAGCATCCAGCACCCTTGCCTCCAAAACTATTCTCTCTCCTCTTTCCTCTCTTCTCTCTCCTCTTTTACCCACCTCCACGTCGATGAACACGTCGGCACTCTTTTCAGAGATGTTGTCGTAGTGCAGGAAGACGCCGCCTCCGGCCACGATGCCGCGTTCCAGCGGGTCGGTGATATGTAAGATACTGCGACCAATGAGCCACACATCGCGGTACATGCCGCCGTGGTAGGCAAAGTCGAGCTGTGCCTGCTTCTTTCCCGGCGGATAGCTCTTGTCGTCGCTGTTATCGGCCTTGACGGCAATAAGACAGCTGTCACCGGCCTGTACACCCTGTTCTGAGAGATTGACAGTAACGGGAAGATAGCCGCCTTCGTTGCTTGTGACCAATTGCCCGTTGACGAAGACCTTCTGCTTGCCCATAATGGCCTCGAAATGCACGACAATCTCTTTGTCCTGCATGTCGGCAGGCACCACGAAGAGTTTCCTATACCAGCATACGCCCTGATAGTTGCGGCCGCCGCTGGCCTCAGCGGGCACGAGCTGCGCCGTGTGGGGTGCACAGACGACGGGCCAGCGGCTGTCGTCGAAGCCGACGGCCTCGGCATGTTCGGCATCGCCTAAGCAGAAACGCCAGCCCTCGTTGAAGTTGTAGATAACGCGGCCGCTCCCTTCCAAAGGAAATAGTCCAGCCACTGACTGCGCCACTGCGGGGCTAAGCAACAAGTGGCAAACGACAAATGATAAACCAATCAGTGCCCAGTTCCTCATATCACTAAATGTCTATAGTCTTGATGTCTTTGCTGAAATAGTTCTTGTCGGCATCAACGGCAATAAGCACGCGGTCGCTCTGTCGCAGATAGGCGCCGTCGAAGGTGAACTCCACGCTCTTCTTGCTGTCATACTCGCCTAAGAAGACGACGCTTCCATCAGCAGGATTCATCACCCAAACATTCTTTTTCCTGCCCGAAATCTTCGTCAGGTCAATCTGCATGGGCTTGCCGCTGTAGTTGTAGACCATGAGATAGTCGTTGCCGCGAGTGGCGATGATGCGGTCGTAGCGCTCGCCATTAGGACTGACGATGACGCTCTGGTCGTTGCGTCCATCGGTGAAAGGCACACGCAGCATCAGCGCCTTCAGGTATTTCATCTGCTGATAGCCCGGATCGTTGAGGGCGTCCCACCATGCTTTCTCTGCACCGAAGGAGCCGAGCACGCCGGGCCGCATAAACTGCATGATGCTGTTGTGCCCGTAGGTATGGCCGAAGCTGCCGGCAAAGACCGACCAGTAGGCATAGCGGCGCACGTCGTAGTCCTGCCAGCGCGGAGCAGAGAAATCGTGCAGCCCCTGCGGAATGTCCTCATACGATGGCTCACCGTCAATCACCGGCTTCATCGGTCCCTTCACGTGATACTTCCCATCCGTGTCCTTACGTGTTCCTCCGTTGCCGTCATCTCCGAAGCTCATCGCCACGTAGCGCCAGTTGTCCTCCTCGGTATTGTCGCGGATGGTGTAGTCGCCGTCGCCGTTGCGCTGTCCGTAGCGCCTGTGGCCGCTCTGAAACATGTTGAAGTCAAGCCATTCACGGTCGTTGTACCACCATGCGCTGGTGGTGCGGCCTCGCGGATGGAATGTCATCAGATGGCCGGAGTCCACCTCCTTGATGGCACGTGCCAGCGCGTCCCAGCTCTCCATGCCTTTGTCGCCCATGATGTCGCCGCCAATCATCCAGATGATGTTCGGCTTGTCTTTGTAGCGACGGCCTATGAAATGGCCGTATTTCCTGGCCCGCTCAGGTGTGAGGCGGTTGATTTGTCCGCCCCAGATGCAGTCCATGGCGATGTAGATGCCCTGCCGTGCGGCCATATCGACGATGTAGTCGAGGTGATCCCAGTAGCCGTAGACACCAGGCTTCGTATAGGGTGTGAAGTCGAAGCTCTCGTCGAAAGCCTGCTGTCCGAAGACATTGAACGTGGGATAGTTCGAGTCGAGCACCTGCACCTGTTCCACGTTATAGCCCTGCTCGTGCTCGCGGGTAAGATAGAACTCCACCTCGTCGCGGTTCAGACGCTCAGGCATGAGCCATGCCGTGTTGCCAAGCCAGAAAAACGGCGTGCCGTTCTCATGCACGAGATACTGGCGGTTGTCGGAGACCCGCAGTCGGCCGTTGTCCCACGGCTTCTGTGCCGTGGCCGTCACGGCGAAAAGGCCCGCCAGGGCCAACGCAGCAAAGATGATTCTTTTCATGGTCAATGTTCTCTTTAAGTAGTTTGGGCGCAAAGTTATCACAATAATTTTAATTAGCCAAACATTCTTCCATTTTTCCTTTGCGGGTTGCAGAATAATCGCTATATTTGCGCCATGAACACGAAGAGACGATACGCAGGTACGGCCGTTTTCCTGCTGGCCGCCGTACTGTTGATGCCGCTTCACGCAAAGCCCTACATGCCGAAGGACGTGGTGTGGACAACGCAGAGCCGTAACAGCAGCGAGTCGATGCCCTGCGGAGGTCACGACATCGGCATGAATATCTGGGTGGAGAACGGCGACCTGCTATTCTACGTGCAGCAGAGCGGGTGGTTCGACGAGAACAACACGCTGCTGAAGGCCGGCCGCTGGCGCCTGCACATCGACGGCAATCCCTTTGGCCGCCGAGACTTCGAGCAGCGCCTGTGCCTGGAAGAGGGCTGTGTCTACATAAAGGGCGGCGGCGTGAAGGTGCGCATCTGGGCCGACGTGCTGGAGCCTGTTGTGTTTGTTGCGACTGAGTCGCAACAGACGAGAAGGGCCGTGCTGAGCTACGAGAGCTGGCGCTACCGCGACCGCCCAGTGACGAAGGCCGAAGGACAGCAGTGCTCCTACAAATGGCTGACACCCGCCGACCTCGTCACCTACGCCGACAGCATCGAGCCCGATGACTACTGGCTCACTTTTTCGCACAAGAACCGCGAGAAGACCGTCTTTGACTACACCGTGGAGCGCGAACACCTGCAAAGCATCAAGGACTCGCTCTACAACCCCATTGGCTCGCTGCTGAACTATGGCGAGATGATGGCGCCGGGATTCCACTACACCGGCACCACCGACGGCACGTATGCCGGCACCGACTACCGCAGCTGGAACTACGTATGCGACACGCTGAAGGACAACATCGTCAGCATACGCCTCAACCAGCTGCCGCTCATCACGGCCGAGGCTTCACGAAAGCGCAGCGAGAACTGGTGGTACGGCTTCTGGCAAACCAGCTACATCAAGCTCGATACGAAGGACAAGGCGGCGCAGACCATGGTGCGCAACTACGAGCTGACACGCTACATGCTGGGCTGCAATGCCTACGGCGAATGGCCCACGAAGTTCAACGGCGGACTGTTCACCTTTGACCCCGTGTACGTCGATTCCACCGCTACGTTCACGCCCGACTACCGCAAGTGGGGCGGCGGCACCATGACGGCACAGAACCAGCGACTGGTCTATTGGCCAATGGTGAAGAGCGGCGACTGGGACATGCTCCTGCCACAGCTCGACACCTACCTGCGCATGATGCCCAACGCCAAGCTGTGGAGCCGCCACCACTGGGGCCACCGCGGCGCCTGCTTCACTGAGCAGATAGAGAACTTCGGACTGCCCAACGTGGCCGAATACGGCAAGCACAAGGAAGGCGACGACCTGGGTGTGGAGAAAAACAAATGGCTGGAGTATGAGTGGGACACAGCCTTGGAATTCTGCCAGATGGCCGTCAAGATGCGGCCGTGGTATCCCGACTCTACATTAGAGAAATACTATGAGTTGGTGCAAGAGACCACGCGCTTCTTCCATGAACACTACGAATGGGAGGCAAAGAGGCGTGGAGAGAAACCGTATGACGACAACTACAACATGATTATCTATCCCGGCTCGGGCTGTGAGACCTACAAGATGGCGCGCAACCCCGCCAGCACCATCGCCGCCCTGAAAGCACTGGGCTACGACTTCGACGGCATCCCCGACATTCCCCTCACAGTCATCGACGGCGACACCTGCATAGCGCCGGCCGAGAGCTGGGAACGCATACAGAACACCGAGGTGCCACAGCTCTATCCCGTCTTCCCCTGGCGCATCTACGGTGTGGGAAAGCCGCACCTCAACATCGCGCGCAACACCTATTTTAAAGACCCGCACGCCCTTGAGATGCGCAGCACGAAGGGCTGGAAACAGGACAACATCTGGGCAGCGTGCCTTGGCCTGACCGAAGAGGCGCGCCGACTGAACACCGAGAAACTGAGCGACGGTCCCTACCGCTTCCCTGCCTTCTACGATGCAGGCTTCGACTGGGCGCCCGACCTCAACCGCGGCGGTGCCGGCATGATTGGCGTGCAGGAGATGCTGGTGCAGGAAGACGCCGACAACAACCCCGTGCTCTTCCCCGCCTGGCCGCGAGAGTGGGACTGCTCCTTCTGCCTCTACATATCAGGACGCCGCTGCATAGAGGGCACGCTCAAGAACGGCGTCATCACCTATACTGAAGACGGCGTGGCTGGAGAGGAATAGTTGCCGTAGGGGCGTACCACCGTGGAGACTAAGTAATCATTAAATTATAACTTGGTATGATTAAGATACAGACCCCACCCCTGCCCCTCCCCTTGAGGGGCGGGGAGTGGCTGCGCCGTCATTCGCGGCTATCATCATAGGCTATTGTCCCAAGTTTTTTTTTTACAATTACTAAAGCAACGGCAACAGGGTAATACCGCCACAGCCATCATATAGAAAACAGCAGCTGCAACCAGAATACGGATGCAGCTGCTGTTGCTATAGTATAATGGGTGGTGACACCCGGCACGTTAATCCTCGTCGTCCCAGCCACTGTCGCCACGACCACAAGCTTCGCTACCATCCTTGGTTCCTGAACCGAAAGGAGTAATTGATTCTGCCAACATCTGGCTTACTGCTACCTTTACCACCTCCACAGAAGGAGAAATATATGTCTTTTTCATATTTGTCTTATCTTTTTAGGAGTCGCAAATCGACCTGTTATTACTTTACAATTACTTTTTTGCCATTAACGATATACAAGCCTTTCGTGGGCTGATCAACACGGCGACCCTGCAGGTCAAAGAATCCCTCGTTTTTCTCTACGATCTTAATGGCATCTGAAATGCTGCTTGCCTCAGCGCCATCGAAGATAATGTCGAGAGAACGAGCACCAGCAGGATCACTATCCAGGTGCAAGTATGCTTTATTCGTAGCAATGGTGCCACTACCAATCTGATAGAACTTACCATCTGAATAGAGGAGATAATCAAAAGTTGTACCGTCGAATACTGTTGTTCCATCACCTGCCATCAGTTTGTTGATGGTAGGAGCAGTGGCAGAAGCAGCAACGGGTACGTTATATGTTGTACCAGCAGTACCCTTCAGCATCAGCGGCGTGTTCTCAGGAACGGCTGCCGTCACCTCGGTCATTGTCACACCCTCAGCATCAGCATTAGTAGCCACATAGGCTTTCAGGCCTTCAACATTCGTAAAGTCCATCTTGTAGGGAGTGACATAGGTAATCTTGGCGTAAGCTGGAGTAATAGCCTGGGTAGCTGTTGTATAGGTGACGGTAATGGTCTTAATATTATGATTATTTGTGGCACTTAGCGTCACCTCATTTGATGCTCCTGTCCATGTATTGCTACTCAGTGTTCCATCGCTTGCAACATCAAAGCTTGCGCCGGTTGTCACAATTTTGGTAATTACATAACCAGTTGGTACAGAGAATGTCGCTTTAGATCCGCTGTAGAATCTCAAAGTACCGTCATTGCCCCACCAACGGTAGCCATTTCCTGAATCTCTTGAAGTAACCATCGTAACATTACCTGCGACCCAAGTCTTAGCATCAGTTTCATAACCAGTTGAAACCAACGTTACACCTGATCCATAATCCTCAAGTGGGTCTGTTTGAGAAGCTCCAACGAAATCAAAAACACCATCCCTAACCGCAAACGGAGCCTTAGATACGTTCAATGTATACCCAACAGTTTTAGGAAGATAATCATCATTACCAGCAAATATTGCTTTAATATATGTTGTTAGAGAGACATCCTTCAGGGTAATCACGCCAGTATTTGCATCTATGGTTGCAGCGTTCGTATTCGTCGATTCATAGGTTACAGCAACATTATGGGTATTTTTCAGGGTCGGGAAAATGTTATTATCTGCACCATAAGTTACATCTGCAGATGCAACACTCCATTTTAGATCATTATCTCCAAGCTCTCCTCTTGTGTCGTTGACAGTCAGCGTATAGCTGTCTTCGGAACTTGCGAAAGAGCCACTCACGGCTGCAGCAATAGCCTTCACGGTTACACTACCACCCCCGGTCACAGTAACAACGCCAGTTGATTCGTCAATAGTGGCACCAGCAGTATTAGCTGTCATGGAATAGGTTATTGTTCCATTATAACCCGTTGCTGTCGTGGGAATCTGAGAATACGTTTTCTGAGCAGGATAGTTAATCGATGGTGTCCTGTCTGTAAATGTTACCCCGGAAGATGGGTCAGAAGACGCATCATCGTAGGTAACTGAAATATCTGTCAAATACATGGCTTTCGATGTAGAAGAACCTGTCAACGTTACGACTATATTTCCGTTTGTCACATTCAGGTCAGAAACAGAATAAATAGTAGAACTGGTGGTCAACGAACCGCTTTTAACAGAAGTTCCGCCGACACTGATGTCATAAGTAGCTGTAGCAGCCGTTGTGTTTGCTGTTATCGATACTGCTGTAATGACCTTATTTGTTCCAAAACTAGAAATAGGAGTTTGGATAGTCCAATCTGTTGTCTGGGGATTTTTAGCAGATCCTACTTGAATAGCTGTAGTACCTGCTCCAATGTATGTACTAGAAGAATAAGCCCAAGAAATGTTTTCAATTTTTTGAGAACCGCCATTAGCAGTCCATCCTTTAGTCGGAATGGCGTTATTGAAACTGTAGGTGGTAGCCGTTGCCCACGCACTTGAACTTCCTACTACCAGGGCACACAGCAGGAGGAATGTTTTTAAGAGAGTAGTTTTTCTCATGATAAAGTAAATTTAAAAGTTATTATTGTTGTTATTATTTTTACCTTTTAGGGTGTTTTTCTTTCCGCTGGGCGTTTAGATTATTCATCAGAACAGTTTGGCTGCCGTCTCTCGCGCGCACGTATATAAAATATGTACACACAAAAGCGTGGAACCGACAGCTCCACTCTCGGGGGTTCATAGCACAGGAGGCTTTTTTACATCGCTGCGCCGGTGCAGTCGTCCTGCTCCGACGGTGCAAAGGTAGGTGTTTTATTTCTTTCTGCCAAATCTTTTTGCCATATAATTACAAAAATTCATACTTCACATGTTTTTACTACATCGAAATATACGAAATATACGAATTCTACTATGCAACACGGTTTTTTGATATTATCAAACATCGAAAGACACGAAAAGAACTAAACTGAATCATTAAACTACTTTCTCTTTCACACGAATGACCATGAATTAAACATAAATTGTTCAGCAATAAATAATTGATGAGTAATTAATGATAATTCGCGTTTAAAAAAACTTATGTTCAATGACATTGTTTTAACGATCAATGGCATTGATTATACGTTCAATGGCATTGTTTTAACGTTCAATGCCTTAGTCTTAACTATTAATATGCGTCGCAGACATAAAAAAAATGATTGTCCGCAATCGTCAGTATGTGACCCTAAAAGGGTCAACGCTCAATAACCGAGGGTGCGTAGTACCTCCGAAACTTGATGGCCTAGATTATTCATGGAAATTTTGTTGAGCAGCGTATGTTATTCTTTTAACACGAATTTTTCATTAATATGCAAAAAATAAGTTGGTAAGGTTTTTAATGAAACGAATGAGAATAATGAGATTAATTTTGGCCACG
>CACYYG010000002.1:0-14200 GCA_902778535.1 uncultured Prevotellaceae bacterium
AGGCAACGGCGGAGGATGGACGCCCATCACTTACCCCACACTCTATCAGTTGTGGGGCGACGGCTATCTGCAAAAGAACTTCCAGAACTATCTCTATCGTCTGCTATCACCACTCTATATGCAGAAAATCAACACGACACTCGAACAATTCAATGCCCGTTATCACACGAACTATGAGTTTGGCGATTACACCTTCTATGAGAGCGACGAGAAGACGCAGGCTGTCACAGACGAAACCCGCACACGTTTCGTTAGCAACAGCATGAGTCGCATTCAAGACAAACTCGCCAAGCAGAACGGCCACCCCGTCTATACACCCAAGCATATTTATGTGCTGGCCGATGCCGACACGTATAGCGCAGCCTTTCATTACATGTTCTATCTTTGGAAGATGGGGGCGAAGATTGTCGGTGTTCCCAGCAGTCAGGCTCCAAACACCTACATGGAAGTTACGCAGTTCACACTGCCACGAACAAGGCTCGAAGGTTCCATATCCAACTCCATGCAGCTGTTCCTTTCTGCCGATGACCCTTGTGCCAAGCAGTTGATTCCTGACATCCTGCTGACGTATGATGACTATAAGCGTTACAACTTCGACAGTCAAGCCGAAGTGCTTTATCTTCTTGATTACATAAAAGCGCAATGAAACAAGCAAAACTTCTCTTCCTCCTGATTGCCGCTCTCGTATTCGCCTTATGTCGTCCATTGAGAACAGCGACGAGGTGGGCGGTATAAGTAGAGGAAAGTAAATCACAAGCAATATGAAAACAATGAAACTCTGGAGAAAAGTCTTGCTACAAGCATTATTCTACTTTTGTAGTTTTATGGCAATCATCTGCCTGTTAAACATGGTATTTAGCGACAGCATAGATGATTGGAAAGGAGAAATTATCAAAGGAAGTCTGTATACAGTGACTATCATCATTTTCAACAACTGGAAGGAAATAAAAGAACAGAAGAAAAATGAGTTTTCTTTTGTGTTTCTCTTCTTTTTTTGTAATTTTGTGGCCTGAAACAGAAGTATTACTATGGAATATATTGTATCGGCACGAAAATACCGCCCCATGTCGTTTGACACGGTGGTGGGCCAGACGGCGCTGACCACCACACTGAAGAACGCGGTGAAGAGCGGCAAGCTGGCCCATGCCTACCTGTTCTGCGGACCACGCGGCGTGGGAAAGACCACCTGCGCCCGCATCTTCGCCAAGGCCATCAACTGCCAGCACCCCACGGCAGACGGCGAGGCCTGCGGCGAGTGCGAGAGCTGTCAGTCGTTCAACGAGCAGCGTTCGCTGAACATCTTCGAGCTTGACGCTGCTTCGAACAACTCGGTAGAGCACATCAAGACGCTGATGGAACAGACGCGCATACCGCCGCAGGTGGGTAAGTACAAGGTCTTTATCATCGACGAGGTACACATGCTCTCTACGGCAGCCTTCAATGCCTTCCTGAAGACGCTGGAGGAGCCGCCCGCACACGTCATCTTCATCCTCGCCACGACGGAGAAGCATAAGATTCTGCCCACTATCCTGAGCCGTTGCCAGATATATGACTTCGAGCGCATGACGGTGCAGAACACCATCGCCCACCTGAAGGAGGTGGCTGAGAAGGAGGGCATCGGCTACGAGGAGGAGGCACTTGCCGTGATTGCCGAGAAGGCCGACGGCGGCATGCGCGATGCACTGAGCATCTTCGACCAGGCAGCGTCGTTCTGTCAGGGCAACATCACCTATAAGAAAGTGATAGAAGACCTGAACGTGCTCGACGCGGAGTATTATTTCCGCATCGTCGACCTCTCTATAAATAATAATGTGTCGGAGCTGATGGTCTTGCTCAACGACATCATCGGCAAGGGCTTCGACGGTGGACTGCTCATTCAGGGCCTGGCCAAGCATGTGCGCAACGTGCTGATGGCGAAAGACCCGCAGACGCTGCCCCTGCTGGAGGTGAGCGACCAGCAGAGCGTGCGCTATCAGGAGCAGGCCAGAAAGGCCGACACACGTTTCCTCTATCAGGCCCTGCGGCTGATGAACCAGTGCGACATGGGCTACCGGACGTCGTCGAACAAACGGCTGCTGGTGGAGCTGACGCTTATCGAGATAGCGCAGATTACCCAGCCTGACGACAGCACCGGCAGTGGGCGTCAGCCCAGAAAGCTGAAAAACCTGTTTAAGAAGCTGATGGCTGCTCCTCAGAGAAAAGAGGATCATGGAAAGAGGACTGAACAGCCATCGACACAGCCCGAAGTGAAGTCGGCCCCGCAGGTAGCCGCGGCTGTGGTGAATAAGGAAGGTGGAAAGAGGAATGAGGAAGGTGGAAAGCTGAAATTATCGGGTATCACGACATCGTGGAACAATCTGCGCCAGCAGAGCCAGCCACGGGTGAATTTGAACCTGAACACCGGCAATGGCCAGCAGCAGACAGAGCAGCAGGCCTTTTCGCAGGAAGATCTCGAGCTGCAATGGATGTCGATGTGCAACCGCATGCCGCAACGACTCAGTGGCATTGCTGCCAGAATGAAGAACATGAATCCCGTCATCGTAGCCACACCACAGCAAGGTGAGGCTCCATCGGTTGAAGTAACGGTGCCCAACGAGATTATCAAGGCAGAGATGGATGCCATCAAGGGCAGCATCGTCAAGACCCTGCAAATTTATTTGCACAACAGCGCCATCACCTTGTCGCTGCGTGTGGCAGAGCAACAGGAACAGGAAAAGATGCTGACCCGCCGTGAACAGTTTGAGGCCATGAGGCGTGAAAACGCCTCGGTAGAGAAACTGCGGGAAGTTTTTGATTTAGAACTAGCATAAGAAAATGACAAGAAAAGAATTCATACAGAAGGCTAAGAAGGTGGCAAAGTCCATCATGCATGTCAACAAGTATCTGGTGGTACTGGTCCTTGGTGTGCTGCTCGTAGGCTTTTTCAGCGACAGCAGCGTTGTGGCCCACATCAGCAACATGAACCGCATGAAAGAACTGAGGGCAGAGATTGCCCAGCACAAGGCGCTGACAAAGGCCAACCTGGAACAAATCTACCTGATGCAGACCGACATGAAGGTAGTGGAGCGCGTGGCCCGTGAACAGCACTTTATGAAAATGGACGACGAAGATGTCTTCGTACTTAGCGACGACGATCCCAAGCCACAGACACTGACCGGCAATGAAACAGTTGAATAGTCTGCAGAGCGCCATCTTCCTCATCGGTGCCATACTGATGGTGGCGGGTGCCGCCATCGGGATGATTTACAAAAGCGTGGCGCCGTGGCTCTTCGCCATTGGTGCGCTGGCCTTTACAGCCATGCAGTTGCAGCAGCGCTACGAGGGCGACAACATCACCATCGTGCGCCTGCGTCGCATCATGCTGATGAGCGATGTGCTGCTCATTCTCACCGCTGCCCTGATGTTTGCCGACGAAGGCAATCCCTTCGGCCTCGACCATCTGACATGGGTCAACTATGTGCACAACAACTGGCTCGTACTGCTCTTGGTGGCGGCTGTCATTCAGCTCTACACAGTCTTCAGAATGGACGCCGAATTGAAAAAAGAGGCAAAAAAACCCTAAAAGGCGGTTGTAATTGTTTAAATAGAGCAAAAATTTTTCCGTACTTCGACAGAACATTGTACATTTGTAGGCCAAAGTCAAGAATAGAAACATGTCTACAAACAAATTACTGTATGCTGCCTTTGTCGTGGTCGCGTTGATCACTGCTTGTTCTGAGCAGTATTCAGAAACCTACAACATACAAGGCACCTCGTCGGTGTCGGTGCTGGACGGCAGCAAACTTTACCTGAAAGTGCTGTCGGGCGAAGAGCTGAAGAGCATCGACTCGTGCGAGGTGGTACACGGCGACTTTGGCTTTATCGGACAGTATGACTCCATACGCCTTGCCATGCTCAGCATCCGCGATGGCGGTATGCCGTTGGTAATAGAGAAAGGCGACATCAAGGTTACCATTGACAAGACGGGCAACAAGGTGAGCGGAACGCCGATGAACGAGAAACTCTACGATTACATCGACAAGCACATTCAGCTGGAAAACCTCCGTGAAGAGTTAGGGCACAAAGAGGCACAGATGATTTTCGACGGCATCGACGAAAGCACCATCATCAAGAAGCTTATGGCAGAGGAAGACTTGCTGCTGATGAGAAAAGACAGCTTGGAAACGGCATTTATCATCAGTAATATGGACAATGTGCTTGGTCCCTGTGCCTTCCAGATGCTCACCATCAACTATCCCTATCCACAGCTCACACCGCAGATAGAAGAGATTATGGGTAAAGCGTCTGACAAGTTCAAGAACGACCCGTATGTCAAGGAATACTACACCAAAGCAAAGGAGATTCTGGCTCGCATGAAGGGAGAGATTGTCGATGAACCGGCAGCCGCTACCGAGCCATCCACGGAATAAATCATGAAAACCATTATTCATGGAGGAACGATAGTCAACGAAGGCAAAGCCTTTGTTGGCTCTATTGTTATTGATGGGGAGAAGATTGTTGCAACTGAGGAACACGGATTGACACGTGAAAGTCTGTGTTCTTCCGATGCTGCTATCGATGCCACAGGCTGCTTTGTCCTTCCGGGTATTATCGACTCCCACGTACATTTCCGTGAGCCTGGTCTGACGGAAAAGGCCGACATCGATAGTGAGTCGCGTGCAGCAGCGGCAGGAGGTGTGACAACGTTCTTCGACATGCCTAACACAGTGCCGCAGACCACCACACCAGAGGCGCTGGAACAGAAATTTGAACTGGCAAGCAGGAAAAGCCACATAAACTACAGCTTCTTCTTTGGTGCAACCAATGACAATGCGGCACTCTTTCCTCAACTCGATACTCACAGAATTCCAGGCATCAAGCTCTTCATGGGCAGCTCGACAGGCAACATGCTGGTTGACCACGACGAGGCCTTGCAACGCATCTTCAGTGAGACACCGCTGCCGCTGATGACGCATTGCGAAGACACTGCCATCATCAACCAGAACATGCAGCTCTTCAAGGAGCGCTACGGCGACGATCCTCCTGTCTGGGCGCATCAGCTCATACGCAGCGAGGAGGCTTGTCTGACTTCTACGCTCAAAGCCTTCGAGCTGGCTGTGAAATACCAGACACGCCTTCACATCGCCCACATCAGCACGGAAGCAGAGCTGGAGCTTTTGCCCAAGACCTGGGGAGAATTCAGTGACAGGCTTATCACAGCCGAGGCTACCGTAGGGCATCTGCTGTTCTCTACTGTCGACTACGGGCGATTAGGCTCGCGTATCAAGGTGAATCCCGCCATCAAAAGTGCCATCGACAAGGAAGCTTTGCGACTGGGCTTGAACGACGGACGCATTAGCACTATCGCCACTGACCATGCGCCGCATTTGTTGTCGCAGAAAGAGGGTGGCTGTGCACGTGCTGCCAGCGGTATGCCGTCTATCCAGTTCTCCTTGCCTGCCATGCTCTCACTCGTCGACGAGGGCGTGCTTACCATCGAAAGAATGGTGGAGCTGATGGCACATAACCCGGCACGTATCTTTGAGGTGCGTCAGCGCGGTTTCCTGCGTCCTGGCTATCAGGCCGACATCGTCATTGTCAGGCCTCAAGCACCTTGGACTGTGAGCCGGGACATTATCGAAAGCAAATGCAAGTGGAGTCCCTTCGAAGGTCAGCAATTCCATTGGCAAGTAGAGAAGACATTCTGCAACGGCTATCTTGTCTACGATAACGGGACCATTGATACAAATTACACAGGTCAGCCAGTCATATTCAGATAAGCCTATGTCTACACTCCAACTCTTTATCCTTCTATCGCCCGACAGCTATATTTATTTGGGATGGGGCGGGCTGACGCTTCTGTCTCTCATCGTTGTACTGGTATCCTGGCGAACACGTCGTCGCTGGCTCCGCTGGACGCTGATTGTACCGCTGCTCTTGTTCTGGCACATTTTCCTCTGGGGTACCTACGTAGGATTCAGGAAAGTAGAGGTAGTACATATAGAATTTGCAAGCCGAGACCTTCCAGAGGCTTTCGATGGCTACCGCATTGTGCAGATAAGTGACATCCACGTAGGCACCTATACGGGCAACCGCCGTTGCATCCTTGAGGCCCTCGTCGACAGCATCAACGCCCAACACGCCGATTTGGTGGTATTCACTGGCGACATGCAGAACAAGGAAGCTTCAGAGATTGTGGCCTGTCAGGACATTCTGAAGAAGATCAAGTCTCACGACGGTGTTATCTCCATTCTGGGCAATCACGATTATCCCATCTATATCGACACAACCGCCATCAACGAATACGAGCGTTACCTTTGTCTGGGGCGAACTGTCGAGGCGCAACGAGAAATGGGATGGAAGGTGCTGATGAATGGTCACTTGGATATTGAGCGCGACTCTGCACATATTGTCATTGCAGGAATGGAAAATGACGGAGAAGGCGGCCGCTCACCGCAGAAAGGCGATATCAACACCACCCTGAGAGGCGTCAGCAGAGACGAGTTCGTGGTGATGCTTGAGCACGATCCCTATTCGTGGCGTCACAGAATCCTGCCGCACAGCCACGCCCAGCTCACGCTGAGCGGTCACACCCATGCCGGGCAGATTTCGCTGCTGGGATTTTCTCCAGCCGTCTTCAAATTCAAGGAGTATCAAGGTCTTTACAAGGAGGGCGACCGTGCGCTCTATGTATCGAAGGGCGTAGGAGGGGTCGTTCCCATTCGCTTCGGTGCCACTGGCGAAATTGCTGTCATCACTCTGAAAAAGCCTTAGTATTTTGAAATAAAATAGTAGCGGTTTATGAAGTATTTGTATCGCATCTATCAATTGATTATCGCCCTGCCTTTAGGGCTAATTGCTACCCTTATCACTGCTATTGTAACTGTTGTGGGGTGCTCTGTCGGCAAGGGACATTTTTGGGGCTACTATCCAGGCCATCTCTGGGGACGTTTCATCATAACAGTGCTCTTGCTGCCAGTCAAGGTGGAGGGACGCCATCTGATTGAGAAAAAACAGTCATACGTCTTCGTAGCAAACCATCAAGGCTCTTTCGACATCTTCCTCATCTATGGTTACTTAAACCGCAACTTCAAATGGATGATGAAGCAGTCGCTGCGCAAAATTCCCTTCGTGGGTTGGGCCTGCGCAAAGTCAAAACAGATTTTCGTGGACAAAAGTGGTGCCTCGCGCATTAAAAAGACATACGAAGACGCACGGCGCACCCTGCAAGGCGGCACCAGCGTCACCGTCTTTCCCGAAGGAGCCAGAACCTATACTGGTGAGATGGGATCATTCAAGAAAGGCGCCTTTGCACTGGCTGACGAGCTGCAACTGCCTATTGTGCCCATCACCATCAACGGCTCCTTCCAGGTCATGCCTCGCACTCGCGACTGGCATTTCGTTAATTGGCACCGTCTGCACCTCACCATTCATAAGCCCATCTATCCTACAGGACAAGGCTCTGACAATGTGCAGGCCACCATGTCACAGGCCTATCAGTCGGTGGCATCCAGTCTGGAAAGTGATAGCAAGCATTAGCTAAGAAAAACTTTTTGAAAAAAAAGATGCGTTTTTCTTGGTAATTCAAAATTATTTGTCTACCTTTGCACCCGCAAAACCGTAAGGCGATGCATTTGTTCTCTATCATGGTGCCCGTAGTTCAGTTGGTTAGAGCGTCAGATTGTGGTTCTGAATGTCGACGGTTCGAGTCCGTCCGGGCACCCAAATCGAGTAGGAGGTGAACACTAATTAGAGGTGTTCACCTCTTTTCGTGTTCACTTGTCCTCTCACACCACCGTACAAGCGGTTCCGCATACGGCGGTTCCTCAGCCTTTCGGCAGTGCGGATGTGCTGTAGTAACAGTACATCTCCATCATGTTCGAGATGAAGAACGAAATGGACCAGACTGCCACGAAACATCGCAACGAGGACTTCTTCAAGAAACTGGATGAAGACCGACGGCAGAAATGCTGTGAGTTTGCCGTGCTCGTATCGCTACTGGAGCCCGACAGCGAACTGTACAACACAGGCATTGTCGATGTCAGCCATCGATATCCGAAAATGTACGTCATTCGTCCGCAGTTCTTCATCCCGCTCATAACACTCCTCGTGCAGACGTCGAAGAAGAGCGTGGCTCTGCAGCGACAATTGGTACTGGCACAGAGTCAGTCGGTAGATGTAACCAACTTTGAGACCAAGTTGAACGACTTCAAGGAGCGATTTGCCAACAATTATCGTCTGGCCAGTGAGAAATTTCAGCGGGCTATTGAAGAGATTGACAAGTCCATTGAACATTTGCAGAAGATAAAGGCCAACTTGTTGGGCTCGGAGAACAACCTCCGTATAGCCAACAATAAGGCAGAGGAACTGACCATAAAGAAACTGACTTATCAGAACCCAACTATGAAAGCTAAGTTCGATGAAGCAAGAAAGAATGGGCAGAACACCGATATTGCAGGAAGCAAAATTGGTGCTAACCTCCAGGGTGAACTAGATGATGAAGTGGGAGTAAAGATTGGCGATAGAATCATCTACGAATACAGATACTGTACAGTCGTTGACAGGAAAATAGAAAATGGGAAATCCCTGCTTGCCGTGCGTTACGACAGTGGACAAACTGATGTGGTCGAAGATGACAATAATAAATTCACCATTTTCAGAGCGAGGCAATGATAGGAATAATAGAAACAAAGAACGGCCTCACATGTTCTTTGCATATTATAACGATATCGCAGCTACTGCAGATGCGATGGAACTTGATGGCGATGGTGATATCCGGGGTATACCCAACTTGCAAATCGTAAACGGTGGACAAACATATCTATTTTGAGGACACTATCGCCAAAGCAATTCTATTCAAAGCAGCAGATGAACTATACGGAACTAAAAGAAAAGGCAATAACATAGGCGAGATAAAATCTGTTGTTGTTCCATACACTATTGGTCTGTTAAATCACATGGTTGATGGAAGAATTAACTTCTACAAGATTTGGAAAAGTCAGAAGGTTTCAGAATCGTTGGCTAATATTCTCTATTCGTTAATGTTGCAAGTTAATCCATTCATCATGATAATTCTCCGTCCAACAACTATCCTGAATGGGCAAAGAAGGAACATGGTCATTCGTCTGAAAGAGAAAGAAGTTTAATTGCAATAATAATTCAGGTTATCTCAATAGTTAAGACTAAGGCATTGAACGTTGAAACAATGCCATTGAACGTATAATCAACGTCATTGAACGTTAAATCAATGCCATTGAACATAAAAACCAATGGCCTAGAGGATATTGCAGTTACGTATCTGTGGTTTCCGTGTCATCCGTACCTAAAAATATCATGGGCGCCGTTGGTCAACTCGTCGGCATTGCCGTTGCTACCTCCAACGGATTGTCCTGCCATTGACACGCGCATTTCAGAAGCCAGTTGGCTAACGGGAAGCACAACCTTATCCCACATGAACTGAGAGATAGAGCCCAGAAATGAGTAATGCGAGTGAAACCAACAAACCGTAAATAAAGATATTGCGGGCTGTGGCGCCCAAGCAATTGTTGAGTTGACGTCCTTCCCATATCTTCTTCATTTTCAAATAGGTAGAATAATGGAGTAAAAGATAAAGAAGAGGAGTTACGAAAACCAGCCAGCGGCCGAAGAAAAGAAATATGATGCCTAAGAGGCAGGCGACAATTCCCACCAGAAGATAGAGCTGCAAGGTGCGCTGTGCTCCGATGCGCACGGCAATGGTGCGCTTGCCAGCTAAACGGTCGGTGTCACGGTCGCGGAAATTGTTTACTATCAGCAACGCATCAATGACCAAACCGCAGGCTATCGAAGCAAAGAGCACCTCAAGCGTAACGGTGTGAAGTTGCAAATAGTAGGTGACACAGACTGGTATCAGGCCGAAGAACACGAGCACCAGCACATCGCCTAATCCCATGCGTGAAAGATGGGTGGTGTAGAGAAAGCAGAAAAGCACACAAAGTGCACCAACGGCAATCATTGCCACCCCGCCATACCACACCAGGGGAAGGCCCACAAGGCATGCCAGACAGGTGGTGGCAGCAATGACACGCTTCATTTTCCCGATGCTCACCCAGCCTTGAGTACAGGCACGCTCAGGACCCAGACGGGTGGCGCGGTCGTCGATGCCTTGTGCATAGTCAACAAAGTCGTTAATAAAATTGGCATCTATCTGCATGATAAATGCGAAGAGCAGGCAGAGTGCCGCCGCCACCCAATTGAAAATGCCCGACATATTGTGCGTCTGTGCGTCAGCCCAAGCCAGCGAAAGGCCAATCATGACAGGCACGGCTGCTCCACTCAGCGTCTTCGGGCGTGCTGCCAGCACCCATGCTTTCAAGGAGTCTTTCTTTATCTCACTATCTGTGGTCACTACTTGCATACTGCAAAGGTAATGATTTCAAAAATACAGGCAAAACAAAATAGAGAAAAAAGTACGTAGCGTTTTTGTTTTTTTAACCCTTATTTAACACACGCGAACAATATTTTTTTGTAATTTTGCAACGCTTTATCAAGAGGCTATATGTATAGCCCTAAAATTCAGACAGTTAAGTAGAAAAGGAGAAGAAAAGATGAGACAGCTAAAGATTCAGAAGAGTATCACCAACCGTTCAAGCGAAGCTCTTGACAAGTACCTTGTGGAAATTGGCCGTGCTCCTCTCATCAGCATCGATGAGGAGATTGAGCTGGCCCAGAAAATTCGTAAGGGAGGGCCTGAAGGCGAGCGTGCTAAGGACAAGTTGGTGACGGCAAACCTGCGCTTCGTCGTCTCGGTGGCCAAGCAGTACCAGCATCAGGGCCTCACGCTGACCGACCTTATCGACGAAGGCAACATCGGCCTTATTAAGGCAGCACAGAAATTCGACGAAACTCGCGGCTTTAAGTTCATCAGCTATGCCGTGTGGTGGATTCGCCAGAGCATTCTGCAGGCTATTGCCGAACAGAGCCGCATTGTGCGCCTGCCTCTGAATCAGGTTGGATCGTTGAATAAAATCAGCCACGAAATCAACAGGTTCGAGCAGGAAAACCAGCGCCATCCCTCGGTGAGCGAGCTGGCCGAGGCTACCGACATGGACGAGGAGAAGATTGGCCAGTCTATGCAGGCCGATAGCCACCACGTCAGCATTGATGCTCCTTTCCAGGACGGCGAAGACAACTGCATGCTCGACGTAATGGCCTCGGGCGAGGACTCTCGTACCGACCGTCAGGTAGACCATGAGTCGATGGCTCAGGAGCTGAACGCCGTGCTCAACCGTGTGCTGAAGGAGCGCGAGATTACCATCATTCGCGAGTGCTTTGGCATTGGCTGCCACGAGAAAGGCCTTGAGGAGATTGGCGACCAGCTGGGCCTTACCCGTGAGCGTGTGCGCCAGATTCGTGAGAAGAGTATCACCAAGCTGCGCGAGTCGGGCAACGCCAAAATCCTCATGAAATACCTCGGATAGACGTAATTCGTAATTCATCATTCGGAATTGAGAATCGACATCATTACCGTCCTGCCCGAAATGATTGAGGGCTTCGTGCATGAGAGCATTCTGGCTCGTGCCGAGAAGAAAGGACTGGCCGAAATACGTCTGCACAATCTACGCGACTACACTTTAGACAAGTGGCGTCGCGTAGATGATTATCCATACGGCGGCAGCGCCGGCATGGTGATGCAATGCGAGCCCATTGACCGCTGTATCACTGCGCTAAAGGAAGAACGCGACTACGACGAAGTTATCTTCACATCGCCCGACGGCGAGCAGTTCAACCAGCATGTGGCTAACGAGCTGTCGATGCTGCAGAACATCATTATCCTTTGCGGACACTACAAGGGCATTGACCAGCGTGTGCGCGACCATCTCATCACCCGCGAAATCAGTATCGGCGACTATGTGCTCACCGGCGGCGAGCTGGCTGCAGCCATCATGGCCGACGCCATTGTGCGTGTGGTGCCCGGCGTCATCGGCGACGAGCAGAGTGCCCTCAGCGACTGCTTTCAGGACGACCTCTTGGCAGCTCCCATCTATACCCGCCCTGCCGACTACAAAGGCTGGAAAGTGCCTGACATTCTGCTCAGCGGCAACGAGGCCAAGATTCGCAACTGGGAGTTGGAGCAGGCCATGGAGCGTACGCGCCGCCTACGTCCCGACTTGCTGAAATAAGAGGCACCATTCAGCTAAAAGTACCGTTGCGTTGAAAGCAATCGGTACTTTAATTCACAATCAGCCAAGAATATAGAAAAAAGAAAAGGTGAAAAACTGCTTTGTTGTCTCAATTTTTCACCTTTTCAATTATTGTTATCCTCCGAAATTATCGTACATGATGCTTTCTGACTCTACGCCGAGGGAGTCGAGCATGTCGACGACGGCCTTCGACATGGGGCCAGGACCGCACATGTAGTATTCGATGTCCTCGGGAGCCTCGTGGTCCTTCAGGTAGGTGTTGAACATCACCTGATGGACGAAGCCCGGAGTGTACTTCACGCCAGCCGCATCAGCAGCGGGGTCGGGACGGTCGAGTGCCAGGTGGAAGTGGAAGTTGGGATATTCCTTCTCCAGGCCGAGGAAGTCGTCAAGATAGAAGACCTCGTTGAGGGCACGAGCACCATAGAAGTAGTGCATCTCACGGTCGGTGGTGTGCAGTGTCTTCGTCATGTGCATAATCTGTGCACGCAGCGGAGCCATGCCGGCACCACCGCCCACCCAAATCATCTCCTTCTTCGAGTCGAAGTGCGGGTGGAAGTCGCCGAAGGGACCTGACATGATGACCTTGTCGCCAGGTTTCAGCGAGAAGATATACGACGAGGCAATACCGGGATTGACCTCCATGAAGCCACTCTTGTCGGGCTTGAACGGCGGTGTGGCGATGCGCACGGTGAGCATGAAGACGTCGCCTTCGGCAGGATAGTTGGCCATGGAGTAGGCACGGATGGTAGGCTCGGGGTTCTTACACTTCAAGGGGAAGAGTCCGAACTTCTCCCATGAGGGCAGATACTCGTCGCCAATCAGCGACTTATCGAAGTCCTTGTCGTAGTCGATGCAGTCGAAGGCAGGAATCTTAATCTGTGCGTAGGAGCCCGGCAGGAAGTCCATGTGCTCACCGGCAGGCAGCTGTACCTTGAACTCCTTGATGAACGTGGCGACATTCTTGTTGGAGATGACTGTGCACTCATACTCCTTGACGCCAAGGATTGATTCGTCGACGTGTATCTTCAGGTCGCCCTTCACCTTGCATTGGCAACCGAGACGCCAGTGGTTCTTGATTTCCTTGCGGGTGAAATGAGGCTTCTCAGAGTCGAGGATCTCTCCCCCACCCTCAAGCACCTGCACCTTACACTGTCCGCAGCTGGCCTTACCGCCACAGGCCGAGGGCAGGAAGATGCCGTTCTGGTTGAGCGTGGCCATGAGGTTATTTCCCTGCGGCACGTTGATGGTGCGGTCGCCGTTGATCTCGATGTTTACATTGCCCGACGGCGAAAGATAGTTCTTTGCCACGAGCAGGATGATGACGATAGCGATGATCGTCACCAAGAAAACCAATATGCTGTATAATATAAACTGTGCCATAATCCATTAGATGTTAAGTCCGCTGAAGCACATCATAGCCATAGCCATGAGTCCTACGGTGATGAATGTAATACCCAGTCCCTGCAGCGGCTTGGGCACGTCGCAATACTGCATCTTCTCACGGATGGCACCCAGCGAGACAATGGCCAGTGTCCAGCCGATGCCTGAGCCGACGGCGTAGACCATTGCATCGAAGATGCTGGTGATGGCCTGCGTGTTGGTGGGTTCCATCAGGATGCGCTGCTGCATGAAGAGCGAGGCTCCCATGATGGCGCAGTTCACGGCGATAAGCGGCAGGAAGATGCCCAGGGCCGCATAGAGCGAAGGGCTGTACTTCTCGACCACCATCTCAACCAACTGCACGATGCCTGCAATGACAGCGATGAAAAGGATGAAGCTGAGATAACTCAGGT
Source organism: uncultured Prevotellaceae bacterium (assembly GCA_902778535.1). Classification (GTDB taxonomy): domain Bacteria; phylum Bacteroidota; class Bacteroidia; order Bacteroidales; family Bacteroidaceae; genus Prevotella. Next base: position 13,958 of record CACYYG010000002.1, read on the forward strand.
CCATGCCGAAGATGCCGTCTGCGCTGAGCACTTTGGTCTGCAGCAAATAGTTGACGGGCACGGTGACCAGCAGCACGAAGGTGACGGCGAGGCCCAGTCCTAACGATGTCTTCACGGTCTTCGACACGGCCAGATAGGAGCACATGCCGAGGAAGAAGGCAAATATCATGTTGTCGACGAAAATCGACCTGAAGAAAAGACTTATTGCGTGTTCCATAATTGTGCCCCCTAAGTTAGGGGGTT
>CACYYG010000002.1:14210-193036 GCA_902778535.1 uncultured Prevotellaceae bacterium
TTAGGGGGTTAGTCAGTCCTTATAAAAGTATGCACGATGTACCCAGATAACGATTCCCACGAGGATGAGGGCCATAGCGGGCATCGTCATCATGCCGTTGTTGATGTAGCCGGCCTCATAGGCACCGTCGGGAATGATCTGGAAGCCTAAGAGCGAGCCGCGTCCCAAGAACTCACGCACAGCACCGACGATGACGAGAATCATGGCATAGCCCAGGCCGTTGCCCACGCCGTCGAGGAACGAGGGCCAAGGCTTGTTCTGCATGGCGAAGGCCTCGAGGCGTCCCATGAGGATGCAGTTGGTGATGATAAGACCGACATAGACGGAGAGCTGCACGCTGACGTCATAGACGAAAGCCTTCAGCACCTGGCTGACGATGGTCACCAGGGCTGCCACCACCACAAGCTGCACCACGATGCGGATGCGGTTGGGGATGGTGTTGCGCAGCACAGAGATAATCACATTGGCGAAAGCCGTAATCACCGTGACGGCGAGTCCCATCACGATGGCGGGCTTCAGCTGGCTGGTGACGGCCAGTGCCGAGCAGATGCCCAGCACCTGCACCAATATCGGATGGTCGAGGCTTAGCGGATTGACGAAAGCCTCTTTGTTCTGTTTGCTAAATAATGCCATAATAATTTCGAATTACGAATTACTAATTATGAATTACTAGTTTACTCGTTATACTCGCCGTCGGCATTAGGCTGCTGGCGGTCTTCAACGATACGCTCCCACTCCTCGGCCTTGAGGGTTTCGGCATACTGTGCGAAACTTTTCTGCAGCATGTCGGTGACACCATTGGAAGTGAGCGTGGCACCGGTGACGCAGTCGACCTGATGCTCAGGTTTCTCCACGTTCTTTACCACGGAGAGGGCCACGTTGCCATCGGCATCGAATACCTTCTTGCCGATGAACTTCTCCTGCCATTCACGGCTGTCCTTAATCTCGGCACCCAGTCCGGCTGTCTCACTCTCGTGGTTGAAGTAGGCTCCGTAGACGGTGTTCTTGTCGTCGTTGAGGGCGATGAAGCCGCTGATGCCGCCCCACAGGCCCATGCCCTTCAGGGGGAACACATACTTCACGTCGCCGTTCTCCAGCGTGCAGACATAGAGTTTTTGAGCCTCGTCATACTTCACAATCTTCTCATACAGTGCATGTGCCTCGCTATCGCTCTTGTCACGAAGGTTCAGCGAGTTCAGCACCTGCTTCTCCTGGTCGAGCTTCACGTTGGCATCCTGCCTGTCCTTCAGCGAGGATGAGACAAAAGCCAGCAGGAAGGCTACGATGATGACCAGAATCGTACTATATATAATAATGTACGCGTTACTATTCGTATTTAGCTTCATAATGCTTTGTGCTTAATGCTTAATTCGGTTGGCTCGTTTCGTAATATTGCGCTCCACTACGAAGTGGTCGATGGTGGGAGCAAACATATTCATCAGCAGGATGGCGAGCATCATGCCTTCGGGATAGCCGGGGTTCATCACACGTATGACGATGGCCATCACACCGATGATGAAGCCGTAGATCCATTTGCCCGTCTCGGTGCGGGCCGAGGTGACGGGGTCAGTAGCCATGAACACGGCACCGAAGGCGAAGCCGCCCAGCACTAGGTGTTCATACCAGGGAATGACCGTAGAGCCAAGGCCTGCGAAGAGGGCTGCGGTGAGCGAGCCTCCGACAAAGACGCTGAGCATGATTTTCCACGAGGCAATGCCGGTGATGAGCAGCAGCAGCGCACCGAGGCCGATGGCGATGACGCTCGTCTCGCCGATGGAGCCGGGGATGAAGCCGCAAATCATGTCGCAGAGACTTGTGCCGCTGTCAATAGGATTCACGCCCTGCCCTACCTCAGCCAGCGGAGTGGCCTGTGTGAAGGCATCGACATGCAGTGTCTCGGCCAGATTGTTGCCCAGGCCCAGAATCTTCTCATCTGACACCCACACCTTGTCGCCGCTCATCATCGTAGGATAGGCGAAGAAGAGGAAGGCACGGCAGATGAGAGCCGGATTGAAGATATTCATGCCCGTGCCGCCGAAAATCTCCTTGCCGATAATGACGGCAAAGGCCACGGCAATGGCCAGAATCCACAACGGACAGTTGACAGGGATGATCAGCGGAATAAGGATGCCGCTGACGAGGAATCCTTCCTGTATCTCCTCGCCCTTCCACTGTGCCCATGCAAACTCGATGCCGAGGCCGACGATATAGCTGACCAGAATCTTGGGCAGCACGGCAAAGAAACCGTAGAAGAAAATTTCAAAGAATCCTGCTGTGGCTAGCGTGCCGGCAGCCAGGAAGTTCTGATAGCCCACGTTGTACATGCCGAAGAGCATGGCAGGCATCAGGGCCAATACCACCACACTCATGATGCGCTTCGAGTCGATGGCATCGTGAATGTGTACGCCGTTCCTCGACGTGGTGTTGGGCACGTAGAGGAACGTCTCAAAGCCATCGAACAGTGAGCGGAAGGCATGCAGCTTTCCGTCCTTCTCGAAGTTCGGCTTTATCTTGTTCAGATAATTTCTTAGTGCTTTCATCTGTTTATGCGTTTTCTTTACGTAAATTGTCCAGTCCCTGGCGCACGATGCGCTGCAGCTCCAGCTTCGAGCTGTCAACGAACTCAGCCAGCGCGAAGTCCTCGGGACTCACCTCATAGATGCCCAGCTGCTCCATCTTGTCAATGTCGCCGGTGATGATGGCCTTGATGAGGTACTCGCCGTAGATGTCCATCGGCAGCACACGGTCATACTCGCCGCTCATGATGATGTGGCGCTCGCCACCCTTCACGCGGGCATCCAGCGCATATTCTTTCTTCTTGCCAAAGAGCCATGAGAAATAGCTGCGGTTCACCGAGAACTGCTTCATTCGCGGCATGGCCCAGCCCAGCAGCTCGTCGGCATCGTCGCCCTCGGGAATGACGGTCACCTCCGAGGCATGGGCAGCCAGATAGCCGTCCTTCGTCGTCTGCGTGCCGGTCAGCACATTGCCGTTGACGATGCGCACATGATGATCCTGATTATAGCTGTTGGCGAGCAGCGTCTGCAGCTCCTGACCCACGAGCATCTCCACATGGCAGGGCTTCGTCACCTCACTGCCGCAGAGTGCCACCAGTCGGCGCAAGTCCACCTTGCCAGTGTTGAACAGACGACCGATGAACAGCACCACCGTCGGGTCGCCGATGGCCCACACCATTTCGCCCTTGTTCACAGGCTCCAGATGGTTGACCTGTACGCCCACGTTGCCGGCAGGACACGGACCGTCGAACACGGTCACCTCGACGCCCTCAAGATTTGAAATGTGCGACATGAGCCCCGACTCTCTGCCTACGCCCACATGCACCTTCGCAATCCTGGCCAGAGCCTTCAGCCCCGTCACGAAGTCCTGCTCCTGACCCTTCACCTCATACTCAAAGTCGCAGGCCAGGGGTTTGTCCCTCAGCGCCGACACGAAGATGGTTCTCGGCTGGTCGGGAACTGTAGCGACAGCATAAGGCAGCTGGTTGATGTATCCCAGCAGTCCGGCCTCCATGATGTGCTCAAGGACGAGCCTGCCGTCCATCTTCTCAATGTTTGGAGTGCCATAGTCCACAAATGCCTGCTCCTTGTCGGCTTCCACCTTCACGCAGAGCACCTTCCTCCGCTCGCCGCGCTCCACGGCCGTCACCCGACCGCTCACTGGCGATGCAAACTTCATTTCGGGGTACTGCTTGTTCACAAACAGCGCCTCACCGGCCTTGACCATATCGCCTTCCTTCACCACCACCTTCGGCACAACGCCCACGAAGTCGTCGGGCACCAATGCGAATTTCCCGCTCGACTTCAGGCTCATCCGTTCCTCGGCAGCCTTTCCTTGAAGCTTTATGTCCAAGCCCTTCTTTAGCTTGATTACATTTGCCATATCTATAAAATAATAACCATTCTCAAAATACGGGTGCAAAATTACATAAAATTATCCAACTATCACCATCTTTATATATTTTTTTTGGCGTTTAGCTTCCCGCGTAATTGATTTCCGCATTTCATCAATCAGAGATTCCAAACCCTCCTGCGACGCATGGTAAAATATTTTTACAAAACATACGAAAAAACTGGGTTTAACGAGGCTGAGAATGGCTCAGAATTCACGACAGGACGATTTGCTGGAAAAAACGCAAAAATGAGAGGGGTTGATTATTTCATTGATTGACAGTAGCTTAGCTCATATTTCTGTTCGTCGGGAGCATCCTCGTTTTCAAAAAGGTATATCCCCATGAAAAAAAGTCAATGCCTTTTTTTCACGCGGAGCCTCTTTTTTAGCAAAAGTAAGCCGTTCTGAGGCCAAAATAGCACCATTTAGAGGCTGAAAAGCTGCACAAAACCCATATATGTGTGCATTTTTCGAGCCTCACTCATGCTCATCCGACGACCGGCATGATGCAAAAACCAGTTGTTCCGCTTCTATTTCACAAAAATATTTTGTAAAAAAATCGGAATCATTTTTCTTTACAAATTTATCAGGGCTACAGATTCAACGAAGCAAGGGCAAGGCACTTTCGGTGTTTTATTTTTGGTGGTTTCGAGAATCTGTAGTACCTTTGCAGGATAAATCAACGAAAGCGCTTATGAATAAACTATTGTCTATGCTGATGGCAGCCGCCTTTTTCACGCCCTGCCACGCTAAAAAAGTGAAGCTGACCATCGACGGTACGCTGTCGCCCGCGGAATCCAGGATCTATCTCATCGTCAACGAGGACACAGACAACGCACAGCTCGTGCCCATCAGCGATGCCAAGTTCTCGGTGACTGTTGAGGTGGACCGCAACGCGTTCATCCGTCTGAACGAATGGAAGGAGTGGCCCGAGAGGAGCCCCTTCGTGCTCATTCCCGACAGCCGCCACATCACCATCAACTGGAATACCGGCGAAATCGAAGGGTCAGAGCTGTCGAAAAAGCTGAAGAAGGCGCTCGACGAAATCAAGCAACACAGCCCTGAGGGATTCCATATCGATGTGTTCAGCGACGACCCCGCCGCTTGGCGCTCGGCTCAGGAACAGGGCAATTCCATGCGTGAGATGATGCTTCAGGAACAGAGAACGATAGCCAAACAAACGATACTCGACAACAAGAAAAGCTTCATCTGTGCCTGGATTGTGTATTGTTTCCCGGAGCTGATGAAAGGCGAGCTGGAGGCGATGCTTGACCACATGAAGCCCAAATGGATGAATCATCCCATTCTGAAGAAAAAGCAACAAAAGAACTGATATAAAAACAATGAAAGCATTTTTTATGATGTGCCTGCTGGCAGCTGCCGCCCAGCAGATGAGCGCAGAAGGAATGAAGACGGCAGGCGACGGAACGACCTACACGCTTGACCTGCTGTCGCAGACGGAGGGCAGCGGCGTTGAGAAACATGTAGACGAGAACTACGGCCAGGTCATCTATATCCTATCTGCCAACGACACCATCGCCGCAGGCGACAAGTTTGTGATGGAAGACAACGTCAGCGTACTGTTCGGCGACAATGTGACCTTCGTCATTGAGGGCGAAGCCGACTTCGGGCTGGAGAACGGAGCCACCTTCGACAGTGCCTTCGAGGGCACCTCACTCGTCCGCCCCGTGGGCATTATGATGAAGAACGAGCAGAGCCAGACGGTGTTCCGCAACTGCACATTCAACTATGTGGGCCTGCGCAACATGTCGGCGAAGGGACTGAAGGTGGACAACTGTGCCTTCAATTATAATAATGGTGCCATCGGGCAGGCAGCCCTCACCATAGGCACTGACGGCGCTCCCTTCGAAGTGACCAACTGCACATTCTCGCACAATGCAAAAGCTGCCATTGCCGGTGCTGCCAACTATCGCAACCCGCTGCTCATCGAGAACTGCATTTTCCAGGCCAACGGACAGGCCAACGGCAATACGCCGCAGCTCAACCTCACCGTAGCCGACAACGTCGTCGTTCGCGGCTGTACCATAGTGGGCGATCCCGAGAAGACGATGGTGGGCGGCATCGTCGTGGCCAACCTTGTAGGCTTCACCGACGAGATGAATACCCTCATTGAGAACAATACTATTACCGACGGACGCTTTGGCATCGCCACGTATATGGGGCAGCATGCCGTCATACGCAACAATGAGCTGAAGGACAACTGTCACGAAGTCAACCCGATGAACGGCGGCAGCGGCATCAATGTCTACGACCCCTACGGCAAGCAGAAAGCCTTCATCACGGGCAACCACATCGAGGGCTCGCTGTGGGGCGTCACCATTGTCGGCAACATGAACACCTACGCCAATCTGGGCCGCATCGATGTTGAACCAACCAGCGAGGACTACAATCCTGGCGGCAACGTCTTCGTGAACAACGGCAACGGAGGACAGCTCTACGACCTCTACAACAACTCGCTCAGCACAGTCTATGCACAGGGCAACACCTGGAACGTGAGCGAGCAGACGGAGGAGCTGATTGAGAGCGTCATCTTCCACAGTTACGACAGTCCCTCATTGGGCACCGTCGTCTTCATGCCACCCAAGGAAACGACGGGAATCAGCAACCTTGACGACACAACGCTTCGCTTCGGCAATAACTTTTACGACCTGCAGGGCCGACGTTATCATTCAGAACACAGGAAGGGACTGTTTGTCATCAGCAAGAACGGGAAAAAGATGTTGGTTAAGTAAGACTGAGGAATGAACGACGCAAAAATCATCAACGACCCTGTATTCGGATTCATTCGCATACCGCGCGGGCTGCTTTACGACATCGTTAAGCACCCGCTGTTTCAGCGCCTCACACGCATCAGCCAGCTGGGACTGGCCTCGGTGGTCTATCCCGGAGCACGCCACACGCGTTTCCAGCACTCCCTGGGCGCCTACCACCTGATGGGCGAGGCGCTGCTCACGTTGCGGCAGAAAGGACAGTTCATCTTCGACAGCGAGGCCGAGGCGGTGGAGGCCGCCATCCTGATGCACGACATCGGGCACGGGCCGTTCTCGCATGTGCTCGAGCATACGCTCATCAGCGGCATATCACACGAAGACATCTCGCTGATGATGATGGAACAGATCAACCACGACCTGCACGAGCAGCTGCAGCTGGCCATCGCCATCTTCAGCGACGACTATCCCAAGCGTTTCCTCCACCAGCTCATCTCCTCGCAGCTCGACATGGACCGTCTCGACTATCTGCGGCGCGACGCCTTCTTCACCGGCGTGGCCGAGGGTACCATCGGCTCGGCACGCATCATCAAGATGCTCAACGTGGTGGACGACCGCCTCGTGGTGGAGCAGAAAGGCATTTACTCTATAGAGAACTACCTCACCTCGCGCCGCCTGATGTACTGGCAAGTGTATCTGCACAAGACTACGGTGGCCTACGAGAAAATGCTGGTCAATGCCCTGCGACGGGCCAAGCTGTGTGCAAAGGATCAACAGGTTTTTGCATCGCCGGCGCTGGCTTTCTTCCTCTATAATGACGTGGATGAACAACGTTTCCACGACGACCCGGAAGCCCTGCGCAATTACGGCGAGCTGGACGACAGCGACATCTGGAGCGCAATGAAAGCCTGGCGGCACAGCGACGACAAGATTCTGGCACAATTGGCCGGCGACCTGCTCGACCGCCGGCTCTGGCGCTGCGAGACGACTTCTGAGCCGCCTTCGCCTGAGCATATAGAAGAACTGCGAAAGAATCTGGCTGAAAGAATGAGCATCAGCATCGACGACACCGACTACCTGATGCAACTGGTCAGCGCCGAGAAGGATATGTACTCGCCTTCCGACGACAGTATCGACATCCTGATGAAAGACGGCAGCATTGCCGACATCACTCAGGCTTCGGAACTCCTCGCCAGCCCGTCGAGCTTGTCGGTGGGCAAGGTGCGGCGCTATTATCTTTGCTATTCGCGATAACTAATCGAGGGTGAAAATGCCTGTGGGCATAGTGCGCTTCAGCACATCGAGCTGCACGTCTTTTCCTGCGACGATGCCGTAGCTGCGCAGAGTGGCTTCTACGGTCTTGCGCGCCAGCTCGGGGTGATTGTTCTCTTCCGAGAGGTGACAGAGCCATACGTGACGCAGATGCTCGCTCATGTGGCGGACGATGGCTTCGCCACAGGCATCGTTGCTGAGATGGCCGGTGCCGCAGGAGATGCGCTCCTTGAGGTGGGCAGGATAAGGGCCTGCCATCAGCATCTCGCGGTCGTGGTTGGCCTCGATGACAAGATAGTCGGCCTGCATAATGTAGCCCCCCATCTCTTCAGTAATGCGCCCGGCGTCAGTAATGATGCAGAAGGTGACGCCATCGGTCTCAATCATGTAGCCTACGTTGTCGCTGCTGTCGTGAGGCACAAAAAATGGTGTCACCTTGAAGTCGCCGAGAACAATCGGCTCGTTGTTCGCCAACAGATGTCTGTCGGCTGGGTTTACCTTTCTTGTCACGCAGTAGTTTCGGTCTATGCCTTCATGAACGGCTTGGGTGGCATAGACGGGCAGATGGAGGTCGTTGCTGATGCTGCCAACGCACTTGATATGGTCGGCGTGGTCGTGTGTGATGAGCAGATGATGAATCTGAGTAAGGCTCAGCCCATAGTCCCTGAAATATTTCTTCAGCGAGCGCACTCCTACGCCGGCATCGATCATCAGTCCGTCGTTGTCGGTATAGAGGAAATAGCAGTTTCCGCTGCTTCCGCTGCCAAAAGAAATGAATTTCAGCATCTGCCAGTGTTCAATTTAGCTGCAAAATTACGAAAAAAAGAGTAAAAAAAGTAAGTGAGACGTGAAAAGTTGCTCTGCCTTGTTGTTTTTTAACGCCTATTTATTGAAACAGCCGCTTTTTCACTCAATATTTTGCATTTAGAGTGTCCATTTTCTGATAGTATGTCTCCTTCTGAAGAGATTGAAGGGAAGGAAGTGGCTGCGCACTTTCTTAGAACGGCAGACCGACGGCGAAGTGGAAGGCATAGTCGCGACTGAAACGCGGATGCAGGATGGGATAGTGCTCGTCTTCATCCTCTTCGTAGGCTGGATTGATGGCTTTCATACCGAGGTCGAAGCGAAGGATGAAATAGCCCATGTTGAGACGTACGCCCAAACCATAGCCTACGGCCAACTGCTTGGGAAAGTCCTTGAAGCTGAACTTTCCGCCCGGCTGTATTTCGTACTGGCGCAGCGTCCACACGTTGCCGGCATCGACGAAGGCTGCACCGTCGAGCTTCCAGAAAAGGTGGGTACGATATTCGGCATTGAGGTCGAGCTTCATGTCGCCTGTCTGATTGATGAAGTTGATACGCCCGTCACGCTCCTTGAATTTTCCAGGTCCCAGCGAGCGTACGCTCCAACCTCTGACGCTGTTGGCACCGCCTGCGAAGTAGCGTTTCTCAAAAGGCAGCACGGAGGAATTGCCGTAAGGATAGGCGATGCCGAAGCCCAGGTGCAGCACCACCTGATTGCTCTGGTCGATGGCGAAAGAGCGGGTGATGTCGAAGTCGGCCTTCACGTATTGCGCAAAGGCGATGTTGAAGAGACGGTAGACGCCCTTCTCCTGATCTCCCCTGCCAGAGGGATAGTATTTCTCTGCGCCGAAAATGCTGGAACCCAGCTGCAGCAGATTGCCCGACGTCTCGATGTTGGTCTTCAGCGCCACCGGCCCGTTGGCATAAGAATAGCCAAAGCCCAGCTTGGTGATGAAAAGGTCTTCGTAGTTATAGCGCAGAATGGCGTTGCGCGATGTCTCGCTCTCCAGATATTCCTTCTTGAATGTGTCTGAAATCCACGGCATGAACACATAGTTGATGTCGATGAGGTCGAGCTGGAAATGGCTGTGCCTCTGCGGCTGCTCCCAGCGGTATCGCCAGGCGGCAGAAAGCACGCGTCGGTGGAACTCGGGACGATCCTGCAGGTCGTATAGCAGCGACACCTCGCTGGTGGCATTGAATGAATTTAAGGAAGAAAGAGGAACAAGGAATGAAGGTGCGATGAAGCGTGGGAACTGCAGGCGTCCTTCCAGCGAATACTCGGTAAAATCCTGATTGCTGTATCCTTCCAGCCCGCGAATGGCTTCGTAGGCACCGCGCAACTCTACGCTGAGCACCTCGCTGCCTCGGAAGAGATTGCGGTTCTGATAGGTCAGCGAAGCGGCTGCGCCCAAATCACCTGCGGTATTCGTTCCCTCAGGCTGGAAGCTCAGTGTCGAGGGTTTGTTTGTCTGAATCTGAATGTCGCAGTCTAACAACGGCAATTCCTGCAGGCTGTCCCTTACAGGATTCAGCTGGATGTTGGTATAGCGCACCGCCTGCAAGCGTCCGAAGTGGTTGTAGGTGTTCCTCAGACCTGTGGCGCTATAGGGTTGTCCCTCAACCAGATGCGTACACTCTTCAAGCACATGATGACGCAGGCGAATACGGTTCTCGGTCTCCCCTGCATCAGAAGAATTGGGAGAGGGGGTGCTGCTGGCATAGCTAATGTGGCGTATCAGATATCGGGTGTGCAACGTGTCGGGTCGGTTGTTCTGCCTAAATAGCGAGAGATGCAGCGTCAGGTTGACGAGGTTTGACATGCCAATGGTATCAGCCTGATAGGTAATGAACTCTTTGTGGAAGCGGTAGTAGCCGCTGTCAGCCAGCAATGCTGTGATGCGCTTGCGCTCAGCGTCAAGGCGGTTGACATCGAAGCGCATGCCCTCGTGCAGCAGTCGCCGTAGGCTGTCGTCACCCAAAACTTGCGCCACCTGCGGGTCGTCAATCTGGTAGCGTATGTTGTGGATAAAGTAGGGCTGTCCTGGCTGCAGCCAATAGGTGATGTCGGTTTTCTTGCCGTGCCGGCGTGTCTCATAAACCACCTCGGCATTGAGGAAACCTTCGTTGCGCAGCTGCTGGCGCAGGTCGCTTCGCGAGAGCTCAGCCTTCAGCGTGTCGAAGAGCACAGGCGGCTCGCCAATAGCCCGAAGTGTGCGGTTGAACCATTTCGTGGTGTCGGCACCCGACAGCGAATAGGTGTGCAGAGGCAGACGCACAATTGAGAACCATCGGGCATTGGGCTGCTGACGCACATAGTTGCGCAGTGTAGCCGTGTTTACTTGCGGATAGTCACCCAGCGTCTTCACGCTGACAGAGTTCAATAGCGTCCTGTCTTCAGGCACGTAACGTGTAGTGCTGCACGATGCCAAAACCAGCATCGTGCAGCCCAGAAAAGCCTTTAGGAATGACGTTAACCGCATTTCGTCTGCAAAAGTACGAAATTTTCGATTAAGAGAGAGCAGAAAGAATTGTTTTTTCCGCTAGAAGTAAGAAAATCTTTGTACTTATTTTAGCAATTCCTCTATTTCTTCACGATGATGACCGGGCAGGATGATGTGGTGATTGCCAATAGGATCATTGAGGAAATAGTGGGCTTGAGAGCAATCAGAGAGTTGGATGACCTGCTGTGTGCGGCACATGTTGGGCAGTGCAAGGTTCGTTACCAATCGGCCTTCGGCTATGAAGTAACGCTTCAAATCGCCTGAAACCTTAAACACAGTAACTGGCCCTTCCTTCATAAAACCTCTTACACCTGTTCCTAAGCCCGACTCAAAATGGGTATCCAGTTCGTAGCGCTCCACCATATCGAGAGGAATAGTACAATGAGCAAAAAGCAACTCTCCCGTTTCGTGGTTGATGGTAGCAGGATTGGCCATGAAGCCGGAGACGCCAAACAATGCGCGCACAATAGCCATAGAAAGCATGGCGGGTACGTCGCCTTCACAGCCTGCCACGTAGCCGGCAGCATTGAGGCGCGCCAAAGGCAGGCAACCCGTGTCGTGCAAACGGTTTATGAGATCGAAGCAGCGCAGGGTGAAGCCTTGCAGCTGATGATCCTCAATGATTTTCTCCAAAGCTGCATAGATACTGTTGTTACTGGGTAAGTCATCGAAGAGTTCCTGGATGGAAATGTCGATGAGATCAATGCCCAGCCGCTCCTTCACCACATTGCGGTCGGCCTGACTAGCTATGAGCCAATCAGAAGGCTTGCCGATAATACCCAAGCGATAGCCGTTCAGTTTCTGCTTCGCTTCACCAGAGCGCTCAAGCAGGCGCAGGCGGTTATTCACATATTCCTCATCGCCATGAACGATCTCGCCATTGATGTTATTCTGACGCAGATAGGACAAAATCTCCATCGAAGCAGCCAGCGAATTGCTATTGCCAGAAGCGAGGAGATAAACGGGACGGGAACTACGCTGACGCAGCTCAGGCAACATGGCCTTGAAGATGCCCTCAGTGCCGCCAGTACAGATGTAGATGACGTCGAGGGCATGTGAGCCGTAGTCGGTGAAGTCAGCACCCTTCAGCTCATACTCCACGTGAAGGGTGCTGAGGAACTCCCGCGACAGGTTATTCACTCCCTTTGCATCATGCAGAGCAGATGCAAGCGTGTAAATGCCTATCTTGTTCATATTTGTCCTTAATTACGACAGGAAGCCGAGCAACGCACCTGCTGCCACAGCCGACCCGATGACACCAGCAACGTTGGGCCCCATGGCGTGCATGAGCAGGAAGTTGTGGCGGTCGTACTCTAAGCCCATATTGTGACTGATACGTGCAGCCATAGGAACAGCACTCACGCCTGCGTTGCCGATGAGCGGGTTGATCTTCTTGTCCTTCGGCAGGAAGAGGTTCATCAGCTTGACGAAGCATACACCCGATGCCGTGGCGATGGCAAACGCAAAGGCGCCGATGGCGAAGATGAACACGGTGTTCATTGTGAGGAACTCAGAGGCCTGCGTAGAGCAGCCCACGGTGAGTCCCAACAGCACCACGACGATATCGTTCAAAGCCGAGCCGGCCGTCTTGGCCAGACGAGTGGTCTTACCGCTTTCCTTCAGCAGATTGCCGAAGAACAGCATACCCAGCAGAGGCAGGGCTGAAGGCACGATGAAGGTGGTGATGAGCAGACCAATGATGGGGAACAGGATGCGCTCCGTCTGGCTGACCTCACGTCCGGGCTTCATCTTGATGAGGCGTTCCTTCTTCGTAGTGAGCAGACGCATGATAGGCGGCTGGATAAGCGGCACAAGGGCCATATATGAGTAGGCGCAGACGGCGATGGCTCCCATAAGGTTGGGACTCAGCTTCGAGCTAAGGAAGATGGCCGTGGGACCGTCAGCACCGCCGATGATGGCAATGCCAGCTGCCTGGTTGGGCTCAAAACCGAAAGCCAAGGCTATCATGTAAGCACCGAAGATGCCGAACTGAGCAGCAGCTCCGATAAGCATCAGCTTCGGGTTGGCCAACAGGGCCGAGAAATCCGTCATTGCACCAATGCCAAGGAAGATGAGTGGCGGATACCATCCCTGCCGCACACCCTGATAGAAGATGTTGAGCACAGAGTTATCCTCATAAAGGCCTATCTCCAGGCCGGCATCGCCTCGGAATGGAATATTGCCGAGAATGATGCCCAGGCCGATAGGCACAAGGAGCAGCGGCTCGAAGTCCTTCTTGATGGCCAAATAGATGAAGAGGGCTCCCACCACTATCATAATGATATTCCCCGCTGTTGCGTTGGCAAAACCTGTATAGGTGAGGAACTCATTGAAGTTTTCAACTATGAAGTCAAACATAATCTTCAATTTTCAATGTTCAATTAGCCGATGGTGAGCAGCACGGCGCCTTCCATTACGGTGTCACCTTGCTTGACTAAGACTGAGGTCACTTGACCAGCGTATTCAGACTCGATGTTGTTCTGCATCTTCATGGCCTCAAGCACCAGCACGGTGTCGCCTACGTTGACTTGCTGGCCCACTTGTACCTTCACATCAATAATAGTGCCGGGCAGCGGAGCCTTCAGCGCATTACCGGCTCCTGCAGGAGCAGCAGGCTGGGCGGCGGGTTGAGGAGCAGGCTTAGCTGCTGGTGCTGCAGGAGCAGCAACGGGAGCTACCACTGGCGACTGCGCTCTGGCGGAAGCCAAGGCAGGATGCTTGGCAGCATTGATGGGCTTCTGCATCTCTATCTCAAAGGGGATGCCATTGACATTGACTCTGGCAATTTTGCCTTCAACTTGGGCGATTTCTACCTCGTAGTCAACGCCTTTTACTTTATATTGATACTTTTTCATCTTATTATTGGGGAATTAATGAAGTTCTGGTGCTGTAGGAATAGTTGGGGCATTGTGGTCGGAAGGCCGGAATGGATCATGCCAGTGGGTCATCTGACTGTACTCATCGTCCCAGCCGGTGTCCTTCGACTTGATGGTGATGACGCCGCTCTCCACATCGTGGATGTCGTCCTCGTACTGACGCAGGGCCAGACCGATGACGGCCATGTAGACCTCCATATCGATGCCCTTCGTCTCAAAGCCGTCCTGCATAATGTTACCCGTCTTGTGGGCCATCTCAACTGTCTTCTCCACCGTCTTTGTGATGGGTTTGATGGGTTGGGTGTTGGCCACCTTCTTCGCCGTGTCAATATGACGCATCACCATACCGAAGACGGTGAAGAACAGCCACAGCAGCGCTAAACAAAGGAACACAATACCCATAGCCATAATGGCCATAGCAAAGCCGTGCGGGTCGCGCTCCTTGAACTTGTCCACGCCAGTCTGCTTGTTTTCTCCGGTGGCATTCTCAATACCAGGCGTCACCTGATGCGGCTCCTTCACTGCCCAGGCGTTGGCGTTCTGGCGGGCGTATGAGCAATCTGTCTTCAAGGCGGGAACGCTGACAGAGTCGATCAGTTCCACGCCGTTGCCGTTGTAAAGAGCCACCCACACGGCACCTGAATCAGGCACCTGTACATTGAGATGCAGCTTACCCTGAGCGGGACTGCTGTTGCAGAAGAGCACCAGATGCTGGCGTGCACCGAGGCTGGTGCGCTCCTCTCCACTTGGAATCATGCTCATCAGCTTAATGCGTTCCGGAGCGCTCAGGCTCTCGTCGAGAACCTTTCTGTTGGTGGTGACGAACATGCCGCGCACGTTGTAGGTAGAGAATGATGTATTCTCCAACTCTATCCAAGCCTCGCGCTGACCGAACTCATCCACAATGCTTGAAGTATTGCCGGTAAGCACCTCGCTAATGACGATGTTCTTGGCTCCCTGGCCCATCACCGTCTGCGAGGCTGTCAGCAGCAACGCTCCAATCAGGAGTTTGATGTGATTCATTATTGTTAAGTTATTATATATTATTGTATTATTGACAGAAGAAAAGTACAACGAGCTGTGCTGTCAGGATACGCAGGAACATCGACAACGGATAAACCGTCGAGTAGCCTACTGCTGGTGCCTCCTTCGAGCAGATGCTGTTGCTATAAGCCAATGCAGGCGGATCAGTATAGGTACCAGCCACCATACCTGCAATGGTGAAGTAGTTGAACTTGAACTTCATTCTGGCGATAGGGCCTACAATCAGAATAGGGATGATGGTGATGAGGAAGCCCGCCAAGACATAGAGCAGGCCGTCACCCTCCACTACCGTATTATAGAAGCCGGCTCCCGCCTTGATACCCACCGAGGCCAGAAATAGCACCAGTCCTATCTCGCGCAGCATCATATTAGCCGACGTGGTGGTGTAGGTGACAAGCTTAATCTTGTAGCCGTAACGTCCGATGAGGATGGCGATAATCAGCGGGCCGCCTGCAATGCCCAGCTTCAGAGGCACAGGCATGCCAGGAATGGCGATGGGCAGCGAGCCGAAGACAATGCCGAGGATGATGCCCACGAAGATGGTGGCAATGTTAGGCGCGTCGAGGCGCTTGATGCTGTTACCCATCTTATTGGCCACACGGTCGACAGCGTCCTCAGGACCAACGACCATGATGCGGTCGCCCACCTGCAAGGGCAGCGAAGGCGAAGCGAACAGCTCCATCCCATGACGAGTGACGCGGGTGACATTCACACCGTAGACGCTCGAGAAGTGCATCTGTCCGAAGGATTTGCCGTTGATGTGGGGATTGGTCACAACGATGCGCTTCGACACCAGCGGCTGGTCCTGCTGCTCGAAGTCGATGTCGAGTTTCGGACCGATGAACGCCATAATGGCTTCCTGGTCGGCCTCGGCACAAACGATGAGCATCTGGTCGCCCAAATGGAACACAGTATTGCGGTTGGGGATTGACAATTCGCCCTCGTGCACAAGGCGAGACACCACGAAATCGCGGTTCAGGAAGTCATGCACTTGCAGCAGTGTCTTGCCTTCCAAGTATTTGTTCGTCACCTCCAAGTGCATCTTGTAGGGTTTCTGCTTGGAGCTGGCTCCCTCGCGTGCTGTCAGCTCCTCTTCCTCTTTCTCCAGCTTGATCTTGCAGATAAGGCGGATAAGAATGATGGCACCGATGATACCCAGCACGCCTAAAGGATAGGCACAGGCGTAGGCTGAGGCAATCTGCGGAGCATTGTCGCCATAGACGGAGCCTAAAGCCTCGTTGGCGGCACCAAGACCGGGCGTATTTGTCACAGCTCCATAGAGCGTACCCACCATCATAGGAAGCGATGAGTTGTCGTTGGTGTCAAAGAAGACGAAGTAACATCCGAACATCACCAGTATGTTCAGCAATATCATCGTGGCAGCCAAGCCGTTGAGCTTGACGCCAGCCGTTCCGAAACTCTCAAAGAAGCCCGGTCCCACCTGCAAGCCAATCATAAAGACAAACAGGATAAGGCCAAAGTCTTGTATGAAGGTCAGAATGTCGACAGGCGCCGTGAAGCCGATGTGTCCTGCCACAATACCTGCAAAGAGTACGAAAGTAACGCCCAGCGACACGCCAGCCACCTTGATTTTTCCCAAGTAGACACCAATGGCGATGACAACGGCGTAGAGCAAAGCGATATGCGCTACCGACTCATTATTTGTGAAGAGTTGAACGAGCCACTCCATAGTTTACTTTTTAAGAGCTGCAATACTCTGTTTCAATGCTGCAATCTTCTCTTCTGCGTCGCTCTGCTTCTTGCGCTCCATCGCCACAACGGCCTCTGGAGCGTTCTGCACGAAGCGCTCGTTGGAGAGTTTCTTCATCACGCCAGCCAGGAAGCCTTCGAGATGTTGAAGCTGTGCCTCCATCTTCTCTATCTCGACATTCACGTCGATGAGACTGCCGAGGGGAACGGCGAACTCGTCGGTATCCACCATAAAGGTGCTGGCCATCGAGTCCTTTGTATCCACCACGCTGATGGTCTTCACGTTGGCCATCTTCATCACGATGTCGTTGTAGGCCTCATAGCGGTTCTGCCCCACCACCTGCAGCTCCATCTGCTCCTTGGGAGCGATGTTCTTCTGACTGCGTACGGTACGGACGCCAGAAACGACCTGCTTCACTTGCTCGATGTCGGCGATGAGCAGCTTTTCCTCTGCGGACAAGGTGCTGAGCACAAGTTCGTCGCGCATGATGCTCTCGCCCGGCTTGCGGTCGTAGAGAGCCTGCCACAGCTCCTCCGTGATGAAGGGCATGAAGGGATGCAGCATCTTCAGCAGCGTCTCGAAGAAGCGCAGCGTGGCATCGTAGGTCATGCGGCCGATGGGCTGCTGCTTACCTTCGATATAGGCTGGCTTCACCATTTCCAAGTACCATTGTGAGAATTCGTCCCAGAAAAGCTTATAGACAGTCATCAGGGCATCGTTGATGCGATACTTCGAGAAGTGATCCTTCAGTTCCTCATTGGCCTGCTTCAGCTTGGCTTCCATCCATGCGACGGCCGTTCTGTTCTCGGCAGCGTCATCGGCCACCTGCCAGCCCTTGACGAGGCGGAAGGCGTTCCAGATTTTGTTGTTGAAGTTGCGGCCCTGCTCGCAGAGTGCCTCGTCGAAGAGAATATCGTTGCCAGCAGGAGCCGAGAGCATCATGCCCATGCGCACGCCGTCGGCACCGTATTTATCAATCAGTTCTATGGGATCGGGGCTGTTGCCGAGACTCTTCGACATCTTACGGCCCAGCTTGTCGCGCACGATACCCGTAAAGTAGACATTCCTGAAGGGGAACTTGCCCATATATTCCTCGCCTGCCATGATCATGCGGGCCACCCAGAAGAAGATGATGTCGGGAGCAGTGACCAGGTCGCTGGTGGGATAATAGTAGTTGATTTCCTCGTTGCCAGGGTTGCGGATACCGTCGAAGAGGCTGACAGGCCAAAGCCAAGAGCTGAACCAAGTGTCGAGAGCATCCTCGTCCTGACGCAAGTCACTCATCTGCAAGCCGTTATTGCCGCTTTCTTTGCGAGCAAGTTCAAGTGCTTCCTCTGCGGTTTCAGCAACTACGAACTTCTCCTCTTCGTCATTACCATAGTAGTATGCAGGGATGCGGTGGCCCCACCACAGCTGGCGGCTGATGCACCAGTCCTGGATATTCTCGAGCCAATTCTTATAGGTGTTGACATACTTCTGAGGATAGAAGTGCATCTCACCTTCCATCACAGGTTTCAAAGCAATCTCTGCGAAGTGGCCCATCTTGAGGAACCATTGGAGCGAGAGGCGCGGCTCGATGGCCGTATCAGGATTGCGCTCTGAGTAACCCACCTTGTTCGTGTAGTCTTCAATCTTCTCCATCAGACCTGCAGCCTGCAAATCCTTCACAATCTGTTTGCGGCAGTCCATACGGTCCATACCGACATAGAGCGGCGACTGCTCGCTGATGGTGCCGTCGGGATTGAAGATGTCGATGGTCTCGAGGTTGTGGGTCTTGCCCAGCATATAGTCGTTGGTGTCGTGGGCAGGCGTAACCTTCAGACAGCCCGTACCGAACTCGATGTCTACATAGCGGTCCTCGATGACGGGAATGACGCGGTTCACCAGAGGAACGATGACTTTGTGGCCTCTCAGCCACTGGTTCTTAGGATCCTTGGGGTTGATACACATGGCGGTATCACCCATGATGGTCTCAGGACGTGTAGTAGCCACAACAGCGTAGTAGCCCTTCTCGTCCTTGTGGATGACGTTGCCGTCCTCTGCAGAGAAATTGTCGATTACATTGTCGGCAACATAGTATTTCAGGTGGAACAGGTGGCTCTTCTCCTCCTTGTAGACCACCTCCTCGGTAGAGAGGGCGGTGAGCGCCTTCGGATCCCAGTTCACCATGCGCAGGCCGCGATAGATATAGCCCTTGCGGTAGAGGTCGACGAAGACTTTGATAACACTTTCGCTACGCACTTCGTCCATCGTGAAGGCCGTGCGGTCCCAGTCGCAGCTGGCACCCAAGCGGCGCAACTGCTTCAGGATGATGCCACCATGCTCGTGCGTCCAGTCCCAGGCGTGCTTCAGGAATTCGTCACGCGAGAGATCACGCTTCTTGATGCCCTCGGCAGCGAGTTTCTTCACCACCTTTGCCTCAGTAGCGATGGAGGCATGATCGGTGCCCGGCACCCAGCAGGCGTTCTTGCCCTCCATGCGGGCACGACGCACCAGGATGTCCTGAATGGTGTTGTTAAGCATGTGACCCATGTGAAGCACACCCGTCACGTTGGGTGGCGGAATCACGATAGTATAAGGTTCCCTACTGTCCGGCTTGCTGGCAAAGAGTTTGTTGTCAAGCCAATACTGATACCACTTACCCTCGACTTCGCGAGGGTCGTATTTGCTACCAATTTCCATAAATATAAAAAGCTTTCTCTATTTGGGGTGCAAAGTTACAAAAAGTCGAGCGCAAAACCAAAAATAATTATTTGTTTTTTTCTTTCAAAGCGCTTTGAATCATATTTATTGTCATTCCGTGTGGTGTCAAAGGCGAAAGAAAAGAAACCTCACAAGGTAAAAATATCGGACAAATGCCCCCTTCATATTTGAAAAATTCTGAACACGAAAATATTTTTCCGCAAAAAAGGCCTAAATTTCGACACTTGGCTATCTCGCTGATTCTTTGAGAGTTAGGTGACATACAGTGCAAAAAGTGAAATCCCCTCAACAAAAAACATGCTCCGCGTGAAAAAATCTCTTATGACTTTTTTTCACGCGGAGCCTCTTTTTGATGATTAAGAGCCTTCAATTAACAGCGTCGAAGCCCCTTTTGGGCAAGAAAAGCTGCACAATTCTTGCAAACTGTGCAGCTTTTTTCCTCTCGATGCTCTTCCCGACACTCAAAAAATGCCATTTTCTGGTGTATCGTTCACCCTCATTCTCTCTAGATTGAGATTTTTCAGAGACCTGTTTTTTGGCAAAAAATCTTTACAAAATGGGTTCAACGCTCTTCATCCATTCGGCACACATCTCGGCGCAGCGTTCGCCATCGACACCCGCCGAGACGATGCCGCCTGCATAGCCGGCTCCTTCGCCGCAGGGGAAGAGTCCCTGCAATCGGATGTGCTGAAGGGTGTCGTTGTTGCGGACAATGCGCACAGGCGACGATGTGCGTGTCTCCACGCCTATCATCACTGCATCGTTGGTGAGGAAGCCGTGAGCCTGACGGCCAAAAGTCAGAAACCCCTGCTGCAATCGCGAGGCGACAGGCTTGGGCATCCAGAAATGCAGGGGAGAGGAGACGAGACCTGGAGCGTAGGATGAGCGGGGCAGGTCATAGCTCAGCTTGCCGTTGACAAAGTCGGCCATACGCTGTGCAGGCGCCGTCTGTTTCATATTGGCTTGCTGCCAGCACGTCCGCTCCAGTTCTTCCTGATAGCGAAGCACACGCAGCACGTCGTCGCCCTCAATATCTTCAGGGCGCAATTCAACCACCATACCGGAATTGCTCCATTGTGTGCCGCGACTGGCAGGGCTCATGCCGTTGACGACGACCTGCTCAGGCCCTGTAGCGGCAGGAATGACAAAACCGCCAGGACACATGCAGAAAGAATAGACGCCACGGCCGTCGACCTGCGTCACAAAGCTGTACTCGGCTGCAGGCAGCCAGCGGCCCCTACCCTCCTTCCTGTGATACTGAATCTGGTCGATCAATTTAGAAGGATGTTCCAGCCTTACGCCTACTGCAATGCCCTTCGGCTCAAGCTCAATTTTCTCTTTAGACAAATAGCGGTAAACATCTCTGGCTGAGTGTCCTGTAGCAAGAATGACAGGCCCTTTGAATTCTTTGTCAGCAGCTGAACATCCTGCCACTTTATTGCCATCCAAAAGCAGGCGCGTCATCTTTGTCTGGAAGTGCACCTCGCCGCCACATCTTATAATAGTGTTGCGCATGGCCTCGATGACCTGTGGTAAACGGTCGGTGCCGATATGCGGGTGTGCATCTGCCAAGATTGCCGTAGAAGCCCCATGCTGACAGAACACATTTAGAATTTTCTCAATATTGCCGCGTTTCTTCGAGCGAGTGTAAAGCTTGCCGTCAGAGTAGGCACCTGCCCCACCCTCGCCAAAGCAGTAGTTGCTTTCGCCGTCTACCTGTTGCGAGCGGGCTATGGCTGCCAGGTCTTTCTTGCGCTCATGTACATCCTTGCCGCGTTCCAGCACAACAGGCCTCAGCCCGAGTTCAATAAGACGAAGGGCCGCAAAGAGGCCACCGGGACCGGCACCGACGACAATGACCTGCGGTTTGTCAGAGACGTCGGGATAGTCGGTATGTTCGTACTCATCGTCCGAAGGCTGCTCGTTGATGTAGAGTCGCACCTTCAGATTCACAAAAATAGTGCGCTGACGGGCATCTATAGAGCGTTTCAAAACGCGGATGCCCTTCAGCGCACTCAATGCCAGTCCCTTTTCGTCAGCAACATACTGACGCAAGAGAACCGTGTCGGCTGCCACTTCAGGCAGCACGCGAAGTTGTAGTTCCTGTATCAATTTTTATGTAGAAGAGACTTAATAGCTGCGGGCAATGATGACGCGAGCCTTGGAGGGTTTGCCGCTCACCATATCAACACCGGGTGTCTGCTCCACGCCGAAAGGCACGCAGCGAATGGTGGCCTGCGTCTCTTCCTTAATCCGTGCTTCGGTCTCAGCCGTGCCGTCCCAGTGGCAGAGGAAGAAGCCGCCGTCCATTATGCGTTCCTTGAACTCGTCGTAGTTGTCGCACTCGAAGATGTGCTCGTCGCGATATTTCCTGGCTTTCTCGAAGATATTCTGCTGAATGTCGTCCAGCAGTTTCTCCACATGGTCGGCAATGCCCTCTAATGGCAATGTCTCTTTCTCTAAAGTATCGCGGCGCATCAGCTCGATGGTGCCGTTCTCAAGGTCGCGGGCACCAAGTACAAGACGGACGGGCACACCCTTCAGCTCGTAGTCGGCAAACTTGAAGCCCGGACGCTTGTTGTCGGCATCGTCAAACTTCACGCTGATGCCCTTCGCCCGCAACTGCTCAATGATGGGCGTCACCTCCTTGTTCACCAGCTCCATCTGCTCCGGCTTCGTGGCGATAGGAATAATAACCACCTGAATGGGAGCGAGACGCGGCGGCAGCACGAGGCCGTTGTCGTCGCTATGGGTCATGATGAGGGCACCGATAAGACGTGTGGAAACGCCCCATGAAGTAGCCCAGACATATTCGGGTTTGTTCTCTTTATTAAGGTATGTAACGTCGAAAGCCTTGGCAAAGTTCTGGCCAAGGAAATGCGACGTGCCGCTCTGCAGGGCCTTGCCGTCCTGCATCATGGCCTCAATGGTGTAGGTGTCGAGAGCTCCGGCAAAGCGCTCGGTCTCGCTCTTCACGCCCTGAATGACGGGCACGGCCATCCACTCCTCAGCAAACTTGGCATAGACCTTCAGCATTTTCTGTGCTTCCTGTTCGGCCTCCTCGCGGGTGGCATGAGCCGTATGGCCCTCTTGCCACAAGAACTCGCTGGTGCGCAGGAATGGGCGGGTGCGCATCTCCCAGCGCATGACATTGCACCACTGGTTGCACATCAGGGGCAGGTCACGCCAGGAGTGAATCCAGTTCTTATAGGTATTCCAGATGATGGTCTCTGAGGTGGGACGGATAATCAGCTCCTCTTCCAGCTTGGCAGCCGGGTCAACCACCACGCCGCCGTCGGCAGCCTTCAGACGATAGTGTGTCACAACGGCACATTCCTTGGCAAAGCCTTCCACGTGTTCGGCCTCACGACTAAGGAATGACTTCGGTATGAGCAATGGGAAGTAGGCGTTCTGTGCACCTGTCTCCTTGAACATCTTGTCCAGTTGCTGCTGCATCTTCTCCCAGATGGCGTAGCCGTAGGGCTTGATAACCATACATCCGCGCACGGCGCTCTGTTCAGCCAGGTCGGCTTTCACCACAAGGTCGTTGAACCACTGTGAGTAGTTGTCGGCCCTTTTCGTCAAATCTTTCAATTCTTTTGCCATAATTCTTTGCAATTTTCTGTAATTTGGGTGCAAAGGTAGTCATTTTTGAATAGTTTATACCGTGAAAGGAGTTAAAGGGAGTTAAATGACAATAGATTTGTTTGATTTTAATTGGAGATAATCCGAAAAAACCATTATCTTTGCAACGTGATATACCAATTTATTATTTAACCATAAAAAAATTACGATTATGAAGAAAATGAAAGCTATGGTCCTCACGCTCTGCGCTTGCATCGTGATGATGGGTTGCAACAACCTGGGTAAGGGAACCACCATCGGTGCTGTTGGTGGAGCTGTGCTGGGTGCTATCGTCGGCAAGGTTGCCGGTAACACCGCTGTTGGTGCAGCTGTCGGTACTGCCGTCGGCGCTGGTGCCGGTGCTCTGATTGGCAAGCACATGGACAAGGTAAAGGCTCAGGCTCAGGCTGTGCAGAACGCACAGGTTCAGACCGTTACTGACGCTAACGGTTTGCAGGCCGTGCTGATGACCTTCAACGAGACAGGCATCAAGTTTGCTTCTGGCAGCGCTGTGCTGAACGACGCTTCTAAGGTGTCGCTGATGCAGCTCGCCAACCTGCTGAAGACCAATACCGACTGCGACGTGGCCATCCAGGGCTACACCGACAACGCTCCCTGGAGAAACTCTACCGCAGCTCAGAGCCAGCAGAAGAACCTCAACCTGTCGCAGCAGCGTGCTCAGTCGGTGACCAACTACCTCGTTGGTACGCTGGGTGTCAACGCCGCACAGATCCGCAACACTGTTGGTTACGGTGAGGCTAACCCCGTTGCTGACAACTCAACTGCTGCCGGCAAGGCTCAGAACCGCCGCGTGGAGGTTTACCTCTATGCTTCACAGGCTATGATCAACTCCGCTGAGCAGGGAACGCTGCAATAAGCGATTCTCCATCAAAAAAACAAAACGCCAGGATTCTTCGGAACCCTGGCGCTTTTATTTGTGTTTTCAAGGATTATACATATCCTTACAATAGAAGTTCATAATGTCGTCGAGCATACGCTTTGCCTCCACGGCAGGACTGTCGGGGTCAAGCTCGGCAGCCTTGATGTAGTGGTTGATGGCCTCATGCCAGAGACCACGCCGCCGGGCCTCGTTGCCCAGCCGGTAATACTCTTCGGCGGTCATTGCTCAGCAGCCTTCAGGGTGTTGAGCATGAGCGAGCAGATGGTCATGGGACCAACGCCGCCCGGAACGGGAGTAATGAACGAGCACTTGGGACTGACCTCGTCGAACTTCACGTCGCCAGTGAGCCGATAGCCGCTCTTTCGGGTGGCATCAGGCACACGGGTGGTGCCGACGTCGATGACGACAGCACCCTCCTTCACCATGTCGGCAGTAACGAATTCCGGCTGTCCGATTGCAGCAATGATGATGTCGGCCTCGCGACATTCCTCCTTCAGCGTGACGGAACGCGAATGACACACGGTAACGGTGGCATCGCCCCATTGCTTCTGCATCATCAGCTGAGCCATAGGCTTGCCCACTATGTTCGAGCGGCCGAGAATGACACATTTCTTACCGCTGGTCTTGATGTTATAACGTTGCAGAAGCGTAATAATGCCAAGAGGTGTGGCAGATATGAAGCAGGGCAGTCCGATGGCCATACGGCCGACATTCTCGGGATGGAATCCGTCTACATCCTTGCGTGGATCGATAGCCTCGATGATCTTCTGCTCATCAATATGCCTGGGAAGGGGCAGCTGCACGATGAAACCGTCGACATCGCCATTGCTGTTGAGGCGGTCGACGCAAGCCAGCAGCTCCTCCTCGGTAACATCGTCCTCATAGCGTATGAGGGTGCTCTTAAAGCCACATGCCTCGCACGCCAGCACCTTATTCTTTACGTAAGTTTCCGAGCCGCCGTCGTGTCCCACGAGCACAGCTGCCAGGTGGGGCTGCTTGCCGCCGTTGGCCACGATGTTTTTCACTTTCTCAGCAATCTCAGCCTTGATAGCAGCTGCCGTTGCCTTTCCGTCAATGATAGTCATTTTCCTGTTTCGTTTGTTTTAAGATTGAGGTTGAGCCATTCTTTCCGGGCTATTACTTTTTCATCTGTTTCATGGCAGCAGCCATCTGCGCCATCTTGCCCTTGTCCATGCCGCTCACCATCTTCATCATCTTTCGCGTCTGGTCAAACTGCTTCATCAGCCGGTTGACGTCTTCGAGCCTGGTGCCGCTGCCCCTGGCCAAGCGCAGCTTGCGGCTCTGGTTGATAATGTCGGGATTGGCACGCTCCTTGGGAGTCATCGAGTTGATGATCGCCTCGATGCCCTTGAAGGCGTTGTCGTCAATGTCGAGGTCCTTGAGCTGCTTGCCCACACCGGGAATCATCGACGCCAGCTCCTTGATGTTGCCCATCTTCTTGATCTGCTGAATCTGCGACATGAAGTCGTTGAAGTCGAACTTGTTCTTGCGAATCTTCTTCTCCAGCTTCCTGGCCTCCTCCTCGTCAAACTGCATCTGCGCCCTCTCCACGAGCGACACGACGTCGCCCATGCCGAGTATGCGGTCGGCCATGCGCTCGGGGTGGAACACGTCGATGGCGTCCATCTTCTCGCCCGTACCCACAAACTTGATGGGCTTGGTGACGACGGTGCGAATGGAGAGGGCAGCGCCGCCGCGCGTGTCGCCGTCGAGCTTGGTGAGGACGACGCCGTCGAAGTCGAGGCGGTCGTTAAACTCCTTGGCGGTGTTGACAGCGTCCTGACCCGTCATCGCGTCAACCACGAAGAGTGTCTCGTCGGGGCTGATGGCCTGCTTGAGGTTGGATATCTCGTCCATCATCTGCTCGTCGATGGCCAGCCGGCCGGCGGTATCGACGATGACAACGTTGTAATCCTCCTGCTTGGCCTTACGGATGGCGTGTTGGGCGATTTCCACCACATTCTTGTTGCCGTCTTCGGTATAGACATCGACGCCAACGGTCTCAGCCACAACCTTCAACTGCTCGATGGCAGCAGGACGATAGACGTCGCAGGCCACCAGGAGCGGCTTCTTGTGCTGGCGTTCTTTCAGCATCCTGGCCAGCTTGCCTGTGAACGTGGTCTTACCTGAACCCTGCAAGCCCGACATGAGGATGACAGCAGGACGGCTCTCCAAATTGAGCCCTACAGCCTTGCCACCCATCAGTTCGGTTAGCTCGTCATGCACAATCTTCACCATCAGCTGGCTGGGCTTGATGGCTGTTAGCACATTCATACCCAAAGCCTTCTGCTTCACGGTATCGGTGAAGTTCTTGGCAACTTTATAGTTGACGTCAGCGTCGAGGAGTGCACGACGCACGTCCTTCAGTGTCTCGGCAACGTTGATCTCAGTTATTTTTCCTTCGCCCTTCAGTATCTTAAAGGAGCGTTCCAGTCTCTCTGATAAATTCTCAAACATCTATGCCACTTACTTTTTTTTACTTTTCCTGTTATTACTACATGATTATTATTTTGAGGTGCAAAAGTACAAAAAAAGAACGACACAAGCAAAAGTCAACGGATATTTTTCTGAATCAGAGACCGAAATGCACGTTTTCAAAGCCAGAAAACGCCTGCTACAGAGCTAAAGACACATGCTTCAAGCCACGCCAAGCCCCGCCAGCACTGCCGATGACCAACGGTGCAGGTAGAAAATGCTATATGCTGCTCATGCCAAAATAACGCTTTGTGATAAAACAGTAACCACGTGGGTTACTGCTTGTAACCACGCGGGTTACTGACAGTAACCACGTGGGTTACTAAAATTTTCATTTGTTAACAAATCGCTGCGGAAAGGTAAGAGTTACGTCTTTGTCTTCAGTTTACACATGCGATAGTTGTATAATTATATCTTTGATAATGGGCGCATACAGCTGCACGACCTGTCACAGGCCATGCAGCTGACGGTGCGCACAATTAGTTACTAACCAATGCTTTATAAAAACGCTATCTTTCTTTTTAGTTAAGTCGGAATACGACGGGCAGGGTGTACCACGAGCGAACGGTCTGGCCGCGCTGACGTCCAGGTGTCCAGTGGCCGTCGGTGAGGCGCACCACGCGCAGGGCCTCGTCCTGGAGGGCCTTGATCGCAGCTATCTCCTGTTCAAACTTTGTGCGTTCAGGGCTGTCGCTCGTGCCGTATTTCTTGGCGAAGACAGTGATGAGGTCATCAAGGGTCTCGCCTGATTCATCCTCAATGCTTGGCTGGCTGATGGTGCCGTCTTTCTCCACGACGAACTTTACTATCAAGCGGCCTTGCACATTTTGGACTATGGCCTGCTGGGGATATTTTATGTTCTGGGCTATGAATTGCATCAATGCAGCGTCGCCGCCTTCAAACTTCGGCATCTGCTCGCAGGTGTTGACAATGGGTTCGACGTATGTGTAGTAGTCGCCCACCACTTTCTGGTTCTTGAAGTCGAACATCAGTGCCGGGTCGATGGGTGTGCCGCCGAGGCGGGTCTCAAAGTGGAGGTGGGCTCCCGTGCTGCGTCCGGTGTTGCCGCCAAGACCTATTGTCTCGCCGGCGCGGACATTCTGGCCCACCGTGACACGCTGTTCTGACAGATGGGAATAGAGGGTCTCCAGACCGTTGGGATGGCGCATGACGACATACTTGCCATAGCTTTTCGGCTCATAGTTCACGGTGACCACCGTGCCGTCGAAGGCCGAGCGCACTGCATCGCCTGTGTTCAGCTTGATGTCCAGGCCGTTGTGCGGATAGCCGCTATGCTGGACGAATCCGTTGGTGACGACGGTACTGCTGACAGGCAGCACGGCTCCTCGCAGGTCGATGCGGACATATTCTGTCTGCTGTTGTGACACAGCTTCCGCGTCGCCGCTTGCGGGCGAGGCAAAAGCGTAGACGGCCAGGGTCGTGGCGGGGATGATGAACACAGCACGGAGGGTGTGCCATCGGGATGATTTTTTACGTTGCATCATGTTGATTCTCTGTTTTAGTGAACCGCGACGGAGGTTGTTGGCAAATGGCTGCAGACGACTGCCCACAGCCTTCATCACGAGGAGTTGTTGATATTGCTTTGCATCGATGCCTTGGTTGATGACGGCCTCGTCGGCCTCATATTCGTGTACCTCTTGCAGGTCGCGCCCTAGCAGATAGACGAAGGGGTTGAACCACTGAACCACTCTGACTGCCTCAACCAAAAGGATGTCGAGCGTGTGGTGCAGGCGGATGTGCTCCTGCTCATGGGCGAGGATGGTGTGACGGTGCTGCTCATAGTCGCTGACGCTCATCACGATATAGCGAAAGATGCTGAAGGGCGGCAGCTCGCCCCGCTTCAGGATGACGGTGTTGCCCTGCGCGTCGGTGTGGCGCAGACCACCATGCAGCAGCCTCAGCAATGACACGGTGCGGACGAGCAATTGAATGAGCATTATGAGCATACCTATTATGTATATGTGATGTGTCCAGTCAGTCCAACTGATTCCTGAGGCTGCCACCTCAGTCGGAGTCGTTGCAGGATACACCTCGCTGACATCGTTTTCTTTCATCGGCAGACCATCGGTAGGCTGCACTTCCACGACCGTTTCGTTTTCCCGGTTCATCATCAACAGAGACAGAGGATGGTCGACGGTGACATGTATCAGTGGCAGCACCAGCGATGCCGCCAGACAGAAAAGCAGCAGCAGGCGGTTGAGGCGGTGCAGCGTCTCGCGGCTCAGCAGGACGAGGAAGCCTGTGTAGAGCAGGGCCAGTGTCAAGGCCGAACGGAGTGCGTAGGTCAGCATGGTTCAGTCCTCCCTGATTAGTGACAGTATCTCCTGCAAATCTTCGTCACTCATGTCCTCCTCTTTGGCGAAGAACGAGATGAGCGACTTCAGCGACCCACCAAAGAACGTGCGCTTCACCTCACTCATAAAGCGGCTGGTGTATTCCGCCCGGCTGATAAGCGGCGAGAAGTAGTGGGTCTTGCCGCCGTCGGCTGCCTTACGGTAGCCTACGAAGCCCTTCGTAGTAAGTATCTTCAGGAATGTGGCAATGGTGGTGTAGGCCGGCCGCGGTTCTGGATAGTGGCTGATGATGTCGTGCGTAGTCATGCCACGGCCACTGTCCCAGAGGATGTTCATGATTTCCATCTCGGCCCGGGTGAGTGTCCTTTCTTCCTTGTTTTGCTTCATGGCTAGTCTGAGGTTTGGTTTCCGTGGCAAAAGTAATCTAAAGTTTTAGATAAGCGAAGCATTTCAAGAAAAATCTAATGCTTTAGATGTTCTTTTAACATTCATTGTTAGATATTCGCTCTCATTTTGTCTACTACTAAAACGAAAGAAGGAGATCAGCGCAGATTTCCTTCTTTCGTGTAATGAGAATGTCAAGCATTGTTGCACGCTAATTCTTCAGCCAGCGGTCAAGCCAGTTGAAGAACGAGCGCTGCCAGAGGATGCCGTTCTGGGGCTTGAGCACCCAGTGGTTTTCGTCGGGGAAGATGAGGAGCTGTGCGGGTATGCCCTTCATTCGTGCAGCGTTGAAGGCGCTCATGCCTTGCGTGTAGTTGATGCGATAGTCCTTCTCGCCGTGTATGCAGAGGATGGGTGTGTCCCACTTCTCCACCATTTTGTGCGGCGAGTCGTGATAGGTTTTCTTGGCGTTGGGCATCTGCGGACGGTGCCAGTAGGCTTCGTCGTATTCCCAGTTTGAGAACCAGTTCTCTTCGGTCTCTGTGTACATGGCAGCGAGGTTGAAGGCTCCGTCGTGGGCGATGAAGGCCTTGAAGCGTTTCTCGTGGATGCCGGCAAGATAATATACTGAGAATCCGCCAAAGGAAGCTCCGACAGCCCCGAGGCGGTCTTTGTCGACGAAGGACAGTGAGTCGGCAGCGAAATCAATAGCCGCGAGGTAGTCCTGCATACATTGTCCTGTCCAGTCGCCGCTGATTTGCTCCTTCCACTCCTGCCCGAAGCCAGGCAGTCCGTGACGGTTGGGTGCAACGATGACATAGCCGTTGGCGGCCATGATCTGGAAATTCCAGCGGTAGCTCCAGAACTGACTCACGGGGCTTTGCGGACCGCCTTCGCAGAATAGCAAGGTGGGATATTTCTTGCCTTCCTCGTAGTTGGCTGGCAGCATGACCCACACCAGTTCCTTCTTGCCGTCGGTGGTGGGCACCCAATACTGCTGCATCTTGCCAAGCTTCAGCTGGTCGAGGATGTGCTTGTTCTCAAAAGTAAGCTGCCGGATGGCTGTGGTCTGCTTCTTTACAGGAGGCGTCACACGGTAGATGTCCGTCGGTGTGCTGAGACTCTGACGCGTAGCCAGAATCTGCTGTCCGTTGTTGGCCATCTGGATGCTGGTCCAGTCGTCCCAGGTCTCCGTCAGCTGGGTCACTTCACTTTTTTGGCTTGCACTATACATGTTGCAACAGCCGTGCCACACGCTGAGGAAATAGAACTGCGGATCGGCAGCTTTTACCTTCTTGGCAGCGGGAGCCCAGCAGAAAGCATCAACATCGCTTTTCCAGTTGATATAGCGCTTGGAGCCTGTAGCCAAGTGATAGATGCAGAGTCGGTTGAGGTCGGCCTCATAGCCGTCGCGCTCCATCGAGAGCCACGCCACATACTGTCCGTCGGGCGAGAACTGCGGGTTTTGGTCGTAACCCACATTGTTCTTCAAATTCTCAGGTGCGTTCACTGCCTGCACGCGCAAAGTTGTGGTGGGGTCTACCTGCGGAGCCACATAGCCGGCAGGCTTGCAGAGATTGGTGGTCTGCTTCGTCTCGGTGTCGTAGAGGAAGATGTCGCTGTCGGTCGAGATGCTGTATTCCAGGCCGGTCTTCTTGCGGCAGGTATAGGCAATGCTCTTCGAGTCGGGGCTCCAGTCGAGCTGCTCAATGCCTCCGAAGGGCTCCATGGGGCACTCGTAGGGCTCTCCTTCGAGGATGTCCTTTTCATTGACCATCGACCATTGACCATTGACCATTTCCACTTCAGCCACGAAGGGATGCTGTATGGACTCGACATAGTGGTCCCAATGGCGGTACATCAGGTCGGTGACCAAGCGGCCAGTGGCCTTCGGCAGGTCGTCAGGATTTTTCCTGATGACTTCGTGGAAGGGGATGCTCTTGAGCAGAATGACCTTCTTGGCATCGGGCGAGAACTTAAAGCCCTCCACCTCGCCGCCGGTCTTCGACAGCTGCTGGCGATTGGTGCCGTCGGCGTTCATGGCCCACACCTCGCCACCTGTGAGAAAGGCGATGCGTCCGTCAGGAAGCCATGCGGGATCAGTCTCGCTCTTCGAGCTGGTGGTCAGCTTCGTCTGATTGGAGCCGTCGGCGTTCATCACGTAGAGCACCTGATGGCTCTTATTGTGCTTCACGCTGTAGTAGCCCACCTGATATACAATCTTGCTGCCGTCGGGCGATGGGGCACAATTACCGATGCGTCCCATAGCCCATAATGCTTCAGGCGTCATCAGTTCGCTATCCAACTTGATATTCTGCCTGCCGATGTTCACGTCATCTTGTGCTTTTGTCCAGGTGGCCGTCGCTCCAAGAAGCAAGGCCACTAAAAATAAAACCTTTTTCATTTCTTCTTACCATAAGGGCAGGCGCTGTTCCTGCGGGATAAACATCTTGTCGGCGGGCTTCACGCCGAAGGCCTCATACCATGCATCAATATGCGGCAGAGCACCGTTAACGCGCCAACGACCCAGAGAGTGCGGGTCGCTCTTCGTACGGTTGCGAATCTCCTCGTCGGTGATGTTGCCGGCCCACACACCGGCGTAGGCCAGGAAGAAACGCTGGTCGGGCGTCAGACCGTCGATGACGGGCAGCGGATTGTTCTTCGTAGCGTTCTTGAAAGCAGCATAAGCCACCTGCAGACCGCCGTGATCGGCCAGATTCTCGCCCAGCGTCAGACGTCCGTTAGCCTTGAGGTCAGGCAGCACGTCGATGGCCGAGAAGAAGTCGGCATACTTGTCGGTGCGTGCCTTGAACTGCTCGCCGTCAGTAGCGGCCCACCAGTCGTGCATATTGCCGTCCTTGTCGAACTGACGACCCTGATCGTCGAAGCCGTGGGTCATCTCATGGCCAATGACTACGCCGATGGCACCGTAGTTGAATGCGTCGTCGGCCTCCATATCGAAGAACGGACGCTGCAGGATGCCTGCGGGGAAGCATATCTCGTTGGTCGTGGGGTTGTAGTAGGCGTTGACCGTCTGCGGATTCATGTACCAGTCGTCGCGGTCGACAGGCTTGCCGGCGGTGTGGTCAATCTGCCAAGCGTTCCAGAACTTGCGGCACTCGCGGATATTGTCATAGTAGGACTTTGCGGGATCGATGCTGAGGTTCGAAAGGTCAATCCACTTGTCGGGATAACCCACCTTCACGTAGAACGTGTTCAGCTTCAGCAAGGCGTTGATCTTCGTCGAGTCGCTCATCCAGTCCTGAGCGGCGATGCGCTCACCCAAGGCTATCTGCAGGTTCTTGATGAGCTGCACCATGCGCTTCTTGGCAGCCTCGGGGAAATACTTGTCGGCATAAATCTTGCCTAATGCCTCGCCCATCTGGCTCTCCACCTGCAACGTGGCGCGACGCCAGAGAGGATGATCCTCCTTGCGGCCTGACATCACCTTGCCATAGAATTCAAAGTTAGCCTGCTGAATATCGGCACTCAGATAGCCTGCTGCCGACATAATCTGTCCCCACTCCATGTAGTCGCGGTATTCGGCGGCAGTCATCGTGGCGACGAGCTTGTCGGCACCGGCCAAGAACTCAGGCTGGCCGACAATCAGCTCCTGCATGTACTTCGAGTCGACGCCCTGAGCGTTCATCTGCTGCTCCAGTTTCAAGTTAGGATAATTCGAGGCAAACTCAGCAAGCGTGGTCTTGTTGTAGTTGCGCTGCGGATCACGCAGCTCAGTACGCGAGCGGCTCACCTTGGCCAGCTCGGTCTCCAGACGCATGATGTTCTTCATCTTTTTCGTGGCAGCACTCTTGCTGAAGCCGAAAAGCTGGAACATCCTGACAATATGCTTCTTATATGCCTCGCGAATCTTCGTCGTTTCGGGATCTGTATCCAAATAATAGTCCTTCATGCCGAGAGTGAGACCGCCTTGGCTTACCTGCAGGATATTCTGCGAGGCATTCTTCTCGTCGGCGCCGATGCCTGCACCAAAGAACTCGCTGTCGCCCTCGGGAGCTAACTGAAGCTGGATGTCGAAGAGCTGTTGCTTGGTCTTGGCATTCTCCATCTGCTTGATGATGTCCATTACAGGCTTCACGCCGTCGGCATCACGCTTCAGGCTGTCCATCGCCAGTTTGTAAAGGTCGCTGAGTTTCTGCTCCACCGTTCCTTTTGCATAGCTGTTATGCAGCAGTTCGTCGAGAATGCCGTTGATGCGCTTGTTGTTTTCCTCGCCCAACACGTCGAAAGAACCGTAGCGCGAATAGGCGGCGGGCAGCGGATTCTTCTGCATCCATCCGCCGCAAGCATACTGATAGAAATCGTCGGCAGCACGTGCCGATTTGTCCAAATTGCTCAAGTCAATACCCGAGTTCAACTGCTGTGCTGTAGCAGTCAGCGACATGGTCACAAGTGCCATTGCCGTAAAAATGTTTTTAATCTTCATATCTTAAATGTTTAGTTTTTCCAATTCTTCTGAGAGCTGTTCCCAACGTTCCACTTCGTCGTCGAGGGAACGCTTGGTATCGGTATATTCGGTAACGAGCGTCATATCTGAAGCATTCTTAGGATCGCAAAGCAGGGCATCGAGTTCTTTGAGCCGCTGCTCCATCTTTGCAATTTTCTTCTCGCTCTCCTCAACGGCCTTCTCAGCCTTTCGAAGCTGTTTTTGCTGCTCCTTGCGGACGATATAATCGTTTTTCTGAGGTGAGGGGTGAGGGTTAAGCGGTAAGGGAGTGTTTTTTTCGTCAGGCTTTGGAGCCGGATAGTCCAATCTCTCACCTCTAACCTCTATGCTCTCACCTCGAGAGCGTAAGTAGTCATATATTCCACCCAGATGTTCCCTCACTTTGCCTCCTTCAAACTCGAAGACCTTCGTGACAAGGCCGTCGAGGAATTCTCGGTCGTGGCTGACAATGATGGCGGTGCCGTCGAAAGCACGGATGGCCTCCTTCAGCACGTCCTTCGAAGGCATGTCGAGGTGATTAGTCGGCTCGTCGAGGATAAGCAGGTTGACAGGCTCCAGCAACAGACGAATCATAGCCAGACGGCTGCGCTCGCCACCGCTGAGCACCTTCACTTTTTTGTCGCTGTTCTCGCCGCCGAACATGAAGGCGCCGAGGATATCGTTGATACGCAGGCGGATGTCGCCTTTTGCCACATAGTCGATGGTCTGGAAGACGGTGAGGTTCTCGTCCAACAGCTGTGCCTGGTTCTGCGCAAAATAGCCAATCTGCACATTGTGGCCGATTTTCAGGTTGCCTTCGAATGGAATCTCGCCCATGATACACTTTACCAGCGTAGACTTTCCTTCGCCGTTCTTACCCACAAAGGCCACTTTCTCACCACGCTTGATGGTCAGGTTGACGTGATCGAAAACAACGTGTGCATATTCCTTCTTCACCTCGTCGCAAATGACGGGATAGTCGCCGCTACGCAGGCAAGGCGGGAATTTCAGGTGCATGGCGGAGTTGTCAACCTCGTCCACCTCTATGGGCACCATCTTTTCCAGTTGGCGAATCTTCTGCTGCACCTGAACAGCCTTTGTCGGCTTATAGCGGAAGCGCTCAATGAACTCGCGCATATCAGCCATTTCCTTCTGCTGGTTTTCGAAGGCACGCAGTTGCTGTTCGCGACGCTCTTTGCGAAGCACAACATACTCATTGTACTTGACGCGATAATCGACGATGCGACCACAACTGATCTCTATCGTGCGGTTTGACACATTATTTATAAATGCACGGTCGTGTGAGACGAGCACCACTGCCCCACTCCATTGTGCCAGCAGTTGCTCCAGCCACTGGATAGACTCGATGTCAAGATGGTTCGTCGGCTCGTCGAGCAACAGCACATCGGGATGACGCAGCAGAATCTTGGCAAGCTCAATACGCATACGCCAGCCGCCGGAGAACTCGCTGGTGGGTCTTTCGAAATCCTTACGCTCAAAGCCCAAACCGATAAGCGTACGCTCAATGGCAGCCTCCTGACCTTCAGCGCCCAGCATCAGATAGCGCTCATGCTCAACGGTATAGCGCTCTACTAAGTGCATATAGTCGTCGCTGTCATAGTCGGTGCGCTCGTTCATCTGTCGCTCCATGCGGTCGATGCGCTCCTTCACTTTCTGAATATCGGCGAAGGCCTTCTGCGCTTCCTCACGCACGGTGGTATCGTCCTGCAGAATCATCACCTGAGGCAGATAGCCGATAGTGACGTCGGCCTGCACGCTGACAGTACCTGCCGACGGATGCTCCATGCCGCAGAGAATCTTCAGCAGCGTTGACTTGCCCGCACCGTTCTTGCCCACAAGAGCGATGCGGTCGCGTTCATTGATGACGAAAGAAGCCTCGCGAAACAACGGTTTCACGCTGAACTCTACCGTCAGTCCTTCAACAGAAATCATCAGATCAGCTTACTTCTTATCTAACTGCTCGTAGACAGAGTTGTTACTCTTATATTCAGGCACTATCTCCTTCATCTTCTTCACCGTTGCCATATCGTCGTAACGGCGCGAGATTTCGATAAGCTCGTCAATGTCCTTGCACACCTTGTTGTAGTCATACTGACGCACTTCGGCAATACGGATTTTCTCGTGGAACGAAGGCTTCGTGCCCTCCAGCTCGTTAAGCACTTCCTCGTAGAGCTTCTCGCCAGGACGCAGGCCAGTGAACTTCACCTCCACATTTTTTGCCCCCGAGAGCATAATCATACGGCGTGCCAGGTCGGCAATCTTTACCGGCTGTCCCATATCAAAGACGAAAATCTCGCCACCGTTGCCCTTCGTGCCTGCTTCAAGCACCAGCTTACAGGCCTCAGGGATGAGCATGAAGAAACGCACAATGTTAGGATCGGTGACGGTGACAGGACCTCCGTTCTTAATCTGCTCCCTGAACAAGGGAATAACAGAGCCGTTGGATCCCAGCACATTGCCGAAGCGCGTCGTAACAAACTGCGTAGTTTCTTTTATCTTACCGCTTTCTACCTGCTTCTTGCAATAGTTATTCAGCGACTGGACATAA
Source organism: uncultured Prevotellaceae bacterium (assembly GCA_902778535.1). GTDB lineage: Bacteria > Bacteroidota > Bacteroidia > Bacteroidales > Bacteroidaceae > Prevotella. The sequence continues at coordinate 50,498 of CACYYG010000002.1, forward strand.
ATCTCGCAGATGCGCTTCGAGCAGCCCATCACATTGGTGGGGTTGACAGCCTTGTCGGTAGATACCATCACGAATTTCTTCACGCCGTACTTTACCGAGAGGTCGGCAATGACCTTTGTGCCGTAGACATTGTTCTGCACAGCCTCCGAAGGGTTGTTCTCCATCATAGGCACATGCTTGTAGGCAGCAGCGTGGAACACATAGTCAGGACGGAATTTGCTGAAGATGTCTTCCATGCGCTGCTCCTTGCAGATGCTGGTGACGATGGTCTCAGCCTCCACATCGTGGAAATTGTGCTCCATCATCAGGCGGATATCGTGCTCAGGGGTCTCAGCCTGGTCTATCAGTATCATCTTCTCAGGCTTGAACTTAGCAATCTGGCGCACCATCTCGCTGCCGATACTGCCTGCTGAGCCGGTGATGAGCACACGCTTGCCTTGCAGCTGGCTGCAGACCGATTCAAGGTCGACGCTGATTTCCGAGCGTGGCAGCAAGTCTTCTACCGACACCTCTTTCAACTGCATGTTCTCCATATCGTAATCAGCCAGCTCACCGTCCTTGATATTGGCCTCCTTGACCTGATTGGCCATAAAGATCTTCAAACCGGCATTGATGAGCAAATCCTGAATTGCCTGATTATTACGGAAATCCGTCAGACGCAACGGCGACACCAGCACAGCCTGAACTTTCTGTTGCTTGATAACAGCGCCCAAATCGTCTTCATCCATATTATAAACTTTCTCGCCCATGAGCAGCATGTGCTTGGCACGCTTGTCGTGCGAGATAAAGCCGCAGAGACGGAAGCGCAGTGGCCGCTGGGTGCGGATGTATTTCGCCAGACCGACACCGCCGCTCATCGCACCGTAAATGAGCACGCGCAAAGCCTGTGAGCTCTGCTGCGACAAGTCATGCAAGGTCTTGATAACTACTCTGACGCCCCACATCAGCAGCGTGGCTAAGACAAAGGTGGCAACAGTCTCTGTCTGCGATAACGCCGACAGAGCCGTCAGCCCGCTCTTCTCAAACAAAGTCGTCAGGACGAGGAGTATCACCATCGTCAGCACGTTGGCATAAGCCACACGCATCAAGTCCACGAATGAGCTATAGCGCACCACGCCCGAATAAGTGGAGAACAGCTTGGCGCCGCCCCAGCTGAAGAACGCATAGAAAAGTGCAGTATAGAGAACTTCGAAACGATGATTATAGATCAGCTGCGTCCTACGGAATATCCAATAGGTGAAAAGTGCCGACAAGAAGACTACGAGAGTATCAGCCAACAGCACACACCAATAAGGCAATGACTCCTTGGAGAAGTACCAGTTCAACAACTTTTGAAATGGATTCATGTGCACGTACAATATATAAATGAGTGTGCAAAATTACAAAATTTCTGCTAACCGACCAAAGAAAAACAGGATTTTCTTTTGCAGTCTGCCTTCTTCTTCGTAAATTTGCAAAAACTTTTTCTACATGAGAGAAAACAATCTTGATATTTATCTTGATGAAATAGGCCGCACGCCGCTGCTGACAGAAGAGCAGGAGCGGCTGTTGGCGGAGCAAATTCACAAAGGCGACGAGCGCGCCCTCAACAAACTGGTGGAATCCAACCTGCGCCTCGTGGTGGCGGCTGCAAGGCCCTATCAGGGCAAGGGCATCAGCATCGACGACCTCATCAGCGAGGGTAATATCGGACTGATGAAGGCTGCCGCGAAATACAATCCTGAAGGACGGGAGATTCGTTTTGCAGGCTATGCAATGCCCATCATTCGCAGGCAAATCGAAAAAGCACTCGACAGCCTCAATCCGCCAACCCCACAAAGCACGCTTCAGCCACAACATCTGCAAAAATCCACCGCCTCACTCGACGCTCCTCTCGGCATCAAGCCTAATTTGAGCTTGTTGTCGGTGCTTGCCGACAATAGCCAGCCGCCTACCGACAACCGCCTCTATAGTGGAGCGCAGCTGGAGGCAATTGAGCGCGCACTTAGTTGTCTGAACGAGCGCGAGCACAGTGTCATCACCGCCTATTTCGGCATCAATCAGGAGCACGCCACAATGGCAGAAATTGCTTCAGATTTGGGACTGAAGCGTGAGCGCGTCAGGCAAATACGCGACCGCGCCGTGCTTAGGATGAAGGTTTTTCTGCGCTCGCTATAAAGTTATTTCAAGAACGAAACGTTCAATAAAAAACACCTACTTCCCGTATTTCTCAATCAACGCATCGGCTTGAGCATCACCCAGTTCTTTAGCGCGTTGCAGGCTCTTCACGCCCTCGGCCTTGTCGCCCTTCAAACATAGTGCCAGCCCGAGGAAAAGATGCCCGTCGCTGTATGATGGAACAAGTGCGATGCACTTGCGCGCCGTTTCTATGGCTTCGTCGTAAAGCCCCACGCGAACCTCCAAGGAGGCCTTCTCAGCATAGTAGACTTCCTGATTCGGATTCAGCTCAATGGCCTTCGCGATGTCGTTCAGAGCCAGTTGGAAGATGCGGCCGCCCTGCTCAGCCTGGAAACGCAGATAGTAGAAGCGGTCGTTTATCTGCGTCATCATCAGCTTCTCGTAGTCATTGAGGTCATTGACGGCATCACGGTACTTGCCGGCCTCCATTCTGGCCTGTGCCCTCGTCAGGAGATAGGGAGCGGCCTCTTTCAGATAGGGCTGGGAGAACAGACTGACAGCAGAGTCGAGCAGCGCCAGATAGGCCAGCGTGTCGGTCTGCATCAGCTTGCAGGTGGCACCCTCCAAGAAAAGGTCGGGCGAGCGCAGGTCGCTGTTATACAACGTCTCGTAAACGCTGCTGGCCTCAGCATATTTCTTCTGGCCATAGAGCACGTAAGCCTGCTGCTGGCGATACAGCGGCATCGGGTTCTCGGCGTAGGCAGCCTCAGCCTCAGCCATAGCCTTGTCTAAAGACCATTTCTCATAGGGATTCTCACTACTCTGCATCAGCACCTGATAGATGAGTCGCGAGAAGCTGTAGTGTGCCTCGTCTTTCCTCTCACCCACCTTGAGGGCCTGCTGCATGTCGGCATCGGCATCGGCAAAACGCTCCGCCTCGGCGGCCAGCTGAGCACGGGTGATATAGCCATCCTGCTCGGTAGGAAATTTGCGTATGAAGTCGTCAACCAGATCGGCACAGGCTGCAGAGTCGAGCGACGATGGCGCCATGAAGAGTGATAGCTGGGCCTGCTTCACATCGTCGGGCAGAGCCTTTTTGACATGCGTGGCTCGCAGGGCTGGCTCGTTGATGCTCAGTCCGTTCATCTTCAGACTGTCGGCAAAAAGGGCGCTGACGGCATAGCTGAGTGTGTCGCCCTGTACGGCAGGACGCTGCATCAGGCCGAGAAGCAGGCCGTCGTCGTTCAGCAACGGAAGGCCCACGCCGTCGTCGGGCATTTGCATCCGCACGGTGTAATAGGCATAATTATTGCCAAAGGTCTCGGCCTTGCTCACTGTTCCTCCGATGGCATCCTTCGTAGCGCGGAAAGGCAGGAGCCACACGGCGGTTCCCTCGGCGGCATTGGCTGTCGAAAGTAAAACTGGCTGCGACTTCTTCACGCTTACGCGGAACTTCACCACGTCGTATGTGCTGTTGGCACCGAGTATCATTTCCACAGGATACTCCTTGCCGGCAGCATCGATGACCACAGCAGTATATGCGCCGCGGAAAGGCTCGAAACTGCTGAGCGCCTCGCCGTTCTCGCCGACGAAGACGCCACCGGCGCTGCCTATCAGCGAGCCAGCGGCATCGAAGGTTTTCAAAGTAAACACCGACTTGGCCGTTTTCTTCACCCACGAGGGCTGAGAAAACGATACGCACACTACCAGCAACATGCTGGCTATCATAAAAATACGCTTCATATTCTCAATAATTGCTTTGCATTTTGAATGGCGGCATCGCTGACATCGCTACCCGACAGCATCTGGGCTATCTCACCTATACGTTCCTGCTCTGTCAGCAGTTGCATGTGAGTGGTAGTGCCCTGAGGCGTCTCGTCCTTGTAAACCTTGTAATGCGTGGTGCCCAAAGCGGCAATCTGCGGCAAGTGCGTGATGCTCACCACCTGACGTCCGCCGGCGCCCATCTCGGCCATCAGCTTCGCCATCTGCTCGGCTATCTTGCCGCTGACGCCTGTGTCTATCTCGTCGAAGATGATGGTGGGCAGCTTCACTACGCCGCTGACCATTGCCTTCAGCGCCAGCATGACGCGGGCAATCTCGCCGCCAGAAGCTACTTGAGCCACAGGCTGTAAAGGAGACGACGTGTTGGCCGAGAAACGGAAGGCCACGCGGTCGCAACCCGATGCCGACGGCTCGCAAGCCTCCATGCTCACCTCGAAGCGGGCATGCGGCATCCCAAGCGCCACTAAGCGCTGCGCCATCTGCTCCTGAATCAGGCGGGCACCCTCTTTGCGCTGCTTTGTCAATGCTCCGCCTTTCTTTTTACAGTCGGCGTAGAGCTGTTGCACTTCGCGCTCTTTGTCAGCAAGCAACTCGCTTCCGCCTTCGATGGTTTGCAGGCGCCGGTCGAGGTCTGCTTGAAGAGCCAGAAGCGCTGCAACGCTCTCAACGCGGTACTTTTTCTGTAAATCGTAGATGCGGTCAAGACGGGCGTTGATGCGGTCGAGCTCTGCAGGATCAAACTCCACATCGTCCATAGCGGCGCTCACCTCCTGAGCCACATCCTTCAGTTCTATATAGCTTTCGTCCAAGCGGGCCGCCAGTTCAGGAGCAGCAGCCAAAACGCGCTCGATGCGACGCAGCGACTGGGCAGCAGTACGCAGCTGTGTGACAATGCCTGTGCCCTCCGCCGTGAGTGCGTTGTCGGCCTCGTAAAGAGCCTGCTTGATGTCTTCAGCATGGGTCATTGTGTCGCTGCGCTGCTCCAGTTCTTCCTGCTCGCCATCGACAAGTTTGGCATTTGAGAGTTCCTCAAACTGAAACTGCATAAAGTCCTGTTGCTGACGGCTTTGCTCTATTTGTTCGCGAAGCTCTCCCAATTGTTTCTGAGCCTCATGCCAAACGCGAAAAGCCTGTGCATATTCCTCCTGCAAAACGCGGCTGTCGGCAAGGATGTCGACCACGCTCAACTGGAAATCATGCTTGCCAACAAGAAGGTTCTGATGCTGCGAATGAACGTCGATGAGGCGGTCGCCAAGTTCTTTCAGCAAGGAAAGTCCAACGGGCACGTCGTTGACAAAAGCACGGCTCTTGCCTGCGGCGGTCAGCTCGCGGCGGATAATCGTATCGTTCTTATCAGGCTCCAGATCGTTCTCGTCGAAGAACGCATCCATATCCTCATAATGCGACAAGTCGAAATGTGCCTCCACCACGCACTTGTCAGCACCCTGCTTCAGCGCCTTCATATCGGCACGCTGGCCAAGCAGCAAGCCTATGGCACCGAGAATGATGCTCTTTCCGGCGCCTGTCTCGCCTGTGATGACCGAGAAGCCGCTATGGAACTCCATATCCAGCTCGTCGATGAGCGCGAAGTTACGTATATAAAGATGTGTCAGCAACGTTCAATTATCAATGTTCAACATAAATTACCTGATAACCTGCACCTCGCCGCCCATGCCCAGCTTGATGATGCTCGACGGCTGGTGGGGCTTGTGCTCCTGACGGCGCGTCCAGCACACATAGTCCACCTGCTCGATGATGCGGGGGTCGATGTCGCGATAATTCTGTGCGGGCGGCTCGCCACTGATATTCACCGAGGTGCTGACGATAGCCTTCTGGAACCTGAAGCACAGCTCATGGCTGAAAGGCTCCTGGGTGATGCGTATGCCAATGCTACCGTCCTCGCCTATGAGGTTCGGAGCAAGATTGACGGCTCCGTCGAGAATAATGGTGGTGGGCTTTACGATGCAGTCGATGAGCTGCCAGGCCACGTCGGGCACCTGACGCACATAGCGCTGTAGGCGGGCGTCGCTGTCGACAAGGCAGATAAGTGCCTTGCGCTCGTCGCGCTGCTTGATTTTGTACACGCGGGCAACGGCCTCCTCGTTGGTGGCGTCGCAGCCTATTCCCCAAACCGTGTCCGTCGGGTAGAGAATGACCCCACCCTTCCGCAGTACGTCCACAGCCTGCCTGATATCCTGTTCCTGTGTCATAATCGCGTGCAAAGGTACGAATAAGCGAGCGAACAGCAAAAGAAAAATGCGTTTTTCTTATGCTGTTCCGAGCGAAAGTGCCTTCGGCAGAAGGTCAAAGGAACACTTTTTTCCCATAACAAGCTCCTTTTCAGGAAAAAAGTTGTACCTTTGGCGCAAAAATATGAAGACAGAGCTTATCTTAGTAGGACGTACGGCCGACAAACACTTCCAGGCAGGCATCAGCGACTATGCAGCGCGCATCAGCCACTACATGCCGTTCAACATCAATGTCATTCCTGAGCTGCGCAACACGAAGAACCTGACAGAAGAACAGCAGAAACAGGCCGAGGGCGAGCTGATTCTGAAGCTTCTGCAGCCCTCAGACGCGGTGGTGCTGCTCGACGAGCACGGACTAGAGCTGCGTTCCATAGAACTGGCACGCTGGCTGGAGCGTAAGCAGCAGACGGCACGCCGATTAGTGTTTGTCATAGGTGGACCTTATGGTTTCTCATCCGCCGTTTACGAGCGTGCGGACGAGAAACTGTCTTTGTCGAAACTCACGTTCTCCCATCAGATGGTACGACTGGTCTTTACAGAACAGCTCTACCGTGCCTGCACCATCATCAAGGGCGAGCCTTATCATCACGAGTAATTCTAAAAGATAAAACAATGACATGGTTTTAACAATCAATGTCGTGGTTTTATCAAACAATGACATGGTTTTATCAGACCATGTCATTGTTTTAAGAAACGAAGCTTCGGAACTTGAATCAATAGATTACCTTCTTGCCGTTCTTTATGTATAAATTGCCTTTCTGCGGCTTAGTAACCTTGCGGCCGAAGAGATCATAAACCCATTTTGACGATTCACTATTTTCGATTTGTTGACTCGCAATGGCTGTGGGGTCATATTCGCCGAAGTTGAGAACAAAGCCCCTGACACCTGAGCTGCTGCTTGGGTTGCCTGCTGTGAGACCTTGGTCCAACAGGAAGTAGGCGCGGCAGGCTCCGATAGTCATCTTTGCATTGGGATAGTAGAGCGTGTTGTTGGCTCCGAGGAAGAGCTTGGTGTTGTCGACCCCGTTGATAACCACAGGATCGTAACTGCCGACAAACCGGAGTCTTCCTAATATCTCATTATCATTGCGGAAGATGAACTTGCTTTCCTGAACTTCATTTTTTATAGTCACGTTCTTGAATGTAGGATTGTCCACATTATCACTTCTCTCCCACTTCACGATGTAAGGCCTGCCGTGTTCCATTTCGTTGGTATTGGCGAAATTCAATGTCAGTGTGCTGCCAGAGAATGATGCATCTCTGAGTTGCATAATAGTGGCGTCCTTCAACGGACAGTTATCTTTGGCCAGTTGATCTGCGCTGAGGTCGAATGGCAGACAGATGGTGTTCCATGCGCCATCCTTGTAGAGGGTGCGCCCGACGAGGGTGACGCTTTCAGCATCTTTTCCTTCGTTCTGTAAAAGTGTCAAAGAGTTGTCGGCGGCATCGGACATGCTGATTTCAACGACATGATAGCGGGCTGTCAGGGCCATATCGCCGCTGACACTATGGATTTCGCTGATGTATGTCTCACCCTCGGCAGCTGTAGGACTCTCAAGTCCGAGTTCCGTGGGGGTGCCCCTAAGCCATCCGGCGAAGGTGACCCCAGCGGGCAGATTCTCTGCAGGCGGTGCGGGCAGGGTCAAAGAGGTGCCTTTTACCACTTGATATGTTTTCTTAGGAGTGTTTGAGTAAGAGCCGTTCTCCGCCACGTAGATGCTGATGGTGCATAGTTCCGCACGGTAGCCGCAAACGCTGCAAGTGGCATTGTCGTCAAACGTATGCTTCTCGGTGGGCGAAGTGAGGCAATAGTTGCAGTGCATGGTGTGTGTGCCGTCAGCGGTGTTGCCGTTGACGGTGTAGGTGGCACCTTCATGTTTGCAGGGTTCTATGTGAATGTCGTGGAAACCCTGTATTAAGTATCGATACACGGCGGGATATATATACTCTGAGACGCGGAGCCTCATATTGTTTCCGATGTCGAGGCGGTTGGTGCCTGCCTCGGTATCGTTAGTGCAGATGCCTTTACTGTTTGTTCCACCATGAGCGATGACGATGCCGCCGGTGATAGTGAGGTGGCCCAAAGCTGCATCTTCGCCTGCTCCGATGCCGGCTCCCTCGTCATTGCCCCAGGCTTCGACGATGCCACCGGTGATAGTGATGGTGCCGCCATCGATACTATTGCCGATTGTTGCCTCCTCGCCACTGCCTATGCCGGCTGCGTCCTCGCCGCCGTAGGCCGTGACAGTGCCGCCGCTGATTGTGATGGTGCCGCCGCTGCCGTTTTTGCCGCCACCTATGCCTGCGGCCCACTCGCCGCCGCGAGCATGCACTTCGCCGCCGTAGATATTGGTTGTGCCGCCATTACAACCGTCGTATCCGCCTCCATGGCCGATGCCGGCACCGTAACTGCTTCCTTCAGCATATACGGTGCCACCGTAGATGTTGGTGGTGCCGCCACTGTGCTGGCTTCCTCCGCCGATACCTGCATATCCTCCTTTGGCGGTTACCTTACCTCCGTAAATGTTGACGGTACCGCCATTACCATGAGGGCTACCGCCAATAGCCGGTGCAAGGGCGCTTTTATTCTCGCGTCCATTGGCATCGATCTCTCCACCATGGATGGTGAGTGTGCCCATATCCGAGGAGGGATCGCCAAAACAACCGCCAATAGGACTATATACCACCTTGTTGTCTCCATACGAGGAATGGGTCTCCTTCGATTCCGCTACGAGCCTACCGGAGTTTCTACTCTGGCCATATATGTTCAGGGATTGGCCCATCCCAATGGTAACCGTAGCGCTCAGCTGGGCACCATCACAAAGGATGAGGTGGGCCGGTTTCCCTTCCGGCGCAATAAGTCTAAAGCGCGCCACCTCGGATTCTTTTACAACGTACCAGCCACCGGATGCCAGTGTGACCGTCTCCGAGGGATTATTGCCCGTCAGCAAGGTGTATTCGCCGCTATTGAGGGTACGCTGCGTCTCGGTGACAGTTTTGTTTGTTGCGTCCCATCCGCGCTCAATGAAAGAGACTTCTTGGGCACTGAGCCTAATTGTAGCGCTCAACAGTGCGATAAAGAATAATGATGTTGTTTTCATTTTAATCGTCATTTTTTCATCCACTCTTTGCCTGCGTTCCAGGCCTTGCCCACACGCTCGCCCGTCACGTAGTAGCCATGCTGGAACTGGTCGAAGATGAGGGCGTTCAACTTCTCGGGGTCTATCTTGCCGTTGTCCGAAAGCACACGCTCCTCGGCCGCCACATTGGCGATACGCCCCACGATGCAGTACATGTGCTCATTGCTGACCACGTCGGCCAGCTCGCACTCCATCACCACGGGGAACTCGTCGATGACGGGCGCATTGACATGCTGGCTCTTCACAGCCGTATAGCCCGTGCGCTCAAACTTGTCACTCATCTTGTTGCCGGTAGCGATGCCGAAGAAGTCAGCCACGTCCATGTGGTCGCGGTCGGCCAGGCTCACCGTGAAGGCCTTGCTCTTCAGGATGTTCCGCGTGGTCTTGTGATCCTCGTCGATGAAGAGCGCAATCTTGTCCAAGGCGCAAATCATGCCCCAGGCAGCGTTCATCACATTCACTTTGCCGTTTTCGTCGTAGGCTGCAACCATCAGTACAGGCATGGGATAGACAGCCTGCACCAGTCCTAAGTCTTTTTTCATTATACTATGTTCTTGATTGATTAATGTTTCTTCATGTTCCCGTTTACTGTATGCTGACTTTCAGCGGCTGACGGATGGAGCGAAGCGTCCATGCGATGCGCTGCTGCCATTCGCTCATGGTCCTGACGTCGTACTTCGACCAGGCTGAGCCGAAATAGTAGGTGAAGCGCTCGCCTTTATACTCATTGAGAATAGCCAGAGCGTGACCTTCGTTGCCGTTGCGAGGCTGATCGAAGGGTTGCATCCTGGTTTGAACGTCGCCCTGCGGATAGAGTGTGGCCACAAAGAGTTGGCAATTGTTCACGCGCGGGTTGTCCGTCGGGTCGGCATAGGCCACGTAGTCTTTTTCAAGAACATAGTTTTCCTTGTTTTCCGAGTGGATGACCACACCCGATGCTAAGCGGGCAGGCTTCGTCATACCCGTGTACCACACGGTGCAGCGGTTGAAGTTGCTGCCTTTGTCGAGGCTGATGAGGCGGTGCTCGGTGATGCTGTCGCCATTGAAGGCTTTATTCTCGTAGTTCAGCTGAACGGTAGTGCGCAACGGGCCGTTGTCGAGCACCTCATAACTCTTAAAGCAGTAGGGATAGACCAGGTTGTCGCCGTCCATCAATGCTGGTGTGCCGCAGCCCAGCGTGGCTCCTACCTTATATAGGTCCATGCCGCGGCCGTGGTCGTGGTGGTAGGAGATGGTGCGGTAGAGCGAGTCGCCCTTCTGACGGTTCTCGCGTCGTAATTTCTCCACAGTCGGCATCATCACCACATCCTCCGTCCAGTAGCGCTGCTCGACAACGAGTTCGGGCGTGTTCTTCGACCATACATCGGTGCCGTAACTGCGCTCGCCAGTCTTCTGCAAAGCCGGCCCGTAGACGCGATAGGCGCCTCGGTCGTTCTCCCAGGCATAGTCGTCCTTGCGTTCCGGATAGATGCGACCGTAGCAGACGGTCTTGAACACCTGCGGCGTGCCTTTCTTCAACGTCAGCGTGAGCGTAGCATGCGGGCTGACACCGGCATCGACGAGTACCTTATTGTCGTAAGTCAGCTGATAAGGCAGCTCAAGGCCTGCCGGGTCGTAGACAATGAACTGGCGGCCGCCCTGTATGCCAAGACGGGCAGCTACCTCGCTGGCATCAAGCTCCACAACCTGCTGGCGGAACTCATTGCTCTCGTTGATGATGTCAACGGTGATGGTGGAAGAACTGCCATCCACGCTACCGTCCTCATAGCGCAGATGCTCGCAGGCGGCAAGCAGGAAGGCGCCCACGCCGAAGTTCGCCTGCGAATGAGCATCAACAGTTTTCGTGGGGTCTGGTTTCTCGCCGATGGGCTGCACGAAGCCCACGCTGCCGTCGGGCTGCAGGGCTACGGTTGTGAGATACTTCCAAGCCTTGTCGATGACGGGCACGAAAGTGTTGCGGTCGAGCAGACCGTGGTTGACGCCCCACAGCATACCGTAAGTAAAGAAGGCTGTACCGCTGGTTTCGGGTCCTGGTGCATCTTCCTCGCAGAGCATCGAACGGCTCCAGTAGCCTCCCGGGCGCTGCACGCGAGCCACGCCCTCGGCCAGCTCGCGGAAACGCTGGAGGAAGAAGTCGCGGTGTGCATAGTCCTCGGGCATGTCGGCCAGCACCTTGGCCAGACCGGCCAGCACCCAGCCGTCGCCACGCGCCCAGAAGCTCTTGCCGCCGCTTGCGGTCTTCACCTTCGGGTAAATATACTTTGCATCACGATAGTAGAGCTGCTCGTCCTTGTCGTACATCAGGTCGTCAGCCCACTTGTAGTTTGCGTAAAGCTTGTCTAAATACTTCACCTCGCCCGTAGCCTTGTACATCTTTGTAAAAACAGGCATCACCATATAGAGGGCATCGGCCCACCACCAGAAATCGGTCTCAGGCGAGCGCACCTCATAGTCCATCACCTCGACGGCTCGTGCAATCTTGTACGGGTCGGGATTCATGGCGTACATGTCAAGATAGGTCTGAAAGCATATCTGCCAGTCGCCAAAGAGGACGTAGTCCTGACCCTCGCCGTAGTTCTTGTACTTCCACTTCGAGGAATCTTTCTCACGCGCACCCATCCACTTGTTATGGCGTGCCCATTCATCGCTGTAGGCCAGCCAGCGGGCTTGTCCCAATAATCTATAGGCCTCCATGTTTCCCGTATGATAGGCTGCCTCATCCCAGAAGGAACGCACCTTCGGGCTGCGGTTCGACTGCCAGTAGTCGTTTACCTTTGTAATGATTTCAATGGTAGAAAGCGGTTTGGGGTCGGGGCGTTTCTTACGCGAACGCGCCAACGCGCTACTGACGAAGACGAACAGCAGCAGTGCACTAACGATAGCTATTTTTTTCATAGACTTATTGAGGAATGAATTGATTTGTCTACAAAGGTACATAATAGACAGCAAAAAATCTAACAAAACAAACACAATTTTAAAAAAAAGAGAACAGCGGAAAAAAAACATTATCAAAATTTGTGAGAAAGAAAAATTTTGTCTACCTTTGCAGCCGCAAACCGAAAAAGGAGGTTTTGCGCACCGATTATCAGGGTTGCCGATATGGCTCAGTTGGTAGAGCAACGCATTCGTAATGCGTGGGTCCCCGGTTCGAGTCCGGGTATCGGCTCAAGAAGTGGAGGGGGACGGCAAACGTTTCCCCTATTGTTTTTCAACCATCCTGCGGAATTAGCTCAGTTGGTAGAGCATTGGCTTCCCAAGCCGAGGGTCGCGGGTTCGAGTCCCGTATTCCGCTCACATCCACATTTTCCTCGCGGATGTTTTTCCTTTGGATTTCTTCCAAATTGATTTATTTGCATCCACATTATTATTATGTATACAAAAGAAGAATTAGAACAAATGGAGGCAGGCCAGCTGATGGCCATTGCCCAGCAGTTTGGCGTGAAGGTGTCGCAGAACGATAGCAAAGAATCGGTCATCTACGACATTCTCGACCGCGCCGCCATAGAAAGTGCAGCCAATGAAAGCGCTTCGCCCAAGAAGAAGCGTACACGCATAGCAAAGCAAGACCCCGACCACGTGTACAGCGTGACAGGCGACGAAGGTGAAAACCTTGACGACAAGCCTCGCAAGAGAAAGAAGGCTGAGACGCCTTCACTCTTTGCCGACGAGCCAATAGTCGAAGAGAAGAAGAAAAAAACTAGAAGTAAGGCTAAGGAAGAAGAGCCCGCCACCGAAGAAGCAGCACCTGCTCCCACGCCCAAGCGTCGTGGACGCAAGTCAAAGGCTGAGCTGGCTGCTATTGCCGCCGCCGAGGCCGAAAAGGCAGCTAATGAAGCAAACAGCGATATTGTGCCCGAGGCTGAAATGGAGATAAAAACCACCGAAGACAGCCCGAATCAGGAAATGCTGGAGCAGCTGCAGGAAAAAATGTCAAAGCACAACGATGATGCCGAGCTTGTTGGCGACGACCGAGAAATCGAGCAAAGCGAGGGCATCTGGGAGGGCGATCCTGGCGACGGCACCGACTTCATCACCATAGTCGACCTGCCCATTGAGGATCAGGCCGCCATACCCACGCTTGACATCTTCGACCGTCCTATGCAACCCCAGCAGACAGACCTGATGTTCAAGCCTGTGCAGACGCCGAAGCCTGACAACAGTGCCAACATGCGCTACGATTTCGGTGACCTTATCGGAGGCAACGGCGTGCTGGAAATTCTTCAGGACGGCTACGGTTTCCTGCGCAGCAGCGACTACAACTACCTCTCTTCGCCCGACGACATCTACGTGTCTCAGCAGCAAATCAAGAAATACTCACTGAAGACGGGCGACGTGGTAGACTGTGCCGTGCGTCCGCCGCACGAGGGCGAGAAATACTTCGCTATGTCGACGGTGAACAGCATCAACGGACGCAACCCGTCAGACGTGCGCGACCGCGTGAGCTTTGAAAACCTCACTCCGCTCTTCCCCGAAGAGAAGTTCAACCTGACGGGCGACCCGCAGACCACGAATCCGTCGACCCGCATCGTCGACCTTTTCTCACCCATAGGCAAGGGACAGCGCGCACTCATCGTGGCCCAGCCAAAAACGGGTAAAACCATCCTGATGAAGGACATCGCCAACGCCATCGCCGCCAACCATCCCGAAGCCTACATCATGATGCTGCTCATCGACGAGCGCCCTGAGGAAGTGACCGATATGGCCCGTACCGTCAATGCCGAAGTCATCGCTTCGACCTTTGACGAGCCCGCCGACCGCCACGTTAAAATTGCAGGGATCGTCCTGGAGAAGGCCAAGCGAATGGTGGAGTGCGGACACGACGTCGTCATCTTCCTCGACTCTATCACCCGACTGGCACGCGCCTACAACACTGTTTCACCGGCAAGCGGAAAGGTGCTGACAGGCGGCGTCGACGCCAACGCGCTTCAGAAGCCGAAGCGCTTCTTCGGTGCAGCACGCAAGATTGAAAACGGCGGCTCGCTCACCATTATTGCCACAGCCCTCGTCGATACGGGCTCAAAGATGGACGAAGTGATTTTCGAGGAATTCAAGGGCACAGGAAACAGCGAGATACAGCTCGACCGCATGTTGTCGAACAAGCGCATCTTCCCGTCAATGAACCTCGTACAGTCGAGCACACGACGCGACGACCTGCTGCAGGATCAGACTACGCTGAACCGTATGTGGATTATCCGCAAGTTTATTGCTGAAATGAATTCCATCGAGGCCATGAATACTGTCTACGACCGTCTGGTGCAGAGCAGAAACAATGAGGAATTCCTCATGTCGATGAACGGATAATTTTACAAAAAAAGTACAACTGACATGAAGAAAAATCTGACGATATCATTACTAACGGCAGCCCTTTTGCTGTCGTTGGCATCGTGCAAGGAAAAGAAATCCGAAGACAACGGCATCATCAAAACTGATTACGAGGCACCCAAGCCTACTGAGCCGAAAGCTACCAGCGTCAGTACGATGACTCAAGAGGTGGAATGGATAGAAGGCCGCCACTACTACGTGACCATCACCGGCAAGGCCGACAGCACGTTGTCGATGGTGGAGAACGAATACGGCCAGAAGTTCATCGACAACGCCATTCGCCTAAGTGTGACGCGCTCAGACAGCACCACCTTCTTCGAGCAAACGTTCACCAAGGAATCGTTTGCCGAATGGCTCAACAAGGATTATCATGAAAAGGCCATCCTCACCAACATTTCCTTCTTGGACGTCGAAGGCGACATGCTGACATTCATCGCTTCACTCAATCATCCTGAAGCAGGCGAAGACGAGTCGGTAGACTTGATGTTGCAGATTGACAGACATGGTGGCACCAAAGTCAAGCCGTTCACTTACAACGACCGCGACGACATTGACGTGAGAATCAGAAATAAGTAAGAATTATTTCTGTAAAAGCGGCAAAGCCGACCATTGCCAGTTCAGTTGCATCATGCTTTCGAAAATCAGGTCGGCACGGCGTTCTTCAAACAATTCTACAGGCAGATGACCCGTATTGACACAAATGGTGAAGATACGGGCATTCACAGCGGCCTCAACCCCTAATGGAGCGTTTTCCACCACGACAGCCTCCCAGGGATTGAGGCCGCCGCATTTCTCCAGTCCTTTCAGATAAGGCTCAGGATGCGGTTTCCCACGAGTGACATCATAGGCCGTAACGATGTGCTTTTCGTCGAGGAAATCGCCGTAGTCACGCTTCAGACGCTTGATGAGCGGCTTCTGTCCGCTTCCCGTCACCACACAAATGGTCATACCCATGCCTTGAATCTGCGCCATCAGCTCATGGGCACCCGGCATCATCGGGGCTTCGGGCATGAGGTGAAAGATATTCGACTTCTCGTCATACATCGTCTGTGCTTCCTGCTCGCTGATGTCCCTACCCTGCTGCTGCTTAACCATCTGGCGTATGGTGTCGATGCCGCGCTGCCCCTCTGTGGCGTAGGCATCTTCAGCACTCATGCTAAGCCCAAACTTTGCCATCGACTCCTGCCACGCAACAGCATGATTGGGCATCGAATCGTAGAGTACGCCGTCCATATCGAAAAGCACGGCTTTGGGACAAAGTGCCTCAAAGCCATGCTTCTCTAAATACTTTTCAATCGTCCTATTCATTTTCTAGTTGTACCAGTTGTGCTAGTTCTTCCAGTTATACTAGCCCTACTAGTTTACTGTTCCTTAGCCAGACGCTCCTTGATGGCCTTCGACTCAGCCTCGTAGCCGGGCTTGTCCAACAGGGCGAACATATTCTTCTTGTAGGCTTCTACTCCAGGCTGGTTGAACGGATTCACGCCCAGCACGTTGCCACTGATGCCGCAGCCAATCTCGAAGAAATAGATGAGCTGGCCGATGTAGTATTCGTTGAGCTTGGGCACGCTGATGCGGATGTTGGGCACGCCGCCGTCAACATGAGCCAGACGAGTGCCCAGCTCGGCCATCTTGTTCACCTCGTCCACGCGCTTGCCAGCCAGGAAGTTCAGACCGTCCAAGTTCTCCTCGTCGCTGGGGAAGAGCAGTTTCTTTTCGGGTTCTTCAATGCTGATGACAGTCTCGAAGATGCTGCGCTCGCCGTCCTGAATCCACTGGCCCATTGAGTGCAGGTCGGTAGTGAAGTCGACGCTGGCAGGGAATATTCCCTTCTTGTCCTTGCCCTCGCTCTCTCCGTAGAGCTGCTTCCACCACTCGCTGACGAAGTGCAGCTTGGGCTGATAGTTCACCATAATCTCAATCTTCTTTCCGCTCTGATAGAGGCCGTTGCGCACGGCGGCATACTGCGCAGCCAGGTTCTCGCCGAAGGGCACGTCCTTGCCGCAAGCCTTCTCCATGTCCTGAGCACCCTCAACAAGCGCCTTGATGTCGAATCCAGCACAAGCAATAGGCAGCAAGCCAACAGGAGTGAGCACCGAGAATCGGCCGCCCACATTGTCGGGAATGATGAAGCTTTTGTAGCCCTCCTTGTCGGCACAGGTACGGGCAGCACCGCGCTTGGCATCCGTCACGGCCACAATCACCTTCTTGGCCTCTTCCTTGCCGCGCTGAGCCTCGCATTGCTTCTTCAGCAGGCGGAAGGTGAGCGCGGTCTCAGTAGTGGTGCCTGACTTTGAGATATTGATGACGCCGAACTTCTTGTCCTTCAGATACTCAGTAAGCTCGAAGAGATAGTCCTCGCCGATGTTGTTGCCTGCGAAGAGAATGGTAGGATTCTTGCCGTCCTGAATGAGCCAGCCGAAGCTGTTGCTCAGAGCCTCGATGACGGCACGCGCACCGAGATAGCTGCCTCCGATGCCGGCTACGACTACTGCCTCGCAGTTGTCGCGCAGCACCTTCGCCGTTGCCTCAATCTCTTCAAGGAAAGCGGGAGTAATCTCTGTAGGCAGATGCAGCCATCCGAGGAAGTCGTTTCCTGGGCAGGTGCCGTTCTCAAGAGCTTCCTGTGCTGCCTTCACTTTGGGCTCGAAAGCCTCTACTGCGCCAGCCTCGAGGAAGCAGGCGGCCTTAGTAATGTCTAAGCTGATGTTCTTCATTGTTATTATTTTATGATTATTGAAAGATTAGTCTCTGAGATAACGACTACAAAGGTAGCCATTCCTCGTGAAATACACAAGAAAAATTACAAAAAAGTGAAATGAGTTTTTTTGTGTAACAAACAAATCATATTATCGTACATTATTTCACAAAAAAGTTGTACCTTTGCAGGCAAAATTCAAAACAACAAAGAAAAAATGGAACAGAAAAACTACAAACGCTACACCGTCACGTCGGCCTTGCCCTATGCCAACGGCGGTGTGCACATCGGCCACCTGGCAGGCGTCTACGTGCCTGCTGATATCTACGTACGCTATCTCAGGGCAAAGAAGCGCGAGGTGATGTTCATTGGCGGAAGCGACGAGCACGGAGTACCTATCACCATTCGTGCACGCAAGGAAGGCATCACACCGCAGGACGTGGTGAACCGCTATCACGCGATGATTCGCGACTCGTTTGAGGAATTCGGCATCAGCTTCGACGTTTACAGTCGCACAACGAGCAAGACTCACCACAAGTTTGCCGCCGAATGGTTCCGCAAACTCTACGACGAGGGCAAGCTCACGGAGGAGACGACCACACAGCTCTACGATGAAGAGGCCAAGCAGTTCCTTGCCGACCGCTACGTTACGGGCGAGTGCCCTCATTGCCACAATCAGGGAGCCTACGGCGACCAGTGTGAGAAGTGCGGACGCGACCTTTCGCCTACGGAGCTCATCAACCCGAAGTCGACCATCAGCGGCTCTACGCCCGTGCTGAAGGAGACGAAGAACTGGTACTTGCCGCTCAATGAATATCAGGAGTGGCTGAAGCAGTGGATTCTGGAGGAGCACAAGGAGTGGCGTCCCAATGTCTACGGACAGTGCAAGTCGTGGCTTGACATGGACCTGCAGCCCCGTGCCATGACGCGCGACCTCGACTGGGGCATCCCCGTGCCCGTTGAGGGAGCCGAAGGAAAAGTGCTCTACGTATGGTTTGACGCCCCCATCGGCTATGTGTCGAACACGAAGGAGCTGTGCGAGCGCGACCCGCAGCGCTGGGGCTCGTGGGAGAAGTGGTGGCAGGACGAGGACACGCGTCTCATTCACTTCATCGGCAAGGACAACATCGTGTTCCACTGCATCATCTTCCCCGTGATGATGAAGGCTCACGGCAAGTATATCATGCCCGACAACGTGCCCGCCAATGAGTTTCTCAACCTCGAGAACGACAAGATTTCCACCTCGCGCAACTGGGCCGTCTGGCTGCACGAATATCTCGTCGACTTCCCCGGCAAGCAGGATGTGCTGCGCTATGTGCTTACCGCCAACGCTCCCGAGACGAAGGACAACAACTTCACGTGGAAGGACTTCCAGGACCGCAACAACAATGAGCTGGTGGCCGTCTACGGCAACTTCGTTAACCGCGCCCTGCAGCTCACTTGGAAATACTGGGAGGGCGTCGTTCCTGCCTGCGGCGAATTGACAGACGTCGACAAGGCCGCCATCGCAGAATTCAAGGATGTAAAGGAGAAAGTGGAGTCGCTGCTCGAGCAGTTCAAGTTCCGCGATGCTCAGTTCGAGGCCATGAACCTCGCCCGCATCGGCAACCGCTACATCACGGAGTGCGAACCCTGGAAGGTGTGGAAGACCGACCCGAAGCGCTGCGAAACCATCCTCAACGTCTGCCTGCAGATCGTGGCTAACCTGAGCATTGCCTTCGGCCCGTTCCTCCCCTTCTCAAGCAACCGTCTGCGCTCGCTCATCAACACCAACGACCTTGACTGGGAACAGCTGGGCAACACCGACCTGCTGCCTGCCGGCCATCAGTTGAACGAGCCGCAGCTGCTCTTCGAGAAGATTGACGACGAGACCATCCAGCGACAGCTCGACAAGCTGGAGGCCACCAAGAAAGCCAACGAGGCCGCCCAGTGGCAGCCCGCTCCTATAAAAGAAAACGTTGACTTCGAGACCTTCGAGAAGCTCGACATACGCGTCGGCTTGGTGAAGGACTGCCAGGCAGTGAAGAAGTCGAAGAAGCTGCTGCAGTTCACCATCGACGACGGCACCGGCACCGACCGCACCATCTGCTCGGGCATCGCCCAGTTCTACGAGAATCCCCAGGAACTCATCGGCCGCCGCATCCTCTTCGTGGCCAACTTCGCACCACGCAAGATGATGGGCATCGAGAGCCAAGGCATGATTCTCTCGGCTGTCGACAGCGACGAGAGTCTCAGCGTCGTCACCACCACCAAGGATGTCAAGCCCGGAAGTCAAGTCGGATAATATCATACAATGACAAAATTATTCCTGATGCGTCACGGCGAGACCATCGACAATGCCCGCCAGCTGATGCAAGGACAGGTGCAGGGCGAACTGAACGCCATTGGCAGGGAGCAGGCCGAGCAGGTGCGCGACGAGTGGGCCACCCGGCATGTCGACGTCTTCGTGTCCAGCGACCTGAAGCGTTCCTACGACACAGCCTGCATCGTGGCTGAGCCCCACGCCCTGAAGGTGGTCACTACCCCACTCCTTCGCGAGCGCGACTGGGGCGACTTCACCGGCTGTTTCATTCCCGACCTGAAGGGACGTCCCTGGCCCGACAACGTGGAGAAGCTCGACCATCTGCTCGACCGCGCCCGTCAGTTCCTACATTATTTATATAATGAGTACCCCGACAAGACGGTGCTGGCCGTAGGTCACGGCATCATCAACAAAGCCGTGCAGGCCGTCTACTACAACTGCGACATGAAGGACGTCACCCGCATGACCAACGCCGAAGTGCGCCTCCTTGAGCTGGCCCACGATTTTATCCCCTCCTCAGCCCTACAGCCAGACGGCCCTTCCGTCACGCAAAACGACAATAAGTTCTGCATCACCTGAACACCCGGCTCCCTGACCACGATGAATCAGGGAGCTAAAAGCTGAAACTGGAAAAAACAACACTCTCCCCGCGATTCCTTTGTGCAATCGCGGGGATTTTTTGAATTGTCATATAAGAAGGAACTGGGAGCTGAATATCATTCAGGTCAGATAAAATATTTTGACAAAACATGCATGAAAACGGGGCTGAACGAGGCTGAGAATGGCTCAGAATTCAAGACAGGACAATTTGCTGAAAAAAACGCGAAAATGAGAGGGTTTGGCTATTTCGTTGATTGATAGTCGCTTAGCTCATATTCCTACTTTTCGGGAGCATCCCCATTTTAAAAAAGGTATATCCCCATGAAAAAAAGTCAATGCCTTTTTTTCACGCGGACCATCTTTTTGAGCAAAAACGTGCCGTTCTGGAGCAAAAATTGACCCTTTCAGAGTCTGAAAAGCTGCACAAAACCCATACACATGTGCAGTTTTTGAATCACACTCATGCTCATCCGATGACCGACCGACCGCAAAACACTGCCTTCCCGCTTCTATTTTACGAATTTCATTTGTAAAAAAATCGGAATAAAATTTCTTTACATTTTACTTAGCCTGAAGAACATATAGGCTTTTCTTTGGGTAGTGTATAATTGCATACGACGGGTGGAGAAAGAGACATAGTTTTTTCCTCGCAGGCCAAGCGTTACGTCATGGCTTTTTTGTAAAAGAGGCTTTCCTTTTATACGCGAAAAACGCGATGAGCAAAGAAAAATGGAGAAAAGTTTGGCTGTTTCGTAACAATTTGATACCTTTGCAGCCCTGAAAGACAACCATCTCTCGTCGCTATCTCGTGCAGGTAGCGTTTTGGGGCTGCAAGAAGACGGTGGTGAACACCAAGCGTCCTGTTCTCGGGTAGGACGGGCACGGTTCCAAGGAGATAATTACAAATTCTAAATTCTAAATTAACAATGGCAGAAATGAATTTTGGTGGCGTCATCGAGACTGTGGTCACCAGCAAGGAGTTCTCATTGGAGAAAGCACGTGAAGTATTGAAGGACGAGGTCATCGCCGTCATCGGCTATGGCATTCAGGGTCCCGGACAGGCCTGCAACCTGCGCGACAACGGCTTCAACGTCATCGTCGGACAGCGTCAGGGCAAGACCTTCGACAAGGCCGTGGCCGACGGCTGGGTGCCGGGCAAGACGCTCTTCTCAATCGAGGAGGCAGCCCAGAAGGGCACCATCCTCTGCATGCTGCTCTCCGACGCCGGTCAGATTCAGGTGTGGCCTACCATCAAGCAGCACCTCACACCGGGCAAGACACTCTACTACTCACACGGTTTCGCCATCAACTGGAGCGACCGCACAGGCGTTGTTCCCCCGAAGGATGTCGACGTCATTCTCGTGGCTCCCAAGGGCAGCGGCACCAGTCTGCGCACAATGTTCTGCGAGGGGCGCGGCCTGAACTGCTCCTACGCCGTCTATCAGGACGCCAGCGGCAAGGCTGAGGAGAAAACCATCGCCTTCGGCATCGGCATTGGTGCCGGATATCTGTTCAAGACCACTTTCGAGCGCGAGGCTACTTCTGACCTCACGGGCGAGCGCGGCTCGCTGATGGGCGCTATTCAGGGCCTGCTCCTGGCACAATACGAAGTGCTGCGCGAGCACGGACACTCTCCCTCGGAGGCCTTCAACGAGACCGTCGAGGAACTCACCCAGAGCCTTGGCCCGCTCTTCGGCGCGAAGGGTATGGACTGGATGTATGCCAACTGCTCGACAACTGCTCAGCGCGGCGCCCTCGACTGGGCTCCCCGTTTCCACGATGCCATCAAGCCCGTGATGGAGTGGCTCTACCTCTCGGTGAAGAGCGGCATCGAGGCACAGATCAGCATCGACTCGAACTCAAAGCCCGACTATCGCGCAGGCTTGGAGAAGGAGCTGGAAGCAATGCGTAATCAGGAGATGTGGCGTGCCGGCGAAACGGTGCGTAAGCTGCGTCCCGAGAACCAGGAGCTTTAGTCTCCATCGCTTTCCCTCGGCTGATTCGTATCTTTGCAGCCAGAAAGCATGGAGAAGCTGGAAAAGAACACCGGATTGGTACTTGAAGGCGGCGGTATGCGCGGCGTCTTCACTTGTGGTGTGCTCGACGCGTTTATGAAACACGGCGTCAGTTTTCCTTACGTCGTGGCTGTCTCGGCTGGTGCCTGCAACGGCATGAGCTACATCAGTCAGCAACCGCGTCGGGCACGCTATTCCAACATCGATTTGCTGCGTAAATACGGCTATATCTCGCTGAAGAACCTGATAGCCAAGGGCAGCATCTTCGACCCAAACCTGCTCTACGAGCGTTTCCCCAACGACATTCTACCCTTCGACTACGAGGCTTTCGGTCGCAACCCGGCGGTCTTCGAGATGGTGTGCACCAACTGTCAGACAGGCTTGGCAGAATACCTGACCGAGAAGAGCGACCGCCGTCGCATGATGGCCATCGTGAAGGCCAGCAGCTCGCTGCCCTATGTGGCGCAAATTACCGACGTCGACGGCAAGCCAATGCTCGACGGAGGTATTGTTGACTCCATACCTGTGGAGCACTCTATCGCCACCGGCCATCCTTTCAATGTAGTGGTGATGACGCGCAACCGAGGTTTCCGCTCAAAGGAGACCGACCGCAAGGTTCCCCGATTCATCTACGGCGATTACCCCCGCCTGCGCGTGGCGTTGAGCCGGCGCGTTGAGATTTACAACCGCCAGCTGGAACTGGTGGAGCGTATGGAGGAATGGGGCGAGGTGGTGGTCATCCGTCCGCAAAAGCCGATGGAGGTCGACCGCATCTGCCGCGACCCAGAGAAACTGGAGCGTCTCTATGAAGAGGGCTACCACGAGGGCGAACAATTCTGTGAGAGATATAAAGCATGAACATAGAGAAAAGAGGAATGAAGCATCAGCTATTAACCGGCATAGGTTGTATAATGCTGGCTGTTCTTTCGGCCTGTAGCGGTCAGAAGAAAGAGGTGTCTCAGACACCGTCGGAGCCGTCGGAACCAGCTGAGCATATTCCTACCTTAGAGGAGCTGACGCTGCCCGACACTGTCTTCTCCTCAGTCGGCGCCATGAGCTATGTCGTTGAGGATGTGGACTCCGTGCCTCGTCCCTTGCAATACTACGACGACCTCTACGACCGCTCCGACCGCGTGATGACCTTCCGCCGCAATCTGCTGCGCAACGCTTCCTTCGGCGGACATGTAGAGGGCACACCTAAGGAGATTGAGGTGGCTTGGAGCTATGACACACCCTACGGACGCGCCGAGACGAAGTTCGGCCAGTGGGGCGGCGGCACGGGATGGACGGGACAGCCACTCTATGTACATTGGACGGAGGCAGAGATAGACAGCCTGCGGAAGGGCGGCGCTCCGCTTACCGCCGACTTCGGCCCCGAAGAAATCATGGTAGGCTCGCTGTGCGGCGAGGCATTCTTCCTCAACTTCGAAACGGGAAAGCCCTCGCGCCAGCCGCTTGACCTGCACAACGTGGTGAAAGGCACGATGTCGATGGATCCTGAGCTGATGAACCTCTACTCGGGACAAGGCGTACCGAAGGGCGAGCCGCTGGGGTGTCAGGCTTTTTCATTGACGACTCACCGTCGCGGCACTTTCTTCAGCGATTCACGGGCCTGGCGAGGCTGGCAGGCCTTCGACTCGTCGCCCATCGTGGCCGGCGGCTACCTGTTCTGGCCAGGCGAGAACGGCAGCCTCTTCAAGTTCGAGCGTCAGGCAGGCGGTGTGCTGAAGCGCGTCAGCACACTGCGCTACAGGGTGAACGGCGCAGCACCAGGCATCGAGTCGAGCCTCTGCGTCTATCGCAACTACGGATTCTTCTCTGACAATCACGGCAACATCATAGGCGTCAACCTGAACACGATGCGCCCTGTGTGGCACGTGAAGAACCTCGACGACAGCGACGGCTCCATCAACTGTCGCATAGAGGACGGCACACCTTATTTATATACCGCGTGCGAAGTGGACAAGCAGGGCACGCAGGGGCGTTGCCGCTTCCTGAAGCTGAAAGCCCTGACGGGTGAAATAGTATGGGAAAGCCTCATCGACTGCAACCGTATCGACCTGGGCTCAAAGATTCTCGACGGAGGAATGTACGCCACGCCGCTCTTGGGACAAGGCGACTGCGAGGGCATGATCTTCGCCAACATCTGCCGCAACAGCGCACATCCCGACCGCGGACAGCTCACCGCCATCAGCACCGACGACGGACGCGTGCTCTATACCGTAGGCTACGGCAATTTCTGCTGGTCGTCGCCTGTGGGATTCACCAACGAGAACAACGAGTTCTTCGTCTTCACAGCCGATGCCAACGGAGTAGTGTATGTCATCAGGGGCAAGGATGGCGAGGTACTCTGCAAGAAAGCAATGGGCGCCAACTTCGAGTCGTCGCCCTGCGTGGTGGGCAACAGCGCCGTCGTGGGCTGTCGAGGCACGAAGATTTACAAATTTGTCATAAAATAAAGGATGATGAAGATAAAGAATTACGTGATACTGATGCTGGTGGGGTTGCTCTCGTTGAGCAACGCTATTGCGCAGGGCACCGACCTGCTCTCAGCAAAGAGAAACGTCATACCCGGAGGCTACAACTTCTGGGTCTACACCCCCGAGGACTACTACTACACGCAGGAGTCGACACCCTTGGTGCTCTTCCTTCACGGTGCCAGCCTCTGCGGCCACGACCTCAACCGAGCCCTGCGCTACGGAACGGTAGCCGCCATCAAGATGGGACGGCAGGTGCCTGCGCTGGTCATCACGCCGCAGAACCCGGGCGGCCCGTGGAATCCCAAGAAGCTGAACGACATTCTGGAATGGCTGGATAAGAACGACTATGCCTACGACCACAACCGCGTCTACGTGCTGGGCATGAGCCTCGGCGGCTACGGCACGCTCGACTTCGTGGGCACTTATCCCGAGAAGGTGGCGGCGGCTATGGCCCTCTGCGGCGGCTGTACGCTGAAAGACCAGAGCCGCATGGGTGAGCTTCCCCTGTGGATTATTCACGGCACCGCCGACAAGGCCGTCAGCGTGCGTGAATCGCAGGTCGTCGTCAACCGTATGAAGCAGGCAGGCATCACCGACCGCCTGCGCTACGACTGGCTGCCCGGTGCCTCGCACGGAGCCTTGGCACGCTATTTCTACACCTACAAAACCTACGAATGGCTCTTCTCACACTCCCTGCGCGACCCCGACCGTCCCGTCAACCGCGACATCGACATCACCCAGGGCGACCTCAACCAGGCATACCGCGACATGGAAAAGCGCGTGGAGCAGTTAGAGACGGAATAAGTGCTTTCACCTGAAGTGTGTCAAGACACAAAAAAAGACCGCCATGACGGACGGCCTATATAGTATTATTTTGGAGAAATAAAGTGTGGAAAACCGTGCAATCCCTTTCAGAACGTTAAATGCGGGAAGATTTTTGGCCTGCAGTGACGAAAGTTCACGGAAAAGTAGTAACTTTGCTGACGTAAATAATAAAGCAAGGAAGAGTTATGGAAGATTTAGTATTATCAATCCCAATTCAGGACAGGGCGCTCATCGAGACGCTGGCTCAACGAATGGGCTGGACGATGCGCCGCCGGCGCACGTCCGTCGAGAGGTTTATCGAATCCTGCCCGAAGACTCCGCATATGACCGACGAGGAGATTCAGGCTGAAATTCGGGAGCAGCGAGAGCAGGATCAAGCAGGCTTGAATCTTGCCGAGTCGTGACCGAATTCGAGCATAGTTCCAATCAATGCTGTCAGAAAAGGTCTATGAAGATTCTGTTCGACACCAACCTCTGGATTTCGTTCATGATAGGCAAGCGGCTTTCGTCGCTGGCTGATGTGTTGTGCCGCCACGACGTGGAGGTCTATGTCAGCGAACAGGAACTCGACGAAATCCGCCGTGTCATAGCCCGCGAGAAGTTTGACAAATTCATTTCCGCCGAGACACGCTATTACTTCTTCGAAATGGTCTATGATGTCTGCTTCATCACCGACATCAACGTAGAGGCCAAGTCCGACATCCGCGACCCGAAAGACCTCTATCTACTTTCGATGGCCGAAAGCGTTCCCGTTGATTATATCGTCAGCGGCGACAAAGACCTTACCGACCTCAAGGAACATGCCGGCATCCCCATACTGAAGTATTCCGAACTGCTGGAAAAGTTAAAATAACGTGGATAAACACAGTGCGGGAACCCGAAGTCGAGAATGTCGGCGCGGGTTCCCGTTGTGTTTTTGAATGCATCGGCATTGTCCGTGCCAAGGCTTCCACTCACAAATGTAAATTTTTAGAACTTACCTACCCTGAATTTTTTTCAGACGAGTCAAGCGGCACAGCCGAGCGCGTGTTACGCCTTTATACACAAGGGTTTCAAAGGTAGGAAACTTTAGTTAATTGATTGTTGCGAAGAAATGGCGGTCTTTCTTTGCGTGAGCAAGATTATTTTCGTACCTTTGCATCGTCAAAAGAGAAATCATACAAGAAAGACTAATAAATAATAATGAAGAAAGTAATCCTAACCGGAGACCGCCCAACGGGCAAGCTCCATCTGGGCCACTATGTGGGCTCGCTGCGCCGTCGCGTGGAACTGCAGAACGCTGGCGGCTATGACAACATGTTCGTATTCATGGCCGACGTGCAGGCTCTGACCGACAACGCCGACAACCCCGAGAAACTGCGTCAGAGCATCGTCAACGTGGCGCTCGACTGGATGTCCGCCGGTCTCGACCCTGAGAAGTGCACGCTCTTCATCCAGAGCTATATACCCGAGCTGGCCGAGCTGACCACCTATCTGATGAACCTCGTGTCAGTGAGCCGCGTGCAGCGCAACCCCACGGTGAAGACCGAAATAAAGATGCGCGGCTTCGAAGGCGAGAGCATCCCCCTCGGATTCTTCTGCTATCCTGTTTCACAGGCTGCCGACATCACGCTGTTCAAGGCTACCACCGTGCCTGCCGGCGAAGACCAGGAGCCAATGCTGGAGGTGACGCGTGAGCTGGTGAACCGCTTCAACAATACCTACGGCCCCGTGCTCGTGGAGCCGAACATCATGCTACCTGAGAACCTGACGGCACGCCGTCTGCCCGGCACCGACGGCAAGGAGAAGATGTCGAAGAGTCTGGGCAATTGCATCTATCTGAGCGACTCAGCCGACGAGGTGTGGCAGAAGGTGCGCTCAATGTACACCGACCCGCTCCACCTTAACGTCAGCGACCCGGGACACGTGGAAGGCAACGCCGTCTTTACCTACCTCGATGCCTTCAGCACCGATGCAGACTTTGCCAACTTCTGGCCTGAATATCAGAATCTTGACGAGCTGAAGGAGCACTACACGCGCGGTGGTCTGGGCGACATGAAGTGCAAGAAATTCCTCAACCAAGTGCTCAACCAGTTCCTGGAGCCCATGCGCCTGCGTCGTCACGAATTGGAGCAGGACATTCCAGAAATCTACAACATCCTGAGGAAAGGCACGGAGAAGGCTCGCGAGGTGGCCGCACAGACGATGTCCGAAGTGCGCCACGCCATGCGCATCGACTATTTCAGCGATGCCGAGCTGATTCGCCAGCAATCTGAGGCATTCAAGGCCAAATAGTAACAACAGCATCAACAGAAATAAAATGAAACTACCTAAAACTAATCTACTTCTTTTCATACTCTGCCTTTTCTCTATTCAGGCAGTGGCACAGGTACGCATCACGCAAAGCCTTGACTTCGGCTGGCGTTTCTTCTTAGGCGACGTAGCCGACGGTGCTTCAACAAAACTCGACGACAGCCAGTGGCGCACCGTCGACCTGCCGCACGACTTCCAGATAGAGCAGCCGTGGGTGGCGCCTGCTGCCGACGAGAAAGCCGACAATAACGACCCCGCCGCCAACATCAAAAGCCGCCTCAGCAGCCGAGGATTTAAGGAGATGGGCCGCGGCTGGTACCGTCTGCACCTCACGCCTGCCGACAGTCTGCAGGGCAAGCGCCTGCTGATAGACTTCGGCGGCATCATGTATGTGGGCGATGTCTATGTGAATGGCGAACTGGTAGGCAAGACTGACTACGGCTACGTGGGTTTCGAAGTGGATGTCACCAATAAGCTGAAGTTCGGACAGGACAACGTCATCGCCGTAATGGCCGACACCCGTGAGCCCGGCAACTCGCGCTGGTACACCGGCGGCGGACTCTTTCGCAGCGTCAAGCTCGTAGCTACCGACCGCAACGTCTACTTCGCCCGCCATCCGCTCTATATCACCACACGCGACAACCGCTACGTCACTATCGCGGCAGAGGTGGCCACAAAGGGGCGCGACAAGCGGATGCCTGTCTCATTGCGCATCATCGCCCCTGACGGCAGTGTGGCGTACGAAGGCACACACGAGGTGTTGCGCTCCACCCCTACCCGATTTGTCGAGCAGCAGCTGGCAGAGATAGAAATCAGCAATCCACAAGTGTGGGACATCGACACACCCAATCTCTATAGCATCGAAGCCACCCTTTATAATGAGAAGGGTGAGGCTGTGGACAAGGTGACCGACCACTTCGGTCTGCGCACCGTAGAGATAGGCCCCGACTTCGGTCTGAAGCTGAATGGCCATAAGGTGCTGCTACAGGGCTATGCCAACCACCACTCTTTAGGAGCCTTAGGAGCTGCAGCCTATCCGCGGGCCATCGAGAAGCGCATACAGATGATGAAGGAATGGGGCATCAACCACATCCGCACCAGCCACAATCCCTACAGCCGGGAGTTCATCGAGCTGTGCGATCAGTACGGCATCCTCGTTGTCGACGAGCTTTACGACAAATGGACACGCCAGCACACCGGCGGACGTGTCGACTTCACCGACTTGTGGCAGCAGGACGTGCCCGAATGGGTGAAGCGCGACCGCAACTCACCTTCTGTCATCGCCTGGAGCTTAGGCAACGAACTGCAGCAAGATGCCAACATGCCCTTCAACGACTTCGGCGTAACAATGTATCGTCTGATGCGTCCCTTGATACAGCGCTATGACTCAACGCGACTGGTTACCGTAGCCATGCATCCCCGCTACCGTAACTGGCAGACCGATTCCCTGCCCTGCGAACTGGCGAAGATAACCGACTTCCAGGCCTACAACTACCGCTATATGTACTTCCCCGGCGACGGCCGCCGCTTTCCTTGGATGACCTTCTACCAAAGCGAGGCCTCGATAGCCGCGATGGGTCAGAACTTCTTCGAGATGAACCTCGACAAGGTGATGGGCCTCGCCTACTGGGGTGCCATCGACTATTTGGGCGAGAGTCAGGGATGGCCAGCAAAGGGCTGGAGCCAAGGCGTCTTCGATATTGCGCTCAATCCCAAGCCCAAAGCCTATTACATGCGCAGTTTCTTCAAACCCGACGAGCCTGTGGTGCACATCGCCGTCATCGACCGCAAGGGCGACATCATGTGGAATGGTATACAGACCGGCAACGACGGAATGAGCGACTACTGGAACAGAGCTGACGGCTCAAAGCAGAATATTGTTGTCTACACCAATGCCGACGAGGTGGAGCTATTGCTGAATGGCCAAAGTCTGGGCACGAAGCAGAATCCTGTCAGCAATCCTAAAATGCGCAACCAGCTGCATTGGAACGATGTAGAATATCAGCCCGGCCGTCTCGTCGCCATCGCCCGCACTAATGGCCGTGAGGTGGCGCGCCATCAGATAGAAACCACCACCGATGCCGTCAAGCTGACAGCCGTTGCCAACAATGCGACTTGGAAAGCGGATGGAATGGACTTACAGCATGTGACAATTACAGCTTTAGACAAGAAAGGACGTCGCGTGCAAACTACCGATAAGCAGGTGACCTTCAGCGTAGAGGGCGAGGCTCAAATCGTCGGTGTCATCAATGGCGACATCAACTCCGACGAACTGACTGTAGGAAACACGCGCCGACTCTACAACGGCAACTGTAGCGTCATTCTGCGCTCCACGCGTCAGCCTGGTGCCGTTGTTCTTACCGCCAATGCTCAAGGCATGAAGCCCGTAACCCTTCGAATAAAAACTGAGTAAAAAACGATTGTGACTTACTCCAACAGCTTCATAGTGAGCTGGCCATCAAAAGAAATGAGTGTCTCAATCATGTAGCAGCTCTCGCCATCGGGTATGCAGACAGTAGCATCGAAGTGGAAGCCCTGTGCATCAACCTTGTCGAAAGTGATATTGCCGAGGATGGACTGTTGCAGAAAGTCCTCTGGCACGTCGGCTGCATAGGCCTGCTTGTTAAAATCGCGGGTGAAAAGTCGTTGGTTGTTGTGGAAAAGGCTGACATGAATGATATTGTCGTAGTAGGCCTTCTCTACGGCCACGCCATCAGGGGTGTAGGTGGTGCGCATCACACGATAGCGTGTAGGATTGACGGTAATGTACCAATGATAGCGCTGTCCGCCGTACATCACTACGGAGTCGAGGTTAATGACCTCGGTGGTGCTGATGATTTTCGGCGCCTGGTCCACAAACTCCGGCTGCTCATCATCGGTTTCGTCACGTTTCACTAGATGTACCACATCGCCCCCAGGATTGCGGAATTGGAAGTTGTGCTCCGTCTGCTTCGAGATGTAATAGACGTTGCTACCCAGCTCGATGGAGTCACCCACGATGCGGAAATAAGCCGGCTGGCTGGTGACATCGGCAAAGAAGATTGTATCACCCTCAGCCTTAAAGAAAGGTTCGTCGGTCTCGCTGTCGAGCCATACGCCTTGCAGCATGGCCTTGGCCTCAAGGTTCTCCTGCGGCTCGTCCATCACAGACACGTCACCCTTCTGCTCTTTCTGACCACATGAAAGAAAGAGCAATGAGAGAACAAGAGAAAGCCTCCCCAAGCCCCTCCAAAAGAGGGGATGTTTGGTTACATTGTCTAATAGAGAGTTTTTCATTAAATTATCTATTTAAACATTCCTCCCTTGGAGAGGGCTTGGGTGGGCTTTTTATTTGCCAATGCAATGATATTCAAAGTTGTTTTCTTCCAATTCCTCAATGTCGAAGATGTTGCGTCCGTCGATGACCAGCGGACGGCGCATAGCCTTCTTGATGACGCCCCAAGTAGGAAGGCGGAATTCCTTCCACTCGGTGAGCAGCAGCAGGGCATCGGCATCGAGCACTGCATCGTACATATCGCGGCAGTAGGTAATCTTGTCGCCCACACGGCGCTTGCATTCGTTCATAGCAATAGGATCGTAGGCACGCACCTTGCAGCCGGCTTCCAGCAGCTTACTGATCATCACCAACGCCGTCGACTCGCGCATGTCGTCGGTCTCGGGCTTGAACGACAGTCCCCACATAGCGATGGTCTTGCCCTCCAAGGTCTCACCCTCGAAGGCCCGCACCAGCTTTTCGTAGAGCACGCTCTTCTGCTTCTCGTTCACACGCTCCACAGCTTTCAGCACCTCCATCGAGTAGCCATTTTGGTCGGCGGTCTTGATGAGGGCCTTCACGTCCTTAGGGAAGCACGATCCGCCATAGCCGCAGCCAGCATAGAGGAACTTCCGGCCTATGCGGGTGTCGGAGCCAATGCCCGCGCGTACCATATTTACATCAGCGCCCACGCGCTCGCACAGGTTGGCGATGTCGTTCATAAACGAAATGCGGGTAGCAAGCATCGAATTGGCAGCATATTTCGTCATCTCAGCCGAAGGAATATCCATGAAGATGACGCGGAAATTGTTGATGAGGAAAGGCTTGTAGAGGCGGGTGAGGGCTTTCTTGGCCTTCTCA
The DNA here is from genome assembly GCA_902778535.1 of uncultured Prevotellaceae bacterium. GTDB lineage: Bacteria > Bacteroidota > Bacteroidia > Bacteroidales > Bacteroidaceae > Prevotella. Next base: position 82,438 of record CACYYG010000002.1, read on the forward strand.
CTCTCTACGCCAACGACGACGCGGTCAGGACTCATGAAGTCCTTGATGGCGTTGCCTTCTTTCAGGAACTCGGGGTTGGAAGCCACGTCGAAAGGCACATCCACGCCGCGCTTTTGCAGCTCCTCCTCAATGGCCTGGCGCACTTTCTTAGCCGTACCAACAGGAACGGTCGACTTTGTAACTATAACCAGATACTTGTTCATGTTCTGGCCAATGGTACGGGCCACCTGTAGAACGTACTTCAAGTCAGCACTGCCATCTTCATCGGGCGGTGTACCTACGGCAGAGAAGACGATCTCCTGATCGTTGAGGATGGAGGCCAGGTCGGTGGTGAACTTCAGGCGGCCGGCAGCCACGTTCTTTTTCACCAGTTCGTCCAAACCAGGCTCGTAGATAGGAATCTCACCTTTCTGCAAGCGTTCAATCTTTTCAGCATCAACATCGACGCACGTCACGTTCACACCTGTATCGGCGAAACACGTTCCCGACACCAGGCCAACGTATCCTGTTCCTACAATTGCTATGTTCATTTTTTAAAAATGCAAGTTACTTATGATTTATAATTTTTTAAAACAGCCAGGCATCCTTTAGAAGAGGTTGCTTGAGGTCTTTCTCGCTTGTCAGCACCTCAGCCGGGTCGATGGGCCAATCAATGCCCAATGCCGGATCGTTCCATCGAATACCTGCTTCAGCCTGTGGTGCATACACATTATCTACTTTGTAGGTGAAGATGGCTTCGTCGCTCAGCACGAGGAAACCGTGAGCGAAACCTCGGGGAATGAAGAGCTGCAGCTTATTATCTTCGCTCAACTCTGCAATGACATGTTTTCCAAAGGTTGGCGAGTCCTTACGTATATCAACCGCCACGTCTAAGACACGCCCCTTAATGACACGCACCAGCTTAGCCTGACTCCACTCACCTTTTTGATAGTGCAGGCCACGCAGCACTCCGCGCGATGATTTCGACTCATTGTCCTGAATGAAAGTCACCTTTCCCACGTGCTCGTCGAAGTCAGCCTGCTTCCAGGTCTCCACAAAGTAGCCGCGTGCATCGCCAAACACGCGCGGCTTCACAAGGAAAACCCCCTCAATATCAGTCTTTTGATATTCCATGCAATCTATTTGTTTTTTTTCAGTTTGCAAAAGTAAGAATTTTATTCGTATTTTGAGAAACTTTTTTCTCTTTTTTTATTTGCCAGTGTCGGAAAAAACACGTACCTTTGCACCGTGATTGAGCTCGACCGACATATAGAAATACTGCTGCTGAGTAACGACTGCGTCATAGTGCCTGACCTGGGTGGCTTTATGGCCCACTATGTGGATGCACGCTACGATGAACACGACGGCATGTTTGTGCCGCCCATCCGTACATTGGGTTTCAACCCGCAGTTACGGCTGAATGATTCGTTGCTGGCACAGTCTTATGTCGAGGCTTATGACATCAGCTACCCAGAGGCCGTTCGCCGTATTGAGGACGAAGTGGCTGAGCTGCGCCAGCACTTGGAAACCGAGGGCCGTTTCGAGCTAAACGACATCGGCATACTGAGTATCAACGACGAGGGAAACATCACCTTCGAACCCTGCGAGGCAGGAATACTTACACCCGCCCTTTATGGTCTTGGTTCTTTCCAGATGGACACATTGAGTGCACGTCAAAAGAATCCCGTCATTCTCTCGTCATCCAATCAGAATTTGCCCGAGGAAGGCGCCATTACCATCAAGATGTCGTGGCTGCGCAATGCAGTTGCCGTTGCTGCCGCCATTATCACTTTTCTGATGATTGGCACTCCCATCTCGAACAGCAACAAGATGACCGACGTGCAACAGAGTGCTTTCATCAGCGTACCTACTTCTCATAAAACCATTCAGTCAGAGGGTCAGTCTGCCTCAGAAGCCTCAGATAATCTGACGGTATCAGAAACCACAGAAGTCCAGGAAGTTTCAGAAACCCCAGAAACCTCAGAAACTTCAGAGATAACAGAAAATTCAGAAATCAAAGAGTCATCCTTCTTCTACATTGTGATGGCTAGCCAAGTGTCAGAGCACAATGCCAATCTCTTTATTGAACAGCTAAGCGGTCAAGGTTTCCATGATGCCCATATTCTCGTCAGCGGCGCCAAGCACATCCGTCGTGTTGTCTACGGATGCTATGAGAGCGAGGAAGACGCCAATGCCACATTGCGCCAGCTCCGCTCAGAGAGCAGACTTTTCAGGAACACCTGGATTATGGAGATAAAGAACTGATACGTCCATGAAACGCGTCCGCTGTCCCAAATGCGACAATTACATTACTTTTGACGAGACCCGCTACGAAACCGGGCAGTCTTTAGTATTTCACTGCCCGCAGTGCGGCAAGCAGTTCGGAATCCGCATGGGCGCGTCAAAACTGCGCCAGACGCAGCGTGAAGAAAACGAGCACCCTGAACAGCCTGAAGATGAAGGCGTTGGACAGATTATCGTTATTGAGAACGTCTTCCACTATAAACAAGTGTTGCCCCTGCACATGGGCGACAACACTATTGGCCGCTATCAGAAGGGCAACCCCATTACCACACCTATAGAGACCGTCGACCCCAGCGTCGATCTCCTTCATTGCATCATCAATGTCAGTCGCGACAAGCAAGGACGGCTGCGCTATATTCTTCGCGATGCAAACAGCAACACCGGCACTTTCGTCGACAACACCGAGATACCGCCCCGTGAGCGCCGCGTCATTGCCGACGGCACCCTCTTCACCATTGGCGCCACCAGCATCATCCTACACGAGTAGATGCCGGCGGCGCCAATGGTAAAAAGCTTTCTATTACATCATCAGATTCGCTTCAACACTTCCAGCAGGTGATTCCACACCATCTGCACGGTTGGAATAAGCAGACGCTCATCGGGCGTGTGAACATCGCGCAATGTAGGTCCGAAGCTCACCATGTCTAAATTAGGATAGCGCTCGGAGAAGAGACCGCACTCCAAACCAGCATGAATGCCGCGCACCACGGGGTCTTTGCCAAACAGTTCCTTGTAAGTCTCAACCACCGTGTCACGCAAATGGCTCTCAGCCTTCATCTTCCATGCGGGATAGCCGTCGCTGCTCTTTGCCTCAGCGCCTGCCAACTGGAACGTAGCCACGATGGTAGCGCACATATTGTCGAGGTTCGACATGACATTAGAACGCTGCGAAGAAAGAATGTTAATCTCTGATTCTGAGGAATGTATGGCTGCAATATTCGAGGAAGTCTCTACCATGCCGTTCAGCTCAGGATCCTGACAGATAGCATACACGCCATTGTCGACAGCCTGGATGGCCCAGACGAAATTGCGTGCTACTTTCTCATCAATGACGGGTTGTACATCTGCACTCTCCATCGTCCACACCATCTGTGTGTCGGTAACGTGATATTCGTCTTCTACCAGAGCAGAGAAAACGTTCCAGTCGGCCTTCACGTTCTCCTTCACGGCATTGGGCACGGCAATGACAAACTGCCCGTCGCGAGGAATGGCATTATGCAGCTTGCCGCTGTGGAACTCAGCCAAGCGCACACCCTCATAGCGATTCATGGTCTGGAAGAGGAAACGGGCCAGAATCTTGATGGCATTGGCGCGTTTCTTGTTGATGTCGTCGCCTGAGTGGCCGCCGCACAGTCCCTTCAATTGACCGCGCAGGAAGAACGAACCGGCAGGAGCCTCTTCACGCCCAAAAGTGAATTTGGCCTGTGTGTTGCGTCCGCCGGCACAAGAGACGAATATCTCGCCCTCATCCTCAGAGTCGAGATTGATGAGATAGTCGCCCGTCATAAAGCCCGGCTTCATACCCTCGGCACCAGTGAGCCCCGTTTCTTCATCGCGTGTAAAGACACACTCCAGCGGGCCGTGCTCGATATCGTCGGCCTCAAGGATGGCGAGCTCGATAGCACAGCCGATGCCGTCGTCGGCACCCAGCGTTGTGCCTTTGGCGCGCAGCCACTCGCCGTCGACGTAGGTCTGGATGGCATCTTTGTCGAAGTCGAAGTCTACATCCACCAGCTTGTCGCACACCATGTCCATGTGACTCTGCAGGATGACGGTCTTGCGGTCTTCAAAGCCCTTGGTGGCCGGTTTGCGGATAAGCACGTTGCCCGTCTCGTCAACGATGGTCTCAAGATGATGGCTCTCGCCCCACCCTTTCAAATACTGAATCATCTGCTCTTCACGCTTCGAAGGGCGTGGAATACTGTTAATCTTTGCAAACTGCCCGAATACGGAGGCAGGTTTTAGGTCGTTTTTATTCATTTTTAATGCTTATTTTTAAGTGATTCCGATTTTATTGTTTAATTTTGCACCCGCAAAGTTAATCATTATGGTTGGAAAAATCGTCATTATCACGTTAATAATTGCTATCGCCATAGCATTTTTATGCGTAAAGGTGATTTTTAGGCGCAATGGAAGCTTCTCGTCGCAACATATTCACGACTCTGAGGCAATGCGTGAGCGCGGCATCCACTGCGTACTCGACCAAGACCGCGAGATGCGCACACGAAGCCGTTGGGCGGTGAACGAGAAATCAAAATAAACAATCAATAACAAAATGAAAAAGAACATTATCAAGACTTTTACCCTTCTGGCCGTCGGCGTGCTGATGGCTGCGTGCAACAACCAACCCTCGAAGATGGAAGGCGGCAGCGCTGCCAACGACGGCTCTGCCACACAGGGCGGCATTGCCTTCATTGAGCTGGATTCGCTGACAGAGCATTATGAGTATGCCAAGCTGATGAAGGACTCATTAGAGAAGATGAGCGCCAACGCCACCACCGTGCTGAACAACAAAGACAAGGAGCTGGAGCGCTCATACAACAGCATCCAGACACGCCTGCAGAACAACACGTTCACGAGTGAGCAGCAATACAAGACAGCTGTGGCCGCCTTCGAGCAGGAGCGCAACAACCGCGTAGCCCTTGAGGCACGCCTGAGCAACGAGCTGGCTCAGAAGCAGGCCGACTTCTTGAAGACGCTGCAGGACAGCCTCGACAATTTCCTGGCCGACTACAACAAGGACAAGAAGTTCGATATGATTCTGAACAAGGCCACCGTGCTCTATGGCGACAATAAATATGACATCACGCAGGATGTCATCAACGGCATGAACGCCCGCTATAAGAAGGATGAGGTGAAAACTGAGAAGGAGAAGTAAAAGCCTAATCGTAGATCGCTAACCGTCAAATTGTAAATCACAATGATGACGCTCGTTATCGTCCTGATGCTCGTCTTCAGCTATCTGTTGATAGCGACGGGTCACTTCACAGGTGTGAACAAGGCAGCCATTGCCATGTTCCTCGGTACCATCAGCTGGGTGGTGTTCGTCATCTGGGGCGATGACTTCGTGCAGAGCCAGCACGCAGCAGAATATGCTGAGTTCCTGGGCGGTGCCGAATCGACGAGCAAGACGGTGAAATACTTCATCTACGACAAAATCTTCCTCAACTACGTGGGACGGGCAGCAGCCATCGTGATGTTCCTGCTCGCCACCATGTCCATCATCGAGATACTCAACAATAACGGCTGTTTCGACTTCATCAACGAGTGGATTCGCACGCGCAACTCGAAGCGCCTGCTGTGGACCATCACGCTGGCCACATTCATTCTCTCAGCCACCCTCGACAACCTCACCACAGCGATGCTCATGCTGGTCATCATGCACAGCATCGTGAAAAGCCGATCTCAGCGCATGCTCATCGGCTCGGCCATTGTGCTGGCGGCCTGCTGCGGAGGCTGCTTCACCGTCATTGGCGACAGCACGGGTCTGCTGCTGTGGGGCGACGAGGCTGTCACAGCCACACATTTCTCAGGCTATCTGGCCCTGCCCGCCATTGTGGCATGGGTGGTTCCCACCATTTTTATCAACCGCGAGCTGCCCGGCCGTCTCGACATTGAATGGACGGTGGCTCCCTATCGCGGCGACGACACCCGCCTCAATCGCTGGCAACGCATCCTCATGCTCTTCGTAGGCATCGGTGGCCTGTGGTTCGTACCCACATTCCTCAGCCTTACGCGTCTTTCGCCATTCCTCGGCGCACTTTGTGTGCTCAGCGTGCTGTGGGTGGTGAACGAAGCCTTCAACCGCAAGCTGATGAACGCCGACCAGATGTCACAGCGCCGTTTCCCCCGCGTGTTGCAATACGGTGCTATCCAGCAGATGCTCTTCGTTATGGGTATCATGCTGGGCTTTGGAGCCGTTTCTGAGACAGGCGTGCTGGGCGACATTGCCTCGTGGATTGAGACAAACATCGGCAACGTCTGGATTATCGGCTTCATCTCGGGCCTGCTCAGCAGCGCTGTCGATATGTTCACAGTAGCCCTCTCCGACATTTCCTTTGCCCAGTCGCTGCACGGTATGGCAGGCGACACGGGAGCCTACGCCCAGAACGGTATTTTCTGGCTCATCACGGCTTACACCACCGCTGTGGGCGGATGCCTGCTCGCCGTAGGCAGCGCCAGCGGCATCGCCCTCATGCAGATGGAGCACATACGCCTCTCGTGGTATGTAAGGCGCATTGCGCCAAAGGTACTGGCAGGCTGGATTGCCGGCTTAGCCGTTCTCTATTTAGAGCATCTTTTAGTGCCCTAACCAGCTCACAGAGTAGGTAAAATATTTTTACAAAAGAGGTGAAAAAACACGGCTGAACTAGGCTGAGAATGGCGCCGAAATGAAGAAATGATTCTTTGGCCGCAAAAAACGCAAAAATGAGAGGGGTTGGCTATTTCGTTGATTGATAGTTGCTTAGCTCATATTCCTGCCTTTCGGGAGCATCCCCATTTTCAAAAAGGTATATCCGCGTGAAAAAAAGTCAATGCCTTTTTTTCACGCGGAGCCTCTTTTTAAGCAAAAGTATGCCGTTTTGGGTACGAAACAAACCCTTTTGGAGGGCGAAAACCTGCACAAAACATAACAAATGTGCAGTTTCTGACTCACTCATGCATCCATTCAATGACCGACGGACTGCAAAAAACAGTCAATCCGCTTCTATTTCACGATTTTCCATTGTAAAGAAATCGGAATAAAATTTCTTTACATTTTTCGGTTTCGCCGAAAAATGACAGGACGCAGCAGCAAGAATGGCAACGACTATCCGATATTGGTTCGGCGATAGAACTCGATGTTCTCTTTCGTCAGCAGCTCAATAGGCATGTAGTTGACGGGAGTAACCTCCTTCTTCAGGACAATAGCCTGGAAGAGCGTCTCGATGCACGAGTAGCCCTGCATGTAGGCATGCTGTGCGATGAGGAAGGATATGCTGCCCTGGCGCACGCACTCGGCGTTCTTGGGCACCATGTCGTAGCCCATAATCTGGATGTTGCGTCGGTTGGTGCGCAGCAGGAACTGCCCTACGAGGTGGGCCTTCGAGTTGAACGTGATGCAGTGGTGCACGTGAGGGTGAGTGGTAAAGAAATTCTCAAGTATCTCGTCATATTCCTCACGCGTTCCGCCCAGCGGCAGGTTGACTTCCGTAATCTTGATCTCGGGGAAGTGGTCGTGCATGTAGTGGCGGAAACCCGTCTCACGGTTGTTCTGCTGCTTTGAGCCTATGTGGCCGTCCTTGAGCTGCTTCATCAGCATGATCTCCGTCTCTTTCGAGGCAATGAGCATCATCATGCGAGCTGCGAAGTATCCGCTCTGGAATGAGTCCTGGCCGAAGAATGCCAACGGTTTGAGGTCGGGCAGATAGGAGTCGAGCAGGATGAAGGGGATGTTCTTCTCAGTAAGCTGGTCGGTAAACTCACGCGTCAGCTCCAGCTTGGCAGGCACTACAATGACGCCATCGACATTGCCCTCGAGACACTGCTGTGTGGCTTCGAGGAAGGAGTCGCCGTTAAAGCGCTCATAGTACACCAGTCGCAGCGACACATGAAAATCGCGATGGCGCTTCGTGGCGGCCTGCACACCCTCTTCTATCTCTTCCCAGTAGGCCTCGCTGCTGTGCTGAGGAATGATGCATACAAAAGTATAGTCTTTGTTGTAGGCCAGCGCCGAAGCATAGACGTTGGGCTCGTAGTCCATCTCTTCGAGGGCTTTCTCCACCTTTTCCAAAGCAGCCTTTGAAACGTTTGGGCGTTTGTGCAGCACTCGGTCGACGGTGCCTACCGATACGCCAGCCCTCAGGGCGATATCCTTGATTCTGATTTTGTCGAATGCCATAAACAATCTTTTTACGCCTGCAAAGGTACATCTTTTTAAACAGTTAACGCACACAGTCGCGTTAAAAGGAGTTAATTTTACAGAAAAACATGCAGACTCTTTCCCTGCGCCTGCCACTCTCCTCCCGTCAAGGAGAGGAGTTTGGGCTGGTGCCTGTGTCTTTCCCGTTGCTGATGATGACTACTCCCACCAGGGACCTTCGCTCCCCTCACCCTATTTGGGGGCAAAATAGGCGTATGGTTAACCGATGAAATGGGCAAAAAATGAAAAAAAGATGGTAAACTAATGTAAAAAAGCGGTTAACAAAATGAAATATGCTTGCACGTGTGCGGGAATCTTTGTAATTTTGCATTTCAAAACACGTGTTTTTAAGGTAATATTATGGGAATATTCGGATTTTTCGGCAAAAAGAAAAAAGAGACGCTTGACAAAGGACTGGAAAAAACCAAGACGTCGGTCTTTGACAAACTGGCCCGTGCCGTTGCCGGCAAGTCGAAGGTAGATGACGACGTGCTCGACAACCTGGAGGAAGTGCTTATCACCAGCGATGTGGGCGTCGACACTACGCTGAAGATTATCAAACGCATCGAAGAACGCGTGGCACGCGACAAATATGTGTCCACCAGCGAACTCAACGGCATTCTGCGCCAGGAAATTGCGGCATTGCTGGCAGAAAACAACACCGCCGACAACGATCAATGGGATTTACCCGGCGACCACAAGCCATACGTCATACTCGTAGTGGGTGTCAACGGTGTGGGCAAGACCACCACCATCGGCAAACTGGCCTGGCAGTTCAAGCAGGCCGGCAAAAAGGTCTATCTCGGTGCTGCCGATACATTCCGTGCCGCTGCCGTTGAACAGATCAGCATCTGGGGCGAGCGTGTGGGAGTGCCCGTCGTCAAGCAGCAGATGGGCAGCGACCCTGCCTCAGTGGCTTTCGACACGCTGCAGAGCGCCAAGGCCAACGGTGCCGACGTCGTGCTCATCGACACAGCAGGACGCCTGCACAACAAGGTGGGTCTGATGAACGAGCTGAAGAAGATTAAGGACGTGATGAAGAAAGTGCTGCCCGAAGCTCCCGACGAGGTGCTGCTGGTATTGGACGGCTCTACCGGCCAGAACGCCTTCGAACAGGCCAAGCAGTTTGCTGCCGTTACACAGATCACGAGTCTCGCCATCACCAAGCTCGACGGCACGGCTAAGGGCGGCGTGGTCATCGGCATCAGCGACCAGCTGAAGGTGCCCGTGAAATACATCGGTCTGGGCGAAGGCATGGAAGACCTGCAGCTCTTCGACCGTAAGGAATTTGTGGATTCACTCTTCGCATAATATGACCGTTGATTTCATATCACTTGGATGCTCGAAGAATCTGGTGGATTCTGAGAAACTGATGGGCCTTTTCGAGGCGCACGGCTTCCACGTTACCCATGATGATCCTGACCCCAAAGGCGAAATAGCTGTGGTAAACACTTGCGGCTTCATCGCCGATGCCAAGGAGGAGAGCATCAACACCATTCTGGAACTGGTGCAGGCCAAGAATGAGGGCAGGCTGAAACGTCTCTACGTGATGGGCTGTCTGTCGGAGCGTTATCTGCATGATCTTGAAGCCGAGATTCCAGAGGTGGACGGGTGGTATGGAAAGTTCAACTACACAAGATTGTTGCAAGATTTAGCCCCCCTGTCGTCCCCCAAGGGGGACACTAATGCCCTAATGACTAATGAAGCTCCCTCGGGGGCTGTAGGGGGTGCTTATCGCCACCTCACTACCCCACCCCATTACGCCTACCTGAAAATCAGCGAGGGTTGCGACCGCCACTGTGCCTACTGCGCTATCCCATTGATGACGGGCCACCACAAGAGCCGTCCGATGGAGGAGATTCTTGACGAAGTGCGCTGGCTGGTGAGTCGGGGTGTGAAGGAGCTGCAGGTCATCGCACAGGAACTCACTTATTACGGTGTCGATCTCTACGGCGAACAGCGCATTGCAGAGCTGGTGGAACAGATGTCGGCCATTGAGGGACTTCACTGGATTCGCCTGCACTACGCCTACCCCACACATTTCCCCTGGGATTTGCTGCGCGTGATGCGAGAGCACAAGAATGTTTGCAAATATCTCGACGTGGCCTTGCAGCACATCAGCGACAACATGCTCACTCGCATGCGCCGACACATCACTCGACAAGAAACCATCGAGTTCATCGAGCGTCTGCGCCGTGAGGTGCCCGGCATCCACATCAGGACAACGCTGATGGTGGGATTTCCCGGCGAAACCGACGACGACTTCCAGCAGCTGCTCGACTTCACCCGATGGGCACGCTTCGAGCGAATGGGTGCCTTTGCCTATAGCGAAGAAGACGGAACATACGCCGCCGACAACTATGAGGATGACGTGCCGCAAGAAGTAAAGGAACAGCGCCTGTCGCGCCTGATGAGACTGCAACAGCGCATCAGTGCCGAAATAGAGGAGGCCAAGGTGGGACAGACATTAGAGGTCATCATCGACCGCCAAGAGGGCGACTATTACATTGGTCGCACCGAGTTTTGCTCACCTGAGGTCGACCCTGAGGTGCTCATACGTTCCAACGGGCAGGATGTGAAGGAAGGAGAAATCTATCAAGTAAGAATAACAGACTCTGAAGAGTTCGACCTCTACGGAGAAATCATATCGTAACAATATGAATAACAAGGAGTTTATTAACGAATTGGCACGACACAACGAGATGAAGGCTACTGATGCTCAGAGGTGGATGAACACCCTGCTAAACTCGATGGGCGACCATTTTCAAGAAGGCGATGCTGTACAATTGCCCAACTTCGGAGTGTTCGAAGTGAAGAAGAAACTGGAACGCATCATCATCAATCCTTCTACAGGACAGCGTATGCTGGTGCCGCCCAAGCTCACTCTCGCATTTAAGCCCACCCCGCAAACGAAGGAAAAGATAAAGAAAGGAGGTGACAGCAATGGCTAAGATTTTTCTGAGTGAACTGTCGGCAGTGCTGGTAGAGAAGCATGGCATAGACCGTCGCACGGCTCAGCGCTTCGTCACTTCTGTAGTGAGTGTGGTGCAGAGAGGCCTTGAGGCCGACCGCATAGTGAAAATCAAGGGCTTGGGAACGTTTAAGATTATCGACGTGGAGGCTCGTGAAAGCGTCAACGTAAACACAGGTGAACGTCTCGTCATTGACAGCCACTCGAAGCTGACCTTTCTGCCCGACAACACGATGAAGGAACTGGTGAACAGACCTTTCTCGCAGTTCGAGACAGTCGTCCTGAACGATGGTGTCAATTTTGATGAGCCAGAAGAAGATACTCCTATTGATATTGAGGAAGGTAGCACAGAAGCCGTTGAAACAGAGGAAGAAGAGACTATCGCTCCTGTCGTTGAAAAGGAAGAAGAAGCTATCGTTCCTGTTGTTGAAAAGGAAGAGATAAAGGAAGAAAAACCTTCTCATGTCGAGACAATCCAGACAGTCGTTGACATGCCAGAAAATGCTGATGTTGAAACAGAAAAAAAGGAGGATGTCCTTCCTGTAGGCCGGAAGACAGCTGAAGAGGTAGAGGATGATCCCAATACAGAGCAAATGGAAACCAAAGAGAAAAGGTATGGTTGGAGACATCTAGCCGCCACGGTCTTGACAGCCCTGCTGGTTGGCGGAGGTGCCGGATACTTGTTAGGTTATAAACTTGGTAATTCCACTTCTGCCCCGTCAGAGAATGTAACACCGCAAGTGGAACAAACGGTTCCTCAGAATGAACAGCCTCAGGTAGCAGAGGGACAAACCACAACAGCAGAGACGGAGACTGAGCCGCAGGAGGTGGAAGACGACACAACGCCCATCTGGGAGAAATACAACGATATGGATCCACGTACCAGCAGCGGCTACTATTACATTACAGGACTCGACCGCACGGAGACGGCAAAGGCTGGCGACAACAGCGCACGACTCGCTCGCCGTTATTTTGGAGCTGCCGAGCTGGCCTGCTACATCGAGGTGTTCAATGGCATCGACGGCAGGACGGTATTGGAAGAAGGTACTGAGGTTAAGATTCCTAAAATAGAACCCAAAAAGAACGTTAGGAAAAGATTACAACAACAAAATAATCAACAATAAAAAACTATCATGGCAGAGAATATAGACATTCGCGAACTGAACATCAGAATAGAACAACAGAGTCAGTTCGTCACCAATCTCACCACAGGCATGGACCGCATCATTGTGGGTCAGAAGCACTTAGTGGAATCACTTCTCATAGGACTGTTGAGCGACGGCAACATTCTTCTTGAAGGTGTGCCTGGCTTGGCTAAGACGCTAGCCATCAACACACTGGCCAAGCTCATCGACGCCAGCTTCAGTCGCATACAGTTCACACCCGACCTGCTGCCTGCTGACGTGACGGGCACAATGATCTACTCGCAGAAAGACGAGAAGTTCCTGGCTAAGAAAGGCCCCGTGTTTGCTAATTTCGTGCTGGCCGACGAAATCAACCGTGCCCCAGCCAAGGTGCAGAGCGCGCTGCTGGAGGCCATGCAGGAGAAGCAGGTGACCATCGGCAGTGAGACCTTCAACCTGCCCAGTCCCTTCCTCGTGATGGCTACACAGAATCCTATTGAGCAGGAAGGCACCTATCCGTTGCCAGAGGCCCAGATGGACCGCTTCATGCTGAAGGTGGTCATTGGTTATCCCACACTGGAGGAGGAGAAGAAAATCATCCGTTCAAATATCAGCGCTGAGGGACTGCCCGAGGTGAAGCCCGTCACAACAGTCGACGAGATACTGCGTGCACGTAAGGTGGTGAGCGACGTCTATATTGACGAGAAGATTGAACAGTATGTTGCCGACATCGTCTTTGCCACCCGCTATCCCGACCGCTACGGTCTGAAGGAGCTGAAGGAAATGATTTCTTTCGGCGGCTCGCCACGTGCCAGCATCAATCTGGCCAAGGCTGCCCGTACTTATGCCTTCATCAAGCGACGTGGCTACGTGGTGCCCGAAGATGTACGTGCCATTGCTCACGACGTGTTGCGTCATCGCATTGGCCTGACCTATGAGGCAGAGGCCAGTAATATCAGCAGCGAAGAAATCATCTCAAAGATAATAAACAAAGTTGAAGTTCCCTGATGGAAACATCGGAAATTCTTAAAAAGGTTCGGAAGATTGAGATCAAGGCTCGTGGCTTGAGCTCGAACATCTTTGCAGGCCAGTATCACACGGCTTTCAAGGGTCGTGGCATGGCCTTCAGCGAGGTGCGCGAGTATCAGTATGGCGACGATGTGCGCGATATTGACTGGAATGTCACCGCCCGTTTCAACCGTCCCTACGTGAAGGTTTTTGAGGAGGAACGCGAGCTGACAGTGATGCTATTGATTGATGTCAGCGGTTCGCTCGACTTCGGCACTCGCGTGCAGATGAAACGCGACATGGCTGTTGAGATAGCTGCCACGCTGGCTTTCTCGGCCATCCAAAACAATGACAAGATAGGCGTAGTGTTCTTCTCCGACAAGATTGAGAAATATATACCGCCGAAGAAAGGCCGCAAGCACATCTTGTACATCATCCGCGAGATGCTAGACTTCCACCCTGAAAGCCGCAAGACCGACGTGGCGATGGCATTGGAATTTCTTACCAGTGTGGCCAAACGACGCTGCACGGCCTTCATGCTCAGCGACTTCTATGTGCGCCAGAGCTTTATGCAGCAGCTCACCATCGCCAACCGCAAGCACGACGTAGTAGCCATCCAGGTGTATGACCGTCGCGCTACAGAACTGCCGAAGGTTGGCCTAATGAAAGTGGTGGATGCCGAGACGGGTTATGAGCAATATGTCGATACCAGCAGCCGCTCAGTGCGTGAAGCCTACAAGAATTATTGGGTGAACCGCCAGCACGATCTGACCGACACCTTTGCCAAGAGCGGTGTGGACACTGTCAGCATCGCCACCGACGATGACTATGTGAAGCAATTACTCCTGCTTTTTAACCGACGTGGTTCCAGAATATGAGATACATTATCAATTTTTTCCTGGCTTTCATTCTGTTGCCTATCTGTAAAGTTCAGGCACAGAGCGTGGAGTCGTCTATCAGCTCAATGGAGATGCCGGTGGGCGAGCAGGTAGAGCTCACTGTTACCGCTCATGCACAGGATACCGCCAAGGTGGAGTTTCCCCACCAGCTACTGCTGCCAGCCAATATGGAGGTGCTGCAGGCCAATGAGGAACCAGCCATTGATGAAGGCAACGGAATGAAGCGATACAGATGCAGCTATGTGCTGACCTGCTTTGAGGACACACTCTATCCGATACCCCCTGTAACGGTGAAAATTAGCGGCAAGGAGTACAACACACGCCAGCTGGCCCTGCAGGTATTCACCGTCGACGTGGACACCACCAACTATGAGAAGTATTACGGTCCGAAGGACGTACAGTCGTTCCCCATGAGCTGGACCGATGACGAGTGGAGCAAACTCTTCTGGATGGCCTGGGGTGTTGTGGCGCTGCTACTGTTACTCATCTTTCTTATTGTCAGACTACGCAGCAACAAGCCTATCATTGCCCGCATACGCATCATCAAGCGCGTGCCGCCGCATAAGAAGGCCATGAAGGCCATCGAGGAAATCAAAGCCGACAACGTAGTGCGTGCCGAGGATCCAAAGGAATACTACACCCGCCTCACCGACACCCTGAGACAGTATATCAACGAGCGCTACGGATTCAACGCGATGGAGATGACCAGTAGCGAAATCATCGAACGTCTGACCAATAGCGACGACCCGAAGATGCTGGACGAACTGCGCCAGCTCTTCACCACAGCCGACCTGGTTAAGTTCGCAAAGTGGTCGACACTTGTCAATGAAAACGACGCTAACCTTGTCAATGCCATCGACTTCATCAATCAGACGAAACAGGAGAACGTACCTACCGAGGAAGTGGTGAAGCCCGAACTGACGGAAGAGCAGCAGCAGTCACGCAAGATGCGCAAGGTGCTCATCGCTGTCATCGCCTTGCTCTCGCTACTCACTGTTGCCATGTTGGCCTACATCGGATGGTTTATCTATGACTTGCTATTGTATTAGAGACTCATGGACATAGAATTTGCAAATAAAGAATATCTGTTCCTGCTACTGCTCATCATACCGTATATACTATGGTATGTGATGTTCCGCAAGAAGACAGAACCGACCATCCGCATGGCCGACACTTTCTCCTTGCAGCATGCTCAGCGTAGCTGGCGTGTGAGGCTGATGCCCATACAGGCGTTGCTCCGTGTGCTGGCCTTCACATTCCTTGTGCTGGCTATGGCTCGTCCGCAGACGCACAATGAATGGGAAGAAAAGACTATCGAGGGCATCGACATCATGCTGGCCATGGATGTGTCCACTTCAATGCTCATCGATGACATGCGCTACGATAGCGGCATGGGCATCAGGCGACTCACACGCATCCAGGCAGCCCTGAACGTGGCATCTGAATTTATTTCTGACCGTTCCAACGACAACATCGGCTTGACACTCTTTGCAGGCGAGGCCTTCACACAGTGTCCGCTCACCATCGACCATAGTACATTGCTGTCGCTGCTGCAACATGCACCCGACTATATGGGTACAGGCATCATCATCGACAAGACTGCCATCGGCATGGGACTCTCAGTGGCCGTCAGCCATTTGGACAAATCGAAGGCCAAAAGCCGCATCATCATCCTACTTACCGACGGCAGCAACAATTATGGTGAGATTCAACCACTCATGGCGGCCGAGATTGCCCGCTCGAAGGGCATCCGTGTCTACACCATCGGCGTAGGAAGCACCGACGCCACTTCTGCCCACCAACTATCGATTGGCGGCACCATGCAGCAGCTCGTTCTGCCTAACGACCTCGACGAGGAAACGCTTCGCAAAATTGCCAACGCAACCAACGGCAAATACTATCGGGCCACCAATGCCAGTGAGCTGAGCCAGATTTACAGCGACATCGACCGCTTAGAGAAAACCAAGCTCGAGGTACAGCAATATAGCAAGGTGCACGACGTTTATCAGCAATTCATCATCGTGGCAATCATCGCCCTGCTGCTGGAAATACTGTTACGAATAACTGTGTTTAGGAGAATACCGTAATGTTCAGATTTGAAGATCCCAAATATCTGTATCTGCTGGTGATAGTTATAGTGTTGGCTGTCATCCGCTTCCTTACTTACCGCAACCAGAAACGGCGGCTTCGCAAGTTTGGAGACCCCGAACTGGTGGAACAGCTGATGCCATTGGTATCACGCTGGCGTCCTGGCGTGAAGTTTTGGCTGCTTGAGGGTGCGTTGGCACTGCTCATCGTCATGCTGGCACGGCCGCAGTTCGGCAAGGCCATCAGTCAGCAGACAAAGGCCGGCATTGAGACAATTATCGCCATTGACGTTAGTAACTCCATGATGGCTGTTGACAAAGCCACTGATGGCAATCTCAGCCGTATGGATCGCGCAAAGATGATTGTGGGAAAACTCATCGACCAGTTCAACAACGACCGCGTGGGCCTCGTCGCCTTTGCCGGCGATGCTTTCATCCAACTCCCCATCACCAGCGATTTCGTCTCGGCAAAGATGTTCCTCAACAACTTTTCACCAGCATTAATTGTCAATCAAGGTACAGACTTGGCCAAGGCCATCCGTACCGCCAGTTTCTGCTTCACACAGCGCGAGCATGTGGGAAAGGCCATCATCCTCATTACTGACGGTGAGGACCATGAAGGCGAAGCCATTGATGCCGCCAAGGAAGCCCGCGAAGCAGGACGCAACATCTATGTATTAGGCATCGGCTCGCCCAAGGGCTCGCTGGTTCCCAATCCTGACCCGCGACAGGGCGGCTACATGATTGACAACACAGGTCAGCAAGTGATGTCACGCTTGAACGAGGAAATATGTCGTGAAATAGCTCAGGCTGGTGGTGGAGCCTATATCCATGTGGAAAATAACGCTACAGCACAAAAGCAACTGCAAGAAGCACTTGACAAACTGGAGAAGGCCGAATCAACAGTCTACAGCGACTTTGACGAGCAGTTCCAGGCCGTCGGTCTGCTGGCGCTACTGCTCCTCATTATTGAGATATGCATTCTTGACCGTCGCAATCCTACACTGAAGAAACTAAAACTGTTCAAAAGATGAGACTCAGATATATCGCATTATGCATTATGGCACTCTGTGCTTATAGCATGGCTTCAGCACAGAGTGTGAAAGACATGCGCCGCTATGTGAAGCGAGGCAATCGCATGATACATGCCGGTGAACGAGGCAATGCGATGGGACAATACAAGAAAGCCTACAAGATAGACAGTCTGAACCCCACTGTTAACTACAACCTCGGCACGTCGATGTTTGATGCAGAATGGAAGGTAATGAAGCCTGATTCACTGCGTGATTCAGTGATGGCCAAGGTTTTCCTGCGTGCCGGCGACCCTGTCAACGAGCCAAATGTCTTGCGACGTGCAATGGCCTATCACAACCTTGGTGTAATGTATCAGGCAAAAGCCAATCAGAGCAGCGGACAGGATAAAACCGATGCCCTGATGCAAGCTATCGAAGCCTACAAGCAGGCACTGCGCAACAATCCACACGACGACGAGACACGCTACAACCTGGTACTCTGTCAGCGCCAATTGCCCAAGGGAGGAGGTAATAGCAACAATAACGACCAGCAACAACAAGACGACAAAAACAATCAGCAACAACAGCAACCCGATTCCCTCCAACAGCCGCCGCAACAGCCGCAACAGCAGCGACAGCAGCAACAACAGCAGCAGAATGACCAGACAAAGCAGGAAATGTTGGATCAGTTGCTGAACATTGCTGAGCAGAACGAAAAGAGAACTAAGGAGAACATAGACCAGTATAAGCAGGAAGGCCAGCGACGTACCAACCAGAAGAACTGGTAAAAAGCACGAAATGAAACGCAAAATATCTGTCATAATGCTTATGTGCATAGCCACGATAATGGCTATGGCTCAGAGATATACCATTGAAGGCGAGGTGGAACCCGTAGTGCATGTGGGTGAGAACTTCCACCTACGCTATCATATCAACACCCTTGATGTGCGCAACTTCTCGCAATCATCGGTGCCTGACGCCTTTCAGGTGCTTTTTGGTCCCTCACAGTCGGTCAACATCAGTTCCACAACTATTAACGGTCGAAGTTCCTCTTCTGAAGAACTCACGATGACCTACGTGCTCTCAGCCACCAAGACGGGCACCTTCACCATTCCGCCTGCATCGGCAACCATCGGCGGACATCAGGTAAAATCAAATTCTCTCACCGTTAATGTCATAGCAGGCGAAGAACGCGTAGAGGCACCAACTGCTTCTGCCAATAATTTCTTTATTCATGTCACCTCATCCAAGCGTCGTGTCAGCTATGGTGAACCTTTCCTGCTCACCTATAAAGTCTGCTGGCATCCCGACCTGCCCATTCCTTCTGTAGATGATTTAAAACTCGACCTTCAGGACGTTTACATGCTGCCTTATAATGATACGCAGCGCAAAAGTCTCAGGGCAGAGAACATAGGAGGACGGATGATGAAAACAATTGACTGGAAGCAGTATGTAGTCTATCCGCAGAAGTCTGGCACACTTCATATTCCCAGCCTCACCGTACAGGGCTATCTCACTGAAGTCATCCGCGACCCCTTCGACCCCTTTATGAACATGACTCGTGAGATTCCGCGCCAGCTCACCACTCAGCCTCTCGACATTACCGTCGACGACCTGCCGCAGCGTCCTGCCAACTATAGCGGCGGTGTGGGACATTTCTCCATCAGCGGCACAATGGAGCCATCGAATGTAAAGGAGAATACACCCGTCACATTGACTATCACCATCAGCGGACATGGCAACCTGAAGATGCTGCGACAGCCTGAGATAACCTTCCCGCAGGGCTTCGATGTTTATGACCCCAAGCAGAGCGAAGACTTTACGCTGACGCCCGAGGGTCTTGACGGCACCCTCACATTTGAGTACATAGCCGTTCCGCAGAAACGTGGCAGCTATGTCATCCCTGCCGCCTCGCTTACCTATTATGACACCAATGCCCATGATTACCGCACCATACAGACCGACCCATTCCCGCTTGAGGTCCTCAAGGGCGACGGCACCACAGGCACTATACAAGACTTTACAGGACAGAAGAATGACGATAGAGGCGACATACATGCCATCAGAACTGGCAAGGAGAATACAGCAAAGGCTGGTTCCTTCTTTGCCACCAGCCTCTATTTCATCCTGATGGCAGCCTTCATTCTGTTGTTCATCATCGTCCTCATCATTTTGCGCATGAGGATGAACAGTCAGACAGATGCGGTGCAGTCGCGACGCAAGCGTGCCAACAAGGTTGCCGTACGTAAACTGCGTAAGGCAGCTAAACTGATGCGCGACGGCAAGGCAGCTGACTTCTACGACGAGACGTTGCGTGCCCTCTGGGGCTATGTGGGCGACAAGCTCAACATCCCCGTCAGTGAACTCTCACGCGAGAACATCAGCCAGCGTCTGGCTGAACGCGGTGTTGGCCAGGAGGTGACCGACAGCTTCATCGCTGCCATCGACGAGTGCGAGTTTGTACGCTATGCCCCAGGCGATCCTCAAGGCAATATGAACCGTGTCTACGAAAAATCCGTTACTGCCATTGAGCAGATTGAGAGTGTGAAGCCGAACAAGAAAAAGACAAAGCCATTAGTCGTCATTTTCCTGCCGTTGGCTATGAGTTTATTCTTTGCGTCGGCCAATGCCGGGACTGTATCGAAGGTGCATGCCGACGAGGCATACAATGAGGAGCAGTTCGACGAAGCCATCCATCTTTATGAGCAGCTGCTCAGCGAGAAAGGCCCCAGCGCCGATGTCTACTATAATTTAGGCAATGCTTATTATCGTATAGACAGCCTCTCGGCAGCCATCCTGTCGTGGGAGCGCGCCCTGCGTATGCAGCCTTCTGACGATGATGCCCGCTTCAACCTGCAGCTGGCCAGCTCAAAGACTGTCGACAAGATTGCTCCTGAGCGCGAAATGTTTTTCGTCACTTGGTACCGCTCTTTGGTGCAAGCATTCAGCGTTGATGTCTGGGCAGTCATTGCTTTAGTCTCGCTGGCTGTCGCCTTGGTGCTGGCCCTGGTATGGTTCTTTGCATTCAGTGAACGTCTACGTCGTGTTTCGTTCACCATAAGTGCTGTACTCCTGGTAATGTTCCTGCTGTCAAACCTCTTTGCCTGGCAGCAACAGCGCGCCTTGCAGCGCCACGATGAAGCCATCGTGATGGTGCAGAGCCTGCCAGTGAAAAATACTCCTACTGCCAGTGGCTCTGATGAATTCACCCTGCACGCAGGCACGAAGGTAACCATTACTGACGATACGATGAACGACTGGAAGCAAATTATTCTGCCCGACGGCCGTGAAGGCTGGGTGGAGGCCAAAAGTGTTGAGAAGATTTAGCGTAACAACGTGATAACGTAATAACGGAAAGAATTGGACTGGATAGAACTTGACAAACAATGGCTTCTTGCCGTCAACGGCAGCGATTCGGTGTTTCTCGACTCGCTGGTGAAGACGTTGACCACTGCCACCACATGGATTCCCCTCTATGTGGCACTGCTTTATGTGGTTGTCAAGAATAGCGACAGTCTGAAGAAAGTATTTCTCGTCCTGGGTTGCGCACTCCTCTGCGTATTCCTGGCTGGCAGTCTCGACGACATGATTGTCAAGCCCCTCGTGGAGCGCTGGAGGCCAGCCCGCGACCCTGACATTGGCATCAACGTCGACATTGTCAATGGCTATCGTGGCGGCCGCTTCGGTTTCTTCTCTGCCCATGCCTCCAACACATTCAGTCTGGCCATCTTCTTCTTCTGGCTCATCAGGAGCCGACTGCTCAGCGTCGCCCTCATCATCTGGTCGCTCGTCAACTGCTGGACACGCATGTATCTGGGTGTCCACTATCCTGGCGACATCTTTGTTGGCCTGCTTTGGGGTGCCGTCGTGGGCACTGGCGTATGGGTGCTCTATAACAAGATTGAGAAACAGGCGCTGGCTCCAGCCAACTATATTTCGACACAATACACCAAGACTGGCTTCTTGTGCAGTCATGCCGACATTCCAGTATGCGTGCTGGTCATCACCCTCATCTATGCCATTATCAAAGCCTGCTTCATACAGTAACCGTTAACCAATTAACAATAAGCGTTAACACAGAAAGTGGATACAAAGAATATCAGTATTAGCGACTACAACTATGAGCTGCCCGACGAGCGCATAGCAAAGTTTCCAGTCACACCACGCGACCACTCACAGCTGCTGGTCTATGACAATGGAAACATCATTGACGACCATTTCTACAACCTTCCGCAATACCTTCCCAAGGGCGCCCTCATGGTGTTCAACAACACTAAGGTCATCCGTGCACGCCTGCACTTCCATAAAGACACAGGCGCCCTCATCGAGGTGTTCCTCCTCGAGCCCTACGCTCCTGCCGAATATGAGCAGATGTTTCTCACCCGCGGACACTGCCAATGGCTCTGTTTGGTGGGAAACTTGAAGAAATGGAAGGAGGGCAAACTGACGTTGACAATAGCCAACAACCAATATCCGATAACTGTTAAGGCTTCGCGTGGCGCAATGGTGGGCACCAGTCACATCATTGAGTTTGATTGGTCGGGAGAGGTCACCTTTGCCGAGCTTTTGGAAGCTGCCGGCCAGCTGCCTATTCCACCCTATCTGAACCGTGAGACACAACAGAGCGACCTCACCACTTATCAGACGGTCTACTCGAAGATCAAGGGCAGTGTGGCTGCACCTACGGCGGGGCTTCACTTCACCCCCGAAGTATTGGCCGCCCTCGATGCTCACGGAATCGACCGCGAGGAGCTGACGCTACACGTCGGTGCAGGAACGTTTAAGCCCGTCAAGAGCGACACGATGGGCGGTCATGTCATGCACAGCGAGCACATCTGCGTGCGCCGTCAGACATTGGAAAAACTACTCAAGCACAATTGCAGCGCCATTGCCGTAGGCACCACGAGCGTGCGCACCCTGGAAAGTCTCTACTATATGGGACTGAAGGTGATGGCTAACCCCGAACTTACCGAGGAGCAGTTGCACGTAGACCAGTGGGAGCCGTATGACAATTCATCTTCGGTGGGAGCGGAGGAAGCACTTTCTGCCCTGTTGAACTGGATGGACCACAACGGCCTCGATGCCCTTCACGCCTCCACACAAATCATCATCGCACCGGGCTATCACTTCCATATCGTCAGCCAACTTGTCACCAACTTCCACCAGCCACAATCCACGCTCCTGCTCCTGGTCAGTGCCTTTACAAAAGGCCGATGGCGCGACATCTATCGTCACGCCATCGACAATGGTTACCGTTTTCTTAGCTACGGTGACAGTTCGCTGCTTAAAACATCCTCTTTATAGCTTCATCGACTAAAGATTCCTGCTTTTAAGCAAGACATCCATCTGCTGCTGCAATTCGCGGGCTTTATTACCGGCTATCTCGGCAAAATGGTCATCCTGCGAGGCAAAGATGATGGCACGGCTGGAGTTGACCAGCAGCCCACAGTCGTCGGTCATGCCGTATTTGCACACCTCCTCAAGCGATCCGCCCTGAGCGCCCACGCCGGGCACAAGCAGGAAATGATGAGGGACAATGTCACGGACAGCCTCAAAAAGCTTGCCCTGTGTTGCACCGACGACGAACATCATATTCTCTTCCGTGCCCCACTGCTGCGAAGTTTTCAGCACTTTCTCAAACAAACGCTCACCCTTGAAATTACCGGGGCCCCACCTGCCAACGAGTGGGGTATGCAGGGGGGTGAGTTGGAAGTCCTCGCTGCCCTTATTGCTTGTCAGTGCCAGAAGTATGACCCACTTTCCCTCATACTCGAGGAAAGGCGTCACTGAATCCTCGCCCATATAGGGGGCCACGGTGAGTGCATCCACGTCATATTCTTCAAAGAATGTACGCGCATAGAGTTTCGATGTGTTACCAATGTCGCCACGCTTGGCGTCAGCGATGATCAGGTGATGAGGATGTTGCGTTTTCAGATAGTTGATGGTCTTGACGAAACTCTCCATACCCTTCAATCCGTAAGCCTCGTAGAAGGCGAGGTTGGGCTTGTAGGCCACGCAATAGGGCGCGGTGGCATCAATGATGGCCTTATTGAATTCAAAGACGGGGTCGTGGAGATCAAAGACACACTGCGGCATCTTCTTTGGGTCGGTATCCAAGCCCACACAGAGAAAACTGCGTTTCAGCTTTATCTGCTCTATCAGCTGTTGTCTGTTCATAGGGTATGTTTGTAATGAGATAATTATTTGGCAGGTTTGTAACATTCGAACATTCGTGCGACAATGTCGCGCGGCATCTTCGGTGTAAGCAGACTGACGAGCCACACCACGGGGAAGCCGCCCATCATGGCGATAGCACCGCAATTGATGGGGTTAATGGGATTGCCAGCCACCATGTTCACCACCGTAATGCCGACGCCCCAGATGAAACAGGCCCAGACGCTGGCCGTAGTCACGCCGCGCCAGTAGAGGCCAAGCATGAACGGAGCGAGGAAGGCTCCGGCCAATGCGCCCCACGAAATGCCCATCAGCTGAGCGATGAACGTCGGCGGATTCAGGGCTATCAATAGTGAGATGGCGATGAAGAACATGATCAGCACACGCATCACCACCACCTTGCGGCGCTCAATCTTCTCTGCCACGATGTCGTCGATGGAGCCTTCTTCCACCTCGCCGGGCAATGATTTCTTGTCGCGGTAGATGAGGTCGAGGGTCATCGTGCTCGATGAGGTGAGCACCAGCGAGGCCAGCGTCGACATTGAGGCGCTCAGCACCAGCAGCACCACGAGGGCGATGAGTGCCGGCGACAGCTTCACCAGCATGGCAGGCACGATGCTGTCGAAGGCAATCTTACCGTTCTCCAGCACCACAGGGTCATAGAGACGGCCAAAGCCACCGAGGAAATAGCAGCCGCCAGCCACGATGAAGGCGAAGATGGTAGAAATGATCGTGCCACGCTTGATGGCGCTCTCGTCGGTAATTGAGTAGAACTTACCCACCATCTGCGGCAGGCCCATCGTGCCAAGAGACGTCAGGATGACCACGCCCAGCAAGCCCCACGGGTCGGGGCCGAAGAGCGAGGCAAAGACGCCTGTGCCTTGTGACGGATCGTCGGCGGGCAGTTCGGCCAGCTTATGCACAGCCTCCGTCAGGCCGCCCTGCGAAGCCAGCACGGCAGCAATGACGGCCACGATGCCGAAGAGCATGATAATGCCCTGTATGAAGTCGTTCATGGCCGTTGCCTTGTAGCCGCCGAGTATGACATAGACGGCCGTCAGCGCCGCCATGATGATGACACAATACTCGTAGGGGATGCCGAAGCCCATTTCAAAAAGCGTAGAAATGCCCTTGTAGACGCCAGCCGTATAGGGGATGAGGAACACGAAGGCAATGACCGAAGCCGTCACACGCAAGCCCTGATCCTGGAAGCGGGTGCCGAAGAAGTCGGGCATTGTGCGGCTCTCAATGTGCTGCGTCATCAGCTTCGTCCGACGGCCCAGAATAATCCAGGCCAGCAATGAGCCGATGACGGCGTTGCCGATGCCTATCCATGCGCTGGAAAGACCATACTTCCAGCCAAACTGTCCGGCGTAGCCCACGAAGACTACGGCCGAGAAATAACTGGTACCGAAGGCGAATGCCGTCAGCCAGGGACCCACGGCGCGTCCGCCCAGCACAAATCCGTCCACACTGCTGGCCTGCTTGCGGGTGTAGAGACCCACGCCAATCATCACGGCCAGGAATATTATCGTTAAAAGAATTTTAATGACCATTTTCGTTATATCGTTATCACGTTATTACATCTCTCTTTAAAACGCTACCTGCACTTGCGCCTGCAGCCAGTTGTAGTCTTTGCCCAGCATGTCGCCGCAGAGGCAGCGGGTGTACTGCAGCTGCAGACGACATTTCTTATAATACCAGTATTGCACGCCCAGTGTGAGGTTGGTCTGGTCCCAGCCGTCCACACTGGTGTTGCGGTCGTAAGTCTCGCCGCTGGCCACAATGTCGAGCGCATCGACCACGGGGAAACAGCAGGTGACATAGCCGCCGCGCGAGCCTACTTCGCCGTCCTTGCCGCCCAGCCACTCGGCACGGATGCTGGCGGGGCGTGCCTCCTTATATTTCGAGCCGGCGTATGGCAGCGTTTTGTATTCAAGGCCTGCGCTGTAGCGGTTGCGGGTATAGTTGTCGCCCACCTTGATCTCTGGGTTCCATGCTGCCGTGCCCATAGCGTTGCCTGTGCCCAAGTAGCCCGAGGCCACAAGGCGCAGCCCGTCCATAGGCTTCACTTCCAGCTTGGCGAGGAAATCCTTCTGGTTGTTGCGGTCGGAACGGTTGATGCCCTGTCCGCTCATCAGTGCCAGCTCATAATGCAGTTTGTTGTTGACCAGGTCGCCAAAGACCATCAGCCCCTGGTCGCGGCCGTAGTTCACGCCGTTCAGCGGGTCTGGTCCCTCGCCTGCCAGGTAGAGCACAGCCTGCGAGTAGACGTCGATAAGCTCCAGCGCCGTCGGCGACAGCGGATTCTCCATCGTGTACGAGTGCTTGAACTGTCCGAAACGCACCGTCAGGGCATTGTCCTTCGTCACGCGATAGTCGGTGTAGAACTCCTGCACCACGCTGTTGAAGTCGTGCATGAAGAGGAACGACCATCGGTCGGTAATCTTCGCCTTAGCCCATAGCAGCGTGCGCTTCAGGTTATAGCTGTTGCTTTTCGTGCCGTTGGCATCGTTGAAACTCCAGCCAGCCTGTGCATAGCCGTTGAAGGTGATACGTTTAGTTAAGTCATTCAGCCATGTGTCAGATGACTGTTGGCCCATGGCGGCCACGCTGCCGAACACTGCCAATGATGCTGCCAGCGTCCGCATTTTGCAAGATTTAAAAGTCATTTTGTCATTGTTTTAAAAGATTTTTCGTTCTTGCGGCGGCAAAGGTACGAATAAACGAGCAAAATGCAAAGAAAAATTGCGTTTTTCTTTCATTTTCGAGTAAAAGAACCTTAGAGCGAAGCGCAGAGGTACGAAAAAAGGAATAAAACCGACCTTTACGATTGAGCAGGCCATTGTTTGTCGCCTACTCAATCATTTCTATAAAGACCATTTTGGCCGATGATGCCAAAAAGCTTCAAAACATCGGTAACCAGGCGGGTTACTGTTAGTAACCACGTGGGTTACTGTCAGTAACCACGCGGGTTACAGTTAGTAACCCACGTGGTTACAAAAAGGGCACAAACCCCTGTATCAGCTATGCTTCTATTTTTGCTGCAGAATGAGTCCGCCGTTGGGCTGTATCTCCACGCGAGTCTGCTGTTTCTTGTCGAGTTTCAGCGTGGTCAGCGTGGGCTGTCCGGTCTTCGGGTCATCGACGTAGTATTTCAGCTGTGCCTTGGCGGGGAACATGTCGAGGGTGAGCGTCAGCTTCAGCGGCTCCTTCTGGGCATTAAGACCAGCCACATACCAGTTGTCGCCATGACGGCGGGCGAGAACGACATATTTGCCAGGATAGCCGCAGAGGAATCGTGTCTCGTCCCATGTAGTGGGCAGCTGGCGCAGCCAGTCCATCTCAAACTGCGGCAGTTCCTGCAGGTTGTTGGGCTGCATGGCAACGCACTGTATGGCTGTCTGCATGGTGATGCCCGATGCCATCTCAAAGATGTCGGTGGTGTGTCGCGGGTGGCGGCTCTTGTTGTCGGGCGACATGTATTTGTTCATGATGATGCCGCCCCAGTCCATGGTGCCCGTGGCATTGCGGCAGAAGGGGTGCATGGTGAGGTCGAAGGGCTCGCGAATGGCAGCGCCCTCGTTGAAGAAGACGTTCTCGGAGGCCAGCACAGCCTCGGAGGCCACATAGTTAGGATACATGCGCTCCCATCCTCTGGGCAGTGTGCAGCCGTGGAAGATGCACTGCAGGCCGTAGCGGTTGGCATCGAAGAGAATGTCTTCATAGAGCTTCATCGTCTCCTGCTTGTCGCCGCCGAAGAAGTCCACCTTGATGCCCTTGACGCCGATGGACTTCAGCCACGCCATCTCGCGGTCGCGGGCTATGCTGTTGTTCATGCAGTTGCGTGGCGTCTGCGGGGCGTTGTTCTCATGGCCGTTGCTGTTGTACCAAAGCATCAGGCTGACGCCCTTCGACTGGGCATAGCGTGACAGTTCGGCGATGCGGTCACGGCCAATGCGCTCATCCCACCAGTTGTCGACGAGGCACAGCTCGAAGCCCATGGCCGAAGCAAGGTCGATGAACTTCACCTGGTCGGCGTAGTTGATGCTGTTGTCCTGCCAGATGAGCCAGCTCCAGGTATAGCGTCCAGAGGCGTAGTCGATGGTGGGCTCGTAGAGCGGCTCCACCACGTCGTATGCAATAGTGGTCTCCACGATGGGTTTCAGCGTGGTGCCCACGGTGACGGTGCGCCAAGGTGTGCTGCCGGGCAGGGCAATGCCGGGGGCCGACGTGCCATTGCCGTTGTTCTCGCCTGGCATGGGATAGGCTATCTGATAGAAGCCAGAGCCCCCCCCTACGGCCCCCGAGGAGGCTTCATTTGACTGATAGTCGGAAAGGCGCGAGCCGCAGTAGGCGCTGCTGACGCCCGTCTCGGAGATGAGCACCCAAGCCCCCCCTTCTGCCCCCGAGGGGGCTACATTTGACTTTTTGCGGGTTTTACCTGCATTTGAAGCCCCCTCGGGGGCCGTAGGGGGGGCTTGCACCTTGAACAGACAGGGGAACGTGTAGCCTTTGCCAAACTGACTGCGGGCGGTCATGGGGGCATCGGCCTTGTATTCCTCCTCGTAGCTGGGCTTGGTGCGCTCCCACCCTACCATCTCTCCACTCTGCGGGGTGAGGAAGGTGGTGGTGCCTTCGGGCAGAGAGAAGGCGGTGGATTCTTCAAGGATGACGGCACTCTTGGGGTTGTCGCCCTTCTGGCGGGGAATGAGGTAGCGGAAGGCCACGTCGTTGTTGCTAACGGAGAATTCCATTGACATCTGCTGCTGTTTGCTGTTCTCAAAATTGACGGTGAGCAGGGTGGCCTCGTAATGAATGTGCGACTGCTTCACCTGCCGCATCTCATAGCATCGGTCAATCTGTTCAGCCTTGGTGTCGGTGATTTTCAGCCCTTGGGTGAAATCGCCGAAATCGGCCTTGAAACCTATGGCAGACGGCAGCAGCATGGGCTGCCCCTCAAGAGTGATGGCGTAGGTGGCACGGCCACCATTGTCATTGATAGTCACTTGCAGCTTGCCATCAGGCGAGGTCACGGTAGCCTCGCGAGCCAAGACTGTCATCGGCGTCAGCATCAGCAGGCACGCCATCGTCATTTTTCTCAAATTTCTCATGGTCTTTTACTTATTTTATCAAATATGGGGCAAAGTTAACAAAAAAATAACAATCAACAATTCATAATTCATAAATATTTCGTACCTTTGCGCGCAGTTTTTGCAAAAACGACATAAAATGAAACAAAAGAGCAACGCAGAAAAGCGCAGCACCGCTTGGTTGCTGTTATTGTTATTGTGCTTAACGGTGTGCATCCCGATGCAGGCGCAGACCGACGATGACGATATATGGAAGGAGTTCAAGCTGGAGGGCGTGGACTATCAGAAGAAGCGCAGCTATTGCATGCGCATCTATGGCTATTACCGCTATGTGGACGACGGCATTGCCCACATCAAGGATCGTCAGCATAAGCTCTACCGTGTGCACGAAGGCATCTGCGAACTCGACGTGCGCTACAGCCGCGACGAGGACGACGGAGCCAGGATTATGGTAGGTCGCGACTTGGTGCACCCCGACATGAATGGCGAAATCATGGACTTCTACGAGCTGAAGCCCTACACCTTCCTCGAGAAGGCCCGCAAGATGCCGAAGGTCTATACCATCGATGAGCAGGGCAATACCACACGCGTCTACACCAAGGGCAGGCTGTGCGGCACCATCACGAAGGACGCCCAGCATGAGGAGATGTACATGAAATACGATGCGCTGGCACCCGACACGTCGATGAGCATCAACATCCTCCTTGTCAAGGCCAAGCTCTCCAACGTGCAGGCCGACGCCGTCTACCAGCTGGAAGAAGGCATCGACTACGTGCCGCAGGGCAACCTGAAACGTGTGGTCTTCGACGGCAGCATCGACCTGAACCTGCTGGTCGGCACTGCCCGCGAGGTGTTCAAAGAGCGTACTGAACTCTATGTAGACAGCGTGGTCTACATGACCAAGGCCCAGTTCCGTGCCGACAAAAGGCTGACAATGGAGGAACGCCGCAAACAGGCCGGATATACCGACGCCGACATCGACCGTCTGAAGCAGAAGCTGGGTGTGCCGCCGCTGAGCGACGCAATCAAGCAGCGCATCGAGGACCAGCGTGACTGGGACGACGAGTATGAGCTGTGGAAAGAATCAAAAAAGTGATTATAAAAAAAGAGAAGAAAAAGCATGAAAACGAAGGACATCATGGCAGCCATCCTCTTTGGATGCCTCGCCACGCCGGTTTTTGCCACAGAAGTAAACGACACATTGGTGATAGAAGATGCCAAGAAGGTGAAGATAGAGACACGCGACACCGTGCAGCGCATCGTCATCAGCGGCACCAAGGAAGACCCCGACTTCCACTATATGCAGCGCATCAGCATTCCCGACACGTCGGCCGTGCGCCGCACCGTCAAGAATGTGCGCGACTTCAACAGAATTACCATCAAGAAGAACGGCAAGCCCAGCAAGTGGACACACTCCTGGCACTTCAACGTTGGTCTGAACACCATGCTCGACACGCCCGACGGCTACGACTTCAAGGTGTGGCCCTCGTTTGAAATAGGTGTCGGCTCCACGTGGGACTGGCATCCCTACGGCAAGCAGAACGAGTGGAGCATAGGCTGGGGAATCAACTGGCACGGCTACGCAATGGATGATGAGACCCACTGGGCAAAGGTCAACGACGTGATGACGCTGGTGCCCTATGATGCAACAGAAAAAGAGCACGACACGAGCCTGCAGACCTTCAGCATCCAGCTGCCCCTGCTCTACACCCACTACTTCGACAAGGAGCACGACTGGGGCATCACCGTCGGTGCCCTCGTCAACTGGAATGTCCATGCCACCGGACAGCGT
Source organism: uncultured Prevotellaceae bacterium (assembly GCA_902778535.1). GTDB lineage: Bacteria > Bacteroidota > Bacteroidia > Bacteroidales > Bacteroidaceae > Prevotella. The sequence goes on from CACYYG010000002.1 coordinate 112,784, forward strand.
GAATACGAGAAAGACGGTGAGGACTACGAGGTACACACAAAGAAGATAGGCCAGCGGCCCATCACCATCGACGGCTTCATGAAGCTGTGCACTCCGTGGCTGCCCTCCATCTACTGCAAATACTGCCCGATGGAGTTCTTCAAGAAAGACCGCGGCCCGAAGATGCATCAGCTGAGCTTCGGTATCTGCTTCTAACATACAATAATCATTTAACAATAACCAACAAACGAGAATGAAACAATTCCGCTTAGTGGACAACGTGCTGGGCTGGCTGGCTTTCTTCATTGCCGCCTTCGTCTATTGCTCCACCATCGAGCCTACTGCCTCGTTCTGGGACTGCCCTGAGTTTATCACCACCGGCTACAAGCTGGAAGTAGGCCACCCGCCCGGTGCGCCGTTCTTCATGCTCACCGCCAACCTGTTTTCACAGTTCACCAGCGACCCCGCCCAGGTGGCACGCATGGTCAACATCATGAGCGCCCTGCTGTCGGCTGCATGTATCCTGTTCCTTTTCTGGAGCATCACGCACTTGGTGCGCCGTCTGCTCACCAACAGCTGGGAAGAACTCGACACGCCAAAGCTCATTGCCATCGAGGCCTCGGGTTTGGTGGGAGCACTCATCTACACGTTCAGCGACACGTTCTGGTTCTCAGCCGTCGAGGGTGAGGTCTACGCCTACAGCTCGGCCTTCACCGCCGTGGTGTTCTGGCTCATCCTGAAGTGGGAGGAGCACGCCGATGAGCCGCACGCCGACCGCTGGCTGGTGCTCATCATGTATATGACGGGACTCTCGATTGGTGTCCACCTGCTGAACCTGCTGTGCCTGCCCGCCATCGTGCTGGTGTGGTACTTCAAGCGATTCCCCAACGCCAACGCCAAGGGCGCCCTGTTTGCACTCTTTGTGTCGTTTGTCATCCTTGCCGCCGTGCTCTACGGCGTCGTGCCTGGCATCATCACCGTCGGCGGATGGTTTGAATTGTTCTTTGTCAACGACCTCCACATGCCGTTCAATACGGGTCTCTATGTCTACCTGATACTGCTCATCGGCAGCGTCATCTGGGCCATCTACGAAACACAGCACGCCACGGAGAAGAACTGGAAGCGCCAGAACATTGCCTTCCTCTGCGGCTTCGGTCTCTTGGGCATACCGTTCTACGGCTACGGCTGGAGCGCTTTCATCATCGGCATCATCGTGCTGGCATTGGTTGGCTGGGCATTGTTCTATCGCCGCAGCGGCTCTAAGGAATTTGCACCCCTCATCTCGGCCCGTCTGAAGAACACGACGCTGCTCTGCATGCTGATGCTGATGATTGGCTACTCGACTTATGCCGTCATCGTCATCCGCAGCAGCGCCAACCCGCCGATGGACCAGAACTCACCCGAGGACATCTTCACCCTGGGCAGCTACCTCAGCCGCGACCAGTACGGCGACCGTCCGCTGCTCTACGGACAGACCTTCGCCTCGGAGCCGGAGATTGACGACAACGGCTATCAGAAGATCATCGACGGGGCTCCCGTCTACCAGCGCAAGGAGAAGGTGAATCCCGACGATCCCGACGAATACTTCATTGCCGACCACAAGATGGAGGCCGTCTATGCGCAGAACGTGCTCTTCCCCCGCATGTACTCATCGATAAAGGCTGCCAACCACCGCGACGACGAGATTTGCAGCAGCGACTGCCACGTCTGCTTCTACAAGAGCTGGGTAGGCGGTCTCGGCGGCACTCAGGTTGATTCGAAGCTCTACCCGGGAACGAAGATCACCATGCCCAACTTCTTCGACAACCTGAAGTTCTTCTTCTCTTTCCAATGCAACTACATGTACTGGCGCTACTTCCTGTGGAACTTCGTGGGACGTCAGAACGACCAGCAGGGCAGATTCGGCGAGCGCGACAAGGGCAACGCCATCTCGGGCTTCTCGTTCATCGACGATGCCTTCCTCGGCGACCAGTCGCTATTGCCAGACGAGCTGAAGAACAACAAGGGCCACAACGTGTTCTACGCCATGCCGCTCATCCTCGGTCTGCTGGGCTTGTTCTGGCAGATGCTGTCGCGTGGCCGCAAGGGCATACAGCAGTTCTGGGTGGTGTTCTTCCTGTTCTTCATGACAGGCCTGGCCATCGTCATCTACCTCAACCAGACGCCGCTGCAGCCGCGTGAGCGCGACTATGCCTACGCAGGCTCGTTCTATGCCTTCGCCATCTGGTGCGGTATGGGCGTGGCAGCCATCATCAGCTGGCTGGCCAAGCTGCTCAAGAACGACAACAAGCAGGTAAGGCTGGCGCTGGCTGCCGTCGTGTCGCTCGTTTGCCTGATAGTGCCCATACAGATGGCCTCGCAGACGTGGGACGACCACGACCGCTCCGACCGCTACACCTGCCGCGACTTCGGCCAGAACTACCTCATGTCCATGCAGGATGAGGGCAACCCCATCATCTTCACCAACGGCGACAACGACACCTTCCCCCTGTGGTACAATCAGGACACCGAAGGATTCCGCACCGACGCCCGCGTGTGCAACCTGAGCTATCTCAGCACCGACTGGTACATCGACCAGATGGTGCGTCCGGCCTACGACTCGCCAGGCCTGCCCATCACCTGGCCCCGACTGAACTATGTGTCGGGCACCAACGACGCCGTGCCTGTCGTGCCGCAGTATAAGGACCAGATTCGGGCCATCTACGAGGAGTCGCCCGATGTGGCACGCCAGTCGTGGGGCGACGATCCCTTCGAGCTGAAGAACATACTGAAGTACTGGGTGCAGAACCCCATCGGTCCCGACTACCATTGCATCCCCACCGACACCGTCTACATCACCATCGACAAGGAAGCTGTACTGCGCAGCGGCATGCTCATACAGGGCAACAACCTCAAAACCCATCAAGACAGTCTCAACAGCATTCCCGACCGCATGGCCATCTCGCTTCGCGGCACGCGCTATCTCACCAAGAGCAAGCTGATGATGCTGGAGCTGCTGGCCAACTGCAACTGGGAGCGTCCCATCTACGTGGCCATGACCGTGGGCGGCGAGAACCTGATGAACCTGGGCAACCACTTCGTGCAGGAAGGCCTCGTCTATCGACTCACACCCTACACCACGACCAATCCCGGCATGACCAGCTACGACACCGAGAAGACCTACAAGAACGTGATGGAGCGCTTCAAGTTCGGAGGCGCCAACACACCGGGCATCTATCTCGACGAGACCGTGATGCGCATGTGCTACACACACCGCCGTCTGATGGTCGACCTGGCCACCGAGCTTGTGTCTGAGGGAGACGATCTGCTCGACAGGTCTGAGTTTGTCGATGTGATGAATAATGCCGACGGCACGGAGGCTGGCCCCGACGCTGCCCAGAAGCCCGCCAGCGCGGCCGCTGACTCACTGCAAAGCCTGGCTCAGGAGAAATACGACATGGCCCTGAAGGTGCTTGAGAAGGTCGACAAGGAGTTCCCTGCCGAGAACGTGCCCTACGATGCCTCGTCGCTCTACGCTGCCCAGCTCTATATCCGCATCGGCGTCGATGATCCCGCCATTGCCGAGAAAGCCCGGCCCATCCTCGACGCATTGTGGAAGCGCTCAACTCAGTACGTCACTTACTACGAGTCGTTCGACGACGATACCTTCAAGTTCTACAACGACGAGTGTATGATGCACTTCAGCTTCCTGCGCTACATCAAGTCCCTGTATGGAACCCTCGACAGCGAGAAGGCAAACGAGATTGAGCAGCAGCAGATGACGCTGCTCGAGACCTTCATCAAGAAAGGCGGAAAACTGGAATAAACAAACAAAACGACAACGTAGAAGCAGCTTATGATTATCGAGCAGCCAGCCGTCTACCTGCGCTGGCTCTACCCGAAAGCACTATGGAGAATGGACCGTCGCGAGCGTTCAGTTTACCTGACATTCGACGACGGCCCAATCCCAGAGTCTACGCCTTTCCTGCTCGACACATTGCACCACTACGGCGTCAAGGCCACTTTCTTCATGGTGGGCGACAACGTGCGCAAATACCCTGAACTGTTTGAGCAAATCAAGGCCGAGGGCCACCAGCTGGGCAACCATACCCACAACCACATCAGCGGCTTCCGCCACAGCATCAAGGAGTATATGTATAATGTGGAGAAAGCCAACGCCTACATCCGCAGCCGCTACATGCGCCCGCCTCACGGCTGGATGCGGCTCAGCCAATATGCATGGCTCTCGCGCAAATTCAAAGTGGTGATGTGGGACGTGGTCACTCGCGACTATTCCAAATGGATGACCGCCGAAGACGTCCTGAACAACGTCAAGCGCTACACCCGCCCCGGTTCCATCATCGTTTTCCACGATTCCCTCAAGGCCATTGAAAAGCTGCGCACAGCCCTTCCACAGAGCATTGAGTGGCTCAAGGAGCAGGGCTACGCCTTCAAGGTTTTCAAACAGTAGGCGTCGCCGATCTATCACAGTGTACACCTTTCGCATGTGTAAACTGAACACAAAGGCACGAAGTTGTTAACAAATGAAAATTTTTGTAACTCACGTGGTTACTGTCAGTAACCCGCATGGTTACGGGCAGTAACCCACGTGGTTACTGTTTTATCTTTTTCCTTTGCCGTTCTCTCGTTTTTTCACACCTTTGCGCTTTGCAAACGCGAAGTTACTCCGTCTCGGTAAAAAAAAAGAAACTCTTTTCTTTGTTTTGCTCTCGACTTTTCGTAACTTTGCAGACAAATTGCAACCTAATAACCCAATAAACGACAACTGGCATGATGAAAGCTACAATCATCTGCGGCTGCCTTTTGGCAGCTGTGGCAACGAAGGCCCAGAATCCCTTCGTACAGACATGGTGCACCAGCGACCCTGCGCCGATGGTGCACGACGGCACGATGTATGTCTACACCGGCCACGACGAGGATGGCGCCGACTTCTTCTGGATGCAGGAGTGGCGCGTGTATTCCACTACCGACATGGTGAACTGGACCGACCACGGCTCGCCACTCGCCCTTGAAAGCTTCTCATGGGCCGACGACCGCGCCTGGGCCTCGCAATGTGTTGCCCGCAACGGCAAGTTCTACTGGTACATCTGTGCCCACTCAAAGCTCTCCGGCGGCATGGCCATCGGTGTGGCTGTGGGCAACTCGCCTACGGGGCCTTTCAAGGATGCCATCGGAAAGCCTCTGTTTGAGAACGGCTCGTGGGACCACATCGACCCAACAGTCTTCATCGACGACGACGGCCAGGCCTGGCTGATGTGGGGCAATCCGCAATGTTACTACCTGAAGCTCAACCGCGACATGATTTCCTACAGCGGCGAGCTGGGAAAGCTGGACATGACCGAGGAGGCCTTCGGAGGCCCGATGATGCGCCAGCGCCAGCAGGGCAAGAAATACAAGGACAGCTACGTGGAAGGCCCGTGGCTGACGAAGCGCAACGGCACCTACCAGCTGCTCTATGCTGCCGGCGGAGTGCCTGAGCACATCAGCTACAGCACGGCGCCGTCGCCTACAGGCCCGTGGAAGTATGCTGGCGAGATCATGCCGCTCAGCGAGACCAACTCGTTCACCAACCACTGTGGCGTTGCCGACTACAAAGGACACTCCTATTTCTTCTACCACACGGGCAAGCTGCCCAATGGCGGAGGCTTCGGCAGAAGCGTGGCCGTAGAGGAATTCCAGTACAACGCCGACGGCAGCTTCCCCACCATCATGCCTACCGACGAGGGCGTGAAGCCCGTCGATGCCCTCAGTCCCTACCGCCGCGTGGAGGCCGAGACGATGGCTTTCTCCAAAGGTCTGAAAACCGAGCAGAACGATGCCATCGGCGTCTATGTCACCGACATCCATAACGGCGACTACATCAAGCTGCAGAACGTAGACTTCGGTACTGCATGGCCCACCAGCTTCACCGCACGCGTGGCCAGCGGACTCAGGGGCGGACAAATCGAGCTCCATCTCGACAGCATCAGAGGCGAACTGCTCGGCACGCTCAGCGTGCCAGGCACAGGCGGCTGGGAGCAATGGCAATCGCTCACGACAGACCTCACGCCTCTCACCTCTCCAGTAGCCAATCACGACCTTTACCTCGTCTTCAAGGGACGCAAGGGTCCGAAACTCTTCAACTTCGACTGGTGGGAGCTGGGCGGCGTGAAGTCGCGCACCGTCGAGGACGGCGGCACCGGAGCCTACAAGGCTGTGATGAAGGAAGAGCCGACGCTGCCCGCACATACTGTCTTTGTCCCGAAAGACCTCTCGGCCTTCAGCAAGAAGAAAGGCCTGCCCGTACTCGTATGGGGCAACGGCGCCTGCACCGACTCGCCTTGGGAACACTACAAGTTCCTCAACGAGATTGCATCGCACGGCTACCTCGTCATCGCTACAGGCTACATTCCTATGGAGGAGAAGCCCTATCGTGGCCCGATGTCGACGACCGAGCAGCAGATAGCATCCATCGACTGGGCCATCGCCCAGAACGCCGACCCGCAGTCGCCCTACTATCAGAAGATTGACGTGAAGCACATCTGCGCAGCAGGCATGTCGTGCGGCGGCCTGCAGACACTCTACAACTGCGCCGACAAGCGCATCACGGCGCTGATGATCTGCAACAGCGGCCTCTTCAACCAGCAGAACGCCCATCAGGCCGTAGGCGGTATGCCCATGCCTCCCAAAGAGAAGCTGGAGGAGATTCACACGCCCATCATCTACATACTCGGCGGCGAGACCGACATCGCCTACGGTAACGGCATGGACGACTTCCACCGCATCAAGCACGTGCCTGCCTGCGCCGTCAACTATCCCGTCGGTCACGGCGGCACCTATCGTCAGCCTCACGGCGGCGAGTTCACCGTCCCGGCTTTGGCCTGGCTCGACTGGCAGCTGAAGGGCGACAGCAAGGCCGCTCGCATGTTCAAGGGCAACAGCCCGCTGCTGCTGCAGCGCGAAGGCTGGACATTAGAGAAAAACGCAAAACTAAAATAAAACACGACCATGAAAAGACTGTTTCTGAGCATCACGCTTGCAATGAGTTGCGCCGCTCTGGCACTGGCGCAAAACCCCTATCTCCCCTTGTGGGAACATGTACCCGACGGCGAACCCCGTGTGTTTGACGACCCGGATAATCCAGGCAAGCAGCGCGCCTACATCATCGGCTCGCACGACACACACTACACTCAGTATTGCGGCAACGACGTCCGAATGTGGTCGGCACCCGTTGAGGATCTGACGCAATGGCGTGACGAAGGCCCTATCTTCTCGTGGTATGTCAACGGACAATGGGACACGATGTATGCTCCCGACCTTGTAGAGACCGTCGACAAGACAACGGGCAAGAAGACCTACTGGCTCTATCCGCACAGCCGCGGCTGGGGCCGCACGCCGATGGTGTGCAAGGGCGACCGCCCCAATGGACCGTTTAAGCCGGTAAACATCACAGAGGACGGCGCACGCTGCCTGCCCGGCTCGCTCATCGACTTCGACCCCTCGGTGTTTGTCGAGAACATCACCAACAAGAAAGACCCTGACTTCAACAAGGGCTACCGCGCCTATGTGTTCTACGGTTTCCAGCACTCTACGGCTGTTGAGCTCGACCAGAACACGATGTATTCCAAGCGCGAAGGCACAGAACCCATTGATCCGTTTATCCCGGCCAGCAGCGCCGACGGCCGTCTGCTCGACAGGGAAGGCAGCGAGTATAAGGCTCTGTATCAGGGACAGAACCCGCTCGACTTCAACTTCTTCGAGGCTTCGTCCATCCGCCAGGTGGGCAACAAGTACGTGATGGTCTTTAGCGGTTATAGCGGCAAGGAATACGGTTTGGGCAACACCAACTCAGCCCTGCGCTATGCCTTCGGCGACTCTCCCCTCGGCCCGTGGCGCTCAGGCGGCGTGCTGGTCGATTCACGTGGCGTAGTGCTCAATGAGGACGGCTCGAAGCTCATCACCACCAACTTCGGCCACAACACTCACGGCTCGCTGCAGGAAATCAACGGCCAGTGGTATGTCTTTTATCACCGTCCGCCGCGTGGCTTCGGCAATGCCCGTCAGCCTATGGTGGCTCCTGTGAAGATCACTTGGGACAAGAAACCTGTGGCCAAGGGCGGCAAAGTGACCATTACCGGCTTTGACCCCTATACAAAAGACAATGTGTGGACGGCAGCCGCCTCCAACGGCAACACCTATACTGGTGCAGAGGTAACCAGCGAAGGCTTCCAAATTTACGGCCTTCCGCCCTACGCCTATTATTCTGCCGGTATTGCTTGCTTCGTGCATGGTGGGACCAACAGCAACGAATGGATGCAGGACAACTTCGACGTTTGGAACAACTCGATGGACTTGGCCGGTATCACCAACGGCGGCATCGTAGGCTTCAAATACTTCGGCTTCGGCGGTTTGGCACAGTCAGCCAACGGTCTGCCCGCCTTCGAAGGCACCAAGGCTGGCGACGGCACCACGCTCTGCCTGAACCTGTCGTCCAGCGGAAAGGGGCCGTTCAGAATTCACGTCCTGCTGGATGATCCCTGGAAGGGTCAGGAAGTAGGAGTCTTCAACATTCCCGGCGATGCGCCCAAGGCTGCTATGACCTACAAAATCAGCGTGCCCGCCGTTGAAGGTCTCACAGGCAAGCACGCCATCTACCTCGTGACCGAAGGCCCTGAGATACCGGCTCCGCCACAGCCTCAATGGGGAGGTCGCCGTCAGCAACAGCCCCAGCGCCCGCAGGGTCTCTTCGATCTTCACGGCATCGGTTTCTCTAAGGGTGAGACACTGAATCCTCCCGTTGTGCCCGAGGTGACCATTACTGTCGATGACAAGCCCCTGCGCCTTCCCGACACGCCTATCCGTACCACCAACCAGAACGGCTACACCGACCTTACACGCTATCAGGTCTATGCTCCGCTGAATGACAGCTCAAAACTGAAAGCATTCTCCTCAGTTGCTGGCGTAGAATGTAGGGTAAGCCCCATCACACAGGGACGTGCCACAATCATTTGCATCTATAAAGGCAAGTCAAAAATATACCTCATTAACTAATATCCAACAATGTTCAGATTACGCTATACTTTCCTGGCCATGTTGCTTTCAATGGCAGCATGGGCCGAGAACGGCCACAGCTTGTGGCTGCGCATGACTGAAGGAAACAACACTCAAGTAACTGGACCGGCATGCACCGCCACCGACGAGTTGCGAAAGTATTGGAAGGGCGGTGAGCTGGAACTGTTCAAGGCAAAAGGCTATGACCCTGAAGCCTTCACCATCGCCTGTCAGGACGGCAAGACCACCGTGGCCGCCAGCACCGATGCCGGACTGCTCTACGGCGCCTTTGAGTTGCTGAGGATGCAGCAGACGGGAGCCGACATGAGCCGCTTCAGCATCACGTCAGCACCCACATACAACCTGCGCCTGCTCAACCACTGGGACAACCCCAACGGCACCGTGGAGCGTGGCTTTGCCGGGCACAGCATCTTCTGGCCGCAGGTCAACGACGACATTCTGCTGCAATACGCCCGAGCCAATGCCAGCATCGGCATCAACGGCACCGTGCTGAACAACGTCAACGCGAAGCCGCAGGCGCTGGCCACCGAGAACCTGCAGCAGGTGAAGCACATCGCCGACATCCTGCGTCCCTATCACATCCGCGTCTATCTGTCGGTTAACTTTGCCTCGCCCATCCATGTAGGCGGACTGAAGACGGCCGACCCCTTGGACAAGGATGTGCGTGCCTGGTGGAAGAAGAAGGTGAACGAAATCTACAAGCTGGTGCCCGACTTCGGCGGTTTCCTCGTCAAGGCCAACAGCGAGGGCGAGCCTGGTCCCTGCGATTTCGGCCGTACCCACGTCGATGGCGCCAACATGATGGCCGATGCATTGAAGCGCCACAAGGGCATCGTCATGTGGCGTGCCTTCGTCTATAATCCACAGGACAAAGACCGCGCCAAGCAGGCTTACAACGAGTTCATGCCGTTGGACGGCCAGTTCCGCTCCAACGTCATCCTGCAGGTAAAGAACGGTCCCGTCGATTTCCAGCCGCGCGAGCCCTACAGTCCCCTCTTCACCGCCATTCAGAAGACACAACTTGCTGCTGAGCTACAGGTAACACAGGAATATCTCGGCGCCGCCAACCACCTTGTGTTCCTTGCCCCTATGTGGCAGGAGTTCTTCTCGCTGTTTGACCCCGGCCGTCTTGATGCCGTGGCCGGCGTGGCCAATATCGGCAACGACACAAACTGGTGCGGCCACGACTTTGCCCAAGCCAACTGGTATGCCTTTGGCCGACTGGCGTGGAGCCCCACGATGAAGAGCGAGAAGATTGCCGACGAGTGGCTGCGCCAGACCTTCACCTGCGATGAGCACTTCGTGAAGCCTATGACACAGCTGATGGTCAATAGCCATGAGACCTGCGTGAACTACATGATGCCCCTCGGCCTGCACCACATCTTCGCCGGAGGTCACCACTACGGCCCCGAGCCGTGGTACACAGAGCCGGGCATACGCCCCGATTGGACGCCAGCCTACTACCATCGAGCCGACAGCGAGGGCTTGGGCTTCGACCGCACAAAAAATGGCACCGACGCCGTGTCACAGTATCCTACGGCGCTGTGCGACCAACTGAACGACATCAACACCTGTCCCGAGAAGTACCTTGCTTGGTTCCACCATGTGCCCTGGCAGCATCGTATGCACAGCGGCCGCACATTCTGGGACGAGCTGTGCCACAAGTATGCCGACGGCGTCACTGGCGCCCGCCAGATGCTGGCTCAGTGGGATACGATGAAGCAATATGTCGATGACGAGCGCTTCAGCGACATTCAGCGCCGTCTGCGCATCCAGGCCCGCGATGCCGAGTGGTGGCGCGACGCCTGTCTGCTCTACTTCCAGCAGTTCTCTAAGCTGCCCGTTCCTGCCGACATGGAACATCCCGTACACAACCTAGACGAGATGATGAAATTCAAGATTCGCATCAGCATGTACGAGAATCCTGTCCGCGGCTACACACAATAACAACATGGCTATGTCACAAAGAGAGTGGAAAGAAATCAGAAAGTTCGAGGAGATTCTCTTCGAAGAGTATAACGGCATTGCGAAGATTACCATCAACAGGGCACGCTTTCGCAATGCCTTCACCCCGAAAACAACGCTGGAACTGAGCCAGGCCTTCGTCTTGTGCCGTGAGTTGCAGCGCATCCGCGTGGTACTGCTTACCGGCGCTATGAGCGAGGTGCCTGAAGGCAAGCGGCCTGAAGATGTGAAGCATGCCTTCTGCTCGGGTGGCGACATGCACGTGAAAGGCCGCGGCGGCTACATCGACGACGAGGGCGTGCCGCGCCTCAGCGTGCTCGACGTGCAGATGCAGATACGCCGTCTGCCCAAGCCCGTCATCGCGATGGTGAACGGCTACGCCATCGGCGGCGGTCACGTGCTGCATTTGGTTTGCGACCTGACCATCGCAAGCGAAAACGCCATCTTTGGACAGACAGGCCCGAAGGTGGGCAGCTTCGACGCAGGCTTCGGCTCCAGTTACCTGGCGCGCATCGTCGGCCAAAAGAAGGCCCGCGAGATATGGTTCTTATGCCGCCAATACACGGCCCGTGAAGCAGAGCAGATGGGTATGGTGAACAAGGTCGTGCCTTTGGCAGAGTTGGAAGACGAGTGCGTGCGCTGGTCCGAGGAGATGATGGAGCGCAGCCCCATTGCCCTGCGCATGATCAAGGCTGGCCTCAATGCCGAGCTCGATGGGCAGGCGGGCATCCAGCAATTAGCCGGCGACGCCACCATGCTCTACTATTTCCTTGACGAGGCCCAAGAAGGCGGCCATGCTTTCCTTGAGAAGCGCAAGCCCGACTTCGGTCAGTACCCGCAGATTCCTTAGCTGTTTTCATGAAATACAAAATAACCATTGAGGAGCGCGTGCTGCATTTCAAGCAGCCGGCGGGAACGAGCCGTGGCGTCTACACCGAGCGGCGCATCTGGTTAGTCACTGTGTCCGACGGTTCTTCCGTCGGCATAGGAGAGTGTGCTCCCCTACCCGACCTGAGCTGCGATGCCTTGCCCCCTTCTATATATAATATTGTATTGCGCCGCTTCTGTGACGAAGTGGAACAAACAGGCATCATTGCCTACGAAGACCTGCGTCCCTACCCCTCCATGCTCTTCGGCTTAGAGACGGCCTTGCTCTCATTGCAATCCTCTCAGCGCTTGTCCGACACCCCCTTTGCCCGTGGCGAAGAGGGCATCCCCATCAACGGACTGGTGTGGATGGGCAGCTACGATGAGATGGCTCAGCGCATGGAAGAGAAACTGCGCCAAGGTTTCCGCTGTATCAAGCTGAAGATTGGCGCCATCGACTTCGACCAAGAGTTAGACCTGCTGCGCCGCATCCGCGAGCGTTTCGGCCCGCGTGAGGTAGAGCTGCGCGTCGATGCCAACGGTGCCTTCCACTTCGACAACGGCGATGCCCTCTACAAACTCGAACTGCTGTCGCAATACGCTCTGCACTCCATCGAGCAGCCCGTCAAGGCAGGCCAATGGGCCAACATGGCCGAGCTGAGCCGCGAATCGCCGTTGCCCATCGCTCTCGACGAAGAGCTCATCGGCATCAACGACCCAGAGCAGAAACGGCAGATGCTGAACATCATCCGCCCGGCATACATTGTGTTGAAGCCATCGCTACACGGCGGCATGGCAGGCTGCCGCGAATGGATTGACATCGCCCGCGACATGGGCATCGGTTCGTGGATTACCTCCGCTTTGGAGAGCAACATCGGCCTAAACGCCATCGCTCAGTTCTGTGCCCACGTCTACGGTCCCCATATCACCATGCCGCAGGGTTTGGGAACCGGCCAGCTGTTCACCGACAACATTCGCATGCCCCTTGAAATTCGCCGCGACCAATTATGGATCTCGAGGAATTCCTGAAAGAATGGCATAGCGACAGCCCTACGCTGACGGTACACACCAGCGGCTCTACGGGCACACCAAAGGCAATGCTGGTGGAGAAGCGTCGCATGGAGGCTTCAGCACGCATCACCTGCCGTTTTTTAGGATTGAAAGAGGGCGACACGGCCTTGCTATGCCTGCCACTCGACTACATCGCAGGCAAGATGATGGTGGTGCGCGCACTCACCTGCGGTCTGCGTCTCATCAGCGTAGCGCCCAGCGGTCATCCTCTGAAAGCCCCCCCTACGGCCCCCGAGGGGGCTTCTATAGTCTCAGCACATGAGAAAGGTGTAACTTCTCCCCCCCTCGGGGGGGTAAGGGGGGGGGCCATAGACTTCGCCGCCATGGTGCCGCTGCAGGTATGGAACTCGCTGCAGGTGGCCGAGGAACGCAAGCAGCTCATGCAGATTAAGCACCTCATCATCGGCGGAGGCGCCATCGACGAGGAATTAGAGCGACAGCTGAAGGACTTTCCCAACGCTGTGTGGAGCACCTACGGCATGACCGAGACGCTGTCGCACATCGCTTTGCGCCGCCTCAACGGCCCCGGAGCCAGCGAGTGGTACACACCCTTCGAAGGCGTCGAGGTGTCGCTCAACGCCGACAGCTGCCTCGTCATCAACGCTCCCGCTGTGCACGACGGCCCGTTAGTGACCAACGACATCGCAACCCTCCATCTTCAGTCCCTCTTCCGCATCCTTGGCCGCAAGGACAACGTCATCTGCTCAGGCGGCGTGAAAATTCAGGCAGAAGAGGTAGAACGCCTTTTGCGCCCGCACATGAAGAAGCCTTTCTGCATCACGCGTATGAAAGACGTGCGTCTGGGCGAGGCAGTGGTGCTGCTGACCGAAGAAACCGACACCGAGAGCCTGCGCCTGCTCTGCGAGCAAGAGCTTCCACGATTGTGGAAGCCCCGGCATTACGTCAGCGTTGCCAAGATTCCACTCACTGCTACAGGTAAGATTGCCCGGCACGAAGCCGAGAATCTTGTATAAAGCACTGATTATCTTCTCGTGCACAATCATTTTTATGTTCAAGGCCGTTGAACATAAGTTCAAGGGCGTTGAACACAAGTTCAAGGGCGCTGAACATAAGTTCAAGGGCGTTGAACTAAAAAGTGACTGTTACTTGAAACATTTTAGAATGTCTCGACGAAAAAGCCATCCATAGCTAAAAAACGCAATCGTTTACGAAAAATTTGTTAAGAGAAGTCTTTGTAATCCTAATTTTTCTTCGTAACTTTGCACCATATTCATATTTTTCAAACAAACAAACAAAAAAACTACTAATTTATGTCTGTAAACTTTAAAAGTATCTTACGTACGGCGTTACTGCTGTGCCTGCTTTTAGCCGTGGGCCATCTGCATGCGCAGACCACTGCAAAGGGTACGGTGACAGATGCCACAGGCGAAGCTGTCATTGGCGCGACCGTCGTAGAGAAGGGGAACCCCAAGAACGCTACAGCCACCGACTTCGACGGTAACTTCACGCTGAAGCTGCAACAGGGTAAGACCGTGGTAGTGAGCTACATCGGCATGGTGTCGCAGGAAGTCACAGCGGGTCCCAACATGAAAATCCAGTTGAAAGACGACAATGCCTCGTTAGACGAGGTCGTTGTCGTGGGTTACACCAGCAAGGCCCGTAAGGACCTGACCGGCTCTGTCGGCTCTATCTCGGGCAAGAAACTGGAGGTGGTTCCCGTGACCTCAGCCGCCGTAGCCCTGCAGGGCAAGATTTCCGGTGTGCAGGTGACCACGGTCGACGGTGAACCCGGCGCCGACGTCCACATCCGTGTGCGTGGCGGCACCTCGGTGACTCAGACCAACGAGCCGCTCTACATCGTCGACGGTTTCCAGGTTGACAACATCAACGATATTCCTCCGACGGACATTGCCAGCATCGACATTCTGAAGGACGCCTCCCTCACCGCCATCTACGGTGCCAAGGGCGGCAACGGCGTTGTGGTGGTGACGACGAAGAGCGCACAGGCCGGCAACGTGAAGGTGAGCTTCAACGGCAACCTGAACATCAGCCACCTGTCGAAGAAGCTCGACCTGATGGACGCCGCCGACTTTGCCAAGTACCAGTACCAGTGGCACTCAGCCGCCGGCACCCGCAACTCAAACGGTAAGTTCTTCCGTTCGAACTTCGGCAACCCCTACGACCTCGACATGTACACCACGCTGCCCTCGCACGACTGGCAGGACGAGGTGATGGGCGAGACGCCTATCAACTACTCGGCCAACCTGAACATCGGCGGCGGTACTGACAAGGTGAAGTTCAACATCTCGCTGACACAGAGTGAGGACAAGGGTATCATTCTCGGTTCGGGCGTGCGCCGCACCAACCTGAACGTGAAGACCAACGTGCAGATTACCGACAAGCTGTCATTGCAGTTCAATCCGAAGTTCTCATACCGCCGCAATGAAGGCGCCGGTGGTGAGCACATCGGAACGGGCGGCATCATCGACGTGCTGCAGTATCGTCCCACCAACGGCCTGCGTGAGTACGGCTACATCGACCCCGCCTACGCTGACCCCGATGAGGAGGAGCTCTTCACCTATACCAACCCGAAGAACGACATCGCCATCAACCAGCAGCTGCGCCATTCCTATACTTATACAAATGGCCTCTCCCTCGACTGGAAGCCCATCAAGGGCCTGACGCTGCGCACCGAGGGCACCATCGGCCTGAGCTGGAACGACACCAGCCGCTTCTACGGAGCCCTCACAGGCACGGGCAAGAGCAACAACAACCAGCCCGTGGCACAGATCAGCAACGGCTCGGGTCTGAACTACGTATGGACCAACACCGCCACCTACAACTTCACCATGAAGGAAGACCACAACTGGTCGTTCCTCGTAGGTCAGGAAATCTATCAGACACAGTCGCGCAGCACCTACCTGAACAGCCGCTATTTCCCCCGCTCCTTCGATGCTCGTACGGCATGGAATAACATGAGCTTCGGTACCCCTTACAGCACAGGCTCGAGTAAGAGCACGCCCGACCGCACCGCCTCGTTCTTCGGACAGGCCAGCTACAACTATAAGCACCAATACCTGCTGTCGGCCACGTTCCGTGCTGATGGTTCCACGAAATTTGCTCCCGGCAACCAGTGGGGCTACTTCCCCTCCGTCTCTGGTGCATGGGTGATGAGTGAGGAACCCTTCATGAAGGACATCAAGTGGATTTCCAACCTGAAGATTCGTGCCGCCATCGGCCTGTCAGGTAACAACCGCATCAGCAACGACATGTGGCAGCCCCTCTACGCCATCGGTACCTCCGGCGGCCCCGGCTTCGGCGAGGTGACACAATATGGTGAGAAATATTACGCCAACAGCGGCGGCGCCAAGTTTGCCAACAAAAACATCAAGTGGGAGACAACCATCACCCGCAACCTGGCAGCCGACATCTCGCTGTTCAACGGCCGCGTGACCATCACGCCCGAATACTATTGGTACACCACACGCGACCTGCTCTATGACTCCGACCTGGCCTCCGTGCTGGGCTACACCAGCCAGATGCAAAACATCGGCCAGGTGACCAACCGAGGCTTCGACCTCAGCATCAACGGCGATATCCTACAGGGCAAGGACTACGTGCTGTCAGCCAACCTCAACTTCGGCTTCAACAAGAAGGTGGTGGACAAGCTCAACGGCATCGACACCGAGATATGGGACACCAACGACCGCTGGGCAACAGCCTATCAAGACTACTGTCTGCGCGAAGGCGACGAGGTGGGCCTCATCTACGGTTTCGTCTACGACGGTCTCTACCAGTTCGACGAGTTCTACTTCGACCCGCTGAACAACTACCAGGCCGTTCCCTGGGGCTCGGCAGCAGCCGACAACGGCACATCGAAGAACATGGCTCCGCGTGAGGACGGCTACGTCACCGTCATCAACGACATCTCAGGCTCATCGAACAGCGGCATCGCCACCCTGCCCGGCAAGCCCAAGTTCAAGGATCTGGACGGCGACGGACGCATCACCGAGAACGACCGCACCATCATCGGCAACACCAACCCGAAGATTCAGGGCGGCTTCGGCCTGAGCGGCTCCTACAAGAACCTCGACTTCACGGCCAACTTCTCCTACATGCTCGACTTCGACATCAACAACGCCACGGCCTACGTGCTGTCGGCATCGGAGGGCAACAAGAACAAGTTCAACAACGTGCTGGCCGAATTCAACGATGGCTGGCAATACAACGACATCGACGGCAGCATCACCGGCACTAAGGGCGACATCCTCTACAAGTGCTACTACTCAGCCGACAAGAATGCCGTAGACATCTACAAGGAGGGCAACCCCAACCGCACACTGTGGAACCCCACCGACGTGACAAAGAAGCTCACACACTCCTACTTCATCGAGGACGGTTCCTTCCTGCGCTGCAACGACGTCACCGTGGGCTACACCCTGCCCGCAGACCTCACGAAGAAGTGGGGCATCTCGAAAGCACGTTTCTATGTCAGCGCCTCTAACCTGTTCATCATCACCGGTTACAGCGGCTACGACCCCGAGGTGGACATCCAGACAGGCCTCAAGCCCAGCATGGATATCAACCGCTATCCGCGTAACCGCAAGTTCGCCTTCGGTACTAACATCACGTTCTAAAAAACAGAGACAGATATGAAAATCAAGAATATTTTATTGACAGGTGTGGCAGCACTGACGATGGCGTCGTGCAACGACTACTTGGAGGTAGAGGCACCATCATCCTACACTGAGGAGTTTGTCTTCAGCATGAAGACCGAGGTGCAGCGCGCCCTCTACGGCGTCTACGCACAGGCTCTGAAGGGCGACCTCTACGGCAACATCTACCAGCGCAGCTTCGTGATGAACAGCGATGTGGACATGATCATCAACAGCAGCAGTGCCCACGCTCACGACAGCTACTCACGCTTCGACTGCGACGACCAGGGCGGCGACCTCTACAAATACTGGACAGCTGCCTATAACCTCATCGAATACTGCAACAAGTTCATCACCTCAGCCGAGAGCTCCGACGTACGCTTCGTCAAGGATTCCAACGGCGAGTTTGAAGTGGACCAGAACGGCAACCGGCTGCTTGATGCCGACATCATGCAGTGGATAGGCGAGGCCAAATGTCTCCGCGCCATGGCCTATCACGACCTCGTGGTGTTCTTCGGCGATGTGCCCTTTATGTTCGAGCCCGCCAGCGTGCACGGCTCTGACTACGTGCCACCCGTGGCCGACCGCGAGACCATTCAGAAAGCACTGATTGAAGACCTGCAGAAAGCTGCTCCCTACATGACATCAACACAGACCGTCACCGTGGAACGCTGCTCGAAAGAGTTTGCACAGGGTCTCATCGCCCGCATCGCGCTCACTGCCGGCGGCTACTCGCTGCGTCCCAACAAGAACGATGCCAAGAGCTACGGCACCATGGAGCGCCCGCAGAACTGGCAGGAATACTACCGCACAGCCATGGCCTATGCCGACTCTGTCATACAGAGCGGTACACACCAGCTGCGCATGAAGTATCAGGACGTATTCGTCAACGAGTGCAACTATCAGGTCATCAACAACGACGACCCCATCTTCGAGATTCCCTTCGCCAAGGAGTCGACAGGCAACACCGGCTACATTCAGGGTCCCACCTACAGTTCCTACGAAGGCAAGACCGTAGGCCCGTGGGGCGCCTGTTCGGGCAACGGACGCCTGAACGCCTTCTATCGCTTCCTGTTCCGCGACAACGACCTGCGCCGTGAGTTCATCAACGGCCTGTGGTACTACTCCTACTTCACCGATGCCACTGGCGCACTGGCTGACACTGTCTACATCCGCCAGGACTACACCGTGCACAACAACAAGTGGTCGAAGCTATGGAGCAGCACCAGCAATGCACTGGGCGAAATCACCACCGGTTCCACTGGCATCAACTATCCCTACATGCGATACGCCGACGTGCTGCTGATGTATGCCGAGACAGCCAACGAGCTGAACGGCGGCCCCACAGACAAGGCAGTGGAATGTCTGCAGAGCGTTCATGCCCGTGCCTTTGAAGACGGCGACCCCGACTTCATCTCTCAGGCACAGGGCTCGAAGGAATCTTTCCAGAAAGCTGTCATGGACGAGCGCAAATGGGAGTTTGCCGGCGAGAACATGCGCTGGCGCGACCTCGTGCGCACCAACACCTACGCCGAGGAGCTGGTCTACAGCTTCCTGCGCTACTATTCCGTGGGCATGCAGAACGCCGGCAGCGCTACTGGCTATGAGGATGCCATCAACATGCACGATGGCTACACCGTCGACAATGGCTATATCGACAACCTGCCCGAGCGTATCTATTACCACCAGTACGGCATTGACGAGGTAAACGCCTACGGACTGCGCATGTACCGTGCACAGCTCTACGGCTACAAGGTAAGCGACGACGGAACGGTCACGCAGATGTATCCCAACCAGTCGCTGAAGAGCCTCCGCATCTATAACGCCTACAAGCCTGCCTCACAGCCTGTGACCAGCGCCATCACCCGTGGCGGCTTTGCTGCCCAAGCCTGGAACTTCGCCGACTTCTACCAGTGGGGCGACCAGAACACCGGCACGCCGAAGAATGAGTGCAAGTACAGCTACTACGGCTTTATCCGCTGCGACGACGGCGGCAACCTCTGGATAATCCGCAACGGTGTGCAGGAGCAGTTCCCGTCGAACATTCCCGACGCCAGCACACTGCCTGTCGTTCGCTACATTCTCCCCTACCCCAACCTGGCCATCCAGCGCTCAGCAGGAGCCTATAAGAACTATTACGGCTATTAAAATATTACGACCATGAAAAAGATACTCAATAGCATTATGCTCCTTTTCCTCGCAGGCACCTCAGCCCTGATGGTTTCCTGCAAGGACGATGACGACGCAGCTCCCGGCACCGACCGCGAGTTTATGACCATGTTCATCTGCGACAACACGCGCGGCAAGGGCTCCGACTATCCCTATAACAGCGGACTCGACGCTGCCTACCCCCACGGCAACTCCATCCACCTCTACTGGTATGGCGTGGATGACTGCGCCGGCTATCAGGTGCAAATGGCACTGCAGCCCAAGGTATCCGGCGGTAGCGATGCCTGGGCTCGCATACAGGGCACCAGCGACTTGCTCGTTGACACCATCGTAGGCCCGAAGGTGCTCGACCTGCTCATCAAGGACCAGCAGTACAGCACCAGCTACCGTTTCGCCATCCGTGCACTGTCAAAGAAGGACAAGAACATCAAGGGCGATGAGAGCACCTTTGCCCACGCCTCCAATTG
The DNA here is from genome assembly GCA_902778535.1 of uncultured Prevotellaceae bacterium. Lineage (GTDB taxonomy): Bacteria > Bacteroidota > Bacteroidia > Bacteroidales > Bacteroidaceae > Prevotella. Next base: position 132,969 of record CACYYG010000002.1, read on the forward strand.
GTACGGTCACGGCAACGGACGCCAATGGCAGGAATACCTCGGAGTAGACACCAAGGACCGCTACCCAACGCCCTATGCCGTCTATGTGAACCAGGCCGAGACCACCGAGGAGACCATGCACGTCTACCTCAACTCAACGGTGAAAAAGGCTATGGGCTATGCCGAAGATGCAACCATCACCAGCGAAGAAGACCTCGACAAGCTGGAGTCCTACTATGAGAACTTCAACATCGACGAGAACGGCAACCTGGGCTACTCCATCCTCACCGTGTCGCCCTCGCCCAACAACCCCAACTCTTCCGTGGGCGAGAAATGGAAGCGTTATCAGATTACACAGGAGGACCGCGAGCGCGGCTACGTCGTCGTCGACGGTTTGACGGCCAACTCGGTCTACGTCATCGACGTCATCGACCCCCGTGTGCCCGTGGCCATCGATGCCAAGTACAACACCTGCACCGCACGCAGCGACGGACAGCCCGGTGAACCCATCCTCCTGGAACACGCCGCCCTGCTGGCCACGCAGAATCAGGGCACACTGCCCAATAATGATGCTTACAATCGTGCTGACGTCTATGCACGTGCTGCCGAGTTCAACGCAGCTCCACTGACGCCAACACTCTACGACTTCATCTCAAACACCAACTACGCTGAAGGTCAGACATTCCTGCTGGAAGGCGGCAAGACCTACTATCTGGACGGCAACGACATCACCTGTAAGGGCTTCACCCTGCGCACCGACCCCGCCGACGTAGCACAAGGCAAGCGTGCCCGCGTCATCAGTGGCATCGGTAAGGGCTCGAACTTCTCACAGGGTGTCAACGGTGAGCAGTGGAACGGATGCCCCTACTCCATGTTCACCTTCGGACGTTCACCGGAAGCTGGTGAGGGCGGCGAAATCTACATGAAGAAGCTCGCCTTCTACGACATCGACTTCGACAATCCCCTGTGCTACAACTATGGCGACCAACAGGCCGGCGCAGGAAGTCCTACCGGTAACTACTTCTTCAACATGTTCAGCGACGGTATGGCCGTAACGCTCGACTCGCTCGTCATGGAGAACTGCTCGTTCAAGCGCCTGGTGCGCGGATTCATCCGTGAGCAGGGCCCGAACTACAAGGTGTGGAACCATGTGCTCATCAAGAACAACCTGTTCCTTGACTGCGGCTACTACAACCAGGGCGCAGGCGGCTATTGCTGGGTGGCAGGCATCAACCAGCCCGGTTCGAACCTCTACAAGGACTTCAAGGTTGTAGAGAACACGTTCTTCGACAGTCCCTTCCCTGCCTTCTTCAGCGAGGAGAACACCAACAACCGCCGCGACAACGGTCCGTGGATCATCACATTCTCGAACAACACGCTCGTCAACTTCAACACGCGTGCCAACGGTGCCATCTTCAAGATGCGTGACCTGCCAGACGGCTCGGTCTACAACGTTGAGAACAACCTCTTCGTACTCTGCAAAAAGGCCGGCGACCAGCGCGTGCTCGCCATGTGGGGCGCCGACATCCGCAACACGCAGTCTAACGCCGACGGTTCCGCAGGCAAGGTGACCCTGAACTTCCGCAACAACTGGTCGACCAACAACGACCTGACCAACGGCTCCATCTTCAGCGCCAACGCATGGACGGCCACAAGCAACAACTTCGGTAAGCTCGTCAAGGATGGCAACGCCACGCTGAACGGTACGTTAGAGGTGCAAGTGGCCAACATCTCGGCCACCGAGCTTATGGAGCAGCCCTGCCCGCCCTACGTAGCCGCCACGGCCAACGATGTGAACATGCACCGTGCTGATGCCCTTGACGGTACTGCCACAACGGAGTTCAATGTCAACCTCTACTTCAAGAACACCAGCAACGACATCTACAGCAACAATGTAGGTGCAGCACGCTGGCGCAACAAGTAATTCTTTTGACAACGCAATCTTAACGAATGAAACGTATGAAGATATTTAGCAAAACAACGGTTATTGGTCTATGTTTATTGGCCTTTGGCGCAATAAGCTTCACCTCCTGCGACGACGCCAACGAGTATGACGATGCCAACACCGACAACCCATCGTGGGTGACAGGCTATACCGACTCACTCAAGATAACCCATCCTCAGTCACTGGCCGGCACCCACTGGGTGCGCGGCACAGGACTGAAGAAGAACGCCTACGGACAGGAAGTGCAGGGCTTCGTAGAGAGCCTCAACTTTGTCAGTGCCGACAGCGTGGCCGTAAAGATGAGCGAGGGCACCACCTCGGGCACCTGGGTAGACGAGTCGAACACTGAGTTCCTGCCTTATTACGAGTACACCTACTCTGAGACGACAGGAAGCTTTGAAATCCTGAAGCGCGTGGTGGACGACCGAGGCGCCGTTTCAAAGTCAGCCATCTTCACTGGCGTGGCTGTCAGCGGTAGCCGTGAGGTCATCACCGTTGCTCATTTTGGCGACACACCAGTTCAATCTTACCTCGTAAAACAGTAGAAAGAATTAAAAAAGACAAAAAACGGAAACAGCTCCGTGCTTTTTTCCGTTTTTTGTCTGATTCTTACAAAAAAAACTGTATCTTTGCAACGAATTAACAACCAAACAATAAAAACGTTTTACTAACTCAATTATTTGTAATTATGAAAAAAATCTTTACTCTTGCATTAGCCCTTATCGGGCTCGCCGGCGTTGCCAAGGCAGCAAACGTCGACGACATTGCTGTTTGCAAGCACAGCTATGTGCTTGTCTGCGATGAAGTGACAAACAACGGTACCGTAAAGCCCGACAAGAACACACTCGTCGGCAATGGTTTCGTTCTTCTTTTTGGCTCTGACGCCCAAAAATCTGTCAGCAATGGAAAGGGAAGCGTTGACCTCTCTACTGTCGATGGTGAGATTGTGACTGAGGATATTGCTGCTAAGTACGGCGAGTATGGCAAGCACCTGAACTCTTTGCGTCTGAAGAACCTTCAGGACATGTTTGTGATGAAGTTGACAGCCAAGTCTAAACTGATCATCTTCTTCAATGGCCAGAATAAGACTGGTGCAGCTGCTCGTTATCCGAAAATCGCCACAGACGAAAAGCTGGAGAATGCTCTTAATGCCGGTCCGACGGATGATACGCCCGCAGTTGGAGTGCAGAGATTGGAATTTGTGGTTCCAGATGACGGCACCTACTATGTGGGATCATACAACGGCGACATTTATGTCAGCTACGTTATCGTCGAGGCCAACGAGGCTCCTGGCACACCGTCAGTAAAGGTAGGCGACCAGACCTACGAAGGCGGCCTGTGGTTCCGCGAGGTGACCTGTAAGGCCAATGATGCTACCGAGGAAGGCTCTGATGAGAAGATTCCCACCATCGTGACCTACACCACCGACGGCACCATGCCTACAGCAGCCAGCCCCGTCTACACCCAGCCCATCAAGTGCTACAAGGACATGACCGTGAAGTTCCAGGCTTTCCTGGACTTTGGCGACGGCAAGGCCAATGCTGACTTCATCTGCGACGGTGCCGACAACGAGGGCATCGTGAGCTTCAGCTTTGACGCTCCTGCCATCGAGGCCGATGGTGCTACATTCACCATCAATTCTCCCTATGCTGAGCAGAACGGCACCAACTTCTACAAGCTGAACGGCGGTGAAGAAGTGCAGGGCAACGGCACCACACTGTCCGAAAGCGCCACTGTAACCGCCTTCACGAAAATCGCAAATGGCGAATATGCCACATTCACCTCAAAGAGCACTTTGAAGGATGTCTATGTGCTGAACCCCATCAAGGAGAAGAAGGTCATTGCCGTAACCGCTGGCGAGGCTGTGCTTGACGAGGAAGCTACTGCCACCTCCACCACAGGTGAGGTATACAAAGTAGAAGGCGGAGAGATTAGTGCTGAAAAGTCGGACTTCTTCGTAAAGAATCTTACTTTCAAGGCAGAGAAGAATGCTGACTATCAGGTGCCCGTAGGACAGGAAGTGTACATCCAGATGAGCAACACCAACATCACCTTCTTCGTGGCAGAGGGCGACTCCGTTGACGTGAAGGTTATCTGCACGAAGAATTCTTGTAAGAACATTGATGCCGACGATGCCGAGGATGGTTCACAGGTGAATGATCGCAAGTGCTTTGTAAACGTAAGCGGAACGAATTACTGCCTGAAGGATGAAGAGGGCAACGAGACAAACGACCTGAAGCTTTATCCCAATGCCAATGAGTTCTCATTCGGTCTGAAGGGTGCCGAGGGCGGCAGCTACTTCACCTTCCAGAAGTATTCTGGCACTGGCAACATCATGATCTCCAGCATCGAGTTTACACCTGCTGCTGCAGAGCCCGCCGAGACCGAGACTGTGCTGTGGGAGGGCAATGCCCTCGTCAACGGATGGGCCGATCAGCCCTTCTTCCTCAGCGATGGCGGCAAGGAACTGACCGACAATAACGCCAAGGCCGGCGACCGTATCCGCATCTACGCCTCCGCTCCCGCCAACACCTGGCAGGTAGAGCTGTTCAACGGACACTGGGAAAGCATGGTGGAACGCTTCTCGGCTGTCGCACTCACCGAGGAGGACGGCTCACCTCGTGAGTCATCCATATTCGACCTTGATGCACTGGGCTACTTCGAGTATACCATCACCGACACGTTCCTCACCACGAATACCGTGGCTCAGGGATGGGGTGGCACTTTCCTGCTTAATGGTGACGGCAACCTCACTGTGACGAAGGTTACGCTCGTTCAGGGTGGTGCCTCTGGCATTGAGACCATTAAGGCTGTCAACGTCAAGAACGGTGCTGTCTACAACCTCTCCGGCCAGAAGGTGGACGCCAGCTACAAGGGCGTGGTCATCAAGAACGGCAAGAAGATGCTGCAGAAATAATTCCTGACAGTAAACACTATTCAGCTCCCCGGCGGCTTCAACAGCCGTCGGGGATTTTTTATTCCAACTGAAACAGATGAAAAGATTCCTTTCCCTCCTCACCCTGCTTCTGACACTTGCTGCCCAGGCTCAGGAGCAGACACCCGCCTTCCCCGGCGCTGAGGGCTTCGGACGCTATGTCAGCGGCGGCCGCGGCGGCAAAGTGCTCCACGTGAAGAACCTCAAGGACAGCGGCTACCAGTCGCTGCGTTGGTGTCTCCAGCAACAAGGAGCCAAGACCATCGTCTTCGACGTCAGCGGTACCATCCATTTAGAGTCGGCTCTCTCCATTCCAAGCAACACCACCATCGCAGGACAGACGGCTCCCGGCGACGGCATCTGCGTGGCTGACTACCCCGTGAACATCAGCGGTAATAACGTCATCGTACGCTACATGCGTTTCCGCTTAGGCAATAAGAACGTGAAGAAAGACGGTGCCGATGGCTGGGACGGCTTCGGCGGCTTCGACAAGCAGGACTGGATGATTGACCACTGCTCCGTTTCGTGGAGCATCGACGAATGTCTCTCCGTCCTCGGCAACAAGAACACTACCGTACAGTGGTGCCTTGTGGCACAGAGTCTGGTCAACAGCGGCCACTCGAAGGGCGCCCACGGATACGGTGGCAACTGGGGCGGCAGCGGAGCCTCGTTCCACCACAACCTCATCGCCCACCACACCAGTCGTACGCCGCGCCTTGGTCCGCGTCCCACGACACAACTCGACGAGCGCATGGACATGCGCAACAACGTCATCTACAACTTCGGCAGCAACGGCTGCTACGGCGGCGAAGGCATGACGGTGAATATCGTCAACAACTACTACAAGCCCGGCCCCGGCTCGCCCACCGACAAGAAAGGCAAGCGCATCGCTGGCATCGGCATACGCACCAACGAGTATATCAAGACATACCCAGCCTACGCACCCGCCCTGCACCTTTGGGGCAAATACTATGTTACGGGCAACAAGAACTCGAAGTACAGCGACGTGACAAGCAACAACTGGCAGATCGGCATCATCGACCAGGTGGATGCCTCCGGATGCGACGGAACCTGGACGCAGGCCACTCGCGACAGCATCCGTCTCACTGAGCCTATGCCTTTCATCTACACCACCACACATTCCGCCGATGTGGCCTACAATCGTGTACTCGACTTTGTCGGATGCTCGAAGAGCCGCGACAGCTTCGACGAGATGATCATCAGCGACACGCGCAACGGCAAAGCCAGCCATACTGGCAGCGGTCTGAGCAGCGGCTTCATTAACACGCAGGATGACAACAAGCCCGCCGGCGCCAGCAGCAGCTGGAGTGCATGGCCTACACTGAACAGCACTGAGGCACCCGTCGATACGGACAGCGACGGCATCCCCGACGAGTGGGAGACGGCCAACGGTCTCAACCCCAACAGTGCAGCCGACGGCAACACACTCAACGCAGAGGGCTACACCATGCTTGAAGTCTACATGAATTCGCTCGTGGCCGACATTACTGCCGCTCAGAACGAAGGCGGCGAGCCACAGGGTAAGGTCATCAATGTGGGCGAGTCGCAATACAGCGCATACGACATCAGCGGTCAGACCTCCAACGGCGACTGGACGTTCAGCGGCGGATTCAAGATGAACCAGACGGGCACGCCAGCTACTGGCAGCTACGGCACCATCAAATATTCAGCCAACCGCCAATACAAGCTCACGTTGCCCGCCGGCCTGCAGTTCTCCAGCGTTGATTTCTACGGCTATGCCAATGCCGACGGCGGCAGCAGTTATCTGAGCGAGGTCAACGGCACAACCTACGATGCCAATGTCTATTCTTTCCCCGCTCGCAACACTACGCCCGGCAGCATCACGCACAGCATCAGTTTTGAAGAGCCTTTCAGCGACACTTTTTCTTTTACGCCAAAAGGCAGTCAGACATGCCTCCTACTGACCCTGCATGTCAGTCAGACCAGCGGCATCACCGACGTGAGGACAAAGTCAATGCCCCTTAACGACGCCATCTATTCACTCGATGGTCGCCGTGTGACATCGCCTAAGAAAGGCATCTACATTATTGGAGGAAAGAAGGTCGTGGTGAATTAGACCATATTCTTTGGTTCCCCAGCGATAAAGGCACGCAAGTTGTCGACAGCTATTTGCATGAGACGCTTGCGTGCCTCTTTTGTGGCCCATGCAATATGGGGCGTGAGGAACGCATTGGGACATCCGAGCAGCGGATTGTCGGCCTTGGCTGGCTCTACCGAAAGGACATCGGCACAATAGGCCTGAAGACGACCATCCTTCAAGGCATCGGCCACAGCCTGTTCATCCACCAACGGACCACGCCCCGTATTGATGAGAATGGCACCAGGCTTGATATGGGTGAGCGCCTCGGCATTGATAAGATGGTGCGTCTGCGGTGTCAGCGGGCAGTGCAGCGATAGCACATCGCTCACGGCGAGCAGTCCCTCGAAGGTCGTCTTCTGAATGCCCTGCGGTAGGTTGCTGCTGTTCTTGCTGGTCATGGCGAAAACGTCCATACCAAACTGCTGCGCCAGTGCCGCCACCTTCTTGCCTATGTTGCCCAAGCCCACAATGCCCATCGTCTTACCGCTAAGTTCGATGAGCGGCGTGTCCCAGTAGACAAAGTCGGGACTCTGCGTCCAGCGGCCCTGACGGTTCATTGTGGCATAGTGGTCTACGCGGTTGGTAATGTTCAGCAGATGCGCAAAGGTGAGCTGCGCCACGCTGTCGGTGCTGTAGGCCGGTATGTTTGTAACTACGATACCGCGCTGATGGGCAGCGTCTACATCCACCACGTTATAGCCTGTTGCCAATACGCCAACATAGCGCAGGCGCGGAAGCTGCGACAATGTCTCAGCACTGAGGACAACCTTATTGGTGAGGATAGCGTCGGCATCCTCAGAACGGTGAATCACTTCTTCGGGAGCAGTACGGTCGTAAACGGTAAGGCTGCCCAGCGCTTTCATATCATCCCAGCTTATATCGCCGGGATTGGCGGCATAACCGTCGAGTACAACTATTTTCATCATAGATACAAGGGATTGTGTGGGTTATTTATTGAAACGTTCGCCCCAATAGCTGACCATTCGCTCATAAAGCTTCTGCTCTGCAGGCGAATGTTGTGGATGCCAGAAGCGCTGCTGTTGCAGTTCATCGGGCAGATACTGCTGCTGCGTGAAATGTCCAGGATAGTCGTGAGGATATTTGTAACCGTCGCTGTATCCAAGCTGCTTCATCAGCTTGGTGGGCGCGTTACGCAGATGCAGAGGAACAGGCAGATTGCCAGTCTGCCGAACGTTGGCCAAAGCATCGTCTATAGCCAGATAAGCAGAGTTGCTTTTCGGCGATGTTGCCAAGTAGACGCAGCACTCGGCCAGAGCGATACGCGCCTCGGGCCAGCCAATCTTCATCACCGTGTCGAAGGCGGCATTGGCCAGCAGCAGGGCATTAGGATTAGCCAGGCCGATGTCCTCCGAAGCGCTGATGACCATACGGCGTGCAATGAACTGCGGGTCCTCGCCGCCCTCAATCATCCTTGCCATCCAGTAGAGGGCACCGTCGGGGTCGCTGCCGCGGATGCTCTTGATGAAGGCCGAGATAATGTCGTAGTGCATCTCGCCGTCCTTGTCGTAGGCAAGCGGATTCTGCTGCAAGGTTGATTCTACAAGAGCATCGGTGATGATGATGGCAGGAGAATCAGTTGTGACAGATGAAGTAGGCGAAGTGACCAATTCCAGTATATTCAGCAGTTTGCGCGCATCGCCACCGCTGTAGCGCAGCAGGGCGCCCGTTTCCTTTAGCTCAATGTGGCGTTCCTTCAGAATAACGTCGGTAGTAATGGCACGGTGCAGCAGCTCCAGCAGGTCGTCTTTTTCCAACGGCTGCAGGACGTAGACCTGACAGCGGGATAGCAACGGACGGATGACCTCGAAAGAAGGATTCTCTGTAGTGGCACCGATGAGCGTGACGATGCCGCGCTCCACAGCTCCGAGCAGCGAGTCCTGCTGCGACTTTGAAAATCGGTGTATCTCGTCGATGAAGAGAATAGGCGACGCCTCATTAAAGAAACGTCCTTTCTGTGCCTTCTCTATCACGTCGCGCACGTCCTTCACGCCGCTTGTCACGGCACTCAGCGTGTAGAACGGCGTCTCCAGACGGTGTGCAATAATCTGCGCCAGCGTAGTCTTGCCCACACCCGGAGGTCCCCAGAGTATGAACGATGCGATGCGCCCCGACTCAATCATCCGTCGGAGCACAGCGCCCTCCCCCACCAGATGCTTCTGGCCGATGTAGTCGTCAAGGGTGCGTGGACGCAGTCTTTCTGCTAACGGTTGTGACATCTATAAATATAATTATGGAGCAAAGGTACAGTATTTCATCCAATCGGCAAAAAATAATTAGTAAAAAACTTGTAAATAAGAAATAAAGTGCTTATTTTTGCATCCATAATCATACGAAAGAAAACACATCTATGAGTCAACAGTCAGAGAAAAAGGCAATTACGCTGAAGACGCTCACTAAGAGCAGCGTCTGGGATATTCAGGAAAACGATATTTTCCGCCTCTGCGAAGCCGCTGAGAAGGATGCTGAGATCAAGGACAACCTCCGCCACTACGTCGACATCATCCGCTCGGCCTTCACCATTGAGGAAATCAACGCCGAGTCGAAGGTACTCGTACAGAAATACGAGAATCTGGGCTACAAGGTGGGACAGGTGAAGCTCGACGAGAACCAGAAGGTGACGTGGGCCATCAAGAAGCGCCCCATCAGCCGTGTTACCGACCTCACCTACGAGAACATCCGCCACATCTCCGCCGCAAAGCTCGTCGAGGTGCTCGACCGCAACTTCGGCGGCGGCTGGGACTCGCTGTCGCAGAGCATCAAGGACATCATCGAGAGCGGCTTCGACATCTCCACCACCACGCTACCCAAGGATCGCTTGCACAAGAAAGGCGGCCTCTATGAGAAGAAGGTGGCCGACGGCTTCGACGTGCTCGAAGTGCCCAAGGGGTCATGGGTGGAGGCCATCTTTGCCAAGGTGAAGCCCGAGGCCGAGAAGCCCCGCATGAAGTACAGCACCTTTAGCGAGGAAGGAGAGAACGAGGACGAGGATGTTGAGATTGAGGACACGTTCAACAAGCCCGACGAGGATGACGTTGAGATTGGCGAGCCCAACGACGAGGACATCACCGAAGACAACTACAGCACCATGATGGACCTGGGCAGCGCCGACCCCGACGAGGAGGCCGAAGGCCTGGCTGACTACGTGGAAGACTGATTTCTTTGTCACACCTATAGACAAGGGCCGTCTTTCCGTCTTTGCCAGAATATAAACGCTTCGCGTTCTGTTTCGATTGAACAGAACGCGAAGCGTTTTTTAATGAATAATCCTCAGGAGTGCGGTTAGAGCTCTTCTTCCTCCTCCTCATCGTCCCACACGTCGCGACGACGGCGACGTGAAGCGGGATCCAGATCGCCATCCTCATCCACACCGCCATAGTCGATGCCGTTGTTCGATGTCACGCCTTTGGAAGCGCAGATAAAACTCAACGTTCCCATCCGTACCACCTCTGTCAGTGGCTGAAAATATGTCTTTTTCATACTCGTGATCAAGAATTAAATATTTTACTTAACAACCACCTTCTTTCCGTTATTGATGTACAGGCCCTTCCTTGCAGGTGTCTGAAGCTGAAGCCGATGCGGGCTGCAGCCTCATCTACCTCAGTCAGCACGTCTCTCAAAGTAAAGTAAGCCCTGAAGGCCTTCATCTTTGTTAAACCGGTGGAGTACCAGAATTTGTTTCCATTCAAGAAGAGGGAGAACTCGGGCACCTCCGACTGATTCTCATAATTGCCGATGATGTAGGAGCCAGTTCCAATTTTCTTTCTCCTGCCACTTACACTTGTTGCAGGATTAACATCCACTCCGTCAACATCGAAGCTCGTTATCTTCTTGTCCACCTTGATGATGTAGGGATGGTTGGCCTCAATTGCCAAAGGCGAAACATTGTTGAAGTTGATGGTGATGCCCACAATGTTATCGTCATCGTCTTCCGTCGTCTCATAGCTGACGGCATCTGCCAGCTCCACCGTCACGTCATCGCCAAACGCTGCCTGTATCTGAGTTGCCGACATGCTGAAAGGCAGGCAGATGGTGCTCCACTCGTTAGCATTGATGGTACGCTTCACCAATACATCCACTGCACCATTGCTGGCCACGGGAGCCGTGGTTGAAGTCTCATCAAGCACCACGCGACTGTCCACCGGCTCAACGACGGTTATCATGGTGGTTACCTCATCCACAGTCTTCGAATCATTGTCTTTGCTTACCAACAGAATGTTCTTTACAGTTATCGAGTAGTCGCCTAAAGCCATGTCGGCAGGTACCGACACCATAATAGTAGCAATCTCACCGTCGCCAACAGCTATATTGGTGGTCGTGGCCTGGGCCAGCAGGCGCAAGGCACCGTCCGATTGCATTGAACTCTCGAAATAGTTGAACTTGTTGATTCGTGCCTTGCTGGCAGTCATCTGCTCTTCATCTTCGTTGGGGACAATCGTTAGTCCTTCTGGCAGATACAAGTCAAACTGGATGGTCTGAACCTCGATGGAGTTCTTCATACAAACAGACAGCGTCTGTTGTGAACCTGCCGGAGCCTCCAGCGGCTCCACATAGACTGCATCCGTCAATGCCGACAAATCAGTTGCTTGTGCGCCGGCCGTCATGAACGTTGCCATGACAGCTAGTATTGATAACAGAATCTTTTTCATGCTTATTACTTGTTTGATTTATAATTGTTTCTATTCTAATTTACAAACCTTACTGCGGGTCTAACGTTTCTTTTCCCCGTGCCGCCCTTGAGGGGGCACTACTGCCATAGAGGATGTAGTTACCCACCATGTTGAAGTCTATGGCATTGACATCCCCGTCATTGTTGAAGTCGGCTGCCCTGAAACTGTTGGCATCGCCAGGAGTGTATGGAAGAACTGTCAGCTTGCACTGCACGACGTTGGGATCAGGAGAATGGCTGGTGTTGTTCGATTCTACCAAGAGGATATCCTTGAAGATAATTGGGTAGTCGCCCTCGTCCATGCTCTCAGGCACATTGACCGTCACCCGGCATATCTCGCCGTCGCCCGCAGGAACATTTGTTGTCGTGGCCTGAGCCAGCAGTCGAAGGGCGCCATTGCTCTGCACCGTGCTGTTGAAGTAGTTGAACTTGTTTATCCGTTCCTTGCTTGCAGTTATCAGTTCGCCGTCCTCATTGGCAACAATGGTGACACCGTCAGGAAGATACATGTCAAACTGAATGGTCTGGATGGCCACATTGTTCTTCATCTTTACCGACAAAACTGCCTGATTTCCACTGATGACCTCCGTCGGTTCGTTATAAATGACATTGTCCATTGCCGACACGTCAGTCTCGTCCACAAACTCCACAATCTCCTTGAAGTCCTTCCATACGTCGGCAGCCGCGTAGAGTGCCTTGGTGCCGTAGGGGACGTAGAGGGTTATATTGGAAAGTGTAAGAAAACAGAATACATCTGCATCAACTGCCAAAGGTGTCTCCCAGTTCACCGTCACGGAAGTCAGGCCTACGCAGCCCAGAAAAGCGTTTTTTCCAATGCTCGTCACGCTATTGGGGATGGTCACGGAGGTCAGGCCGTAACGGCAATCGAAAGCGTTGTATCCAATGCTCGTCACGCTGTTGGGGATAACTGTTGTATTACATCCTGCTACCAAGGTGTTTGTATTCGTCTCAATGATGGCGTTACAATTCTCACGTGAGTCGTATTTGGTGTTACCGTCTTCAACGATGATTGAGGTCAGGCCGCTACAGCACTCGAAAGCAACACCTCCAATTCTCGTCACGCTGTTGGGGATGGTCACGGAGGTCAGGCCACTGCAGCCACGGAAAGCGTAGTTTTCAATGCTCGTCACGCTATTGGGGATGGTCACGGAGGTCAGGCCGCTGCATTCAGCGAAAGCGTAGTATCCAATGCTCGTCACGCTGTTGGGGATAACTGTTGTCTTACATCCTGCTACCAAGGTATTTGTATTCGTCTCAATGATGGCGTTACAATTCTCACGGGAGTCGTATTTGGTGTTACCATCTTCAACAATAATTGCGGTCAGGCCGCTACAGCCAATGAAAGCCGCGTATCCAATGCGCGTCACGCTGTTGGGGATGGTCAGGGAGGTCAGGCCGCTACAGTTGGAAAAAGAACTTCCTTCAATGCTTGTAACGCTGTTGCCGATGGTCACGGAGGTCAGACCTCGGCATCCCCTGAAAGCGGAGTCTCCAATGCTCGTCACGCTGTTAGGTATGGTGACTGAGGTCAGGCTGGTGCAAAAAGCGAAAGCACTACCTCCTATGCTTGTCACGCTATTGGGGATGGTCACGGAGGACAGGCTGACGCAGTACCAGAAAGCGCGGTTTCCAATGCTCGTCACGCTACGACCTTCAAAAGTATCGGGGATAGTGATCGTTGCATTGAAAGTGTACTTATGCCCACTGACATAGCAGGTGGTGGCGTCGTCATAGTAGGCGGTGTACTCCACACCTTGTTCATCAATCACCGTGCCAGTGAAAAATACCTTTATCTCCTTGAAGTCCTTCCAGTAATCAGCAGCTTCGTAGGCAGCCTTGCTGCTAGCAGGAATGTAGAGCGTGGCATTACTACTATTAGTGAAACAACTAGAATTGATGGTGATAGGTGTACTCATCATTGTAGTTACACTCGTTAGGTTAGAACAGTTGGAGAAAGCACTGTTTCCTATGTAACTCACACTATAGCCAATCGTGACGGAGGTCAAGCCGCTGCAGCCCGCGAAAGCATAGCCTCCAATTCTCGTTACGCTATTGGGGATGGTCAACGATGTCAGGCTGGAGCAGCCAGAGAACGCATAGTCGTAGATTCTCGTCACGGAGTTCGGGATGGTCACGCTCGTCAGGCCGGAGCAATTCTGGAACGCATAGTTGCCGATGCTCGTCACGGAGCTCGGGATGGTCACGCTCGTCAGGCCGGAGCAGCCAGAGAACGCACCGCTGACGATGCTTGTCACGGAGTTCGGAATGGTCACGCTCGTAAGACCAGAGCAGCCAGAGAACGCACCGCTGCCGATGCTCGTCACGGAGTTCGGGATGGTCACGCTCGTAAGACCAGAGCGGCCAGAGAACGCACCGCCTGCAATTCCTACAGTTCCTTCTAGCAAAGTTATACTGGTATTTGAAGGCATGGTTCCCTTGTATCCACATGCCCATTTATCTACATAGAAAACGCCATTAGGAGAATTAGTATAGATACCAGTTTCTGAGAACGCAAATTGCCCGATGCTCGTCACGGAGTTCGGGATGGTCACGGAGGTCAGGCCACTGCAGCCATAGAAAGCTGATCCTCCAATGCTTGTCACGCTGTTAGGAATGACGGTTGCCTTGCATCCAGCTACCAAAGTGTTCGTTGATGTTCTAATAATTGCATTGCAATTACCACGCGAGTCGAAGGTCGTGTTACCCGCATCCACAGTGATAGAGGTCAGGCCACTGCAATTTCCGAAAGGAGAGCCTCCAATGCTACTCACACTGTTGGGGATGGTGACGCTCGTCAGGCCGGAGCAGCCACGGAACGCACCGTCGCCGATGCTCGTCACGGAGTTCGGGATGGTCACGCTCGTCAGGCCGGAGCAATTCTGGAACGCATAGTTGCCGATGCTCGTCACGGAGTTCGGGATGGTCACGCTCGTCAGGCCGGAGCAGTCATAGAACGCATAGTTGCCGATGCTAGTCACGGGGTAGGCTGTCCCGTTGTAAGTGACAGACGCAGGAATAACGACAGTGCCAGTGTATTCGTTGGAATAAGAACTGTAAGAACTTCCACGGTAACTGACGGACAGCGCCGTATTGTTGTTTGTCCATTTGTAATAGATGGTTACACCGTCACTGTTTGCCACCTCAATATCGTGGGCGGTAGCGCTAATGCCCATCATGCTCATGAGCAGGGTGAGCAGAATTATAAGATTTCGTCGTTTCATATTTGGTAATATCTGTTTGTCTCATGTAAATTACTGCGGGTCTGACGTTTCCTCTTTCCTTGTTGCTCTAGAGGAGGGGGCACTACTGCCATAGAGGATGTAGTTACCCACCATGTTGAAGTCTATGGCATTGACATCCCCGTCATTGTTGAAGTCGGCTGCCCTGAAACTGGCATCGCCAGGAGTGTATGGAAGAACTGTCAGCTTACACTGCACGACGTTTGGATCAGGAGAATGGCTGGTGTTGTTCGCTTCAACCATGAGGACATCCTTGAAGATGATTGGGTAGTCGCCCTTGTCCATGCTTTCCGGCACACTGACCGTCACCCGGCATATCTCACCGTCACCCGCAGGCACATTGGTGGTCGTGGCTTGGGCCAGCAGGCGGAGGGCGCCATTTTCCTGCATCGTACTGTTGAAGTAGTTGAACTTGTTGATTCGTGCTTTGCTTGCCGTTATCAGCTCTTGGTCTTCGTTGGGCACAACGGTGACTCCTTCAGGAAGATACAAATCAAACTGAATGGTCTGTATGGCCACATTGTTCTTCATCTTTACCGACAAAACAGCCTGATTCCCACTGATGACCTCCGTCGGCTCGACATAGATGGCATCGTCCATCTCAGAAATGTCAGTCTCGTCCACAAACTCAACAATCTCCTTGAAGTCCTGCCAATAGGCGGCTGCCGCGTAGGCCTCACTGCAACCGTAGGGGACGTAGAGCGTAGCGTTTGCACGATTGCTGAACACATCTGCGGTAATCGCTGGTGGTGTCTCCATTTTAACATATACTGATGTTAGGCTGGAGCAATGTTGGAAAGCATAATCGCCGATACTGGTCACGCCCTCGGGGATGGTCAGCGATGTCAGGCCGGAGCAATCCCAGAAAGCATAATCGCCGATGCTGGTCACGCTGTGGGGGATAACCGTTGTCTTACATCCTGTTACCAAGGTGCTTGTATACGTCTCAATGATGGCATTACAATTCTCACGGGAGTCATATTTGGTGTTACCATCTTCAACAATAATCGAGGTCAGGCTGCGGCTGCATCCAGCGAAAGCTCCCTCGCCGATGCTGGTCACGCCCTCAGGGATGGTCAGGGATGTCAGGCCAGAGCAGCGACGGAAAGCATACTCACCGATGCTGGTCACGCTCTCGGGGATGGTCAGCGATGTCAGGCCAGAGCAACCATTAAAAGCAGAACGACCGATGCTGGTCACGCCCTCAAGGATGGTCAGGGATGTCAGGCCTCTGCAACTATTAAAAGCTGAACGACCGATGCTTATCACGCTCTCGGGGATGGTCAGCGATGTCAGGCCATAGCAACTATAGAATGTATAGCTGCTGATGCTCGTCACGGAGTTCGGGATGACAAGATATTTTATCTCTTGGCCATTCGAGTAAACATGGTGAGCACAGCTAAGCGGATTAGAAGAGTCATTGCCAAAATTGATATTGCACCAAGCAGCGACATCAGAAATGTTAACCTTCGTCATGTTGGAGCAGCCAAAGAACGCAGAGTCGCCGATGCTGGTCACGCCCTCGGGGATGGTCAGCGATGTCAGGCCGGAGCAACCAGAGAAAGCCCCATCGCCGATGCTGGTCACGCCCTCGGGGAGGGTCAGCGATGTCAGGCCGGAGCAGCCAGAGAAAGTCCTCTCGCCGATGCTGGTAACACCCTCGGGGATGGTCAGGGATGTCAGACCAGAACAGCCAGAGAAAGCAGAACTGCCGATGCTGGTCACGCCACGGCCTTCATAAGTGTCAGGGATTGTAATCGTGGCGCTGTAGGTTTGCTCATGCCCACTGACATAGCAGGTCGATTCATCATCATTGGCGGTGTACTTTACGCCTTGCGCATCCGTCACGGTGCCAGAGAACTGAGCATACGATACAGCTGCGCAGCATAGGAACAATACCGCTGAAGTTAATAGTCGTTTCATAATATCGATGTTTATAGTTTTCTCTATTTTATGCCTATAAACACCCAAAGTCGGCAGTTAATCATTAGTTTATGGTTAGCTTATGATACAAAAAAGGCGTAGGTGTCTGTTCTTATGCCCATCCTGGGGTCGTAGGCCTTCGCATTGCCCTCATCACACAGGATAGACAACGCTCATCAGCCCACGCCAGCACGAACTATATATTAATAAGGTATATAGATACGCACTACGCAGACGTCTCGTTGTCATCTGCCTGTTGTGATGATGGAGTTTGCGAAGTTCACGACCCACAACGACAGACGTTCGAAAACGTCTTTCTTATACATAAGACCGCCCGCCGCCCACATGTGGGCTAACAAGCGATGGTGCAAAGATACGAATTATTTGGAAATCAGCAAAGAAAAAGCGAGAAAAGTTTAGCAGCACTTCAACTTCTCCCGCGTATCCTGTTTTTAGGTGCCCGAGCGGTAGCAACATCTTAGCTACCGCCCTGACCGTCGACACGGTTGTGTAGGCTTCGCCGAAAGTGTTCCAGCTTTGACTATTAGCGTGAAACAAAGTGTTTCATAATTTTTCTGCGTTTGAAACACTTTGTTTCAACGCTTGAAACACTTTGTTTCGGCGGCGGAAACAAAGTGTTTCAAGCGTAGAAACAGAAACAACCAGTGCCCCACGAAAACGCCTCTGCCCTCCATGCAGTTGCGAAGAGAAGGCAGAGGCGAAAAAGGATGTGAGAAAAATCAATTACTTGAAGAGCAGCGGAGCCATCTCACGCAGCGAGCGACGCCAGGTGAGGAACTCGTGGGCGGTGCCCTCAGAGATGAAGCCGTGGGCATCGAAGCCGGCAGCCTTCAGGGCATCCACCGAGCTCTTGATGCCGTCGGGGTTCTCCTTTGAGCCACAGCTCTCGAAGATGACCTTCACCTGCTTCGGGTCCTTGATGTCGTCGGGCATGTAGGTGCCACCGCTGAGCAGGCCATAGTAGCCAAACATCTCGGGACGGCTCAGGGTGATGTTCTTGGTCTCCATGCCACCCATTGACAAGCCAGCCATAGCGCGGTTCCACTTGTCGGCCTTGGTCTTGAAGTTGGCGTCAATATAAGGCACCAGCTCGTCGCAGAGCACGGTCTCAAAATTCTTGAAGTTGAAGCTTCCAAGGCCACCGATGCGGGTGTCGTTGGTCATACCATAGGTCATCACGACGATGAACGGCTTGCACTTGCCCTGAGCGATGAGGTTGTCCATGATGAGTCCGGCGCAGCCCTGCACAGGCCAGCTGGTCTCGTTCTCACCCCAGCCATGCTGCAGGTAGAGCACGGGGAAGCGCTCCATCTTGTTCTTGTCGTAGGTGGGAGGCAGGTAGACGTTGGCCACCTTCACCAGACCGGTGCTCGGTGAGGGGAACAGCACCTGCACCATCTTGCCGTGCTCCACGTCTATGCGGTTCTGATAGAAGTCCTGGTCGGGAGCGGGAATCTCGATGCCGCTCTCCCAACGGCAGCTGCCGAAGTAGTTGCCGGTGCCGGGGTCGTTGACGGTGGCGCCGTCGATGGTCAGATGATAGTAGTGGAAACCGGGATCCATGGGGCCGTCGGTGGTGCCTGTCCACACGCCGTCCTTGTCCTTCTTCAGCACGGTGCCGCCACGGCCGCCGAGTCCGAGACTGACGATGACCGACTTGGCATCGGGAGCCTCAATGCGGAAACGGGCATAGCCCTCGCTGTTCACCTGCGGATACTCCTGACCGGGCTGGTTCAGGGGATTAGCCACGAAGTCTTCCTTCGGCACGCGCTTGTCAAGCACGGGGTCGAAGTCGCGGATGGCACGGTAGCAGGCCTTCGGACGGTAGTTCTCATCGAAGGGCAGCGGGTGGTTGTTCACGCCCAGCCATGAGTCCTTGTCGCCGAGGTTCCAGAAGGTGACGTTGTCGATGACGTCGGCGTGCTTGCGGAACACCTTGAACAAGCGGGCATACTGGTCGGTCTGCAGCGTTCCCATGTATCCGGGCATGGGGCGAGCCTCACCGCGAGAGAACATCAGCTGGCCGCCGCTCTCGTTGTTCATGCGCAGGTCGAGCTCGGTGATGTTGATGTGCTTTACAATCTCCTTGAAGCGCACGATGGCCTTCTCAAGCTGTTCCTCGCTGGGGAAGTAGATGTTGTAGTGGCCCTGCATGCCGATACCGTCGATGGGCACGCCGGCGTCCTTCATCTTCTTCACCATATTATATATGCGCTCGCGCTTGCCTTCGTCCACACAGCTGTAGTCGTTGTAGAACAGCAGGGCGTTGGGGTCGGCCTCACGGGCAAACTGGAATGCCTTGGCGATAAACTCATCGCCGCAGAGCTGGAAGTGGCGGCTCTGGCGGTAGGGGCTGGGCTCCTCGCCGGGACGACGGCCCCAGCGTGGGCCACCGCCGTCGTCGGCCATGGCCTCATTGACCACGTCCCAGGCATAGACCACGTCCTTGTAGCGGTTCACCACGGTGTGGATGTGCTCACGCAGGCGCTCGTAGAACACTTCCTTCTTTACGGGCTTGCCTTTCTTGTCGGTGAACATCCAGTCGGCAAACTGCGAGTGCCAGCAGAGGCAGTGGCCGCGCATCTTGATGCCGTTCTGGCGACAGAAGTTGGCAATCTTGTCGGCGCGCTCAAAGTTCCACACACCCTCCTGCGGATGTATCTCACCGGGTTTCCAGTCGTTCTCAGCCGTCACGCTGTTGAACTCTTTCTTGATGAGTGCAATCTGAGCCTCATCGCTCACGTTACGCTGATTAACGGCAACGCCAATGGTGAAATAATCTTTGTAGGCATCCTTCAGACCGACATTTGCTCTGGGGTCTACCTGACGCCACTGTGCCCACATGGCGGTGCTGCCCATTGTTGTCAGCACCATCAAGGCTAAGAATAATTTTTTCATTTGTGATGTTTTTGGTTGTTGATAAAAAAGGTTTATTTGTGGCAAAATTACACAATATTTTTTATAGAAAGGGCCTATTTATGGTGTTTTTTTGTAATATGAGACATTTAGATATAATAAATGAAACAATCAAACTAGCGCTATCCTATTTATTTTTTGTAAATTTGCAGCATATTATCGCTTAGGACACAGAAACACCTAATCAACTAACAATAAAATGAAGAGAATCATCAGCTTGTTACTCCTGGGAGCGCCGCTTGTGGTGGCGGCCCAGAACCCCATCATCCGTGACCAGTTCACGGCTGATCCTACGGCTCGTGTGTTCAACGGGCGCGTCTACCTCTACCCTTCTCACGACATCTTCCCTCCCGAGGGACAGCGTCAGGACTGGTTCTGCATGGAAGACTATCATGTCTTCTCATCGGAGAACCTGACCGACTGGACTGACCACGGTGTGATTGTCACGCAGAACAAGGTGCCCTGGGTGAGGCCGAATTCGTATTCCATGTGGGCACCCGACTGCGTTGAAAGAAACGGTAAGTATTATTTCTACTTCCCCTCGGCTCCCAATGGAGGCATGCGCGGCTTCGGCGTTGGTGTGGCCATAGCCGACAGCCCGGAAGGCCCGTTCATTCCTGAGCCAGAGCCTATCAAGGGTGTCAACGGCATTGACCCCTGCGTGCTTCAGGCTTCCGACGGCAACGCCTACATCTTCTGGGGCAACGGACGTTGCGCCAAGCTCAAGCCCAACATGAAGGAACTGGCCGACGACAACCCGAAGGAAACCGTCAAATGGGGCGAGCGCGAGGTTGAGATGATTGGCGTAAACTGCCTCAAGGATCTTCCTAACCGTCAGGCAGAAGGACCCTTTGCCTTCGAGTATAACGGCAACTATTATCTGACCTATCCGTACGTAAGAGAGAACACCGAGGTGTTAGGCTATGCCATGAGTAAGAATCCGATGGGCCCCTATGAGTATAAGGGACTGATTATGGCCGAGCACGCCAACGGCTGCTGGACCAACCATCACAGCATCGTCAACTACAAGGGACAGTGGTACCTGTTCTATCACCACAATTTCTTCTCTCCGAAAGACGATAAGCGCCGCTCAGTACAGATTGAAAAACTGTTCTTCAATGCAGACGGCACCATTCAGGAGGTGAAACCCACCATGCGAGGCGTGGGCATCAACCAGGCTACGGAGAAGATTCAGATTGACCGCTTCAGCTCGGCTGCTGACGGTGTAAGCACAGAACATGTCGACACCACCCGTCTCTTCAGCGGCGACTGCGCCACCCTGCCGACAAAGGGCAGCTGGCTGAAATACAACGATGTGGACTTCAGCTGCATCAAGGACGGCTATATGATTATCAATGTGAAGGCCGCCGACAACACCGAGTTCTGCGTGCGCGAGAAGAGCGCCACAGGCAAAGTGCTGGGTCGAGTGAAACTGACTGTGAAACCCGAGCAGTCGGCAAATGACAATCCTATGATGGCCCGTTTCCGTCGCGACCTCAGCAACCAGTGGCTCTCACAGGCAGTCAACCTGGAGTTTACACCGAAGGGCGTTACCGACCTAGTGGTCACCAATGAGGGCAATGGCGCGCTCAGCGTCGACTGGGTGCAGTTCAAGAACCGCCCCGACTACTTCACGCCCGTGGCTGCCAAGGCTCCTGCAACCAAGCCCGACAACGAGGGATTCATCCGCCGCTGGATGCTCTTAGAGCCCATCGACAAGCCCAACAGCGGCAACACCGTCTTCACCGACAGCTATCTGCGCGAGCACTTCAACAGAGACTATTTCAAGGGACAGCAGACCATCCTGCCGAAGGACGGCCAGAAGGTAACGGCCGTGTTCCAGCAGGAGCAGGCCCCCGCAGGCTTTGGACGCGGCGCCCAGCAGATGCCTGAAGGCCCGCAGGTGAAGACCGTGAAGCAGACGCTGACGTGGCACGCTCTGGAGAGCAATATGTTCAACGTCAAGCTCTTCCGCTTCGCTGAGAAATACGGAGAAAAGGTCTACGGCGTGCTCTTCTGGGCCGTCACCATCATCGACTGTGAAGAAGACATCGAGAACGTGCGTCTCGCCGTCGGCTCCAATTCCGCCTCCATGTGGTGGCTTAATGGCGAAGAAGCCCTGCTGCTCAGCGGCGACCGCCGCATGGTGAAGGACGATGCCATGTCGCACCGCCTCACGCTGAAGAAAGGCCGCAACATCCTGCGCGGTGCCGTCATCAACGGCCCGGGCATGAGCGACTTCTGCGTCCGTTTCCTCGACGAGAAGGGCAAGCCTGTCACCAACTATACAGTAACCGTTAACCAATAAACAATAACCGTTAACCAATAAACAATAACCGTTTAGCTAAAGCAGAAGATTATGAAGACAAAATATCTGATTGGGGCAACACTCCTCACTTTTCAATTGTCAAGCCAGACAGCCAAGGCGCAAATCGGCGCGCCCTACATCCATGACCCGTCGACCATTGCCGAGTGCGAGGGCAAATACTATACTTTCGGTACCGGCGGCGGCGGTCTCATCTCCGAAGACGGCTGGACCTGGAACAGCGGCGCTGAGCGTCCTGGCGGCGGTGCTGCCCCCGATGTAATCAAGATCGGCGACCGTTACCTCTGCATCTACGGCGCCACGGGTGGCGGTCTGGGTGGTGGCCATAGCGGCCGCATCCTCACCATGTGGAACAAGACCCTCGACCCAAAGTCGCCCGACTTCAAGTGGAGCACAGCCGTCGAGGTGTGCAATAGCGACGGAATGGAAGATCAGGACGCCATCGACCCAGGCATTATGCTCGACCCCACCACTGGCCGATTGTGGGTAAGCTACGGCACCTATTTCGGCACCATCCGCCTCATCGAGCTGGATCCCACGACAGGTTTCCGCAAGAGTGGCAACAAGGAGAAGGACATCGCCATCGACTGCGAGGCCAGTGATCTCATCTACCGCAACGGCTGGTACTATCTGCTGGGCACGCACGGCACGTGCTGCGACGGTGTGAACTCTACCTACAACATCGTGGTGGGCCGCTCGCGCTCGGTGGAAGGTCCCTATATAGATAATGTGGGGCGCGACATGTACCACGGTGGTGGCCGCATGGTCGTTGCTGCCGGCGACCGCAAGACGGGCGCTGGACACTTCGGACGCACCATCCTCGACGAGGGTGTGGAGATTATGTCGTTCCACTGGGAGGCCGACTTCGATATGGGCGGACGCTCTACGCTGGCCATTCGTCCACTGCTCTGGAAGAATGACTGGCCCTACGCCGGCGAACAGCCGAAGGACGGCGTGTATGAGATTGAGAGCGAGCGTCGTGGCTATGCGCTGGAGCTGGCCGTCGACTTTGTCCGTATGAACGTTGCCCGTCAGGGTGGGTTCGGCGGCTTCGGCCGTCCGCAGCAGAATGTTGCTCCTCCACAGCCCGTGCCCAATCAGACACTGGCCGAAGTACAGGGCACGTGGCCCGAGGGTGACATTCCCGCTCGTATCGGCGACTACATGTTCCGTCCCTGGCAGAAGTGGGAGCTGGCCCGCACAAGTAAAGGCACCATAGCCGGACCGCTCTACACCATCCGCATTGCAGGCACCAACCGTGCTTTGACAGCTACTGACAAGCTGGAGGTCATCACCAAGGAATATGCCGAGCTCGACGAACAACTGTGGCGTATTGAGCAGCTCACCGACGGCACCTATCGCATCATGCCGTATGTCATTCCCGGACAGGATGGCAAGAACCAGAAATATTGCCTCTACAGCGCTGGCGACTCAACGCCTACGCTGGCCGAGTACGACTTCTCAAGCGACAACTCCAAGTGGAATTTCCGCAACCATTAAATACTATCTACCATGAAGAAAACTATTTTCGCACTGATGTGCATGGCAGGTTTCACGATGATGTCGGCCTGCGGCGGCAAGGATAATAAAGGTGCCGCAGAGAACACAACGGCAGAAAACCAGCCGACGACGGAACAAGTGACTGACGAGCAGGAACCCGCTGCCACGGAAACTGAGAGCAACGATGCTCCTGACTTTGCTACCTTCGCTGAGCAGGTGAAGGAGATTTGCGGTGTGGCTCCGTTCACCACCGACGAGATGAGCGATGTGAAGGCGCGCATCGAGGAAAGCGAGGAGCGCGGCAAAGAATACTGCGTGTATGCATCCGTGGCCGACGGCATCGACAAGGAGGCCGTGCAGCGCGAATACTTCAACGCATTTGCCAAGGCTGCCGACAGCGGCAACATCTACGGCTTCCACATGGACGGGACACGCGGCACCGACGCTTTCAAGGACTACGACGAGTACGTGAAGTTCATCAAGGAAAACGGCGATTATTCCAAAGCCATCTACGGCTACGACTACAACGGCAAGCCCATTAAGGTTTATTGCGCCATTTCCTTCGGCGACTTCGGCCTGACCGTCAGTGAAAAGTAAATAAATCACATAAGACATCATCATCATGAAGAAACCCACAGTAATGGCGGCCTTGATAATGGCGGCCGCCTTAGGTATCAACGCCCAGCGGCCGATGAACGCCCCGAAAGGCGGCAAGGCCATCAGTGACGAACTCATCGGTATCTTTTTCGAGGATATCAACAACTCTGCTGACGGCGGTCTCTATGCCGAGTTAGTGCAGAACGGCTCTTTCGAGTACAGTCCCGCCGACCACGACGGCTGGGGTGCCGGCACAGCATGGAAGCAGATTCGCCCGGGGCACTCACTTGGCACTCTGCAGGTGAGGATGGACAATCCGCTACACCCCAACAATGCCACCTACATGCGGCTGCACACCGAGCGCACCCGCGAGTTCCATGACTACAAGGGATGGAAGGGCTTCGGCCTGCAGAACGACGGCTTCGACGGCATCAGTGTCAAGGCCGGCGCGAAGTACGACTTCTCTGTATTCTTCCGCAACCTAGGCGGAGCCAAGCAGGTGCGCGTGGTATTAGCCAAGCCCGGCCAGGGCTGGGGCGCCGATCCTACAGTGCTGGCCGAGACAACGCTCGACGTCAGCAGCACACAGTGGAAGAAATATGAGGCCGTACTAACGCCTACTGAGGACTGCAAGAACGCTAACCTGCAGATTCTCGTCCTCACCGTGGGCGATCTCGACATCGACCAAGTATCGCTCATGCCCGAAGATACTTACAAAGGACACGGTCTGCGCAAGGATCTGGCACAGGCACTGGCCGACTTGCACCCGAAGTTCATGCGCTTCCCTGGCGGATGCGTGGTGCACGGCGGTGGCGACGGTTTCTGGAACACCTACCGCTGGAAGACCACCATCGGTCCGAAGGAACAGCGCCGCCAGCTGAAAAACACCTGGGGCTACCACCAGAGCTGCGGGTTGGGCTACTATGAGTATTTCCAGTTCTGCGAGGACCTCGGCATGGAGCCCGTGCCCATCCTGCCCAGCGGCGTGAGCTGTCAGGGCACCAACGGCGGATGGAACATGTGGCCCACACAGGCCCAGGACGTGGTGCCCATGTCGGAAATGGATGAGTGGGTGGCCGAGGCCATCGACCTCATCGAGTGGGCCAACGGCGACCCCGCCACGAACAAGTGGGCCAAGATGCGTGCCGACGCCGGCCATCCCGCGCCCTTCAACCTGAAATACTTAGGCATCGGCAATGAGGAGAAGATCTCACCCGAGTTTATCGAGCGCTTCAAGTATATCTATGAGCGCGTGATGAAGGCTCATCCCGAGATTGTCATCGTTGGCACCGCCGGCCCCGGCTCTCACGCCGGCAATCCCGACTTTGAAGCAGGTTGGAAGCTGGCCGAAGAACTCGACATGCCCATCCTCGACGAGCACTACTATGAGAAGAACGACTACTTCCTGAACAAGCGCCAGTACGACAACTATCCCCGCGACCGCAAGACGAAGGTCTATCTGGGTGAATATGCTGCCAAGGACAAGAAGCTCATCGACGCCCTGGCTGAGGGTCTGTATCTGCTGCACGTAGAGCGCAATGCCGACGTCGTCTGCATGACCAGCTACGCTCCTCTCTTTGCCCGCAAGAACGGCACGCAGTGGAACCCCGACCTCATCTATTACGACAACGAGCGCCCGTTCCTCACCTGCAGCTACTATGTGCAGCAGCTGTTCGGACAGTCGAGCGGCCAGTATTACTACGGTGACTGCGTCACGTTTGAAGGTGATGAGGCCGGTGTCATCCAGCCCCAGGAGAACATGCACTACGGTCAGAGTGTCATCCTCAATGTGAAGACACGCAAGCTCTTCGTCAAGCTCGTTAATGCCGGCGACCAGCCGAAGAAGGCCAACATCAACCTTGGCCGCTTCGGTCTGAAGAAGTTTGCCACAATGACCACGCTCAGCGGCAAGGCCGATGACGAGAACAACTTCGATGCCCAGCCCATCGCTCCGAAGACCGAGCAGGTGAAGGCTAAGAAGAAGTTCACACTCGACCTGCAGCCGTACAGCATGGTGATGCTGGAATATCAGCTGTAAAATATTGATTGCAAGCTCTCCTTTTTCACAGGGAGGCGAGTTTTGAAAAAAACTTATATGACTCTCCGAAAAGTCATATAAGTTTTTTTTGTCTATAGGCTACATAGCTCCATATAGATACGTTGTACAGGCAGACCCATGACGTTGAAGTAGCTGCCGTGAAGACCCGTAACGCCGATGTATCCTATCCATTCCTGTATGCCGTAGGCACCAGCCTTGTCGAAGGGACGGTAATTCGTGATGTAGTAGTCAATCTCAGCGTCGGTGAGCGCCTTGAAGGTTACATCGGTAATGACGGAGAAGCGGCGCTGTTTCTCCACAGTAGTAAGGCAGACGCCGGTGATGACCTGATGCGTGCAATTGCTCAGCTTGCGCAACATGCGGCGGGCATCGTCAGCATCGTGCGGCTTGCCCATCACCTCACCAGCTACGACTACGATGGTGTCGGCGGTAATGATCAGCTCGCCGGAGGCCATCTGCCTTTGATAGGCGGCAGCTTTCTCAGCGGCTATATACTCGGCTATCTGCTCTACAGGCAAGTCGGCAGGATAGCTCTCGTCAATGCCCGGCAGGGTGCGCACTTCGTAACTGATGCCAAGGCCAGAGAGCAGCTCACGGCGGCGGGGTGAGTTGCTGGCAAGGATGATGCGGTAGTTCTTAAGGTTGTCTAACATGGTGAGGAGGGAGCTGCGGCGGTGCCGCGGCTTACGCAATGTTTTTATTTGTTCTATTGGTAGGGTTTTACCAGCCAAAGGCGGTGGCGTTCATCTGCCATAGACCTTGGGCGCGCAGGGTCTGTTCGATGACATCGCGGGCACAGCCACGGCCACCAAGACAATGGCTGACGTAAAGGCTGGCTTCCTTCACCTCGGGACAGGCATCCTTCGGACAGACAGGGCAGCCTACACGGCGCATCACCTCAAGGTCGGGAATGTCGTCGCCCATATACATCACCTCTTCATCCTTCAGGCCGTATTGCTCAAGAAACGCCTCGTAGGTGCGCATCTTCACCGAACAGCCTATGAAGACATCGGTAAGACCCAGTGTCTCATAGCGATGGCGCACGGCTTCGACGTTTGCACCAGTCATAATGGCAATGCGAAGTCCTAATTTCACGGCTAATTGCAGGGCATAGCCATCCTTGATATTGGCGGTACGCAGGGGAATGCCGTCAAGACCCATAGGGATAGTCTCGCACGAGAGGACGCCATCGACGTCGAAGATGATGGCGCGGATTTTTCTAAGGTCGTAGTTGATCATCGTGAATACTTTTGCTCATCAAGTCATACACCTGCTGCTTGAGAGGCTCGTCAGCAAGAAGCTGTAATTGAGCGTTGATAACATTCTCATCGTAACGCACGGCAGGGCCTGTCTGTGCCTCACGGGGATGCAGGGTATGAACCTTCTGTGCCGTCTCCTCAATGAGAGGCAAGAGTACGCTGAAAGGCACGCCATGACGTTCTAAGATGTCGGCGGCCAGTGTATAACAATGGTTTGAGAAATTACAAGAAAAGACAGCGGCAAGATGCAAGTAGCGGCGTTCGTCGCTGCTCAGCTGACGCACGTTGTCGCTGACAGAAGAGGCCAGCTCAGTGGCCACCTGAAGGGCGAGGTCGTCGTTGGCCTCAATGAAAAAGGGCAGATGAGTGAAGTCAACATCGCGCTCCTTCGAAAAAGTCTGCATGGGATAGACAACACCGTGGTGACGCACGTCTTCAAAGACCGACATCGGCACGCTACCCGCCGTATGGAACATGGGGCACTCTTCCCTACCCTCTTTCAGCTGACCGATGAGGGCTGACAGCACTGTGTCCTTCACGGCGATGATATAGGCGTCGGCATCAACGGGAAGGGCGGCGATGCTGTCGGCGGGAAAACCGCCGACCACACGGCTAAGCGCGGCGGCGCTATCCATCGTTCGGCTGAAGACCGCCTCAATGGTGTGACCCTTGGCGTGCAGTGCCTTCGCAAACTGTGTAGCCAAACGCCCCGCACCTACAAACACAATTTTCACTGGTGTACAGGTTATTGTTTGACGGTTATTGTTCAGAACTTGCCCAAGTGAACATTCTCCCACTTCAGTTTGTCCTCGTTCTGTGGCTTGCGCTCGTCAGCCTTGTGTCCAACAGCAATGACGCAGAGGACGTTGAAGTTCTCGGGTACGTCAAGAATGCCACGGATCACGGTGTCGGCCGTAGTGCCGTCGCTAAGGCCGCGGCCGCGCATCTGCACCCAGCACGACCCTAAGCCCAGTTCTTCAGCCTGATACTGCATAGAGATAGCGGCTATTGAGCCGTCCTCCACCCAACAGTCGTTCTGCATGGGGTCGCCCAGCACAACGATGGCCAATGCAGCACCCTTGATAAGCTGTCCGCCCAAATCCTTGGCATCGCTGAGCTTTTCCAAATCCATCTTGTCGTCTACCACCACGAACTGCCACGCCCGCTGACCCTTGCTTGTCGGAGCCATCAGCCCGGCTCGCATAATCAATCGTACATCTTCTGCATCAATCTCCTCATCGGTAAATTTTCTGTGCGAGCGGCGCAACTGCACTAAGTCTTTAAAATTTGTCATAAGCGTCATTTTATTAGAAATTTGTGCAAAGGTACGAAATAAATTACAATTCGCAATTCACAATTCGCAATTATTTCGTATCTTTGCACCAATTATTTAATAACCAACAAACAAAGATGAAACGATTACTACTTTCCGTAGCGCTCCTGACCATAGTTATGGCCGTGAACGCCCAGCAGCACAAGTTATGGTACAGTAGTCCCGCACAGCACTGGCTCGAAGCGCTGCCCATTGGCAACAGCCACTTAGGTGCGATGGTCTATGGCGGCACCGACACAGAAGAGATTCAGCTGAACGAAGAGACCTTCTGGAGCGGCTCGCCCCACAACAACAACTCCACAGAGTCGCTCGTGGCCTTGGACGAGGTGCGCCGTCTCATTTTCCAAGGGAAGGAGCTAGAAGCTTCGAAGCTCATCGACCAGCATTTCGTCAAAGGTCCCCACGGCATGAGATTCTTGCCCTTAGGCAGTCTGAAGCTGTCCTTTGACCACAAGGGCGTGACCAACTATCGCCGCGAGCTGGACCTGGCCAACGCCGTCGCTTCTACATCTTATATATATAAGGGTGTGAAATATGAGCGCACCGTCTTCGCATCGCAGGCCGACAATGTCATCGTCATGCAGCTCAAGGCCAGCAAGAAGGAGGAACTGGAGTTTGACATCCACTTCGACAGCCAGCTGAAATCCAACGTGTTTACGGTGACGTCCCATGAAGGAATCAACGGACCTGTCAACGAGCTGGCAGCTGTTGTAGACGGCGTTGAGCAGGAGGGCATCCAAGCCGGGTTGAAAGCCGAGTGCCGCATCATGGTGGAGACCGACGGCGAGGTGGAGCGCGGCGCCGACAAGCTATCAGTCGACGACGCCACCACCGCCACGCTCTACATCACCGCAGCCACCAACTTCGTCAATTACCACGATGTCAGCGGCAATCCCGTGAAGAAGAACAACGCAACACTGGCCTCCATTCACGGCAAACCATACAAGAAGCTGTTCAGCGCACATGTGAAAAAGTACAAGGAGCAGTACGACCGCGTGTCATTAACGCTGCCTAAGACCAATGCCTCATCTTTAGAAACCGACAAGCGCGTTACTGCCTTCTCAGAGAATCCCACCGACCTCGACATGGTGGCGCTGATGATGCAGTACGGGCGCTACCTGCTCATCTCGTCGAGCCAGCCCGGTGGACAGCCGGCTAATCTGCAAGGCGTGTGGAACGACAAGATGAACGCACCCTGGGACTCGAAGTACACCATCAACATCAACGCCGAGATGAACTACTGGCCCGCGCTCGTCGGCAACCTCGCCGAGACGCAGCAGCCACTCTTCTCCATGATCAAGGACCTGAGCGAGACGGGCGCCGTGACGGCCAAGACAATGTACGGCTGCCGTGGTTGGGTGGCCCATCACAACACCGACCTGTGGCGCATAGCCGGTCCTGTCGACGGCACGCCCTGGGGCATGTTCCCTACTGGCGGTGCCTGGTTGACCACGCACCTGTGGCAGCACTACCTCTACACGGGCGACAAGCAGTTCCTCGCCGAATACTATCCCGTAATGAAGGGCGCCGCCGACTTTCTCCTCGACTACATGAAGGAGTATCCTGATACGGGCGAGGTGAAGCAGGCCGCCGGCTGGCTGATGACCGTGCCCACCGTGTCGCCTGAGCACGGCCCGCGTGGCAAGGGCACTAACGTCTGCGCCGGCTCGACAATGGACAACCAGATAGCCTTCGACGTGCTCTCGCAGGCACTCATGGCTGCCAAAGCTTTAGGGAAAGACAACTCTTATATTTCAACTCTCAACTCTCAACTCTCAAAACTTCCTCCAATGCAGATTGGACGCTACGGCCAGCTGCAGGAGTGGATTATCGATGCCGATGACCCGAAGGATGAGCATCGTCACATTTCTCATCTCTACGGTCTATATCCATCGAACCAGATTTCACCTTTTAGCCATCCAGACCTCTTCGCAGCTGCCGCAAATACGCTGAACCAGCGTGGCGATATGGCCACGGGCTGGAGCCTCGGCTGGAAAACAAATTTCTGGGCGCGTATGCTCGACGGCGACCATGCCTTCACCATCATCAAGAACATGCTGCACCTGCTGCCCGACGATTCCAAAATGCGCCAATATCCCAACGGCCGTACCTATCCCAACCTCTTCGACGCACATCCGCCCTTCCAGATTGACGGAAACTTCGGTGTCTCCGCAGGCATCTGCGAAATGCTGCTGCAGAGCCACGACGGCGCCGTGCACCTGTTGCCCGCCCTGCCCACAACTTGGAACGAAGGCGAGGTAAAAGGCCTGCGTGCCAGAGGCGGCTTTATCGTCGACGAGCAATGGAAAGACGGTCACCTCAGCAAAGCCACTATCCGCTCCACCATCGGCGGCACGCTACGTTTGCGCTCCTACATTCCTCTGAAGGGCAAAGGCCTGCGCAAGGCCACCGGTCCCTGCCCCAACGATCTGCTGCAGCCAGCCAGCATCAGGGAACCGTTGCACTCGCCTGAGCTGAAAGACTTCAAGAAACAGTTGCAGTTTGTCGTTCACGAATACGATTTCGACACTCAGCCCGGCCGTACTTATACTTTCACAGCCCAACCCCTTAATCCCTCAAACGGCTCACGCCGCACCTCTACCCTCACAGCTATTACTGCTCAATGACCCGTATCTACACCAGCGGCGATACCCTGCCTGAGGGTCTGATGGAAGACAATTTCTTCCACAGCCCGCAGCTCTTCGCCCTGTGCCAGCAGACGCCACGCCACCGTCCCTACATGGTGACTGTGGAGAATGATGACGGACTGATTCTGGCACAGATGCTGGCTGTAGTACGCTATCGCACATCGTGGTTCCCGCCTTACTATTACATGCACTGCCGTATCATGGGCGAAGGAGTGTATGACATTAAGCATTTAACGGCGAACACTGAACATTCAGCTGAACAGAATAATGACCAACAGGAAAATGTTCAGCACTCAACGTCCAACGCTCTGTGTTCTACATTATTCGGTCAAATGCTGAAGGCACTGACCTCGAAATTAGGCCCGCGGATGCTCTATGTGGAGGTGAGCCATCTGAGCCATAAGATGTTTGGCTACCGCCAACTACGTGCCGCACGCTATTTTCCCGTGCGATGGATGAGCATTCACAACTCACTACATTCACGCACTCCGGAAGAACGCATCGCCCCCGCCCTGCAACAGCGCATCGACAACGCCTACGAGCGAGGCGTCATCACCGATGAGGTGAAAAGCGAGGAAGATTTCAAGGAGTTTATGAAGCTGTTGCGCCAACACAACTGGCTGAAGCCCAAGCGCTATATCCCCGCCAACGAATTCTTCCACTCATTTACTTCGCTGCCGCCGACAGACGACAAGGCCACCGTGACACTACCAGAGAACGGCAAGCTCTATCTCACCCGCTATCACAACCGCGTGGTGGGCTGCTCCGCAGTGGTCTACTCCAATCATCAGGCCTATCTCTGGTATGCTGCCTACCGCCGCAAGTCATTCGCATGGGTGCATCCCCGCGAGCTTACCATCTGGCATGCCATCAAAGACGCCCACGCCCGCGGCTATGAACACATCTTCTTCATGGACGTAGGGCTGCCTTTCCGCAAGAACAAGTTCCGTGAGTTCATACTCCGCTTCGGCGGCAAGCCCGTCACCACCTACCGCTGGTTCCGTTGCTCCATCAAATGGATCAACTCCTTCCTTTCATGGATCTACCACGACTAAACATCTGTTTAGTAATCCGCAATCTTTGAGCAGACCATCTTTTTGATGCAGTCTCAATCGCTTTTTTGAAGACAAATGAAGACGATGATGCCAGAAAGCTTCAAAACATCGGTAACCACGCGGGTTACTGACAGTAACCATGCGGGTTACAGTTAGTAACCCGCGTGGTTACTAAAATGGCATCGATCCCCCAAAAACGCGACAAAGTCCGGTTAACCGTGTCGGCGAACTTACGCCATGCCGCAACAAGCCGATATTTTTCTTCACATATTACCTAGAATCCCGAAAAAAAACGTACCTTTGCAGACACAAACGAAAAGACAACCTGAATGAAGCTATATAGTGACGAAGAACTGGCTGAGATACTCGACGGTCAGCCGCTGTTCCGTTTGATTGGCAGTGTGGCTGATGAGGCGGGAGTGGAGTGTTATGTGGTGGGTGGCTATGTGCGCGACCTCTTCCTTGAGCGTCCCAACGACGACATCGACGTGGTCGTGGTGGGCAGCGGCATTGACATTGCCACGCGTCTGAAGAAAAGACTGGGACACAGAGCTCACCTCAGCGTGTTCAAGAACTTTGGAACGGCGCAAGTGAAGGTCGTGGAGGAAAGAGGAGAGAGGAAAGAGGAGAGAGGAGAGAGGAGAGAGGAAAGAGAAATCGAGTTCGTCGGTGCCCGGCGTGAGAGCTACAGCCACGACTCACGCAAGCCCATCGTGGAGGACGGAACGTTGGAGGACGACCAGAACCGACGCGACTTCACCATCAACGCAATGGCCATCTGCCTGAATGAGAAACGTTTCGGCGAGCTCGTCGACCCTTTCAACGGCTTGGCCGACCTCGAAGACGGCATCATTGCCACGCCCCTCGACCCGGAAATCACCTTCAGCGACGACCCGCTGCGCATGATGCGCTGCATACGCTTTGCCACACAACTGAACTTTCAGATTGAGGAAGCCACCTTCGAGGCTCTGGAGCACATGGCCGACCGCATCAAGATTGTCAGCAGCGAGCGCATCATCACTGAACTGAACAAAATCATCATGGCCCCCCACCCCAGCAAGGGCTTTGTCGACCTGCAGCGCTGCGGCCTGCTCAGCATTATCCTGCCTGAATTGTCTGCACTCGACATTGTAGAGCAGAAAAACGGGCGGGCGCACAAAAACAACTTCTACCACACGCTCGAGGTGCTGGAGAATGTCGTTTCGCGTGGAAAAGTAATGGCAGAGGATGGAGAGATAATATCTGAAGGGCAGGAACAAAGCTCTTTTAACCCTCCGCCCTCCACCCTCCAGCCTTCAGGCCTTTGGCTTCGCTGGGCTGCCCTCCTTCACGACATCGGCAAGCCAAAGACGAAGCGCTGGGATCCTGCCATCGGCTGGACCTTCCACAACCACAACTATATTGGCATGAAGATGGTGGCGCCCCTGTTCCGCCGCCTGAAACTGCCATTAGGGCCTGAGCTGCACTACGTAGAGAAACTGGTGGAGCTGCACATGCGTCCGCAGGCCATTGCCGACGATGTGGTGACCGATTCTGCCGTGCGGCGCCTGCTGAACGATGCCGGCGACGACATCGACGACCTGATGACGCTCTGCGAGGCCGACATCACTTCGAAGAACGAGGTAAAGAAGAAAATCTTCCTCGAGAATTTCCGCATGGTACGCGAAAAGCTGACCGACCTTGTGGAAAAAGACTACAAGCGCCTGTTGCAGCCGTGCATCGACGGCAATGAAATCATGCAACTCTTCGGCCTGAAGCCCTCACGCGAGGTCGGGCAGCTCAAGCAGTATCTGAAAGATGCCGTGCTCGACAACCGTGTCGAAAACGAGCGTGAACCTCTCATGCAACTTTTAATGCAGAAGGCGAAGGAGATGGGACTCACCTGAAACAAACGAAACAGTGAAGACTTTATGAGAAAAATACTTCTTGGCTTATTGCTTGCCTTTTGTCAGGTGTCTTTGAGCGCGACTTATAACGTCCGCGATTTCGGGGCTAAAGGCGATGGCACAACACTCGACCATGGCGCTATCAACCAGGCTATTGAGACAGCCACCAGTCATGGCGGCGGACAGGTGCTGCTGCCTGCCGGCACCTATCTTTGCGGCAGTATCCGGCTGAAGAGTAATGTTGACCTGCACCTGATGCCTGGTGCCAGGATTCAGGCGGCTCCTGCCGAACTGAAGGCCTACGACGAAAGCGAAGTATTCGGCGCACCTGAATATCAGGACGGAGGACACACATACTTCCACAACTCACTGATATGGGCCGAGGGACAGCAGAACATCAGCATCACAGGGCAGGGAATGATCGATGGTGAAGGATTGACAAAACGCGATACGGAGAAAGCCGGCAATGTGCAGGGCGGCAGCATCGGCACAGGCGACAAGGCCATTGCCTTGAAACTCTGCCGCAATGTGACCATCCGTGACATCACCATCTTCCGTGGCGGTCATTTCGCCATCATCGCCACGGGCTGCGACATTGGAACCATCGACAATGTGACCATTGACACCAACCGTGACGGCATCGACATCGACTGCTGCAAGTATTTCACAGTCAGCAATACGAAGGTGAACACACCCAGCGACGATGCCATTGTGCTGAAGAGCTCGTATGCTTTGAAGAAGCCTGCGCTTTGCGAGCATATCCTGATATCGAACTGCATTGTGACGGGCTATAAGCTGGGCACCTTCCTCGACGGGACATACGTGCCAGAGAAGGTAAACTGGGTGTGCGGACGCATCAAGCTGGGTACGGAGAGCAATGGCGGTTTCCGCAACATCGCCATCTCCAACTGCACCTGCATGTGGAGCAGCGGCCTGGCTTTTGAAGTGGTGGATCAGGGCCGAATGGAGAACATAGTGGTCAATAACATCTCGATGAGCCACGTACACCACTATCCCATCTACATCACTACGGGCTGTCGTAACCGTGGCCCGAAAGAACGTACCGAAGTATCCTCTGCCCGCGACATCTATATCAATAATGTGATTGCCGACGACTGCGATTCGTTGGCGGGCGTCATTGTGACAGGCATGGAGGGTACGCCCATCAGGAACGTGTCGCTCTCAAACGTCCGAATTCAGTATCGTGGCGGAGGACAGAAGGTGACCACGCCCTATCGCGAACAGGGTACCAACTATCCGGAGCCTCGCTGGGCAGGTCCCACACCAGCCTACGGTCTCTTCGCCCGTCATGTCGATGGGCTCCGTCTGCGCAATGTGAAGTTCGAACTGATGCGCCCCGATGAAAGGCAGGAAATCATTCTGGAAGATGTTGTCAACGAGGATATTGAACGATAGTGCCAACTGCAAAAGCGAACCCCAAAAGCTATAGAAACTTTTGGGGTTCGCTTTATTATCTAATCCTTTAGGGAAAAATGTCAGACATTGGAAGGCAGCTCCAACCACTTCACGTAACAGAAGTCCATGCGGTGAGGCAGATCCTTGTTCTTCGGATACATACGCACGGCTGAGCGGTATTCGCCGGCCTGCTTCGGTGCGAGCTGTGCCTCGAAGGTGTAGTTGTTGCCCTCGTTACCCACCAGCTTCAGCGGCTCGATGCTGTAGATGCGCTCCTGACCGTTCTTGTCGGTGAAGACGTTCACCTTCTCCAGAGCGACAGCATCGTCGAGGCCCTGCTCGTCGATGACGTAGCGCAGGTTGTACTTCGTGCCAGTCTCAAGACCCGTAGCGGGGATGTCCCACTCGCAGGAAACGACGCGGATGCCGTCCCAGCGCTCAGCCACAGCTTCCTTCCACAGGGCAATCTCGCGAGCTTTCTGGTAGCCGTTGGCTGCAATCTCCTTGAAGCGCTTGGCCTCCTTTTCATAGAACTTTGAGTAGTAGTCGTCCAGCTGGCGCTTCATGGTGTAATGAGGAGCAATCTGAGCAATCGAGTTCTTGATAACCTTGATCCAGCCCTTCGAGATGCCCTTCTTGTCCTTGTTGTAATAGAGAGGAATAATCTCGTTCTCGAGCAGCGAGTAGATGGTGGCTGCGTCGAGCTGGTCCTGATAGCCTTGGTTGTCGTAGGTGCGCTTCTCAGTGAGTGCCCATCCGGCACCCTCACGATAGCCCTCGAGCCACCAGCCGTCCTTCACGCTGAGGTTGACAACGCCGTTCATCTCGGCCTTCTCGCCGGAGGTACCGGAAGCCTCGAGCGGACGTGTCGGCGTGTTCATCCAGATGTCAACGCCAGAAACGAGACGACGAGCCAGCAGGAAATCATAGTCCTCGAGGAAGATAATCTTACCGAGGAACTCAGGACGCTGCGAGATTTCGAAGATGCGCTTGATCAATCCCTGTCCTGCACCGTCGGCGGGGTGAGCCTTTCCTGCGAAGAGGAAGATGACGGGATGGTCGGGATTATTGACAATCTTCGAAAGGCGGGCCTCGTTGGTGAACAGCAGGTGGGCGCGCTTATAGGTAGCGAAGCGGCGGCAGAAGCCGATAACCAATGCGTTGGGATTCATCGTCTCCAAGAGGGAAACCACGCGTGAAGGATCACCCTGGTTCTTCAGCCATGTTTCGCGGAACTGCTCCTTGATATAATTGAAGAGCTTCTGCTTCAGCGCCATGCGGGTAGCCCATATTTCCTCATCGGGCACATTGTAGATGGCCTCCCATATCTTCTGGTTCGACTGGTCGAACATAAAGTTGTCGTCGAAATACTTGGCGTAGAGCTTGCGCCACTCAGTAGCCGACCATGTGGGGAAGTGCACGCCGTTGGTGACATAGCCCACGTGGTTCTCTTCGGGGAAGTAGCCTGCCCAAATGTTGGCAAACATCTTCTGGCTAACCCAGCCGTGTAGCTTCGACACACCGTTGACCTCCTGACAGGTGTTGCAGGCGAAGGTCGACATGCAGAATTTCTCTCCATGATCGTCGGGGTTGGTACGACCCATGCCGATGAACTCGTCCCATGTGATGCCGAGACGCTGAGGGTAGGCGCCCATGTACTTGCCAAAGAGGCCCTCGTCGAAATAGTCGTGGCCTGCGGGAACAGGAGTATGGACGGTGTAAAGACCGCTGGCACGCACCAGCTCCATAGCCTGGTTGAACGTCAGATGCTCCTCCTCGATGTAGTCGCACAGACGCTGCAGATTAGCCAATGCGGCGTGGCCCTCGTTGCAGTGGTAGATGTCCTTCTTGATGCCAAGCTTCTTCAGGGTCAGCACACCACCAATACCGAGCAGGATTTCCTGCTTCAGGCGGTTCTCCCAGTCGCCACCATAAAGGCTGTGAGTGATGGGCTTGTCGAAGTCACTGTTCATCTCATTGTCAGTGTCAAGCAGATAGAGCTTGATGCGACCCACATTGACACGCCACACATATGCGTGTACCATATAATTAGTATAGGGCACATCAACCACCACAGGTTGTCCGTTCTCGTCGAGCTGGCGCTCAATGGGCAGATGGGTGAAATTCTGTGCTTCATACTTGGCAATCTGTTGTCCGTCCATCGACAGGCTCTGTGTGAAATAGCCGAAGCGATAGAGGAAGCCCACGGCCACCATGTCGACATTACTGTCGGAAGCCTCCTTCAGGTAGTCGCCAGCCAACATGCCAAGACCGCCGCTATAGATCTTCAGAGCGGAGTGCATGCCATACTCCATCGAGAAGTAGGCCACGCTGGGGCGATTCTTATCGGGTTCCACATCCATATAGGCACGGAACAGCTCGTAAACGGCCTGGATGCGCTTCATCAAGGCCTTGTCTTTCACGATTTCCTCCTTGCGTTCAAAACTCAGACGCTCTAATAGCATAACAGGGTTGTGCTTCACATCGTGATACAGCTCAGGGTCGAGGTCGCGGAAGAGGTCGCGTGCCTCAAAGTTCCATACCCACCACAGGTTGTGGGCAATCTCGTCGAGACACTTCAACTCTTCTGGAAGGCTCGATTTCACTGTCAATCCCTTCCAGGAAGGAGTGTTAGTGTAGTCTGCTTTAATTTTCATCTTTTCAATTAACTATTATGTTTTTGCAATTTGTTTTTTCTCTGTTCTGCCCGGCGTAGGGCAATGTCATAGGCTTCATAATAATACTTAACGAACTGGCTCCAAAGGGCTTTCTTGGAGAGTTTGTAAGCGTTAGAGCGGCAGGCGTCTACCTGCTTCTGCGTGAAGACGGAGAATTCGGCTACAGTGTCTTTGATATAGTCGGCCACCTCCGAGTAGTTGTAGTCGGTGCGGTGGATGACTTTCACGCCGTCGGTAATCTCGCCCTGACGGCCAAACTCCTTGTTAGCCCAAAGACCAAAGCCAGCCAGGTCGGTAGTGATGCAAGGCACCTTGAAAGCCACGGCCTCCAGCGGCGTATAGCCCCACGGCTCGTAGTAGCTGGGATAGATACAAAGGTCGTTGCCCAGCACGACATCGTAATAGTTGAGATTAAGGATACCGTCGTTGCCGTCAAGATAGCAAGGCAGGAAGATGACCTTCACCTTGTCCTCATGACGGTTGTGCATGTCGAAGAACTTCATCATGTTCAGCACATTGTCGTGCCCCATGTTGTGCAGCCAGTGAGTGACCTGCGGCACTTCCAAGGGTGTGTCGTAGGGCAGTCCGCTTTCTAATCGCTCCTTCAAATCCTGTCGCGGCTCGCCTACCCATCCGGGTACGTCGATGAAGGCCAGCACCGTCTTCTTCAGGTTGCGGTCGCGCAGCAGGCGGTTCATGGCTTCTACGAAGACATCGATACCCTTGTTGCGAAACTCATAACGTCCTGACGTAGAAACAATTATTGTATCGTTGTCCAAGTTCTCTCCTAACAGTGCATTGGCCACTTGCAGCATCTTCCTGCGGGCCAGATTGCGCTTGCGAGTGAAGGCCTGCGTCTTGGGCACGAAGCTATCGTCGAAGCCGTTGGGCAGCACCACATCAACAGGCTTGTCGAGCAGCTCCATGCACTCATTGGCTGTGATGTCGCTGACAGTAGTAAAGCAGTCCACGTGATGAGCCGTCTGCTTCTCGATGGAATGTTTCGACTGCATGTTCAGCTCGCTTGCCATCTGGTCGCCGTTGTAGGCAAAGAGATAGTCATAGAGCGGTTTCTGATTGCCGGCAATACTACGGCCGATGCTCGTAGCGTGAGTGGTGAAGATGGTGGCAATCTCAGGCACCTTGTTGTTGATGTAGAGAGCACCGAGGCCGCACATCCATTCATTGGCGTGGTAGACGACCTTTGTTTCATCGCCTGACGCAGAACGCTGAACAATGAACCTATAAAGGCTCTCTACCACCAATCCTGCAGCATACGAGAACATCGAAGCCTCGTCGTAGTCGCCATAGGCATGGAGCGAATCAACACCGTAGTTTTCCCACAGCCAGCCGTAAATCTCATTCTTTTTCTCGAAATAGGGTGTGAAGTCTACCAAGATGGCAATGGGCTCTCCCGGCACCGTCCAACGCCCTACCCTGACTTTCAGTCCCTGCTCCTTGGCCTCCCATTGCCATTCGGCCAACAGGGCTTTTTCTTCGCGGAAATAAAGGCTCTCTTTTTCTTTCCAGAAATCAGGGCCTATAAAAATGATATGGTCAGGAAAAGCCTCCTGCAAAGTCTTTGCCCTCGAAGAAAGAACGGTATAGATGCCACCCACTTTATTACAAACTTCCCAGCTTGATTCAAAGATATAATCTGGAGATAATAGCACGTTACT
Organism: uncultured Prevotellaceae bacterium; assembly: GCA_902778535.1. Classification (GTDB taxonomy): domain Bacteria; phylum Bacteroidota; class Bacteroidia; order Bacteroidales; family Bacteroidaceae; genus Prevotella. The sequence goes on from CACYYG010000002.1 coordinate 173,193, forward strand.
CATACATAATGTTTATAAACGGGTGCAAAGATAATTAAAAAAATACAAATATAAGGCTACAACACAGAATATTTTTTCCTTTTTCATGCATTTATTGATATACATAGTTTCAAAGAACGAAGGGAGATGGCCTTCAGACTGTCGCGAAAAAGCCGCACAACAACAAAAATGCCCGATATACTCGGTAACAAGGCAGGTTACTGACTGTAACCACGTGGGTTACTGTCAGTAACCACGCGAGTTACAGTCAGTAACCCGCGTGGTTACAAAAAGGGTACAATGGTATATTTGGACAAATAAGTTAAACATTCTTAAACATTAAGCCTAATAACGGATGGAAGAAGGGCAAAAGAAAAAAAATGAGTACCTTTGCACCCTATTTTGGCCCCATAGTCGTGGGGAGGAGGTCTTGACAGGCGCAGGCCTCCGTATGTATAACCTTTAAAACCACAGGTCTGATGGCGTCTGTTCAGGCCTTTTACCCCGAGAGGGGCACAGAAAAAATGTCAGAATTAACAAAGAACGTTCAGCCGTTGCAGGACTTTAACTGGGACGAGTATGAAAACGGCACCGTGGCCAACGTCAGCAAGGAAGAACTGGACAAGGCCTACGATGAGACCCTGAACAAGGTGGCCGACCATCAGGTTGTTGAAGGTAAGGTCATCAGCGTCGACAAGAAAGAGGTCGTCGTGAACATCGGTTACAAGAGCGACGGCATCATCCCTGCCACTGAGTTCCGCTACAACCCCGACCTGAAAGAGGGCGACGTGGTAGAGGTCTACGTGGAGAGCGCCGAGGACAAGAAGGGTCAGCTGCTGCTGTCGCACAAGAAGGCTCGCCTGTCGAAGGCTTGGGATCGCGTGAATGAGGCACTCGACAAGGAGGAAATCGTTCAGGGCTTCATCAAGTGCCGCACGAAGGGTGGCATGATTGTCGATGTGTTTGGCATTGAGGCCTTCCTGCCCGGCTCACAGATTGACGTTCACCCCATACGCGACTACGACCAGTTCGTGGGCAAGACGATGGAGTTCAAGATTGTGAAGATCAACCAGGAGTTCCGCAACGTCGTCGTGTCGCACAAGGCCCTCATCGAGCAGGAGCTCGAGGCTCAGAAGCAGGAGATTATCTCGAAGCTGGAAAAGGGTCAGATTCTGGAAGGCACTGTCAAGAACATCACGAGCTACGGCGTATTCGTCGACCTCGGCGGTGTGGACGGACTGGTGCACATCACCGACCTCAGCTGGGGCCGCGTCGACGATCCGAAGAAGGTGGTCGAGCTCGACCAGAAGATCAACGTGGTTATCCTCGACTTCGACGAGGAAAAGAAGCGCATCGCTCTCGGTCTGAAGCAGCTCACTCCGCATCCTTGGGATGCACTCGACCCGAACCTGAAGGTGGGCGACCATATTCACGGCAAGGTGGTGGTCATTGCCGACTACGGCGCATTTGTCGAAGTTCAGCCCGGCGTAGAGGGTCTCATCCACGTCAGTGAGATGTCGTGGAGCCAGCACCTGCGCAGCGCTCAGGAGTTCCTGAAGGTGGGCGACGAGGTGGAGGCAGTCATCCTGACCCTCGACCGCGACGAGCGCAAGATGTCGCTGGGCATCAAGCAGCTGAAGGAAGATCCGTGGGAGGCTATCGACGTGAAGTATCCCGTCGGCTCGAAGCACAAAGCAAAGGTGCGCAACTTCACCAACTTCGGCGTGTTCGTCGAGCTGGAGGAGGGGGTCGACGGCCTGATCGAAGGTGGGCGAGCCCATCGACGTCGTGGTACTCGACATCGACAAGGAGAACCGTCGCCTCAGCCTTGGCCACAAGCAGCTGGAGGAGAATCCCTGGGATGCTTTCGAGGCTAAGTACAGCGTCGGCAGCGTGCACGAGGGCAAGATTACTGAAGTGCTGGAGAAGGGCGCCGTGGTGGCTCTCGAGGAGAATGTCGAAGGCTTCGCCACTCCGAAGCACCTGGTGAAGGAAGACGGCTCGCAGGCTCAGATGGGCGAGACGCTGCCCTTCAAGGTCATCGAGTTCAACAAGGACAGCAAGCGCATCATTCTTTCGCACAGCCGCACCTTCGAGGACGAGAAGCGCAAGGAAGAGCGTGCCGCCCGCAAGGCTGCTGCTCCCCGCGTGGCCAAGAAGGACGACACCCCGAAGATTGAGAACGTCGCTGCTTCCACGTCGCTGGGCGACCTCGACGTGCTGGCACAGCTGAAGGCTCAGATGGAGAAGAGCGAGTAATCATCGCACCATCCATAAACCAAGTAGGAAGAAGGTGAAAGCTTTCTTCCTATTTTTTTGTATTTTTTCTGAAGCGGAAAGAAAAAAAATTGTAACTTTGCAGACGGAATGTATCACCTATAATAAAATATGTATGAACATCACTGAACGCTTTTTGAAGTATACACAGTTCGACACGCAGTCGGCAGAAGACAGCCAGACCGTACCCAGTACCCCGAAACAGCTCATCTTCGCTAAATACCTGAAGGAGGAACTGGAGCGCGAGGGCCTGCAGGACGTAGAGATGGATGACAAGGGTTATATCTACGCTACCCTACCCTCTAATGTCAGTACAGACATCCCGACGATTGGATTCATCTCGCATTATGACACCAGCCCCGACTGCTCGGGTGCCGACATCAAGCCGCGCATTGTGGAGAACTACGACGGGCATGAGATTGTGCTGAGCGAGGGCATCGTGCTGTCGCCAAGGAAATTCCCCGAGCTGCTGGTCCACGAGGGCGAGGACCTCATCGTCACCGACGGTCACACGCTGCTCGGTGCCGACGACAAGGCCGGCATCGCAGAGATAGTGCAGGCAATGGTCTACCTTCAGGAGCATCCTGAGATCAAGCACGGCAAGATTCGCGTAGCCTTCAACCCCGACGAGGAGATAGGAATGGGTGCCCATCACTTCGACGTGGAAAAGTTCGGCTGTCAGTGGGCCTACACGATGGACGGCGGCGACGTGGGCGAACTTGAGTACGAGAACTTCAACGCTGCATCAGCCAAGATCAGCATCAAAGGCATCAGCGTCCATCCGGGATATGCCAAGGGCAAGATGGTGAATGCCAACGCACTGGCTGCCGAGTTTGCCGCCATGCTGCCAAAGGACGAGACGCCCGAGGCCACTGAGGACTACGAGGGTTTCTACCACCTCATCGGCATACAGGCCAACACCGAGCTGGCCAAACTGAGCTACATCATACGCGACCACGACCGCGAGCGCTTTGAGCAGCGCAAACGCTTCATCAAGAACTGTGCCGACAGGATGAACGAGAAATACGGCGAAGGCACTGTTACGGCCGACGTGAATGACCAATACTACAATATGCGCGAAAAGATTGAAGACGGCAACATGCACGTGGTCGACCTCGTACTGAAAGCCATGAAGGAAGTGGGCGTCACGCCAAAGGTGAGGCCCATACGCGGCGGCACCGACGGCGCACAGCTGTCGTTCAAAGGTCTACCCTGCCCCAACATCTTCGCCGGCGGCATCAACTTCCACGGCCCCTTCGAGTTCGTGCCCATCCAGTCGATGGAGAAGGCCATGCAGGCGGTGGTGAAGATTTGTGAACTTTTGGCCAAGTAAGACAGAAAAGTGCGAATTCTTTTGGTCGTTTAGCTCAAAATCATTATCTTTGCACAGAAGTACAACATAATTGGAATTAAAATGGAGGAGACTAAAGGGAAATACCTCAACCCGAAGGCAGACCTGACCTTCAAGAAAATATTCGGTGAGCACGAGGATCTGGTGATGAGTCTGCTCAACGCCCTGCTTCCCCTTGATAAAGGCAAGCAGATAGAACATGTGGAGTATCTCACACCGGAGATGGTACCCGAAAACCCTGGTAAAAAGAACAGCGTGGTGGACGTGCGATGCCGTGAGACTGGCGGCCGTCACTTCATTGTTGAGATGCAGATGAATTGGAACAACGAGTTCCAGCAGCGCGTCATCCTCAATTCGGCAAAGGCAGTGGTGAAACAGCTTGGCGCCAACGAGGACTACTCGCTGCTGCAACCGGTATATGCGCTGAATCTCATCAACGACGTGGGCTTCGACGCCGGTCCTGATGAATTCTACCACGACTATGCCATCGTAAATGTGGAACATAGCGACCGCATCATTGAGGGCCTTCGCTTCGTGTTTGTAGAGCTGCCCAAGTTCAAGCCGCAGACCATCAAAGAACGAAAGATGGCTGTGCTGTGGCTTCGTTTCCTCACCGAGATTGACCGTGACACGGTGGAGGTTCCCTCTGAACTCTTGGAAAACCCAGACACCAGCAAGGCTCTGAAAATACTGGAGAAGTCGGCCTACAACGATGCAGAACTCTATGCATACAGTTACTACTGGGATGCCGTCTACAACGAGCGAGGTGCCATCTCTGCCGGATTCAAGAAAGGATTCAACCAAGGAATATCTGAGGGCCGTGCCGAGGGTGAGCGTGATAAAGCTTTGGAATCTGCTCGCCAGATGAAGGCCGACAACATGCCTGCAGAGTTGATAGCCAAGTACACGGGGCTAAGTGTTGAGATGATCAACAGCCTGTAGATATATAATAATGTGCAACAAGTAAAACAAACTTCTATGACATAACAACAGGCAATCAGGGGAGAACAACCCAGGCGCAAGCACTTTTTTCTGTTTTTTCTTTTGCAAAACGGGGAAATATGTGTAATTTTGCACCTTATAACCAAACGGATTGAAGACAATGGAAACCACCGAGCAGCAACGCATAGAGCAGCTGCGCCGCGAGTTGCACGACCATAACTACCGCTACTATGTTCTGAACCAGCCGTCCATCAGCGACTACGATTTCGACATGCTGATGCACGAGCTGCAGGACTTGGAGGCGCGCCATCCTGAACTCTACGACGCCAACTCGCCCACGCAGCGTGTCGGCAGCGACATTTCCGCGGAGTTCCGTCAGGTGAAGCATCGCTACCCCATGCTCTCCTTAGCCAACACCTACAGTGAGGAGGACGTGCGCCAGTGGTACGACAGCGTGAAGAAAGGCCTGGCAGGCGAGGACTTCGAGGTATGTTGTGAGTTAAAGTACGATGGTCTGAGCATCTCGCTGACCTACGTCGACGGCCAGTTGACGCAGGCTGTCACCCGAGGCGACGGCGTGCAGGGCGACGATGTAACGCAAAATGTGAGAACCATCCGTGCCATTCCTCTCGTGCTTCCAGGAACGGGCTATCCGAAAGAGTTCGAAATCCGCGGCGAGATACTCATGCCCTGGGCTTCGTTTGAAAGGCTTAACCGTGAAAGAGAGGCCGCCGAGGAGCCACTATTCGCCAATCCGCGCAACGCGGCCAGCGGTACGCTGAAAAGCCTCGACTCGAGGGTTGTGGCCAGCCGACAACTCGATGCCTATCTCTATTACTTATTAGGTGAGGAGCTGCCAGCCGACGGGCATTACGAGAACCTGGAGGCCGCCCGCTCATGGGGCTTCAAGATTTCGCTGGGCATGAAGAAGGCAAAGAGCGTGGAGGATATTCTGGGCTACATCAACTACTGGGACACAGAGCGCAAGAATCTGCCCGTAGCCACCGACGGCATCGTGCTGAAAGTGAACTCTCTTCGCCAACAGCGTGCCCTCGGCTTTACGGCTAAGTCGCCGCGCTGGGCCATCGCCTACAAGTTCAAGGCTGAGCGTGAGCAAACACGCCTATTGGAGGTAACCTATCAGGTGGGGCGCACCGGTGCCGTCACGCCCGTGGCCAACATGGAACCTGTGCAATTAGCAGGAACAACCGTGCGTCGGGCCACGCTGAACAATGAGGACTTCATCCGCAGCTTTGACCTCCACATCGGCGATATGGTCTATGTGGAGAAAGGCGGCGAAATCATTCCGAAAATAGTCGGTGTGAACATCGATGAGCGTCCTATCATTGCCCAGCCCGTACAGTTCATCAAGCGCTGTCCGGAATGTGGCACGCCATTGGTACGCTATGAGGGAGAGGCCGCCTGGTATTGCCCCAATGATGCCGGCTGCCCTCCTCAGATAAAAGGCCGCATTGAGCATTTCATATCGCGCAAAGCCATGAACATCGATTCGTTAGGGCCGGAGACCGTCGACGAGTATTTCCGTCGAGGACTCATCCACAATGTTGCCGACCTCTATGACATCGATGTACAGCAAATCAACGGCGACGGCTCGCGTACAAAATCTGCTCAGAAAATTGTCAATAGCATCAAGAAATCGTGCGAAGTGCCTTTCGAGCGCGTCGTCTTCGCTCTTGGCATTCGCTTTGTGGGTGAAACCAGTGCCCGTCTTTTGGCCCGCCATTTCAAGACGATGGATGCGTTGATGGCTGCAGGTCTGGAGGAGCTTCAGGAAGTGGACGGCATCGGCGAGGTGATGGCGAAGAGCATCATCGGCTATTTCCACAACGAGCAGAGCCGTGAGATTGTTGAGCGCCTACGCAGCTACGGCCTGCAGTTCGCCCTCTCCGCAGAGCAGACAGCCCAGCAGAGCGACCGTCTCAACGGCCAAAGCATCGTTATCAGCGGTGTCTTCCAGCACCACTCGCGCGACGAGTACAAGCTGCTCATTGAACAGAACGGCGGCAAGAACGTCGGCAGCATCAGTGGCAAAACCTCCTTCATCCTTGCCGGCGACAACATGGGCCCGTCAAAGCTGGAGAAGGCTCAGAAGCTCGGCATACGCATCGTCTCCGAGGATGAGTTCTTAAGTTTGCTCCAAGAGACTCCATGATTTGTCTAATGATGCCAACGCGTCTTGATTTATAATGTAAAAACGTAAACGTTTTAGCAATATTTTGCAAACTCTGCTTTGCAATTAGCAGTTTTCTTTGTACCTTTGCAGGCGTTTATAAACATATCATCATTTTTAGGTATTATTTTAGGCAATTGTTATAACATTTATATATCTAAAACAAATGGCAAAAGAAAAGAAATTTATCACCTGTGATGGTAACGAGGCTGCAGCTCATATCAGCTACATGTTCTCGGAGGTAGCTGCTATCTACCCCATCACGCCGAGCTCGCCTATGGCCGAGCACGTTGACGAGTGGGCTGCCCGCGGCCGCAAGAACCTGTGGGGCCAGACCGTAACAGTGCAGGAGATGCAGTCGGAGGCCGGTGCTGCCGGCGCCGTCCACGGCTCGCTGCAGGCTGGTGCGCTGACCACCACGTTCACCGCTTCGCAGGGTCTGCTGCTCATGATTCCTAACATGTACAAGATTGCTGGTGAGCTGATTCCCTGCGTGTTCGACGTGTCAGCTCGTACCCTGGCTTCTCACTCTCTGTGTATCTTCGGCGACCACCAGGACGTCATGGCTTGCCGCCAGACGGGCTTTGCCATGCTCTGCGAGGGAAGCGTGCAGGAGGTGATGGACATGACCGCCGCCGCCCACCTCGCATCTCTCGAGACCTGCGTGCCCTTCGTCAACTTCTTCGACGGTTTCCGCACCTCTCACGAGTATCACAAGATTGAGCTGCTCGACCTGGAGGACATCCGTCCGCTCGTCAACGAAGAGTACATCAAGCGCTTCCGCGACCGCGCCATGAGCCCCGAGCGCCCCATCACCCGCGGCACCGCCGAGAATCCCGAGACGTTCTTCACGCACCGTGAGGCCTGCAACGCCTACTACGACGCAGTGCCCGAGGTGGTGGAGAAGTATCTGGGCGAGCTCTCGAAGATCACCGGCCGCGAGTATCACCTCTTCTCCTACTACGGAGCCGAGGATGCCGACCGCATGATCATCCTCATGGGCTCGGCCACCGACGCCGCCCGCGAGGCCATCGACTACCTGAATGGCCAGGGTCAGAAGGTGGGTATGATCTCTGTTCACCTCTATCGTCCGTTCTCGGTGAAGCACCTGCTGGCTGCCGTGCCTAAGACGGTGAAGAAGATTGCCGTGCTCGACCGCACGAAGGAGCCCGGAGCAAGCGGAGAGCCCCTCTACCTCGACGTGAAGGACGCCTTCTACGACCAGGAGAACCGTCCGCTCATCGTCGGCGGCCGCTACGGTCTCGGCTCTCACGACACCACGCCAGCCCAGATCATCTCGGTGTTCAACAACCTCGCCATGCCCGAGCCGAAGAACCACTTCACCATCGGCATCGTCGACGACGTCACCTTCACCTCGCTGCCCGAGGTCGAGGAGATCGCCCTCGGCGGCGCAGGCATGTTCCAGGCTAAGTTCTATGGTCTGGGTGCCGATGGTACCGTAGGTGCTAACAAGAACTCTGTGAAGATTATTGGTGACAACACCGACAAGTACTGCCAGGCTTACTTCTCTTACGACTCTAAGAAGTCGGGAGGTTTCACCTGCTCGCACCTGCGTTTCGGTGACACACCTATCCGCTCTACCTATCTGGTGACTACACCTAACTTCGTAGCTTGCCACGTTCAGGCTTACCTCCACATGTACGACGTGACACGTGGCCTGCAGAAGAACGGTACGTTCCTGCTGAACACCATCTTCGACGATGCAGAGCTGGAGAAGTTCATGCCTAACAAGGTGAAGCGCTACTTCGCTCAGAACAACATCACCGTATATACCATCAACGCTACCAAGATTGCACAGGAGATTGGTCTGGGCAACCGCACCAACACCATCCTGCAGAGTGCTTTCTTCCGTATCACCGAGGTTATCCCCGTGGAGCTCGCCGTGGAGAAGATGAAGGCTGCTGCCTTGAAGTCTTACGGAGCCAAGGGTCAGGACGTGGTCGACAAGAACTACGCAGCTATCGACCGCGGTGGCGAGTACAAGAAGTTTGAGGTGAAGGCTGAGTGGGCTAACCTGCCCGACGATGCCGAGAAGCAGGATGACGCTCCCGCATTCGTTAAGGAGCTCGTTCGTCCTATCAACGCCCAGGCCGGCGACCTGCTGCCCGTCAGCGCATTCACAAAGTTCGGCACGCAGGACGGTTCTTGGGAGGTTGGCACCGCCGCTTACGAGAAGCGCGGTGTTGAGGCCTTCGTTCCGATGTGGAACAAGGACAACTGTATCCAGTGTAACCAGTGCGCCTACATCTGTCCTCACGCTGCCATCCGTCCGTTTGTCCTGACCGACGACGAGCTGAAGGGCTTCGACGGTCTCGAGACGCTCGAGATGAAGGCTCCCGCCGCTATGAAGGGCATGCACTTCGTCATCGAGCCTTCAGTGCTCGACTGTCTGGGTTGCGGCAACTGCGCCGACATCTGCCCGGGCAACCCGAAGCTGGGCAAGGCCCTGACGATGGTTCCGTTCAACCCCGATGCTGCCGATATGAAGAAGATGGCTGCCGACTGGGACAAACTGGTGAAGGTGCCCTCGAAGCAGTCGCTCGTCGACATCAAGAGCAACGTGAAGAACTCGCAGTTCGCCCAGCCGCTGTTCGAGTTCTCCGGCGCTTGCTCTGGTTGCGGTGAGACGCCTTACGTGAAGCTCATCAGCCAGCTGTTCGGCGACCGTCAGATGATTGCCAACGCTACCGGTTGCTCGTCTATCTATTCTGCCTCTATCCCCTCTACGCCTTACACCAAGAACGAGAAGGGTCAGGGCCCATGCTTCAACAACTCTCTGTTCGAGGACTTCTGCGAGTTCGGTCTCGGCATGCAGCTCGGACACAAGAAGATGCGCGGCGTGCTGCGTGAAAAGGCTGAAGAGCTGGTGAAGACCACCGTCTTCGACTGGATGCGAGAGGCCACACAGAAGTGGCTCGACACCTACGACGACTCTGCCGCCAACCGTCTGGCTACCGACGAGTTTATTGCTGCACTCGAGAAGGCCATCCTGCCCATCGACGGAGCCATCGAGTTCTGGCAGGGCAAGGGCATCGAGCTGTATGGTGCTGAGGTGGCCGCACAGAAACTGAAGGAGGCCCAGGAGGCCAAGGCTGCCGGCAGCCCCATCTGCCCGTGCCGCGGCTGTGCACTCGAGAGCGAGTTGCTGGCTGGCAAGGCCCATCTGGCTAAGCGCTCACAGTGGATCATCGGTGGTGACGGTGCCTCTTACGACATCGGTTACGGTGGTCTCGACCACGTTATTGCCAGCGGTGAGGACGTCAACATCCTCGTGCTCGATACTGAGGTGTACTCTAACACCGGTGGTCAGGCCTCTAAGGCTACGCCGCTCGGCGCCATCGCTCAGTTCGCTGCCCAGGGTAAGCGCATCCGCAAGAAGGACCTCGGCATGATTGCCACCACTTACGGTTACGTCTACGTCGCTCAGATTGCTATGGGCGCTGACCACGCTCAGACCCTGAAGGCTATCCGCGAGGCTGAGGCTTGGCACGGACCTTCAATCATCATCGCTTACGCTCCCTGTATCAACCACGGTCTGAAGGCCAAGGGCGGTATGGGCAAGAGCCAGGCCGAGGAGAAGAAGGCTGTGGAGTGCGGCTACTGGCACCTGTGGCGCTTCAATCCCGCCCTCATCGAGGAAGGCAAGAATCCGTTCAGCCTCGACTCCAAGGAGCCGCAGTGGGACAAGTTCCACGACTTCCTGCTCGGCGAGGTCCGCTACCTCTCCGTCAAGAAGGCTTATCCCAACGAGGCCGAGGAACTCTTCGCCGAGGCCCAGAAGATGGCCCAGCTCCGCTACAAGACCTACGTCCGCAAGACGCAGGAGAACTGGGAAGACTAAATCCCCACGAAAAGTTTAGGGCAATCCCCTATCCTATCTATAATCAAAAGAGGTGAGACCATTGCGGTTTCACCTCTTTTTTTGTCGCAAATCGCACAAACGCACTAAAATCGGTGCAACATTTTATATTTTTCGCACTCAAACCAGTGCAATTTCAATAATTTGTTATTCTTCGAATCCAACAATTCTGACTTGATAGTCTGCCCTATGATTTCAAACGGAATATCTTCTTGCCATTTGATACCTTTCAGGAATCCCCTCCATCGGGCAATTCTAGTGGTGTCTTTATAGAAATCGTCCGTGAACAATGGATGATTCTCCACGTATGATGTTCCACGATGATGGAATGTATTCTTGATGGCATCGGTCAGTACATCTTTATCCAGTTTTCCACCATTGATTATTCCATACACATCAAAGAAATCTTTCATTCGACTATTATTCACAGAAAGTGAAACCATTGCCTCAAACTTCTCTGCGACAACTGTTTCCAGAGAGTATGCAAGAACGTTCATACCCGGAACATCCTCCAAAAGTAGTGGGTATTGTAAATCTTGTGGTCCTGGAGTAACAACGTCACCAAAGCCAATGTCCATTGAAATAGATTGTCGTACAGAGTCTAACAATGCCAAGACGGTCAACCGGAGTCCATGATATTCTTTGTCTTGCGTGATGTCTTCTATTACAATCGAGTCCTTATCGAACATGATACCATCTTTCTCACAAGGTACTGCCATTATCTGGCTAAAGATGGACTTGATGTAATCACTGTCATTACTGATATGTGTTCCTAAAAAGTCAATGTCTTTTGTTGGTCGTGCTTTTTCTTGATTAAAAGCATAAAGTAACGCACCACCTTTTAGAAAGAAATTGTTACAGTATTCACTCTGTGCCAACCTGTAGAGTAATCGTTCTTGGATGTATCTCACAAGAATAGTCATATATGGAATGCCGCTTTCTATTGAAACCGTCAGCAAACGATCCTTGACAGACCTTCCATAATTTTTTATTTCCCTTTTCTTCATACCAAATAATCTATCAGGCTGTTCATGGTGCTTGCCAGTCTCATCCGCTTGGCATACTCGTTGAGTCTTGTCAGATTCCTGTCTGTACGTTTCAGATAGTTTTTTAGTATTTCGGAACTGAGGTCAATTCCTATTTTATTCCTGAATTTCACTGCATCACAAACTGACTTTTCCAAGTCATAGATTCGCACAGTATAATCATCTATTTTCTGTTTGGTCACACCAATCTCAAGAACAGACTTTGACCAGTAGTAAAGCGAGACGGACGGATAGTCAGGAAGTATCACTTTACGTTTCTTCTCAATGGCAATACAAATGCTTGGTGGCAACTTTGTTGTCAACTCATAATATGCCCATGCTGAGTACATACACAGGATACCACCTGGAACAATTGTCTCAACGTCAATCATCGTCTTTGCCATCTCATCTGGCAATGCATAGATGCCATTCCTAAGACGCACTACATTCCCCTTGGCAACCTCCGCAAGAAGTTGGTCGTACATGGGACGGTTATCCTTTACATCCTTTGCACGAATATACCCTCCCTTAGCATTACACATTGTTCTTACCCCTGCAATATAGAGGCTGTGTAATAATAGGAAATAAATAATAAATACCAATTTCTGATCTATAGTCTGATTCTTGATACATTATTTCTATAACTATACACGAATTCAGTTAAATAATAGTTAATTGTCATTTATTATTTGTCGTTTTTCGATAAATATAACTATCTTTGCAGCCATCATAATTATTTAATTGATTTACGCTATGAATGAGAAATTGACTATGACGCTGAAATGGCTCAGTTATGTGGCACTATTCTTCTGTGCCGCATGGTTTGTATTCTTGTGCTATCAAAGTTATCATCATGTCTTTGATACTACAGGCAACCATATTCATTGGGAAGCGAAACAAAATCAAGTCATGTTTGTTTCTGCTGTGTTCCTATTATATATTATACTGACTTTGGCTGTCATCGGTATATGTGCGGTGTTCTTTATCAACCTCATCAAAGGAATCCGGCATGAGGAATTGTTCCCTAAAAAGAACATCAGACTTATCTTCATTGCTGCCATTTTACTTTTCCTTCAAACAGTAGCATCAGACAATCTTAACCAGGCATTCATTTCTGAAGGCCCTGCAGCAATAGCCCTTACTTCAAATCCGTTTGTGCAATCTCTTATATTACTCGTTTTTGGTATCTTGTACAAGATGGGCTATCAGGTTGCGGCAGAAAACGACTTAACGGTATAGGGAGGACAGCAGATGATAGTTGTAAATTTAGACGTAATGATGGCTAAAAGAAAAATCTCGCTTAATGAATTATCTGAGCGAGTCGGCATCACTATCACAAACCTTTCGAAACTGAAAACGGGTAAGGCTAAGGCCATACGCTTTACAACACTTGATGCCATTTGCAAGGCATTGGATTGTACACCGGCAGATATATTGGACTATAGTAACGAAGAATAGCAGATGAAAAAGGCGCTTGTTTTTGCGATGCTAATTGCCGTCATAACAGCAGCATCGTCAGTATCGGCACAGACCATTGTCAAGGGACATGTGGTTAATGAACGAGGTGAAACGGTTGAATATGTTAGCATAGGATTCGAAGAGGATAGCGTAGGAACTATATCGGATGCTAAAGGCAACTTTGAGTTAGAGATACCTGCCAATCGCAAGAATGACTTGGTGTTTACCCATGTGTCATTCCAAAAGACCATTGTCCCTTACGAAACATATTCAAATGGGCAGCAACTGAAAGTTACGATGAAAGACAAAGTGGTCGAACTGGCAGAAGTCGTAGTTGGCAAGAAAAACAAGCCACAGAAGATTGTAGGTAAAACTATCAGTGGACCAGTGGCATCATTCCGTGGAAAAGGCAAGATTGATGGCGCAGAATGGGGGCCTGTATTCAAAAGCAAGAAGGATTACGTCATCAGCGACATTCTGCTGACCGTTAAAGGCATCTCATACCAATGGTGCGTGCTTAGTTTCAATATCTATGAGATACAAGGTGGCAAATTTGTGAACATCCTCAATAAGCCCATCTACCACCGGATCGAGAAAAGCAACAGCAAGCAGCGACTCGACATCCAACCAGAAGAAACCATCGTGCTGAGAGGAAAAAGGAAATACTACATTAGCGTAATGGTAGTTGACAGCGACCGCTATGGCATTCTTGATATGCAGTCACAATTCAAAACCAGTTATGCCCGTAATATCACCAAAGGCAAGAAGCGGAAACTACCCATCGGGCCTGCTATTATGGTTCAAGGTTATGAGATAGAAAAATAATCCTAAGCCACAGACCTCATTTGATCCAGAAAAAGGCTGTTTGAATGTTATTGATGTATCTTATGCACAAGGTGTTGGTGAAAATGGCTATCCCCTATCCTATCTATATCAAAGGAGCATCCGACTGTTTCGGGTGCTCCTTTTTTCATTTTTTTCAAACATCATTTATTACATATACAACTTTCGCATGTGTAAACTGAAGACAAAGACACGAAGTTGTTAACAAAAGAAAATTTTAGTAACCCACGTGGTTACTGTCAGTAACCCGCGTGGTTACAGGCAGTAACCCACGTGGTTACTGTTTTGTCCCAGAGCGTCATTTTAGCCTGAACAACATATAGAGTTCTTTTCTGCCTGCAACGTCGATCAGCGGCAGCGCTCGGCTAGTTCATAAATCTGCTGGCAGAAAAACTTTGTGCCGTCGTGTCTTTGTGTCCAATTAACAACTACAGAATCTCATTCTCTTTCACACGAATGACCATGAATTAAACACACGCTCGGCTCAGCCGCTTGCCACCAAATGGACGCAAGAATGACTCACAAATTAATATTTATGAAAAAAAATGTGGTCATTCATGGGCATTCGTGTTCTTGGACAAGCCAAGCGGCAGAGCCGAGTGACGCCTTAGGCAAAGAAAGAATCGGATTTCAACATCATCTTCGAAAATAATATAGGTTAATTGTCACACCATCTTTTGTAGAAATCCACCACCTCTCGCATTGACATGATATACATCTTCAACCGCTTTCCGTCAAGGGATGTACGCTTGCCGTTTATCCAGCTGAGTTCCTGGAACGTTTTCGTTAAGCCAAATGACCAAAGCCAAACTTGTTTGAGCTTTGGCATGGCGAGAAAATAAGGATGAAATCCAATTCAGGCAGAACGTGTTGTAGTCAATCCTACCCTGCTGAAACAATAGCAGTGCGCCGGCATAGACTGAGTAGTATAGGTTGCTCTAAAACAGAGTATTCAGATATGCGTTCTGAGGTAAAGATTATCTGCCCTGTTCATGGCCCATTCTTTCAACGTGCCCAGTCACACCTTTTAGGTCATGGTTGTCCCAAGTGCAAATATGACAATCATATAGCGAGGATTAATAAGATAATGGAACAACTTGACTTGCAAATAAAAGAAAGTGAAGAGGCTGATTCTGTAGAAATCGCTAAAAATACTTAAACGACTGGATGTTGTTCGTTACTTCCACGAATGTTTTATAACTTTGCAAGCAGCAAGAAATAATCTTTTTGTATCTATCAGAAATATAATTCAATGAAGGATTTGAATCAATTTATCGGCAAATATAAGGTAGAAAAGACCTTACGCTTTGAGTTAGCCCCTATCGGAAAGACAGAAGCGCGCATGGAAAGCAAGGGCGTTATTGCCAGTGACAAGAGAAGGGCAGATAATTACTCCATAGTCAAAAATCTCATTGACAGATACCATAAGGTATGTATCAGGGAGTCTTTGACTGGCTGCAACTTGAATTGGACTCAATTGTCTGAGGCCGTAGAAACCTATCGTAGATGCCAAGATACAGAAAGTAGAAAAGCATTGCTAAAATGTCAGGATGAATATCGGGAAAATATTGCAGAAAAGTTCCTTTCTTTTGAAGATTTTGCCGAATTGACAGCCCCATCTCCAAGCGTTTTAATAAAAGAAACACTGCCTAATAACGTAACCAGTAAAGCACATCCAGAGTTTAACGACATAGACGATGTTGACAATGCCAAGCAAGCATTGCTGCTATTCGAAGGTTTTGCCATGTATTTTGAGAGTTATCAAAAGAATCGGTCAAATCTTTACACTGCCAAGAATATTGTATCTAGCGTAGCTCACAGAATCGTCCACGACAATTTTTCAAAGTTCCTGGCCAACATCAAAGTTTTTGAAAACCTTCGTGTGATATATCCAGAAATCATTGAACAATGTAGTACTGAATTGAGACAGCACTTGAAAGGGAAACAACTTGAAGAGGTGTTTCGCGTGGAATCCTTCAACAATGTGTTGACACAAGAGGGAATAGATTTTTACAATACTGTAATCGGAGGCATATCTGGCCAGGAAGGCGAGAGGAAGTGCCAGGGTATTAACGAATTGGTTAATCTCTCTTTACAGAAAGAAAATCAGGGAAGAGGCAAGAGAACCGCACTTACGATGGTGCCTCTGTTCAAACAAATCCTGTCTGACAGGAATACCTATTCATACATTCCTGAAAGAATCAACGATGAAGAAGAACTTATCTCCGTTTTAAGGGCTTTCCATGCACATCTTGCAAGTTTCTATTTTAACGGTAGAGAGGTCAATGTCATGGAGGAACTATTAAAGATTGTTGAAAATATCGACAGCTTTGATCCAAATGGTATCTTCATTGATGCTAAAAAGCTGAATGGCGTTTCTAAACGACTCTATGATAGTTTATTTGAATTACGAGCAAGAATGACATCTCATCTTGAAGAACAGCAGTTAACGAAAAGGAACATCGAAAAATTCTTTCAAAAGGATGCGTTCTCCATTACGGAATTAAGCCTAGACAAAAAGCACAGCCTTGTTAAGTATTTCACAGGGCTCAAGGATGTCCTTAAAACTATAGACCAGAAATGGAAACAATTCGAGACTCGCAACAATAAGGATGGTCAGAAAAAGTATAAGGACAGCCATACTGGGATAGAAATTGTGAGAATCCTATTAGACGGCTACAAAGAGTTCTTTGCAGTGTGTTCTGTATTGGATGTCGAAAGTGAAAATGACCTCGACAATAATTTTTATGGTATTTTTACGCCTTTGCTTACTGAGCTGCGAGGCGTTATCCCTCTATATAATCAAGTGAGAAACTTCCTTTCTCAAAAGCCGTCAGATGACAAGAAGTACCTGCTGAAATTCGATAATAGTAAATGTTCAAACGGATGGGACTCACCCCAAACTAAATCTTTACTCATTTTTCGCAGACAGGATAAGTACCTTCTTGGTGTTGTAGATAACGAGAACCGTCTATGTTTGAACGGCCTTTCTGCATACACGCCAGTTTCGCCTGATGACCAAATTGAATTTTTAGACTACTGCCAAGGTGGGCACATGGGACAGAATTTATTGACCCTTGTTGTTCGGGATGGCAAGACTGTTATGGTGAAAGGCCATAAAGAGAACGGTGAGAACCCAGAATTAGAACGACAACTAAAAGAACTGTTGCCATCTGATATCTACAGGATACGAAAGTCTCAATCGTATAAGAATGAATCGTTTAACTTCTCAAAGGAGGATTTACTGCTCTTCGTTGAATATTACAAACAGCGTGCAAAAGAGTATTATTCGCATTTCAATTTTACGCTTAAGGATTCTTGCGACTATGCCTCTTTTACAGAGTTAGTCGAGGATATTGACGAGAATGCTTACCAAATCAAGTTTGTGCCTACGAGCTACAAAAATCTTCTGAGACTTGTAAACGAGGGAAAACTGTACCTCTTTGATATTAAAAACAAGGATTATGGACCTGGTGTCCATGGAAAGAAGAACCTCCATACTCTCTACTGGGAACAGCTTTTCAGCCAAGAAAATCTTGAAAATTTGACTATAAAGTTGAATGCTAAGTCCATCCTGTTTTGTCGGCCACAAGTAGTAGCCAATCCCATGACTCATAAGAAGGGGTCAATACTGCTTAATCGTAAGGATAAAAACGGGCTACCGATACCAGAACCAATTTATCAGCAGCTCTATAAACATGTAAATGGAAAGTTGGCTGAAGCCAAGTTGAATGACGAGACAAAAGGCTATCTTGGCAAGATAGTTGCCAAGGAGGCCCAGTATGCAATCACCAAGGACAATCGATACACCAAACAAAAGTACTTCATTCATTTTTCCACCACGCTGAATGCCAATGCGCCAAAAACGGCTGATATCAACGAAGTTGTTTTGAATTACATCAAGGACAATCCAGATGTGAACATCATAGGGATTGACAGAGGCGAAAGAAACCTTCTCTATGTAACGCTCATTAACCAAAGGGGCGAAATACTTGACCAGAAATCGCTGAATGTGATAAATGATTTTGATTATCACGCAAAATTGGAGCAACGTGAAAAAGAACGTGACGAAGCGAGGAAGAGTTGGCAGACCGTTGGTAACATTACCGACTTGAAGGAAGGCTATTTGTCTGCTGCTATACATGAAATAACAACGATGATGATAGAAAACAATGCCATCATTGTTCTTGAAGATTTGAATCGGAAAGGGTTCATGCCCAAGCGATTTAAGTTTGAGAAACAGGTGTACCAGTCGTTTGAGAAGAAACTGATAGAGAAGCTGAACTACCTCTGTTCAAAAGACATCAAACCCACCGCCAATGGTGGTGTGTTACGTGGGTATCAATTTACTGAGAAATTTGTAAGCTTTGAGAAGATGACAAAACAGAATGGAATCTTGTTCTATGTGCGTCCAGACTACACATCAGCAATTAATCCTGTGTCGGGCTTTGTGTCTCACTTCAATTTCAAAGACATAACAAACACCCAAGGGCGCAAGGATTTCTTTGAGAAGATGGAGAACATCATATTCAAAAACGGACATATGGAATTCACTTTCGACTATCGTAAATATAAGCCTAAAGATAAGGATTTCAAGAACATTTGGACGGTGTGCTCGTCAGGAAAACGTATATTGTGGGACAGAGAGAGTAAAGAATACACAGACTATTATCCCACAGCTGCAATTGTGGAAGCGTTTGCCAACCAAGGCATTATGCTCCAAGAGGGTATGGATATCAAATCATTGTTGTCAGAAATAGACGGTTCCACTGAAAATGCTGAATTCTATCGAATTTTGTTTGAAGCTTTCAAGAGAACCGTTCAACTGCGCAATAGTAATTCTGTGACAGGAGAAGATTAAATCCTGTCGCCTGCTATATACAACGGCAAACAATATAGTAGTCAGGATGTGTTGAAGGAGTGGAAAGATGCAGGCTGTAACTTTATTCCTATATGGCCAAAAGACGCTGATGCTAATGGGGCCTACCATATAGCTCTGAAGGGACTCTATTTGATGCAGAACCCACAAATGAAACAGATAGGAAACGAAAAGTGGTTCAGGTTCGTCGTTGAGAAGCCATTTGAGAAAGAAAAAATTACTGAATAATTTGTGTAATTCATTATAATGTAGTACCTTTGCATCCAATAGGTGTAAAACCATTGAAAATTTCTACTTGTGTAGATGTGGTGCTGTGCGCTTGCATCGTCGGCACGGGTGTAAAACCATTGAAAATTTCTACTTGTGTAGATGGGTACTTGCCCTCAACCATGAGGAACGTGGGTGTAAAACCATTGAAAATTTCTACTTGTGTAGATCTGAAGAATGAGTATCATCTGAGCAATGTCGGTGTAAAACCATTGAAAATTTCTACTTGTGTAGATGCAGGAACGGGCACCGGCGATGGCCACTCCGGTGTAAAACCATTGAAAATTTCTACTTGTGTAGATTGGATGCGGAACTGAACGGAGGTTTTGGCAGGTGTAAAACCATTGAAAATTTCTACTTGTGTAGATTGTCAGGCAGGAGTCATCAACACGGGGACAGGGTGTAAAACCATTGAAAATTTCTACTAATGTAGATGTCTGGCCGTTGTTACCGAACAAGCCACCGGGTGTATAGCCATGTAAAATTTCTACTAATGTAGATATCGCCCCGATGGTGATCCTGCCCCACGCCGGTGTATAGCCATGTAAAATTTCTACTAATGTAGATTCGTAGGTCAGCTCGAACGGCTCAAAGTGGGGTGTATAGCCATATAAAATTTCTACTAGGAATGTTCTAAAAATTAATTAACTAACAGTCAGATATATCTGACGATAATTCGATATAATTTCGTACCTTTGCAGTACCAAACGACGTAATCATGAAGAAAACGACGATATATAGGAGACCGCTGG
>CACYYG010000003.1 GCA_902778535.1 uncultured Prevotellaceae bacterium
TAGAAGAATATGGAAACAAGAAAACACATAGCAGCAGAAAAGAAACGGTGCAATAGTCACAACTGCGCCCAGGCTATTCTTCATACCTATGCGGACGTAGCAGGGATAAGTGAAGATGATGCCATGAACATTGCCGGAGCTTTCGGTGGTGGTATGGGAAACATGGAAGGAACCTGTGGCGCACTCGTTGGGTCTGGTCTTGTCTTAGGATTGGTCAACAAGGACAAGGTGAAGTCCATGAAACAGATGCGGCAGATTATGACCAAGTTCCAGGAAAGAAACGGAGCTACCCAATGCAAGTTACTGAAAGGCATTGGAACAAAGGTAGTGTTGCGTGAATGTCCTGACTGTGTAGCCGATGCAGCAGAGTTTCTTGAAGAACAATTAAATGGGTAAGATTCAAATATGCAGATAATTCTCGCTTCCGCAAAGATAATGAATGACAAGCTAAAGTCTGTTCCTGGCGTTAGTCTGTCATTACCTCGTTTCAAGAATGAGGCTCAGGCTTTTGCAAAGGATATGGCTCAGTATTCTACAGAGACGATTGCCGAAATGCTGGGCTGTAGTCAACAGATTGCCGTTCAGAACAGGATGCGGTTAATGCGATTCTTTGAAGATTCCCTCAAACTTCCAGCTATCCTCGCTTATCACGGTCAGGCATACAAACATCTGAAGGCTGAAACGCTGAATGTAGATGACCTCACTTACTCACAAGGG
Source organism: uncultured Prevotellaceae bacterium (assembly GCA_902778535.1). Taxonomy (GTDB): domain Bacteria; phylum Bacteroidota; class Bacteroidia; order Bacteroidales; family Bacteroidaceae; genus Prevotella. Next base: position 718 of record CACYYG010000003.1, read on the forward strand.
AAGCTCTGGATAACCTCATTCCTCTACGGCTTGTTACGTCCGCTTGATGGTATTCTGCCTTATCGGATGGAAGGAAATGTAGAGTTACCCAGCGGAAAGGGGCAGAATCTGTTTGGGTTTTGGAAGAGCCGCCTAACTGATATTCTGATTGATAGCGTGAAAGCAGATGACGGAATTCTGATACACCTTGCAACAGAGGAATACCAGCACCTGTTTGACTGGCAGCGTGTCCGTAAAGAAGTCCGAATCATTCAGCCTTTGTTCTACGTTAGAAAAGGGACTGAGTTGAAGATTCAGGCTGTATGGGCTAAGACATGCCGGGGAGCCATGACGAGGTTCATCATTGAGAATCGAATCACTACCCCCGATGACCTATCTTCATTCAGCTATGAGGGTTTTGAATATGAACCATCTTTAGGAGAACCAGATTATCCGCATTTCATCAAGCAATGAGCAGAATAGAACGAGAGAAGCAGACTGTCCGAAAGATGATAGAGCTTTATTGCCGTCATCGGTTGAACCAGGACACTATGCCAGAAGAATATCAACATCTGGCAGAGTTTGCTTGTCTCCGTCTAGATCATTGCAAGTATGGGGAGAATAAGACTGCTTGCAAGAAATGTCCCACCCATTGCTATGCCCCTAAAGAGCGTGAACAAATTCGTGAAATCATGCGCTGGGTCGGGCCTAGGATGATACTCTATGCTCCAAAAGATGCTCTTCACCATACTTGGGATAATATCAAGACATGGCTACAGTCGCTGTCATTCCGTACTGGTGTGATAGTATTACTGTGCTGCATCCCTTTCTATATTCTATCCTTTGCCCAAATGCTACTCCCAATAAGTGCCGCTGCAAAAGGAGTGTTATGGACTATACTCTTCGGCCTGGCTAAGAGTTGTCAGTATGGCGGTCTTACAATTCTTGGAGTAGAGGGCTACAATAGGGTGAAGAATTGGATTAAACGGAGAAAAGACGATGGAGAAGATTAAGTGTACCATAGAGCGTATTACGTACCAGAACCCAGAGAACGGCTATTCAGTCCTACAGGCCACCATCAAGGGCTACAGGGAAGAACAGACATTGGTAGGCACTTTCCATGAGGTTACTGTTGGCGCAGTTCTTACAGTTGAGGGAAATTGGAGAGTTGATAAGAGATATGGCCGTCAATTCGCAGTAGAGAAGTGGACTGAGGAATTACCAGCCGACATTGTAGGTATTGAGAAGTACCTGGGAAGTGGACTGGTAAAGGGAATCGGACCAAAATTTGCCAAACTCATAGTTGCTAAATTCGGACTTGATACATTCAACGTGATAGAGAATGAGCCTGATAAACTGCTTGAAGTGTATGGCATCGGAAAGGGACGTGTGGCAAAGATACAAGCCTCATGGGAAAAGCAGAAGGACGTAAAGGACATCATGGTATTCCTTCAGGGGCATGGTGTCAGCTCTACCTATGCAGCCAAGATATACAAGCAATACGGCAAAGAGAGTATCGAGAAGGTGCAAGCTAATCCTTATTGTCTCGCTGATGACATCTGGGGCATAGGCTTCAAAACCGCCGATGGAATAGCGGAAAAGCTGGGCTATGAGAAGAATGACCTGAGAAGATGCAGAAGCGGAATATTCTACACTCTCAATAAGCTCTCAGAGGATGGCCATGTCTATTCCGAGCGTGAGCAGTTGATAAAGTCTGCCAAAGAACTACTCCAGGCAGAAGAAGAACCGATCACCCAAGCCCTCGATGACATGATAACCAAAGAGGATCTGATACTTGATGAAGAAGCGATATTCCTCCCACCGTTCTACTATGCTGAGATTGGAGTAGCCAGTAAGTTGAAGAGACTGTTGGAAGATTCGACTGGCAACTTGTTTGACGGGACACTCAACATAGAAGAAATCGTCAAGAAAACAGGAATCCAATACGATGACGTTCAAGTAGCAGCCATCCAACAAGCCGTCAAGTCAAAGGTGATGGTTCTAACTGGTGGCCCTGGAACTGGAAAGACCGTGACTACCCAAGGAATAATCGCAGCTCTCGAATCTCTGGGACAGGGCATCTTACTTGCAGCCCCAACAGGAAGAGCAGCAAAAAGAATGAATGAGGCCACAGGGAAAGAGGCCAAGACTATTCACCGCTTGCTCGAATACAATCCCGCAGAAGGTTATGGAAGAAACGACGAGAACCCCTTGGATGGTGGTGTCCTGATTGTCGATGAATCCTCAATGATAGACGTGATACTGATGAACTCTCTGCTGAAAGCCGTCCCATCACACATGCGCCTTATCCTCGTTGGTGACATTGACCAGCTTCCAAGTGTAGGCGCAGGGAACGTACTGAGAGACATCATAGATTCTGGTGTAGTCCCGGTTATCAGGCTCACTAAGATATTCAGACAAGCCCAAACCAGTAGGATTATCACTAACGCCCATAAGATTAACCAAGGCATCTTCCCAGACATTAGCAATGGCAGGGACGCAGATTTCTTCTTCATCAAACAGGAAGATCCAGAGAAAGCAGCACAGGAAATCGTCAATATCGTCAAAAACCGCATACCAAAGGCATATCACTATAGCACGAATGACATTCAGGTGCTGGCTCCGATGCAAAGAAGCGTAGTCGGAGCTACTAACTTGAACATCATTCTGCAAGAGGCCATCAATCCTGAAGGTGACTTCTTATCCCGTGGTGGCTTCAAGTATAGGAAAGGTGACAGGGTTATGCAGATACGGAACAACTACGATAAAGAGGTATTCAATGGCGATATTGGTATAGTCCAGAACGTGAACATGGAAGATAGGTCTCTCACTGTCATCTATGAGGGGAGAGCAGTAGAGTATGAGGACAACGAGCTTGATGAAGTGACTCTTGCCTATGCTACTACTATCCATAAGTCCCAGGGCAGCGAATATCCTGTTGTGGTGATACCCCTGCTGATGACTCATTTCGTCATGCTACAAAGGAACCTGGTATATACTGGTATCACAAGGGCAAAGAAAATCTGCATCATCGTCGGAACCACAAAAGCCCTTGCATACTCCGTTCATAACATGGTTGTACTGAAACGGAATACCAAGCTTAAAGAGAGATTGACAACATAACATACACCGAAAGCGTGGGCATTGGCGACTTATTCAGATGCGACATCTTTGAAGTTTCCGAGGTTTCATGGCCACGCCGAATATAGCTGATGCTTCGATACTGCTGTCTGGGATAGATGGCAGTATTTTTTAGAGCATCATAGACAGCAAGTCATATATGTTTCCCCAATTATCCACTAACCAGTTGATAAACTCACTGTGATCGGCAACAAACAATTTGATTCTGATTAAGACACTATTTTTCATATGGCTTTTTTAGAGCCTGCGAAAACGTGTCTCAGGTTTACCAGCTTTCAAACTTCGCAAAAATGTAAGTTGCTATAAATGAAGGTCTTAGCAATTTTGCGCCGAATTGAAGCCTTTTGGAATAGTCGAGAAATTATGCTTAATTAACTTATTTAACCTATTTTGATAATATTTTTAGGTATCTACTCTTTAGCCAATCCTCGAAACCGTCAGATGGATGGTATGGATTAGCCCAGTGCATATAGCGGTTCAATAGCAGCCCGACCAAGGATGATGGTACTCCGTATTTCTTCGGCAAATGGTCAAGATGTTCAAGTTTTAGCTCACGGTTCCAGCTATCAGCATTTGTATATGACTGTGCCAAACGCTCGACCCAAACACTTTCATAATACCACATCAATTCATCTTCTGTATTGGCCAGGGGATTCTCTTTCTCACCCTTATAGAACCTACATTTGGCTGTCAACTCAACCATACGCTGCTTGGTCCTACGCTGCAAGTTGGTCTCTCGTCTCTGATAATAGGTCTTATACCATTCCTTGAAGTTGGTGGACTGAGGATCAAGCATACCGCCCCAATGATAATAGCGGTTCCAGAACATTGCCTTCATTGTCAAAGGCGTACCGTCATTCTCTTCAAAGCCCTTGCAGCCATAGGCATGATATTCTTCTATATCGCCTTTGAAATGAGCATCACCCAAATTCGCTTCTACCCACCATTTTTCATATCCCCAGGCTGTTGAAGCATTCTGGAGGTATGCAACTTGTTCAGGTGGAAGCTTATATTCATACTTCATGCACTCTGGAGGTGGAAGATGGGATTTGTCTACTTCATGGGCAAACAGTTCCTTGGCAAATGGATCTTCTTCCTCGCCATTATAGTACCGACATTGAAGCATAAGGTACTTTCTCCTGTCCTCTACTGTATAGTTTTCCTTAGTCATTGATGAAATTCTTTGTGGTCATGTCATAGTACAGAGCTTCGAGTTCAGCCAAAGTCAATTTCTCTACTGAATGCTCGATGATACGGATAAGCTCGTCACGCCGTCCTTCTTCTGACTGTGTAAATCTTCCCATGTATGCCATTATCTCTATTCTCCTATTATCGTTACTACCAGTTTCCTTGCCCCACCATAATTACGGAACTCACAAAAGTAGATTCCTTGCCAGGTTCCCATATTCAGGTGTCCGTTGGTGATGGGAATGGTTATGCTGACACCGCTAAGAGTAGACTTTGCATGAGCTGGCATGTCATCGGAACCCTCCAAGGTATGCTCGTAGTAGGGCTGATTCTCTGGAACTAAGCGGTTGAAGATGGTTTCCATGTCAACCCTCACGTCTGGATCACAGTTCTCATTGATGCTCAGTCCACAACTCGTATGTTTCGTGAAGATATTGATGATACCAGTCTTAGGTAGTTTCGACAACTGGCTAAGTATCTCACTCGTCACCAAGTGAAAGCCTCTTGACTTGGGCTTTAGTGTTATTTCTATCTGCTGTACCATAGTCTATAATATCAAATGTTTCATTGGATGACCTCCCCATTGGTTGTCATTCACATATCGGAACCCTACGGAAGAATACAAAGTATCTCCTGATGTGTTCGCTTTATCCACTAACAGACCAACACAGGGAAGTCCCATGCTGTTAGCTCTTTCTTTTGTTGCTCTAATCAGTAGTTTAGCAATACCCCGATAGCGATACTCTGGCAAAACAGCCAATGAATCCAAATATAGTTCTCCTGCCTGTGTCTCATCATCCATTCCTGAGTGATCCTTGCCAATATGTTTCTTTGCAGCCTCGATGAAAGCTCGGCGCAGTTCAAGCAGATGGCCACCATTATAGCTAACAGAGATACCAACCACTTGATGATTAACCATAGCAACCAGAGTATTCTTGTAGCTGTACTGTGAATCCTCTCGTTCAACAAGCATCGTCATCATCTGACGGAAGCCTCCAGTCCATAGCCATCACCACAGAAGTACAGACAGCAATCGTCTGTCATTGCCATCATTATCAGGCTTGCTATCTCTGCTGCCTGGTTCTTTGTTGCTTCTTGTATCTCTACCATATCATACTCAATCCCACCTCCAGAACTTTCTCAACTCATTGGTAATGTCATCCCAATCCTTCATCGTGAATGTACCTTCGCCTATTATCATTATGGTCATTTCTGTCACATCGTACTTCCGATAAAGATTTGTGTCCCGGAATCCATTACGAAGGTAGAACTCATACCTACGCTTCCTTTGAGTTATGTTGTCGCTTTTCTGTTTAGGTGATTCCATGTCAAGAACAAGAATCTTTCCCCTGTATTTCTCAATGAGAGTGGTTAGTATCTCCTGACCCTTACCCTGGCCTCGTAGTTCTTGTAACACAGCAAAATACCAGTACCAGTTGAACGGCTCATGTGGAAAGACGATAGTAAAGCCAATGAAGTCCTCTCCCTCGTAGTAGGCAGTGAAGTCAAGGTGCATTTCTCTAATCAAGCGCACCAAGTCATCCCAGGGGATTTGTTCGTCCACTGGAAATGATGTCTGATAGAGCTGCTTTATCTGCTCATTGACATTGGCTGCTGTTATCTGTTTCGTTGTCATTACTCAATTTCAATGAATTGTGGAACGTGGTCGCTTAATGTCTTGTCCCAATCCCCAAGTTTATAAGACTTGATGGGGATGTTGGAAAAAGTATAATCAAGAAAAAAAGGTAAACTTTCTTTGAACTGATGATAGTAGGTGGCCTTGCTTTCCTTTCCTAACACTTCACCAGTCATGTCATGGTAGATACTCACAATATCCATTCCTTTTAGGAAATCAAAGATGGCCAGTATGCTGTATTGTTTGGTTTCCCCAGACTGTCCTTTATAACAATTCATATCCCCTGTGATAACTGTAGGGAACTCTTTTATATATGGAGCATATTCTAGTAATGCAGTCATTGCTATCTGAGGATATTTCATCGGTTTGTTCTGTTCAGTTGTAGTAGGCCACGCCGCCATTATCAGTTTCCCACCTATCAGCAAGGGTAGGAAATACTGGTGTTTGGGATTGAACCATTCGGGAACCTCAGCCTTGATGTCTGACTTCCAGATAATGCCTAAGCCCTTATGTGGGAAATCACCCATCCATTCCATGCTGTAACCGCCTGGAAACTTGACTTGTTCTTTACATGCTACCTCTGGCAGAATATATACGTCTGCTTCATATCCCAGAACCTTGTCTATTTTCTCTTGGGATGACAGATTGATATTATATGTTAGTATTTTCATTATTATTTGAGCTTAATCACGTCCGACCACCTCGTTGTTGGTGATGGACTTCTGAAATCATGTTTGATGGCATTGGCAAAAACATCAGCCTTACCCTTGCCGTCCTTCCTACTGTACTGCTGAGATCCAAGCACAATAGTCTCGCTTCCCTGCATCCTGTTAATCCTATCAACCACTTCATCAAGCCGCTTCATCTTTTCAAACTGTTCAGCGTTAATATCAAATAGGTCTTGCTGGATAGGGCTGTCAGCACCAATACCCATCACTATCACACCAGCTTTCTTATATTGATAGCCCTGCCTATAGATTTTCTTTAGCACCTCATTGGCTGTTTCAATGATGGTAATTGAAGAACTGGTAGGTGTTATAAATCGCTGCTCCTGAAAGTTCCAATACTGTGCAAGATCCTCTCTGAAGGCATTGGTATTGACAAAGACACCGACAATGGAGGCTACTGTTTTCTGCTGCCTTAGTTTCTCCGCACACCTTGCAGCATAATTTGAGACATGAGTACGCAATGTGTCGTAGTCGCTAATCATGCCATTAAAGCTCCTACTGGTACAGATGCTTTTCTTCTTCGCCATTTCCTCATTCGGTACGCAGTCCTCACCGTTCAACTCTCGCCACGTCCTTTGAATGACAATGTTATTGAAGGTCAGCTTAACCCAATCGCCATTGTGTGCGGCAAAGTCATAAGCCGTCTTTACACCCAAGGCTTCAAGTTTGGCTGCATATCTTCTCCCGATGCCCCAAACCTCATCAATGGGGTACAGTTTAAGAGCCTTGATGCGCTTCTCATCGGAGTCAATCATGCAGCAGTGACGGTAGCCCTGATACTTCTTTGCAAAGTGAGAGGCCATCTTCGCTAAAGTCTTGTTTGGAGCTAGACCAATACTGACAGGCATACCCACATACTGCTTGATCTTCTTGTGTAAGTCCTCGCCCCATCGCTTCAAGTCCAGATGCTCCATGCCGTCGAGGTAGATGAAGCACTCATCGATACTGTAGCGGAAGTATGCAGGAACTTCTTGGCTGATAAGGCTAACTATACGCCCTGTTAGTTCTCCATATAGCTCGTAGTTGGAAGAGAATACGGCAATCTTCTGGTTTGGGAACTGCTGGGCTAACTGGAAGTATGGTGTCCCGGCCTTTATTCCCATCTTCTTGGCTTCATTACTGCGAGCCACTACACATCCGTCGTTATTGCTCAATACAACAACAGGCTTGCCCTCCAGGTCTGGCCGAAAGACACGCTCACATGAGACGTAGCAGTTATCACAGTCGATGATGCCGTACATAAGTATTATTCCTTTAGGGACACTTTATAGCTTACAGGTTTTCCGTTCAACTCTTTAAGCCTTCCATGAATCATTAGTAAATCTGCTTGTCTGGTAGCACTCTTGAAGTTGTAAATCCTATAAACGTAGTAATGTTCCTTATTAAGTTCACTGTAGAATAGTTCATTAGAAGAGAAATAGAATGGCTGACCAACACCTCCAGTCGTGGTTTTTACCTCAATATATCTTGGGGTAATACCATCATCCTCTACAGATTCTATGTCATAACCCTTCCCGTCACCTTCTTCTATTGAAGTGTGAATGACAGAGTGTGAGATACCAAGTTTGCTCAATCGCTCTTTTTCAAAGGTTACAGCCCATTCTTCACCTAGTAGTCCAATGCCTCTGAATATTTCATCCTTCTTGGCATAGTCAACACCTTTAACTGCCTTGAACTCCCCAGAGAAACTTTCATCAATATGGGTGAACTGAGAAGCTTCTATCACTTTGGGACTGCTACTGGCAATAGGTTTCTTCTTATCTGACTTGGTATAGGTGTTGTTATTAAAGTATCTGGCTACAGCATAGATGAAATCCTGAGTTAAAAGGTTATAGTTCTCGTCTGTATAGCTATGCGAAAGCATCCATTTATTGTATTCTGCAATAAACTCTTTTTCCTTCAGAAGTTCTTTCTTGACTTCTTCGCAGAGACTATAGAACTCAATAAATCGATCAACCTTGCCCGTCTCTTTACGCTTATACTCCACCATGCTTGCAAATGTCTGGAATATGCTGAACTTGTATATATAATGAGCCTTTGGGTAGTGCAGAGCCAAATAAACAGAGACGGCATGAATATCCTGAAAGGACTGTAAATTATCGCGCCCTTTCCAATCGCTATGACCCTCGTCTGCCATTGTCTTTACCAACTTGTCAAAGCCAGACATATAAGCAATCGCTCTTTCTTTTAGGGGTATAGTTTCATCGAAGAGGTTTGTCAGCAACTTGTCTGTAACATCTTGTTTCTCTTTGGAAACTTCAATCAGCATACCCAAAGGATAGTATGTTTGTGAATCGAGAAGATTAACATGCTTAGATAGACCTTGAATGGTGCGTGAAGTGATTGACCCCTCGACATGGAATGTGTTTTGGAAATGCTTTATAGCTTCCCATTTATAATCTTCGAGATTGTTTATATAATCCCAATTGGATATATAGGCGTTAATATATGGCTTTAGGTCTTTCATCTTTATCTGTTTAGAAATGAATCGTTGTTGTACCTGCCCACGTAGTATCAGCTGTTATTGTTATACGCAGCGATGCAGACTTTATATTGGCTTGAATCTTGGGATATAGGGAGTGTTCCTTTGATTCGGGGTACTCTGTAGTGTAGTCATTAACCTTTGTGGAAAATAACTTAACACTATCAATTGTCACTTCTGGAAGTCCACAGGATTCAGTATAGAAGCCCTCCATTTCTGGGTAGCCTTCACCAATCACATCTTTCTCACAGCCTATAACCATGAGGCAAGCGGCAAACAATAACAGCAACTTCTTCATACTTTTTCAAATGTTCTAATCAAGTGAATAACAGTACCCCATACTTGAAATTCGTTTGGATCATCGACACGGAATACAGGGTAATCGTCATTGGCTGGACGCAATTCTATATAGCCGTCATTCTTGTGTGTCAGATCCAGGAACTTCATTGTAAAACCGCCATCCCACCATGCAACCACAATCGAACCGTCATGTGGCTCTACAGCTCTGTCGATGATGACCCTATCGCCATCAAACAGTCCTACGTCTTTCATGCTGTCACCCTCTACGTCACCATAGAACGATGCTTCGGGATGCCTGATGTAGTCACGGTTAAAATCAAGCGTCTCATGCCTGTAATCGTCAGCAGGAGAAGGAAAGCCTGCCGCAACTCCAGCATGTTCAAGTTCTAGCTTGGTGTCGAATACACCTCGTACTATCTTTATATTTCCCATATCACGCCTACTTTAATATCCGTATCTCAAATTTAGATACTGAACCAATTTTGCATATCGTCCAGATTCATCTATCATTTTAACAATATTCTTTGGCTCTATACATTTGTATTTGCTCTGATCCAAAATCAAATTACGCCACGTTTCTTCTAATCCCATTCCAGAATATCTGTACCTGCGATGGAGCAATGTTTCATTTTCCTTTGGTATAACATGAACGTGAACAAAATCATCTGCTTTAATTGGTTCAACAGACTTATGAGCTATAATTTGTTCTGCCCAAAGTGTTTGTCGCATTAACTGATAGAAGGGTTCCACAAAATACACTGTGTTTAGATAGCCTTTTGGCATTGACTGCAATTGATCTGAGGCATTAATCAAATCGGTATATCTGCGTAATCGTTCCTTGCCGCTTCCTTCTGTCCCAGACAAGTCAATATTATAATCCTTACCTTCAGTATATTTCCATTCTATTGGTATCAGCATTTTGCGACCGCCATTCATTCTGGCGATTATTACAGCATCAACGGACGTGCAATTGGCTCCACGTTTAACGTATTTCTCATTGAGATAATCCTTGCTGCTTGTCACTTCAAAGGCAATATAAGGACGAGATTTGTCACACTCGACTGGCTCCACATCTTCTATTTCATGGCCAGCAACTATTCGGGCTAACCTAAGTACCAAATCACGGTCGTATCTAATAGCAAACAAATGATTCAAACATGCCACTTGTGATGCCAATATATGATTTGGAATACCGTTGTTTCCCCAAAAGACTATATTTTCGTTTTGGAAGTAATTGGCGCAATCATCAACAATATCTTCAAACAAATTCTTTCTAGAATCTAACAAGCAGAACTCCCATGCCTTATTCTTAAATTCTCCACCACCGCAAGCACCATAGAAAACATTTGTATTCCTCATCAATTCTAATTGGCGCAGCAACTCTTTATTCTTGTAATTGCCTGATGTACTTTTGTGGGGCAAACTGATGGCCTTTTGGGGATTAGATGGAGGCATAAGACCATTGGGCAATTCATACATTTTCTCATTTATGATGTCTAGTTCTTGCATTGCGTGCAAATCTTCCAAGGTTTTTGGCGAGAATAGAAACTTTATATAAATCTTTCCATTATTAGGGTCTGTAACATCACCAAAAACTGATTCGACAGTCTTGCATGAAACTCTTGGGCTGTCCCATCGGTTCGCGTCGTTGAACAAATATCCTCCAACAGTCTGTTTAGGAGTACACTGATCACCATACTTGTTATTATCAAGAACGATAAAGTAAAACGAAGGACGGTGAACAATATCATCAATTCTTATCTGCCTCAGTTCATCGGGAAAGTCGGGATCTAATTCACGCAAGTTCCTTAGTATAGCCTTTGTCTCTAATTTGAACCTCTCAAAATACCCGTATTTTCCAAACTTATAGAAATCAGATACATGCTTCATAATACCACTGTCACCACTAACTGATTCTCGACCGTATTTCAGTTCGATAATGGCTATACGGTATGGGGCTTTTCTAGATATGGCAACGATGTCAAACCTAGCATTATAGTCAGGATGCTCTTTATCCTTTGGATTTTGCCATTCTACATCAGTGCAATACCACTCAGACTTCTTGTTCCTGTTGTTTTTTATAAACAATTGCGTTTGAGATTTCTTTTCATCTTTGTTTCTTTTGTCACTATTCGTCTTTATCGTTTCATATTGGTCAACTATCTGTTTTCGGATTTCATCTTCTGAATAAAGAGTTAGCATCTGAGATTTGCTGATCCCTGTGAGATAATAACTGCTAATCTCACATTTTATCATTCCATTTTGAATGTACTTTACCTTAGCAACATTATCGTTGTTATAATAGATGTTCAAGTATTCATTTCTGACGGCAATGAATAACTCATCCCTATGCTGCAAATACAGATCTTTGTATAAGCAGCTTTCCTTGAACTTCTCAACGAAACTGATTCCTCTGATTGACTTCTTCATAGATGGTTGCTTATTTGAATATTAAAACAGTGAAGAAAGTGATTGCTGCAATAATCGCTATTTTCTTCTAAAGGGTGCTACCGCTATTGGATAGAGCCTCAGATAGTTGCTTTTCCAATTGACGTGCTTTGTCTTTGGCTTCATTCAAATCTTTTTTTGCCGGCTGTCATTGTTTTCTATGAGTTGGAATATATCGAGGGTAATATCATGATGAAATGTGCCCCCCCTTCTCTAGATATATTGCAATAGCCAATTCTGTAAATTCTTTGATATTCTTAAGTTTATAAATTTTGATATATTCTTAAATCTCTTTAATTCCCCAGAGGCGTAGTTTGTTAACCATTCCTCTTGTGACATTGTTTTCTGGAAAGCCCGGTGAAGTCTTTGGCCTGTCTAGAATTCCCTTGAAGTCATCGATATACTCCTGGGGAATAACTTCGTAGCCTAACGTCTCACTAGCCAATCCTTCGTTGAATGGCAGTTCGCCATTATCCATAAGCCTTTCCTCCTCAAAATTGGATAGTCGGTCTAATCTCATCACGATTTTTGGACGGCTTTTGTTCTCCTTTGAAATAGAGAGAACGGCATCATCTTTGTTAGCTAACGACGCAAAGATTAACTTGCTTTCTGTACTTCTTGAATATTCTCTATTGTTATATTCAAGCAATTCCTCTACAGAAGCCTTCACAATATGGCCATTTTCGTAACCCAACACCAAATACCCCTTTTCTTCACTATCTTTGACCACAAGTGTCAGTAGGGTGGTGTCATCGAAGTCATATTCCTTTATCTTGGAGAACTTTCCACTGCTCAGGAACTTGAAGAATCCGATTGGCTCAACATAATTTTCGGGATCTTCCCATTCCGACAGTACATTCTTTCTGATTCTGCTTGTCTTAATTGCATCTTCTTTCGATGTTACAAGAGGGGCATTTACAGCAACAATTTCTTGATTGGGGATAGGAATGGCCTCCTGGACTTCTTCAACAACAGGAACAGCTTGCAGTTTACGGCTTACTCTCTGGTACTCATTGAACTGTATTTCGTTGAGTCTTCTCTTCGTGCCTGCCTTGCGGACATACCACTCATTCTTGTAAGGCAGTCCCGATTGTATAGGTAGGATTTCTAAAATTAGGACATCCTTATCCGTGTTATCTTCATCGAAGCAGATTCTCTTTATGTATGTTGTGGCAATACTGTTATCCCATTCCAGAGCGACCGCATCGACTATCGACCTAACATATTTTTCTTTATCGCCGTAATAAAGCGACGTATTCAAGTCATCTTCCACGCCTATACCATATCCGAAGTTGTTTACTCCAATGTAAAGTGTACCACCTCTGGTGTTGAAGAAAGAATCAATCACCTTCAGTATCTCATCTTTTTGCTTCTCTGGATTGGGTAGACCACTATTATCATCAGCTGCAAACACGAAACTTGTTTTGTACTCCGTTTCCTCAGTCTCTTCTCCTGTGCCATAGAGCTTCAACCCTGTCTCATATCCCTTCAGATTCAGTAATTGGATTATTTTGTTGTGGATATTTGTGGCACTGCTTTCCAATCTGTTTGCCTTGGTGATATTATATGCCAAAACAAGGGATGCCAGGTTTTTCAATGACATATTTGTATTAGCGAGAGTTACTAAATCCATGTTATGCTCTTCCCTGCCAATGAAGCTGACTGTTTGGAGTTGCATGAATCTATCCCTCAATACTACATTATTACTGAAAAGCTCAGCATTAGCATTTGCGAGTTGTGTCAGTTTATCTTCATCAACCTTTGAATTCTGGGCGAAATCATGGAGCATGGTTATGATATCCATCCTGCCCTTATAGTAAGCTGCCTGAGATTCCCAACCAATCAAAAGGCATAGGAGTCTTGCAAAGCCTAGATAATTGTATGACTTGACGTACTCCGAATCTATCAGGGCCATCCTGTCAATCATGTAGATAACTTCTCTTACATACGATTCATCGATCAGTTTATCGCTCTCCAATATCTGATCTTCCTCCTCCTCCGAAATTTTCTCTGGTATTTTGCCGACACTGGCATCTTCCATGAGATTTTTGAAAGCAGTGTTCAGGTCAAAATCAAACGATGTGAAATCCACGATGTCACAGGATATATGGAATGTGCCAGAACCTGAGCCTTTCAGTCTGCATCGGACTATACTGTTCTTGCCTATTCCTTCAAAATCACCTGCATTTCTGATACTTACGCTGACACCTTCTTTTGTGATCGCAGGAGCGTTTCCATACATGTTCGGAGTGTTACCTACAGAACAAATGATATCTTCATCATCTGAATAATAGTCGTTGCCAAAATAGTTCTTCAAATCATCGAGCATGGAGAAATGGAACAGATCATCTTCCACGTCGATAATCTGTGCTTGGAAAACGTAACGGCTACCGTCTGAGGCATAGAAGTGGCGGAGTGAAGTAGTAATGGAGTACCCTACGATGTCGTTTATATAGATGAAACCATTGCCACCAATCTCGTCCTCTATCTGACAGTAGTATTTACTCCTGTCATCAATATCTTGCCCGGTAAAGGTAATCTTTACAGTATCATCTAATCGGTGCTGCTTTTTGTTTTTCTTTGCAACAACCAAAGGTTTCTTGTTACTATTGAAGAATTCTGATTCTATCTCTTGCCAAACGGACTGGTATGGGCTTATATCATTAGACTTGACGGACGATAAACTCGTTTCAGTCTTTGTAGGTAAGAATACCTGTAGGTTTTTCCATAGCCCCAAATCACTTGGAAACACAGGACGGAGGCTCTCTTTATCACCTGCTGTTTGCAGATGAATTCCATTACCTGAGATAACAAGTCTTCCGTTGCCCTGGGAGAAGGAGTTTATCGTGTCTATGTTAGCACAAGGAGAACTGTAGATGTAATGGGGCAGCATCTTCACTGCATCTAGCGAATACACTGGAAGCTTTGCAGACGAATGGAATAAGTTATAATATGCCGCGTTAACATGTTTTTCAGAACTAGATGGATAAAGGTAAGATGACAGCACGCACAATCTTGCGGCGTTAAGCCGATAATCTGCAACACCAGACATATTTGAATCCTTGATGAGTAGCAGTTGGATAGCCAATGCCAACATATTGGTGTCAATTAACGCCTGGTTATCTTTGGTTTTGTCAATCCTACCGTCACATTCTCTTATATAGAGTTCAAGCAATTTTATCAAAGCACTGCTAAATGGCTCTCTTTCCCATATTTTGATGTCTTTGTTGCTGATGATGTCTAACAGCTCTTTTATCCGACTGTTCATCAGGTCTGGCCTGCGTAGGAATAGGGCAGATAGAATATTAAAGTTCTTTGTTGGATGATAAACAAAACCAGATACCTTTAGTTTATTGAAAATGTTGTCGATAAATTGAGTAGGTGTATCTTGTTCCGTCGTTTCATTTCCGATAAGTTCAGCAGCCCTTATGTAATAGCCGATTTGCTCAATGAGGGAAGTAAGCCTCTCTTGATAGAAGTCCCTTTCATTATAGCTGCAAATATTTAGAAGATCAGACAGCTCTAATAAGTCAGAGCAATCTCGTCTTACTGTTTGTAAATCCATTTTTTTGTTTAATAAGCTTTGGATCCATCGATGGCATTGGGATTCATAGGATTTTTCTTTTTCTTCGGTAAGTAATAACTTAACAAACTCTTTTGTATTCCAAGATATTTCTCTGGATTCAAGTAATTCGGTTAGTTTGCCTTCAGTCAGGTTGTCATTGCTTTGCTCAAACTCGCTTATGTCTACAAGTTCAATTTTAGGATGCTTTTCGCTAACTGCTAACACCCGACATTTCACTGTTTGTCCCTTAAACAGTATAAGTTTTGCCGTACCTTGGAGATATGACGTTATTCCTGTTTTCTCATCGATTAATTCACAATAGTTATTGAACAGTGATTTTACTTTGTAATCAATTATGTCACCTATTTTATAGGCTTGGCGTGGGGTTTGTTTCTCTTGCTCCATAGGGTTTAGCTCATTTTTCTGGTTTATTGTTTGATAAGATATTACCATCAATATACAATTATTCTTTATCACTCAGAATCAAAGGTTCATCAATGGATATTAAGCTATTCGGTAATTAAATCTCTTTTTTCACACTCTAGTAACTCTGCAATCTTGTCTATCGTCGGTAGTGTAGGTTGAGTTATATTACTACACCACTTCGATACTGTAACAGCAGTTACGCCCAACTGTTCAGCAAGCCATACACCAGTCTTGTCTTTCTCAACCAATACAAGTTTTAGACGATTTAATTTCTTCTTATTCATATTTAATTCCTTAAATTTCGATGCAAATATAACTATAAAAGTTGAGAACAGAGAGCATGGCTTATTAAAACTTATTAAAAAGAGTTCTTGTGGGCTTGTTTTGGAGCCAAAATGGAGACAATCTGATTTTTTTTTTCTAATTTTGTACCCAATAGAAATAAACAATTAGCAAAAATGGAAAAAGCTTGTTTTACGAATATAAGTAGTGAGATAATTTCATTACTTAATAATGCAAAAAGTGAGGTATTGGTTGCAATGGCATGGTTTACCAGTGCAGAATTATTTGAAGCATTACAATCCTGTATAAGTAGAAAAGTACATGTTGAACTCATTCTGTTAGATAGTCCAACAAACTTTATGTATTATGCTCCTGATTTCAATAGACTTCTAACTCCTCATAGCTGTTTAAGAATAGCAAAGCAAGATGTTGGAATTATGCATCATAAATTTTGTATAATAGACAGCAAGTTGGTAATTACAGGCTCATATAATTGGACATACAGAGCAGAAACCTATAATATCGAAAACGTGTTAATTACAGATGTTTCTTCCATAGTTTATTCTTATAGACAAGAATTTGACCAGTTGGCTTCAAACATTGAAATTTCAACTTATAGTCCTAGATTAACTTGGAATGAGATTCAACAACGGGATGATGTGGATGTTCGTGAGATTAATTATGAGATAAAACATATTTGCAAAACTCGAAATCTTCCAGTCATGAATGTTATCAAAGCGAGCACTGTTGTGCAGGTTGTAGAAACAAAACGTATACCGTATGCAAATAGGTATATTGGTATAGAAGTTATTGATAACAACAAGAATTATTTTGATTCGTTTATTGAACCCAGGGAGCAGCTTCCAATCAAAACTAAAACTCACAATTTATATTTTGACAGCATGAATGAGACTGTGTTTCCCTGTACATTCATCTGTGGAACTACAAACAACAGGGATTCAGCTCAACTTATCAAGGAAGTCAATTTGATTGACCTAACAAAGGGAATTTCAGATCTAAATCTATTGATTCAATTTTCTATGTCGCTAGATGTAAATGGAAGTTTACGAATTGACATTACTTGTCCGGCTACTGGCAAAAAAATGATGATAAGTGATATCAACTCTAATTATGTAAAATATGAGTAAAGTAGTTAGCAAATACAGGTCTATTGTTAGGGAAATAAATAGAGCATTCTATCTATTTCAAGAGCTTTCAAATGATGAATTGAGACATGAGATGATTATGATAGAGCAGGCTGTCGAGCAAAGTAATTATAAAGCAGACTGCTTAGAGGAAAATCTCGTAAAAGTGTTTGCTATCGTAAAAGAAACTGCAAGACGCTTTTCAGAAGGGAATATTATCGTTTTAGCAAATGACTACGACAAGTACCTTTCAGAGACGTATGATTTTGTTGTTATAGAAAACGACAAGGCAATATATAAAAACAGGTGGGATGCTGGCGGAGTACCATTTGAGTGGAACATGGTACACTATGATGAACAGCTATTGGGTGGTATATTACTTCACAATGGTTATGCGGTTGAAATGCTGACGGGAGAGGGGAAAACTCTTGTCGCCACCCTACCTGTTATGTTGAATGCTCTTACGCATGATGGAGTGCACATGATGACCGTGAATAGCTATTTGTCAAAGCGAGATTTTGAACTCACACGTCCTTTGTATATGTTCTATGGGCTTACGGCAGACTGTATTGAGTATTATCCTAATGGAAGCGTTAGGCGCAAGAAAGCCTACAAAGCAGATATTACGTTTGGAACTAATTCTTCATTTACTTTTGATTATTTGTATGATCACCTTGCTATGGACCCTTCAGAATGTGTTCAACAGAAACACACATTCGCAATCATCGATGAGTTGGATTCAATACTGATTGATGATGCAGGAACTCCACATGTCATAGGCGGTGGCAACTATTATAATCATGGCAAATATTATGAGGAGAATCTTCCAATAATAAAAGAACTTTTGGAATCAGGGAACGCTCTTTCTCTCTACGAATCGGATTCTTTGCATAAAAAGGCTGAATTCACAAAGGATGGAAAGGCATGGCTTGCTGCAAAAAAACAG
The DNA here is from genome assembly GCA_902778535.1 of uncultured Prevotellaceae bacterium. GTDB lineage: Bacteria > Bacteroidota > Bacteroidia > Bacteroidales > Bacteroidaceae > Prevotella. Next base: position 18,984 of record CACYYG010000003.1, read on the forward strand.
ATTCCGGATTTATTTGCTGTTGAGAAAACCTATGAAATTGATGATTTTGACGAGCTTATTCCAACAGAAAAGAATGAATTATTAGAAAAAATGTTCATTCAAAATGTCCTTTATCAGTTGCTCGTTGCTTTTACAGTTTATGAGAAGGATATAGACTATGTCGTAGATAATGGTAAGATTAAAATAATTGACCAAAATACAGGGCGCATTAAAGAAAGTAACAGGTGGGAACATGGATTGCATTCTGCCATAGAAGTGAAGGAAGGGGTTAAGGTTCAGGATGATTTTGACGGTATGGCCGTCATATCGTTAAAGAACTATTTCAAGCTATATCACAAAGTCGCAGGTATGTCAGGAACGATCATGGCTGTGAAAGACGAGTTGGAAGATGTCTATGGCTTGAAGTGTGAATCATTACCCACCCACAAACCTCTTATCCGCTTAGACATGCCATTACGGGTTTATAGGACAGAGGAACAAAAAGAAAAAGCTATTATTGATCTCATCATAGAAAACAAGAAAAATGGTCGGCCAACATTGTTAGGATGCATCAACATAAAACGTTGTGAAAATATTGCTTGTCTGCTTGAAGTACAAAATATACCATTCAATCGTTTAGATGCTAAAACCATCAAAGGAGAAGCAGTCACCATTGCAAAAGCCGGAATCGGGAATACTATTACAGTAGCTACAAGCGTTGCAGGACGTGGAACCGACATCAAGCCATCGCAAGATGCGCTCGACAATGGTGGACTGATGGTCATTGGTACCGATTTGTTTGACTCAGTCAGAATAGACAATCAGTTGAAAGGAAGGACGGGAAGACAAGGCAATCCTGGCTCTTCCGTGTTTTTTGCATCTTTAGAAGATTCTATACTACAATACCTTAGCAAAGAAGATCAAATCCAATTAGAAATGATTTTTAATAACAAACAGGCCAACGAACTCAATGATACTCAGGTCTTGTCTTTCTTCGCAAAAGCCCAGTCTAACAGAGAGTCCTTGTCATATCAAAGTAGAGTAAGCACGGCGCGAAAGGATGATGTTGTTGCTCCACGCAGGTTGAGATTCTATAGCCAGCGTAATGAATTGCTCTTTAATCCAAATAGTGCTATTACGTTAGTTGAACAAATTGCCAAAGCCAACAACGTTCCCATTGAAACTATAGACAAACATTTGAACGAATTATACCAGACCACCAAAGAATTACTTAATAGAAGTCTTAGAAATAATCCATACGCTTTACGAGCCTTAGTGGCTTTCTCTAACAACAGACATTCATTTGCCATCCATTTAAATATTCATTCTGTTATTAATAGTTGTGTTGACTTTGAGACAGAGTTTAAGAGGCAAGTATTACTGCAAGTCTCAGATAAGGAATGGAAAAAATTTGTCATCTATATGATGGGGGATTTGGATAACCATGAAATCGATTTGCTAGATGAAAGATATGAGAAGATGATGGATAAAATAAAAGCCATTGTCCTTAGTAGGCTTACAAATTCCACAATCATTTTCGATGAAAAAAAGCAAGAAGATTACATTTATAGAAAAGAGGAACCTTCTTCCGAGCCAGTAAAATCTCATAACACCATTGCCCCCGATGATCCCTGCCCATGTGGCAGCCAAAAAAAATACCGTGAATGTCATGGTCGAGGCATTCACGGCACTCCTATGAAGAGACGTAGACGTTAGTTTTCCTTTACGAAAGGAACCAAGAAATCGTTGATATACAAGAAGAAAGAAATTGATCTGTCGGGATTTTTAACAGCCAGCATTGGATTACAGGTATTTATGGACTCATCTGCGGCCTTTTTGGCTATAAGTTCCATTGATGCAGGTGTATATGTACCAGCTTTTTCTGTCGAATATGTATAGTCGCCTATATAGTCAATAATACCCTTTGAAGTTCTGAAAGCATCCTCTAATAGAGGCTTTGCGTTAATAGCATCTATCATGTGCGTAACCATAATAAGTTGGCCATCCCTGCTATAGCTTCCAAGTAAATATCCTATTGGCCCGTCAGTAATGTCATCCATATCTTCTCCGTCAAATATTGTTTCTGAACTAATAGCCATTCGAATGCCATAACCATCGAGTTTATAAGTTTCTAAACGATCAGCAACCACGCCTCTATTATCATGTGACCATATTGTGCTATGTAGGTGCTCTCCTTGTCCTATTTTAATATTTAATTCACGTACAAAGAGATTTACAAGCGAAGCTATGTCACTATTTGTAGCGAGGAAAGTTGGTGAATAGCAGCCGCTCCCTTCAAGATAGAAGTTCTTGGTATCTTGTTCTATACGTGATAAGTACGCTTTACGTAACTCAAAAGGATTACCGTCTTTTGAAGAAATACATAATAGATTTGATGAATGGTTTGTAATACATAAACTGACGATATCCGTTTCGGGAACGGCATAGCTAATGAAATGAAGCATTTCGTTACTTCCTGTGCAATCAATTATCAAATCGTAATCCTTTATCTGTTTTATGCTATCCTCTTGGTTACAGTAATTGATATTTCCATAGAAGGAGCCGCCTTCATAAGTGTAGTCATTGACATTGTCATGTTGATGCCAGTAACCATTATCTTTGATTTCCTTTGTTTTTATAAATGGGTTTATTGAGAGTAGTCTTTTTTTAAGAGCATCAACCTTACTTGTCCCCAAATCAGATAGTAGATATATGCTTCTGCAAATATTCCCAGGTTCTACAATGTCACTATCCCATAGTCCCATAATAGTAACTCCACTTCTTGCTAATGATTCGGCAATCATGGAACCCAATGCCCCAAGACCAACTAGTGCAATTCTCTTGTTTTGGAGTTGTTGCGAAAATAATCCTCTGCCAAAGAACAAATTGTTATCAATAATCTGTGGGAGTTGAAGCTGCAATGGGAAAGATATAGGTTTTCTCAGGTTTATGTCCCTCAAATTCAGATTAAAAGACATTTCATCGTATTGACCTGCTTGTCTGTTTGTATAGCATAAAAGCCAAGTGGTTTTTTCTGAATCTCTTATGCCCAATGCAAAACAGTGGTATTCATAAGGGTAAACATATATGGCATAGTCCTCCTCAGCTTGTCTTGCATATTCTTCTTCCAACTCTTCTTCTGTCATTTCGTCAAGGTCTTTGGCTGGTCCGGAAAGTGAAGCGAAAGGTCTATAACCGTTATATTTCTTTATTTCTTCTTCAAGTCTAACAAGACATTCGTTTAGCAGTGTCTTTTGTTGAGGCAACACCTTTGTTTGGACATAATCAGGATTTTTATTTATACGTGCTGGGAGGTATGACTCTTCTTTTGCCAGTTCTTCCTTTATCCCAGTTAAGATAATGTTAGCTTCTTCAAAAGAATAGTTGTTAAAACTGATTCTATAAGAGCCACCTTCAGCCCATGACTTGCTTAGATTAAAACCATGTAATAAATGCTCACACGTTTTCTCATCCCAGTCATACTGATTCTTAAGGAGTATAAAATCTCTATAAGTATCAATATTCTTGGGGGCTTCATCAACTATTATATATGGTAACTCATAATTTGCCAATTCTTTGTTTTGGAGAGCATAAAAACGTTTATCTGGTGTCTTGATGCAATGGATAGTACCCATTTTTTCTTTAAAATAATCCATGTCATTGGAGAAATCTCCAACAAAAGTCAAAATAGCATCACCATGATATTCACTTAACTCATCACTGTTCTCCCAACTATAAGCACTCTCGAAAGCTAGTGCATTTCTTACGTTTTCGTCTTCGATAACAGCTTCTAAGTCTGGCCGCATTTGACGACCTATCCATTCTTTAAGACGGAGAACTTCTATCTCTAATTGGTTCTCGGCGGTTTCAGCAAAGGGTGTATTCAAGCAAAACCATCCACCATATTTCTCAGCCTTTGGATCCTTTCTCGGATTGTAAATCAAATGAGGATACCCAAACAGTGATTTAGTTCGAAACATCAACTTCTGATGTGGAAAGGACATTGGGATTTCCACTCTCAGTTCAAGTGGGTGAATTGTATTGAGAACTTCAATACGACCCACATAACATTTTTTTTCTTCCTTGTCTTCTGATTCCTTGAATTCCTCAATGACACTAAAGCCTGGATGATTCTGGAAGAATGAAGTGTAGAAAGAAGCGTCTTTATACTCGAACATAGCCATCTCTATTTATGCGTGACCTCTTGGAGAAGGTGTTGAGGTCGGTGGATTCTGTGTTGATACTCTCGCCTCAGGTTCTTTACGAGTAGTTCTGAGGACAGTCCGATTTGACGGGCCAATACCATTGTATGAAGGATTGTTATTCATAAGTAATATTCATTTGATTATATGATTTTGCAAAAGTACAAAAAAAGAGGGAATTACTTGTCAATTAAGATATAAAAAAGAATAAAATGGCGTTTTGAGTATGTAATTATGGCAAAATGAATATTTTTTTCCAGATACGTATTAAACTAACATGTCAGTAAACAGTTGTTACATGTTAGAAGGGGGAAAAGAGTCAGTCTGTGTGTAAGCTTCTTTTGACAGTTTTTTTATTCATTATTTCAAACCAAACTCTTGATTTAAGCCGTTTACGACTTCCTCGGTCGTAAAAGTGTTAAATCAAGAGTTTGTGCCTCTGAAATTCTTTTCCCCATCATAATTGCCTTTACTTTGCACCACGAAAATTCAAAGAAACGTATTATGAGTATATTTGGCATTTATGCATTGATTTGTACTTTCCTGCTGCTGGTCTACTATATGGTTCTCATCTGGTTTGACCTTCACGGCAGCAAGGGAAGCAAGAAAGAAGAGGCAGAGACCATCTTCACCGATGACATGGTCGATACCGAGGCATCCACCACTGTTGAGGAACTGGCCGGTGGCGGCTATCGTCTTGGCTATTCCGATGACGGAGAGCTTCAGGATGAAGAGGCGCAGGATGAAGAGGCGCAGGATGAAGAGGTGACTGTCATACCCGATGATCAGCTGGAGCCAGCCCCTGGTGATTCTTCTGATGTCTCTTCAGGTGACAACGGTGAGGGAAATGACGCTTCTGAGGACGGTCCTTCGTATGACCAGGCCATGAAGGTACATAACGAGTCGATGAACGAGGTCACCCACAGCCACCAGATGCGTTGTGAGGGTGCTGAGATGATGGCCATGATGACGGCTCCCATCCAGCAGAAGAATCGGTTGCAGAGAACACGAACCACCTGTTAAAGTGAAAGCTATGAGACGTGTCAAGACAAGAATACTGCTAGCCCTGCTGTCTGTCCTCCCGCTGGCACAGCCGTCCTATGCCCGTGGTGGTGGCGTCGACTACAGCCAGTCGGCTCAGGCTCTTCATGAGATGAATGTATATATTCTTCTCATTATGGGCTATGTCACTGAGATCTGCTTTGCCATTGCTGCTCTGCTCTCGACCTACAGTGCCTTGGTGCTGTATCAGAAGGTCTCTTCCGGTGAACAGGGCTTCACGAAGGGAGTCCTTGTCCTCATCGGTGGTATTCTCTTCATGATTGCCTCCACGTATGTCATGCCCGCCTTCTTTGGAATCAGGAACATGTGATTTTTCATTTCGATATGCTTTAGGTTAAATTTTAAAAAAGTAAAACAACATGAAGAAGTTCGTTAAGAACGTTGCCTCCAACCTCGGAGGCTGTCTGCTCCGTAAGGGAAAGCAGATTGTGAGAAGTTCCCGTGCCCTCGTCACGGTAGTCATGGCCCTCGTTGCCGGAACGGTGTTCGCCCAGAGCGGTGATGTCAGTGCCGGTGCCAGTGCCCTTCAGGGTGTCACTAGTGACATTGCGGCTTACCTGCCCTATGTCCAGGCCCTCATCTACATCATCGCTGCCGTGCTGACCGCCCCCAACGCCATCGGCGTGTTCCACGAGTGGCAGAACGGTGACCAGGAGGCCAAGAAGCACACTATCGCCCTCGTCGGCGGTGCCATCTTCCTCGTCGTGGCCGTGCAGAGCCTGCCTCTGTTCTTCGGTGCCGGTGACTAATCCTAATCATCACTGAGCATGGAGAGCAATGAACATCCCGGCTATGTCACCTCCAAGGGGCTTCAGCGCCCCCTGGAGGTCTTCGGGCTGCGCGGAAGGTACATCTATTGGGCCGTCGGCACAGTCGTGGCTACCTTCCTGCTGTTCGTTGTCGGGTTCATCTTCTCAGGGTTCACCGTCGGTCTCATCATGAGTACAGCCGTGCTGGGTGCCGGCGGTGGACTTACCTTTATCAAGCAGAGCAAGGGGCTGTACAGTAAAAAAGACGACAATGGAGTCTTCATTTTCGCCCGCAGCATCGGCGAGTAATAAGATATGTTATGATATCATTGATTTGCATATTGGTTTTCGTTTCCGTTCTCATCGGCATGGGTATCTCCGTCAAGGCCTTCGGCACTGGCGGCAAGCGTGCCCGTATCTTCCAGGACATCTATTTCAGCATCGAGGATGTTGATGGTATCGGCATCATCTATACCAAGACGGGAGAGTATTCCGCCATCATTAAGATGGATAATCCCGTCCTGAAGTTCTCCGCTGACGAGGACAGCTACTATGGCTTCGTGAACCTGATGACCTCCGTTGTCACCACGCTTGGCGAGGGCTATGCCCTGCACAAGCAAGACATCTTCGTCCACAAGACTTTCGAGCGTCCCGCCGACGAACCTGTGGACAACGGCAAGCGTTTCCTCTCCGAGTCCTATTTCCGTTTCTTCAAGGGCCGTCCCTATACGGCCAGCAGCACCTATCTTGTCATCACCCAGGAGAGCAAGAAGGGAGGTCTCTTCACTTTTGAGAGCAAGAAATGGGGTGACTTCCAGATGAAGATCCAGAAAGTCTATTCGCTGCTTTCCGACAGCGGCATCACCTGTTCCTTCCTCAGTATGAAGGAAGCCCGTGAGTATGCCGACCGTTTCTTCGCCGTCAACTTCAACGACAAGGTCTTTTCCATGACCGACTTCAAGGTTGACAGCGAAGGAATCCGCATGGGCAACAGGCAGTGCAAGGTCTTCAGCCTGATAGACCTCGACAGCGTAGGACTCCCCAATGTCCTCCGTCCCTATACCGAGCTTCATGTCGATAACGCCACCATGCCCGCCGATCTCATGGGCGACATCGACCATGTGCCTGATGTGGACACCCTTGTCTACAACCAGGTTCTGTTCATCCCCAACCAGAAGAAGGAGCAGAACAACCTGGAGAAGAAGCAGAACAAGCACCGTGCCATGGCCAACCCCGCCAACATGATTGCCGCCAAGGACATCGAGGAGGCCCAGGAGGTCATGGCCCGTGAGAACCGCCAGCTTGTCTATTCCCATTTCAACATGCTTGTCAGCATCGGTGCCGACAAGGACATGGACAAGGTCACCAACCATCTGGAGAATATCTTCTCCAAACAAAATATCCGTATCAGCCGCCGGGCGTACAACCAGCTGGAGCTTTTCGTGGCCAGCTTCCCCGGTAACTGTTTTTCTTTGTCGCCCAAGTACGACCGTTTCCTCACGTTCTGTGAGGCCGCCATCTGCCTGATGTACAAGGAGCGTCAGACGCAGGGTGACATCACCCCGCTGCGCTGCTACTATACCGACCGTCAGGGCGTGCCCATGGCCGTTGACATCACCGGCAAGGAGGGCAAGAAGAAATACACCAATAACAGTAATTTCTTCGTGCTGGGTCCGAGCGGCAGCGGAAAAAGTTTCTTTATGAATACCGTTGTCCGCCAGTATTACGAGCAGGACACCGATGTCGTCATCGTCGATACCGGCGACAGCTATGAGGGTATCTGCGGCTATTTCGGCGGTGTCTATATCAGCTACAGCAAGGAACGTCCCATCTCCATGAACCCCTTCAAGGTCACGGAGGAGGAGTACACCCAGAACTTCGGAGAGAAAAAGAACTTCCTCAAGAGCCTTATCTTCCTCATCTTCAAGGGCACCGAGAAGCCCACGAAGATTGAAGAGACCATCATCAACCAGACCATCGTCGAGTACTACCGTGAGTATTTCACGCCTTTCAGGGGCTACAGCGACACCGAGCGTCAAGAGCTTGCTGACCGTCTCGTTCTCCAGTACAAGAAGGACGGCACTTTCGACACCTTTGAGAAGGACTTCGAGAAAGCCTATATGGAGAAGCATGGTGTCAGTCTCACCGAGGAGGAACAGGAGCGTCAGGACAGGCTGATGAACAAGGAGCGTAAGCTTGACAACCTTATCAATGACGATGCCGCTACTGAGGGAGAAAAGCACTCCGCCAGGGTGCGTCGTGAGGAGGTGCACCATGAGCTGATGAAGCTCACCGAGCTTACCGCCAGCAGTTTCGATGACAAGATCAGCCGTGATATCATCAAGATGGAGATGCAGCGCAGCAAGCTCCGTGTTTCCGAGCTGAGTTTCAATACTTACTATGAGTTTGCCGTGGAGCGCATCCCCCAGATACTGAAGGAGCAGCATGTGGACTTCGCCATCCATGACTTCGCCACCATCCTGCAGCCGTTCTACAAGGGTGGTGAGCTGGAGTACACGCTGAACAACGATATGGACAGCACCCTTTTCGATGAAAAGTTCATTGTCTTCGAGATTGACAAGGTGAAGGACGACCCCATCCTTTTCCCCATCATCGTGCTCATCATCATGGATGTGTTCACCCAGAAGATGCGCATCAAGAAAGGCCGCAAGTGCCTGGTCATCGAAGAGGCGTGGAAGGCCATTGCCACCCCCGTCATGGCAGAGTACATCAAGTACCTCTATAAGACCGCCCGCAAGCATTGGGCGATGGTCGGTGTGGTGACGCAGGAGATCCAGGACATCACCAGCAGTGAGATTGTCAAGGAGGCCATCATCAACAACTCCGACGTCTTTATGCTTTTGGACCAAAGCAAGTTCAAGGACAAGTTCGATGACATCAAGGCCACGCTGGCCTTGACGGACATCGACTGTAAGAAGATCTTTACGATTAACCGTCTTGACAACAAGGAGGGTCGCAGTCCCTTCAAGGAGGTCTTCATCAAGCGCGGCACAGAGGGAGATGTCTTCGGTGTCGAGGAGCCGAGGGAGTGCTATATCAGCTATACCACGGAGAAGGCCGAGAAGGAAGCCCTGAAAGTCTATGTCCGCCATTACGGTGGTGACTACCAGAAGGCCATCGTTGCCTTCATCCATGATTGGGAACGCAGCGGCATCGGCAAGTCTCTGGAGTTCGCCCGCAAGGTGTTGAAGGAAGGCGTTCTCAACCTCCCCGCAAGGAGTGTGAGGATGATACAAGCATAGCACCTTCAGGAGGTTGGAATTACAAACAGTTATATAAATATTAAATTATTTGTTTCAATAATAAAATAAACGAAAGATATGGTTCGGATACTGTTCATCGTCCTTCTCGTTGCCCTTGGCGTCGACAGCCATGCCGCCACGTACTATTCGGTCAATTTCGACCGCAAGACGGAGGCTGCCATGGCCTCCACCTATGCCTTGGAGGTAGCCACAGAGGCCCTGAACAACGAGTCCGTCCAGAAAATCCTCGACCATTACACCAGTGCCGAGGTCGCCACGGCCGGCATCTTCGCCTCCAAGTGGTTTGACCGCAAGGCGCTCACCAACGTAGGGCCTTTCGGCACGTCCCAGGAGAACTACTACTATGCCCGCATCCGTCGTCTCGTGGTGGACTGCATCCGTCCGAAGATTTGGAGTGTCGGCAGTCTGATGGTCAAGCACCCCGACAAGGCTCTCTATTGGGGGCCGTACCTCTATAAGACCTGTAACGAGGTCGTCCAGCTGTGCATGCAGTTCGAGACCATCGTCACCAACGGCAGGCTCACTTTTGAGGACATCGCCGCACAGGGAGCGTTCCTTGTCATCGGTGACGACCTGAAAGTCCTCTTCGACCTTGCCAAGCTCGGCGAGGTGGACTGGTCAGCTGTCTGGGACCATCTAGTGGACTTCGGTAGCGGTCTGACGAAGGAAGACCTGAAGGAAGACCTCGACAACCTCCTCAATGCCGGTACTGCCATAGCGGGAGCTGGTGCAGCCGTCCTCGACTCCACCTGGACGAATGCCAGCAAGATAGGCACGGTGTTCCACCAGAAGCCGCGTGAGATTATCCGACTGTACTATGAGTTCCGTGACCTCTATGAGACCTTCTCTGACCCCAATGCCATCAAGGACCTCGTGATGGCCCAGCTCCTCTCCACTGACAGCACGGGTGTTGCCCGTCTGTTTACTACAGACGGCTATCATGTCACGAGCTACGTCAGTGACTATATCAAGGAGATGCAGGGGCAGTACTATACCCAGCGGTGGTATATCTACTCCCGTGACAGCGGCAGCCGGAAGCTCTGCGACTACAACCCCACGCCACAGTCCGACTATGATGACAGTTGGCCTGAGTGGAGCCATTTCATCAGTCCACGGGATAACGAGTATTGCCACAAAATGTCAAGGTCCGAAATAGAGACGTGCAGAGCACGCTCCGAGTCGTATGCCGGTTGGAGTCAGGCACGTGTCAATGAGTATAACGCATCCAACGGCCACAATGCCTATATCAGCTACCAGCTGAAGCATGAAGACCGCCGTGAGAGCTATAAGAACAGTGTATTCGGCAGCAGACATCACAAGCGCCACTGCTTCTATGCCTATGCCATCCAGGTCTGGGATGTCTGGGACTTGCAGGATGTTGTCTATGAAGAGGTCTTTGACAGCCAGACGATGGATCCGAATGCTTTCCGCAAGATGATGGAGGCAAAGCTGCTGGAGTACAACAGCCGTGGTGAGGATGATGCAAATCCCAAGACCTACTATATCGGCATGGACGAAAAGCGTTACTACCAGGCTGCTGATGAGAAGAAGCTCAACGGCTGTGTCAGCGTCAGCTTCACGCTGAACTGCCATGACGGAGCCAAGCTCGGCGAAGGCTGCTTTCAGTGGAAGGAGAACGGTGACCAGTACCACTGCCTCAATGAAGACTCTAAGCGTTTCGCTATGCAGTCCTCCCTCTCCAGTGGCCCTGACACTGGTGACATCGACGCAGAGATCAGCACGTGGGCAAGCACCGTCACCGACCTTCAGAACCAGATCAATGTGTTGGAGGCCGAGAACCGTGAGCTGCTGGCAGAGATCAGCAGGGTCAGCGTCGAGGAAGCCGTGGAGCTGCGGGCACGGTATAATGAGAACCTGTCACGTATCAACACGCTGCGCACACAGCTCACCACTGCCCAGCGGGAGCTGAACCGTCTGCAGCAGGGCAAGAGTGACATGCTCAACGACTACTACGACGAGGAGGACGGCTCCTACCGTATTCCTGCCCTGATGCATGACCTGGAGGGAGCGTACAGCATCGAGTGGTCTGATGCAGGCTCCTGGGACGGCTATACCTTCACCCGGAAGGGCTATGTGCGTGGCATGAACGGCTCCGTCACCCTGACATGCCGTCTGAAAAAGGTGCGCGGCGAGTCTTGGCTCATCAATTTCTGGGGAGTCCGTCTCATCCGTATCCACCGTGCCATCCTCGGTGTCGATTGGGAGCTGACAGCCGAGTATTCCTCCTCCGATGTCGTGGACATCATGGAGCTTGCCCCGAACCTTTCTGACAGTGAGAAGGCCGATGCCGTCAACCGGCGTATGCAGGAGATTCTTCAGGAATATCCCTCGTGCAGCGTTGATGTGGACTATGCCTATTCCGTCCCTCCCGAGACGGCCGATGATGATGACTCCTATCACCTGCTTTGGGTGTCCGACCGTTTGCGCATTGCCCGTCAGGTGGACTACCGACTGTCGCGCATCTATGCCGAGCTGCTCCTGCTGGAGAAGTTCATGTACAGCCGTCAGTCCCTGCTGGACTACCTGAAAGCTGAGGTGTTTGGCGGTCTTGCCGGTGATGTCCGTAATGTCACCCTCCGTAACAGCTTACGTCACTGGCGTAACAGTGGCCGTCGTGCCTGGAGCGGTGACGGTGCCTATCTGGAGGAAGATGAAACCCCGTAAATGTAATGATGATGAATAACAGATATATGATTTTCAAGCGGTTGATGGCTTTTCTGCTGTTGCTTGTGCCCGAGGTGGCCCAGGCGCAGTGGGCCTTTGATGTCGGCACGGTCGAGGCGATGGTCGCCGACCACAAGCGTATCCGTTCCGTCCTTATCGCCCGCAGCACCGTGGAGCAGGCCAACCAGTTGCTCCATGATGCCAGCAAGGATGCGAATGTAGGATACAAGGAACTGAATGTCGACCTTGACAAGTACACCCGCTGCTTCGACCTCATCGACCTCATCCTACAGGGCACGTCCACTGTCTTCGCCGTCAGGAACACCATCTCTGACGTGTCCGACAAGGTTGGCAAGTACCGGGACTTGCTGCAGACCTATAGTGACAAGTGCCTGCTCAAGGGTGATGTCGTGTCCAGCGACACCATTATCATCGGTATCAGCCAGCGGACGATAGCGCGTATCGTCGACGATGCAGATGACCTCGTGGACTCGTTCCAGGACCTCCTGGCCATCTATGCCGTCGGAGCTGCCACCGACGCCCCGGAGAGCAAGACCGTGATGATGATTGGTGTGCTGCGGGCCATCAACGGCAGCCTGGAAGACATACGGCTGTCTGTCAATGCCGCCTATATCGACCTCTGGAAGTATATCCGTGTCCGTACCACCTACTGGAAGGATGCCATCTACCAGGCCAGGAGTCTCACGGAGATTGCCAATGATGCCTTCAGCCGCTGGAAGGTGGCTGCTGATGTTTTTGACTATTAGAGAAAGGAGAACGACTATGAATACTATATCCAAGATGATGGCTGCCCTGCTGCTGATGGCCGTGACGGTGCCTGTCACTGCCCAGACGTACAACCATGACGCATCCGTCTACAACCAGTTCCTCGTCGGTGAGACCGGCGGCGGCTCCCTCACGCCCCAGCTTTATTATGATGCCACCCACAACAGTTACCAGAAGTGGGCCTACATGGAGAACAAGAATTTGTTCCGTGGCCAGCTCACCCTTGTCCTGGAGCGCGAGAAGCCGATGGCCGAGCAGATAGACTCCGCCCTGACGTACCGTGCGAAGATCGAGGCCATGAATGTCACCGACCGCACGCCCAAGGCCCTCGACTTGGCATGGCAGGCAGAGAAGGGTAAGATTGAGAAGAAGTTCCAGTTGTTCCGCGAGAACATCAACAAGATCACGATGAAGGGCGGGACGTCGCAGGACTATCGTGACTGGCTGGAGATATACAACTGCCTCCAGACGGCGCTGCAGGCCGTCCGTGATGCCTACATGCCGCTCAATGAGCGTAAGAAGCAGTATCTGGAGATCTACCATGACATCGTGCTGCGTAACAACCAGCTCGTCCAGTTCATCACTTCCCGTTCCTACGGCAAGGAGGCCGATGAGTTGCTGCGCAGTAAGGTCAGTCCCCGTTATGTGCGTCTCAGCGGCTACACCTCCGATGCCATGGGGCGCTGGAAGGTGGCGATGGCTGCCGGTGTCGTTGGAGAATAGTAACGAATAAACGATTTACATATGTCAGTATCAGGATTACTACTACAGGCCGGTGGCGGCCTTGTCGATGCCCTTGACAGCATCAGCAGCAACGTGGGTGTTGAGCTGTTCGAGGAGGAGATCGATGACGTCATCTTCCAGACTAATGAGTTCCTCACCGATGCCACCTTCACGGGTGACAACGGCCCGTTCTGGTGGATATTACAGATGAGCATGTGCCTCGGTGCCCTCTTTGCCATCATCATGGCGGCCGGCATGGCCTACAAGATGATGGTGAAGGGCGAGACCTTCGACCCCCTGAAGATCGTCAGGGTGTTGGGTATCGCCTTGGTCATGACACTATGGTATGGTGACTTTAGCGTCCTCGACGGTCTCGCCTATATCCCCAACTGCATCGGTTCCTACACCCATGACCTCTATGAAGCGGAGGCGGCGCAGGTGCAGGACAGGTATGCCCAGCTCATGCCTCTCATCGTGCAGCGTGACTCCCTGACGCGTAATGCCCAGGGCGAGATCAATGCCGCCGCCAACAGCGTCAGCGGCAATGGTGTCCAGGAGTCCGTCAGCGAGGGCATGGGGCTGGAGGCTGCCACCAGCTCCACCGTGTCGGCAGAGAAGGCCAAGACGATGACGCTCTATGCGGGCCTGATGGTCTTCTTGGACAAGATCATCATGTTCATTGCCCTTGTCGCCTTCCGTATCGGCTGGTGGGGCACCATCTACTGCCAGCAGATACTGCTGGGTATGCTCACCATCTTCGGTCCCATCCAGTGGGCCTTCTCACTGCTCCCGAAGTGGGAGGGTGCCTGGGCGAAGTGGATAACGAGGTATCTCACCGTGCATTTCTACGGCGCGATGCTTTACTTCGTGGGGTTCTATGTCCTGCTGCTCTTCGACATCGTGCTCAGCGTGCAGTATGAGAACCTCACCGCTATCTTAGAGACCCAGCAGACCTTCAACGGCTATCTGCAGAACACCATCATGACGGCAGGCTACCTCCTCGTGGCGAGCATTGTAGCCCTGAAGTGCCTGAACCTCGTCCCCGACCTTGCCGCGTGGATGATTCCCGAGGGTGACACCGCCTTCTCCACCCGTAATTTCGGTGAGGGTGTTGCCAGTCAGGCAAAGGCCAGTGCCACCTCCATTATACGATAATCAAACAATATTTCGATATGGTAATCAAGAATCTGGAAAACAAAATCAAGCTGGTGCTTATCATTTGCTGCCTGTTCCTTACCGGCTGCGTTGTCATCAGCGTGTCGAGTCTCTTTGTCGCCAAGGGCATGGTCGATGATGCTCAGAAGAAGATCTACGTCCTTGACGGCACCGTCCCCGTTCTCGTGCAGCGCACGACGATGGATGAGACGCTGGACGTCGAGGCGAAGAGCCATGTGGAGCTGTTCCACCATCTCTTCTTCACCCTCGCCCCTGATGACAAGTACATCAATTACACGATGGAGAAGGCCATGTACCTCGTCGACGAGTCCGGTCTGGCGCAGTACAACACCCTGAAGGAACGCGGTCTGTTCCAGAACATCATCGGCACGAGCAGTGTCTTCAGTATCTTCTGTGACAGCATCGCCCTGAACACGGAGGAGATGACCTTCACCTACTATGGCCGGCAGCGCATAGAGCGCAGGACGAACATCCTCTACCGTGAGATTGTCACCACGGGCGGCCTGAAGCGTGTCCCCAGGACAGAGAATAACCCTCACGGTCTGATGATTGTCAACTGGCGCACCATCCTCAACAAGGACATCGAGCAGCGCAAGAAGAGTGATTTCTAATGATGGAGGAGTGAGCTATGGGATTCAAGAAGTTTTTCCTGGGTGAGCCGATGCCCGACAAGAACGATCCGAAGTACCGGGAGCGCTATGAGCGTGAGGTGGCTGCCGGCCGCCGGTTCGCCGATGCCGTCGGCATCAGCTGGCTGGCGCGTAAGATACATACGGCCGCCTGTCATAACAAGACCCTGTTCCTTGTCGTCGCCTTCGGCATCGTCCTCGCCTGTTTCACCTTCAATGTCGTCACGATGGTGAAGGTGTTCAACCGCAGCAACAGCAAGGGCAGCAATGCCGTTGAGCAGGTGGACAGGGCCATGCAGCACCGTAACGGTGATGCTCCAGTACAATAATGGAAATAAAACAACTAACGATATGAAAAAGATTAATTTCAAGCAGAGCAAGTATATACTGCCTATAGGCGTATACCTCCTTGCGTTGTTCATCGGCTATCAGGTCATCCGTCTCTTCACCATCGAGGTTGAGGACAAGGGTGACGCCAGTCTTGTCACCACCGACTATCTCAATGGTGAGCTTCCTTCCGCCAATGTCAGTGACCGTCTGGGCAGCAAGCGTGAGAACATGCAGCACAGCTTCGGCTATATCACCGACAACAGTGCAGTAGAGAATATCGTCGATGATACCGACAGTCTACGTCGCAAGGAAGACTACAGCACGCAGTATACCGATGAGGAGCGGGCCGCCTTGGAGCGTCAGGCTAAGGAGGCTGAGGATCGCAAGCGTTACGAGGAGCTGCAGGCTCGTCTTCAGGGGGGTGACCGTCAAGGGCCTCCCATGGGAGCCGGTGACTTCGTGCTGCCGATGAGTGATGAGGAGCGTGAGCATGCCCTCCAGAGCCGTCGCAGCCGTGAGATGGAGGAAATGGAGGCTGCCTTGGGTCTCGCCCGTTCGCAGGGTCGTGGCCGTCTTGCCAGTCCGGATGATGTCCTGCCCGCAGACACCGTGACGGACGATGACGATGATGTTGTCGGTCAGGCCGATGCCGTCGCCGTCCTCGATGACGATGCTGAGAGCCAGACCGTCGTCAAGAAGCGTGCCGACACCAGTGACTATTTCAACACCCTCAGTGAGAACGCTCCTGAGTCACATCTCATCAAGGCCATCATTGATGAGGAGGTGAAGGCTACCGAAGGCAGTCGTGTGCGCCTACGTCTGCTCGATGATATTGAGGTCGGTGACATCCCCATGAAGAAAGGCAGCTACCTCTATGCCACGATGAGCGGCTTCAGCAAGCAGCGTGCCAAGGGCAAGGTGGAGAGCATCATGGTCGGTGACGAGCTGTTTAAGGTTGGCCTGACCATCTTCGACACCGATGGTCTCGAAGGTCTTTATGTCCCTGGCTCTCAGTTTATGGAAACCGTCAAGGACGTGGGCGGTTCTGCCATGCAGACCAATATGAATCTCAATGACGGCGGCAGCAACGGCAACAATGTCGAGCAGTGGGCGATGCAGGGCCTCCAGAATGCCTATCGGCGCACCTCCAATGCCATCAGCAAGGCCATCAAGAAGAACCGTGTCCGTCTGAAATACGGCACACAGGTCTATCTTGTTAATAGTAAGGACAAGAAGAAGCGTTAGCTATTTTTCCATATACCGATATAATTAAATAATTCAATAATAAAATAATTATTATGCGAGTCAAGAGAACAACCTTTTGTGGCGCGATGCTCCTGTGCGCCCTGCTGGTGTCAGGCACGCTGTCTGCCCAGCAAACCTACAATGAGATGGAGCAGCTCACTGTCAATGAGCATGTCACCACCGTCATCACCTCCCCAGAGCCTGTGCGTCTGGTGGACATCTCCACCGGCCTCGTGGCGGGTGACAAGCCCATCGAGAATGTCATCCGTCTGAAGCCCAAGGAGGGCGGCCATGAGGATGGTGAGGTGCTGGCCATCGTTACCGTCGTCGGTGAGCGCTACCGTGCGCAGTATGCCCTTGTCTATACGACGCGCCTGGAGGAAGCCGTCACCGACAAGGAGGTGCTTCTTACCGAGCAGACCGCCTTCCATAACCCTGCCGTCAGCATGAGTACCGAGGAGATGGTACGTTTCGCCCGCCGTATCTGGAACAGCCCTGCCAAGTACCGTAATGTCTGTTCCAGGCACCGTAAGATGGTGATGCGCCTGAACAACATCTATTCCGTGGGTGAGTATTTCTTCATCGATTTCAGCGTGGAGAACAAGACCAGCCTTCGCTTCGACATTGACGAGCTGCGCTTCAAGCTCGCCGACAAGAAGCAGCAGAAGGCCACCAATGTGCAGATGGTCGAGCTGGAGCCGGTCCTGCTCCTCGACAGGAGTGCCAGCTTCCGTCATGGCTACCGCAATGTCGCCGTCCTGAAGAAGATGACATTCCCCGGTGACAAGGTGCTGAGTATCGAGCTGAATGAGAAACAGATCAGCGGCCGCACCATCACGATGACCATCGACTATGAGGATGTCCTTGCTGCTGACAGTTTCGATGCCTTGCTTTTAAAGGAAGAGTAACCAAAATCTGTGAGCCATGAACAAAGTATATCATCAAGTGTTCTTCGGATTGGCACTGCTTGTCCTTTCCGTCTGTTCCGTCCTGCCCGTGCGTGCCCAGGGCAGTAACCAGGACCGTCTGATGCTCAGTGTCGGTGCCCTCTATGAGCGTGGCTTCGATGCCACCGTCGCGTGGGAGCATGAGACCAAGTACCACCATGCCTGGGAGTATTTCGCCACTGGCTACCTGAAGTACTGTGACGACCCCGATGCGGGTCATGTCACCACGAAGTCCTTCTGGGACAGCTATAACACCTGGCATGTCGGCATCGCCTACAAGCCCTGTGTCAGCCGCGGCCGCAACCACCACGGCAATGCCCGTCTTGGCATCAGCGGCGGCAGTGACCGCCACCGTTTCGTCGGCGGCATCCATGTCGGCTATGAGCACAGCTATGCGCTGAAGCAGGGCTGGCAGCTCTTCTTTCAGGTGAAGGAGGATGTCATCATCAAGGGTGACGACCTCTTCCGTACCGGCGTTGCCGTCGGTGTCAAAGTACCTCTGTAATCACACATTTACATTATTATACCTATGAAAAAGATGTTTATAATACCATTGATGGCGCCCCTGTGCCTGTTGTCTGCCTCTTGTGATGAGCATGAGGCCATAGACCTTGACGTGCATACGGGCTATATCCTCTGTGATGACGGTCAGGTTCTTGATGAGGATACCTATTTCGCCCAGGATAAGCGAAAGGCCGTCGCCGTCGTCTTCGCTCCACAGACGGAGGAGCATCCCGTGCTCGCCGTCCTGCTGGACGAGATCTCACCCGTCGCCTTCTGTGACACGCTGGGCATGGAGCAGGGTACCAGCTGTGACGAGTCCGCCTTTGACGGCTATGCGAACACCACGGCCATGCAGAACAGCCGTGACCAGCGTACCGGCAAAGGCTCCCCTCTGGCTGATGAAGCCTTCACCTATCATTATTTCTGGCAGAGCGACTATATCCCGAGTGTCGCGGAGATGGGGCTGCTGTTCATTGCCAAGGAGCATGTCAATCCCATCATCGTGCGTTGTGGCGGTACCCCGCTCAGCATCGATGCCGACGGTGGCGGCTGCTGGTACTGGACAAGTACTGAGGTGGAGCCGAACAAGGACAACCAGGCATGGCTCTTCTCCATGAGTGACGGCAGCCGCCATAAGACTCCCAAGACTAATACTTACCGTGCGCGTGCCATTGTCGAGTATAATCCGTTGAACATATATTGAAGAAAGGATATTGCCATGGGTTGGGGAAAGACATTGGGAAAGAACCTCGTCCGGGGCACCGGCTTCGGGCTGAGGCACACCAAGGGCGCCTTGGTCGTCGGAGGTGTCGGCTACGGCATCTATTCGGGACAGGGCGCGTTGAACACCTGGGGCGACTGGGCCTTGGGAAAGGACAGGATGGACCAGCTGAAGAAGGACGGCGTGGCTCCTGTCATCGGTGATGCCCTCCTGGGTGAGGGCGGTACGGACAAGGCCGTCGAGAAGGGCAAGGACCTCATCAGCGGTGTCGGTGATGCCCTCGGAGGTGTCAGGGAGGGAGCGTCAGGCCTTTTCGGCGGTCTCGGCAACCTCGTCAGTGGCATCTTTGGCGGCGGCACCAGCAGCCTTGTCGGCCTTATCGCTGCGGGGATGATGCTCTTCGGCAATTTCGGCTGGATGGGTAAGATTGTCTGCGGCCTTATCGCTGCCATGTCCTTCGGGCTCTTCGGCGGTCAGCAGTCATCACAGGCCCAGCAGCTTGCCGCTGCTCCCCTGCGGGGGCAGGACGGTGGCCGTCAGCAGTCTTTGCTGCCTGAGACGGAAGGAGATGATGAAGAAAACGGACAAGTAATCTACAGACCAAGGAGATGAACTATTCAAAGGATATGCTCTTGGAGTCACAGAGTGGCTTCATGATGCCGTTTGCCTCGGCAGACGATGAGGAGATACAGGTAACCCTGGGTTATGGTGAGCAGAGGCATCCCGTCACGGGTCAGCCATTCCATCACAGGGGTGTGGACTTCGTGTGCAGCGACAAGCCGCTGTTCGCCCTGGCTACGGGCACTGTTGTCGGTGCCGGCACCGATGCCGTCCATGGGAACTATATCATCACCAAGTATGGCAAGTACGAGGTGAAGTACGGTCATCTGAGCGAGGCCTATGTCGGCTATGGCAAGGGCGTAGTTGCCGGTCAGGAGATTGCCCGCAGCGGTGACTTCCTCCATTTTGAGGTGTCCTTCTCCGGTCAGGAGATGGAGCCGATGGAGTTCCTTGGCATGATTTACGGCAACATCCTGCAGCTCCAGTCCATGGGGATGAAGGGCGGCAACATCTTTGCCAGCATGGGGGTGAAGGTCAGGACGGACTATGACAAGGACCAGGAGGAGATCGAGCAGATGATGCAGCGGTGGCTCGGCAGCTATATGTATGACATCATGCGGGGCACCTATGTCCCGCCGAAGCGCATGGAGTCATCCCTGCGGAATATCTTCGCTCAGTCTGCTGACAAGAACTATTTCTATGAGGCCATGCCATCAGTCGGCAATCCCTTGGGCCTGAGCAGTCGCGGTGCCCCTCTTGCAGCCCGTTTCCAGAACCTCCTTATCAGTGACTTCCTTAACTATATGGCTGTGTGCCATGACACCTACCTGTCCACTTGGGACGATGCTCAAAAAAAAAAGCTTCTGAGCAGGCAGCCGCCGACGGCTACTATGTAGACCCGCTCGCCAGCCTCCAGATCCTCGATGCCCAGAGCTATGACGTCAGCCGTACCGCCTCCGTCTTCGCTGACAGTAGCGGTCATCGCTGGTGGACGAAGGCGTGGTTCAATGGCCGTGAGAAAGGCGAGAAGGCCGTAGAGATACCACGTGCCATGGCTGTCAAGTTCGTCAATGACGAGATTGGCAAGGATGCATGGCTGACACGTTTCTATCCGAAGCAGATGAGCGTGCTCAGCAATGCCATCGCCCAGACCAGACAGCAGCTGTTAGGACTATAAATGTTACTGCTATGGAAGAGAAACAGATTGAAAAGATGTTCATTGACTCCGAGTATTGTGTCAATGAGTATTTCAGGCAGCATATCCTCCCGAGGCTCGAACAGCATCTGTCGTGCCGTGAGAACAGCCGTCTGGGCACGATGGCTACGGGCTTCGGTGTCAGGAGTACCTTCTTTCCCGGTGAGGAATATGCCACCGATGTCACCCTCAGCTGTCCTGCCAATGACATTGACAAGACCATGCAGGACTTGAACCGTGACGCGGCATTCTCCCATGACCTGGAAGTGATGGCTGCAGGCTGGCGTACGGCAGCCGTGGCGAAGGTTGGCGAGGAAAGATACCGTCAGCTCTGTAACGAAGCCGGTGGTGACATCGCCTCCAGCTATATCAACTACCGCTTGATGATGAAGATGGTGGATTATGAGGTGGAGAGGAACCCCATCAAGGGTTCTGCCGACTATGTCTTCAGCGAGGCCCGCAAGTCGTCGCTCCTGGATCTCCTCAGTGCTCCCACCTCCGAGCTCCAGAAGTTCATTGACAGGAAGTGTGTCGAGAAATACGACCCAGGGCTGTTGGAGCAAGGTGCCGGAAAGGCCCTCGGTGCCGTCACCGACCTCGTGCTCCTTGCCCCCATCGCTCCTGCCTCTGGCGGTGCTGCCAGCTGGGGACGCCTTGGCAAGTTCATCGCCGTTGACATGGGCTTCTCCGCCATTGAAGATGTCTGTGAGTGTAACGACTATGACCAGAATGTCAGCCAGCTCGTCAGTCTCGGCATCTTCGGCAGGCGAAGGGATGTCTTTGCTGGTTTCGCCAGCCAGAGCACCGCTGTCAGTCCCTACGGCAATGACTATGTAGAGACGGCCAATGAGCAGATGACCAATAAGATTATCAGGCGTTCTTCCAACAATCCTTTCCTGTTGTGCGGCGACAGTCTTGTCTCGCCCTTAGGTGCCAATGCCATCCAGGGATATATGCAGATGCCGGAAGTACCAGATTATACGGCGCAGCTCCGTCAGGCTGGCGAGCTGCATTTTGCCATACGTAAGAAGTTCGGCGCCCGTGAACATGTCCCTGCATCAGAGGTGGAGCAGCAGGAAGAACAGGTGTCCGAACGGCGGCAGGAACAGTCTGTCAGTGGATGGGGTACAGCCCTCGACAGCCTCGGCCTGAGTGGTTTCGGTGATGTCGGCAAGAACCTCGGCTATGTCATCGCCATGCTTCCAGACCTGCTCATCGGAATGTTCACCGGCCAGACCAAGCGGCTCAATATCTCCGACAATCTCATGCCCATTGCCGCCATCTTCGGTGGTATGTTCGTCAGCAACCCCATGCTGAAAATGCTGCTCATCGGTCTCGGTGGTGCGAACCTGCTGAACAAGGCAGGTCATGAGGCCCTTGACCATGCCGACATTGTGGGTGACATGCCACGGCAGTACAAGGCCTATCAGGATGAAGTTCTCGACCGTCGCATCCAGCATCCCGTCATGCAGGGCAACACCCTTGTCGCCGACATCGACGGCGTGCCGATGGTGCTCACCGTCTCTGATGTTGCCGTCGATGCCTACTGTAAGGGGGCACTCCCGCTGAACACCTTCTGCAATGCTGTCCTTCGTGCCTGGGACCATAGGCAGGAACTGGCCTCACAGCATTATGAGGAAGGTGTAGGCGAGGAGCAGGAAATCGTCCGTTCACGGGGCCTTCAATAGCTTTTTCCCGCTGTTTCTGTCATCAAAGTGTTAAATCAAGAGTTTGTGCCCTCCAGATTCCGCTGTTGGGCAGAATCTTCTTTATTTTGTGCCTTGAAATCTATCATTCACCCATAATGACCAAAGAAGAAATGACCTATTACCGTCTCTATCTGAAGGACTACCTCCGTCAGCAGCATGACCCTCGTGCCGACGATGAGGAGTTCCTCCGTGCCCGTTCTGACAGGGCAGAGGAAGCCTATGAGCAGGGCCGTCGTGAGGGCCTTGCCGTCTGGCAGGCCCAGGAGCGTGCCATCAGGTCGCTGACGGCAGAACTGGACAGTTAGGACTATGGCATACAACAAGTCAGAGAAGCTGAGAGATAATATCGCGGCCATCAGGACGGCCTTTGATATTGAGCGTTCCGGGCGAGAGGCAACGGAGCAGGAGAAGGCCGTGCTCAGGAAGTACAGTGGTTTCGGAGGCTTGAAGTTCATTCTCAACCCTTGTGCCGATGATGGTGACATTGAGAAGTGGAGCCGCTCCGACCGTCCTTTCTTCACCGCCACCCGTGAGCTGTATGGCGTGCTCAGCGACTATGCCCGTGATGGCTACGAATACCGTGACTTCGTGCGTAGCATCCGCAACAGCATCCTTTCCGCCTTCTACACGCCAGTCCCCGTCGTGCAGGCCATCGCCGGTGTCCTAAAGGACAAGGGTCTGGAGGTCAAGCGCTATCTCGATCCCTCTGCAGGCAAGGGCACTTTTGTAGAAGCGTTCAAACAGGCATACCCTGATGTCTCTGCCACGGCCTTTGAGAAAGACCTCATCACGGGTAAGGTGCTGAAAGCCCTCTATCCCCATGACCAGGTGCATGTCGATGGCTTTGAGACCATCGATGCCTCCCGCCGTGGGACATACGATGTGGTGTCCTCGAACATCCCCTTCGGCGACATCTCCGTCTTCGATGACGGCTTTGCCCGTTCCGGCAATGCTGTCAGGGCGGCAGCCACGAAGACCATTCACAACTATTTTTTCCTGAAGGCCCTCGACCAGCTCCGTGAGGGCGGTTTTGTTGTCTTCATCACCTCGCGTGGCTTCATGGACTCGCCTTCCAACAATGCCATCCGTGAGGAGATTATCAGGAATGCCCGCCTTGTAGGTGCTTTCCGCCTTCCCGATGGCCTGTTCGCCGACGAGGCAGGGACGGAGGTCGGCAGCGACCTCGTCATCCTCCAGAAATACACGGGCTACGACTCCTCCCTGGATCCTGACAGCCTCGCTTTCTGTAAGGTGGAGAAAGGCTTTAAGGCCATGAGCGGCGAAGACTACACAGGCATATCCCTCAACAGTCACTGGTGGCAGTCTATGATGGCCCCGGACTCCGAGGCTTTCATCTCCACCAGGATGGAGCGAGGCACTGACCCTTACGGCAAGCCGACCCTCGTGTTCACCCATGATGGTGACATGCAGGCCATCGCCAGCCTCCTGACGCAATATATGTCCCGTGACCTCTATCGTGAATATGTTGACTATTACAAGCTCCATGCTCCGAAGCCCAGGCAGGAGGAGCAGGTCACGGTGTTGTCACAGCCCAAGCCGCAGCAGTCGCGTCCTGTGCAGCAGGAGCAGCCGGTGCAGCTCAGCCTCTTTGACCTCTGGGCCGAGGAGGTGACGAGCCAGGAGAAACAGCCGTCCATGGAGCCGCGTCCCTTTGCAGGTGACATCCTCCCTCACTACCGTAACGGCATCCTCGTCGAGGACGGTGGGCAGATGGGCTATCTCACGGGTGTAGGCTATGAGAATACTTTTACCCCGACTGAGCTGTCTGACGACCAGTCTGGCCGCCTGAGGCTCTATGTGAAGGTCAGGGATGCCTACGAACAATTGTACAAGAAAGAGTCCGAGCAGAAGGTGGAGCAGCCGTTGCTGCGTGAGGAGCTTAACCGTCACTATGACAATTTCCTCATTCGCTACGGGTTCCTCAACGACCGTAGGAATGCCCGGCTGCTGCTGATGGACGTGCAGGGCCGTGATGTGCTGTCGTTGGAGAACAGTGAGGACGGCAGGTTCGTCAAGTCCGACATCTTCCTCCGTCCCGTGTCCTTCAATATCCATTTGGATGGCCATGTAGAGACGGCTGTCGATGCCCTGTCTGCCTCCCTCAACCGGGGTGGCGGTGTTGACCTGGAGTATATGGCCTCTATCAGCGACTACACCGAGGAGGAACTGCGTGACCAGCTGAAGGAGCGCATTTACTTCAATCCCCTGGCTGGCGGCTATGAGATTGGCGACAAGTTCCTCGCTGGCAATGTCGTGGAGAAGCTTGATGCGCTGAGAAGCTGGCCGTTGAATGATGACTTGAAGCCCGAATTCAAGGAGGAGCTGGAGCGTTCAATCACTGCTCTGGAGGGTGTCGTGCCTACGCCCATCACCTATAGTGAGCTGGACTTCAACTTCGGCGAGCGTTGGATGCCCAAGGCCTATTTCTCAGCGTTCGCCACCGAGTTCTTTGAGACGGATATAAAGATTGACTATGCCCCGCAGCTCGATGAGTTCGTTGTCGATGTGTCGGGCTACAGTGCCAAGCTCAGCCAGGAATTCGCCGTGACGGGTGAGACGAAGACCTACGATGGTGAAGACATGCTTCGCCATGCCCTGTACAACACCGTTCCAGTGATACAGAAATGTGTCGGTTACAAGCCCAATGGTGACCCCATCATGGGGCCTGACCATGAGAAGATACAGCTGGCTGCCAGCAAGGTCGACCAGATACGTGATGGTTTCACGGAGTGGATTGACCGTCATCCTGACGAGTGGAAGAAGGCTCTTGCCGACTTGTACAACAGGAAATACAACTGTTTCGTCAAGGCCAGCTATGACGGCTCCCACCAGACCTTCCCCGGTCTCGACCTGAAGGGCCTTGGCGTCAGCAAGTATCAGATAAAAGACATCTACAAGTCGCAGAAGGACTGTGTGTGGATGCTCCTTCAGAACGGCGGCGGCGTGTGCGACCATGAGGTCGGCACGGGCAAGACGCTCACCATGTGCATCGCTGCCCATGAGATGAAGCGTCTCGGCCTTGCGCATAAGCCCATCATTATCGGCATGAAGGCCAATGTCGCCGAGATTGCCGCCACCTATCAGGCCGCCTATCCTGGTGACCGCCTCCTCTATGCCACGCAGAAGGACTTCTCCGACCGCCAGAACTTCTTCAACAGGATGAAGAACAACGACTACGACTGTATCATCATGAGCCATGACCAGTTCACGATGATACCGCAGTCCGCCGACATCCAGCAGAAGGTCATCCAGGAGGAGATCGATGCCATCGACGAGGCGCTGGAGGTCTATGCGCGTCAGGGGCACAGCGTCAGTGGTCGTATGCGCTCAGGCCTGGAGAAGCGCAAGCAGAACCTTGAGACCCAGCTGCTGACCCTCAATGCCGCCCTTGCCAGCCGTGCCGATGATGTCGTCGACTTCAAGACGATGGGCATCGACCATATCTTCATCGACGAGAGCCAGGCCTTCAAGAACCTCGCCTTCTCCACCCGCGACAGCCGTGTGGCCGGTCTCGGCGACCCCAAGGGCAGCCAGCGTGCCCGTAACCTCCAGTATGCCATACGTACTATCCAGGAGCGCACGGGGCGTGACCTCGGTGCGACGTTCCTCTCCGGCACCACCATCAGCAACAGCCTCACGGAGCTGTACCTGCTGTTCAAGTACCTCCGTCCGAAGGCCATGTCCATGCAGGACATCAACAGCTTCGATGCCTGGGCAGCCGTCTTCGCCCGCAAGAGCCGTGACTATGAGATCAATGTCGCGGGCAGCATCGTGATGAAGGAGCGTTTCAGGCAGTTCATCAAGGTGCCTGAGCTGGGCGCCTTCTATAACGAGATTACCGACTATAAGACTGCCGCCGACGTGGGCCTGCAGCGTCCTGACATGGACGTGCAGCTGGTGAACATCCAGCCCACCGAGGACCAGCAGGACTTCCAGCGGCGTCTGTTGCAGTTCGCCGAGAGCGGTGACGGTGACCTTGTCTTCCGTCCTCAGCTCAGTGACAGCGAGCAGAAGGCCAAGATGCTCCTGGTGACGAACATGGGCAAGAAATGCTCGCTCAGTCCCAGGCTTGTCAATCCCGGCTACCATGAGGGTGATGGCACCAAGATTGGTGTCGCTGCAAGGAATATCAGTGAAATCTATTATCAGTATAATAAGCAGCGGGGCACACAGTTCGTTTTCTGTGACCTCTCCACGCCGAAGAAAGGAGAGTGGAGTGTCTATCAGGAGCTGAAAGACCGGCTTGTCAACGAGCACCATATCCCTGCCGACCAGATACAGTTCATCCAGGATGCCGGCACGGAGAAGAAGAAGAAGGAGTTCATCGACAGGATGAACCGTGGTGACATCCGTGTGATGATCGGCTCCACCACCATGCTCGGCACCGGTGTCAATGCCCAGCAGCGTGCCGTCGCCGTCCATCACCTCGACCTGCCGTGGCGTCCCAGTGACATGGAGCAGCGCAACGGGCGTGCGCGGAGAAAAGGCAATGAGGTGGCCCGTGACTATGCGGGGAACACCGTGAAGTGCTTCGTCTATGCCGTCGAGCGCAGTCTTGACAGCTATAACTTCTATCTCCTGCAGGCCAAGAGCGAGTTCATCCGCCAGATGAAGACGGGCGCCTTGGCCAAGCGCAGCTTCGACCAGGGCGGCGAGGATGAGGACAACGGCATGCCGTTTGCCGAGTATGTCGCCATCACCAGTGGCAACAACGACCTGCTGGAGCGTGCCAAGCTGGAGAAGCGCATCCTTGGCTTGGAGGCTGAGCGCAAGGCCTTCTACAAGCAGCAGCAGGTGACGCAGCAGCGGCTGAACTTCTCCCGGGAACAGGTTGCCCATTTCGATGCCGTCATCGGAAAGCTCAATGCCGACAAGAACGCCTTGGAACAGGCCCTGAGAGGTGCTTACCCGGACAGTTCCGATGTCTTTGAGGAGCTGCGCACGCCTCCCTCCGTCTTTGCTTTTCGTCCTGTCGAAGACCCTCAGCTGCACAGGGTGCGTCTTGACATGGCGCTTCCCAATCCCTATGGTGACTACCTGCAGCAGGCCGCACGTCAGGAGGTGAATGGCGAGGTCGTGGTGGCCCGTCTCACCGTGGATGGCCTGGACTGGCCGATAGCCATGTCCTCCAAGACCGAGTACAACCCCAATACAGGTGTCAGTCGCTGGGTTGGGAACAAAGTCTCTGTTGTCGGTGGCAGCGGTCTTCACTATACCTATAACAACGGTAAGGTACCGCTCTCTGACAAGGCCCTCGCCTCCAGGTATCCCTTGGAAGCTCTCTCCCGCATCCCTGAGATCATCAGGGACCAGCAGCGGCAGCAGGAGTCTTATGCGAAGCAGATCCCCGAGCTGGAGCGCATCGCTGGCAAGGTGTGGGAGAAGACCGGGCAACTGAAGGAGCTGAAAGAGCAGCTGCAGGCCCTTGACCGCAAGATCCAGCAGGACATGGACGGCAGGGTGGCACAGGCCGCACAGGCTGCGAAGCCCGAGGAGCTGCCCTTCACCATCACCCACAAGCAGTGGGGCCGTGACCCGTGGGAATTACAGTTCAAGGTGGCAGACTATCCCTTCCTTAACCATGCCGACCGTGACGGCATGGCGGAGAAATACCATGGCTACTTCCGTATCTATGACGGTATCGTTACTGGCAATTTCCGTCATCAGTTCGGTGCTGAGGAGGCCATGAAGGAGCTTTCGAAGCTCAATCTGGAGCACAAGGATGATGTGGAATGGCTGAAGACCGCCGTCAAGGATGTCCGTGATGCCTCCTGCATCCCCTCCGTACATCGTCTGCGCGAGCTGGGCTATGACCGTTTCGGCAGGTCGTTGACGGGGGGTAATGCCAGGTCGCTGCGTGCCGTCAGCCTCGGTCCTTATCAGGATGAACGTGTCAGGGCACTTGCCCATGGTGTCAAGGACGGCCATGGCGTGGCCCTCGACGTGGCGGCTGCTGCCATGGCGAAGGCTTTGGAAGGCACGCCAGTGTCGAAGAATGCCGTTCTCGTGGGCATGCCAGGGCATAAGGGCTATGGCGGCTCCGCCCAGCGTCTTGCCAAACGTCTCTCCGAGCTATCTGGCATCCCGTATGCCGACGTCCTCGCCAGTGGTGAGCATGAGAGCCTCTATGAATGGAAGAAAGAGCATCCCGGTGAGGAACTGCCCGAGCTGTTCTTCACCGAGGATGAGCGCACTCCCGTCCCCAAGGGCAGGACGCCCATCATCATCGACAATGTCATTGATACGGGTCATACCGCCTGGGCCGCCGTCGAGGCGCTGGAGGCTGAACCGCTCCTCTTTACTGTCGGCAGCACCGGCCATGAGGACAGCGAGGGTCATGACATCAGGCTGTCGGTGCTTCCAAAGGGTGTTGACCTCATCGTGGGTGCCATGCCCGATGGTGTGGGACTGACAGGACTCTCAAAGGAAGAATTCGAAGCCTTGCTGAAAAAGGCACAGGCTGATGCCGACCCGGAAGCCCGCCGTGACCTCCGCAGGCGTGGCGTGGACTGGTACACCGGCCAGCCCGCCTATCTCGTCGCCCATATCGTGGACAAGTATGAGAAGGTCTTCTCCAACGAGATAGAAGGTCCCGTCAGGGAGCTGACGGACAAGGGAGCGTCTGCACAAATCTTCCAGAGAGAAGAGCTGCGTCATCTGACAGACAGTGAAAAGACATCCTTTGATGAGCTCATCGAGAAAGTGAAGGACAATCCCAAGAGTGGCTACAGCTACCAGCAGCTGTATGACAAGCGCCGTCTGTTGGTTGTCCATGACTATTTGAAGGAGAAGGCTGCCCGTGCCATCGAGCAGGAGGCCCAGCGGAAAGAGCAGGGCACGCTGCGCTATGACGTGGCCAACAACCAGTGGAGCGGCATTCCCTCTGACGTGACGGTCTACTGTAATGGTGAGCCGGACAGGATTCATGAGGTTTACGGCTATACGCCCAACAATGACATCGACCTTGTCTATTTCAAGGCTGAGACGGAGGAGGCCAGCTTCGCCTTTGTCCGTGTCTGGGTGGACGACCACCAGGCCGAGACCCCTGCACAGCTTGTCATCCGCCTGGAGAAGGAGGGCTATGATGTGGGCCTTCATGGTGAGCGTGGCCGTTATGTGGACTTCGACACCTGGGATGAAGCTGTGCAGTTCGAGCAGCATGTGCGTGACATCGAGCGTGAGGTACATGCGCCCAAGGCTGCAAGTGAGCGAGTGCAGAGTGATGCTCGCATCAACTCTGCCGAGCGTGGGCAGGCTCGACCGAAGGTCAAGGCTGAGGTGAAGGAGCTTGAAAGCCCTATCATGCGGCAGTTCCATGACCTGAAGGCCAAGCACCCCGACGCGCTCCTCCTATTCCGCGTCGGCGACTTCTACGAGACCTATGAGAACGATGCCGTTGAAGCCTCCCGCATCCTCGGCATCACCCTTACCCACCGTCATCCCACTGCCAGTTTCCGTTCCCCGAAGGAAGCCATGGCAGGTTTTCCGTTCCATGCCCTTGACACGTTTTTGCCCAAGCTGATCCGTGGCGGCAAGCGCGTGGCCATCTGTGACCAGCTCGAAGCGCCCAAGGCCACGGCCAAAAGATCTGTCACGGAGATGGTACAGCCCGGCTTCCGTCCCCGCCTGCAGATGGTGGAGTCAGTGGAGGACATGAAGAATGTCCTTCCCCGCGATGCCCTTCTCCGTGACGCCCTCATTGAACGTATGCGTGAGGCCGGTATCAGGGTGACTACCGATGTAGCCGCTGCCGAGCGTGTCCTTGCCCAAGAGACCGTGCGTCAGCATGCCGGATCCGCTGCTCCTGTCTTTGTCAGCAATGCCCGCCGTGCTGTGGAGCGCATCCTTCAGGACAGGGCCACTCCTGACCAGTGGCTGCGCATGATAGAACGGGCAGGAGGCATCAAGGCCGGTGAAGACCGTTGGATGGGCCTGTCCCTGTGGCTGATGGACTCCAAGGAGCGCACCCTGACGAAGCGGCAGGTGCTGGAGTTTATCGATGACCATCAGATACGGGTGGAGGAAGTGCGCTACCGTGAGCCGTCCCCCGTGACGGACAGCCTGCGCCTCGACATGATGAACGAGGAGTTCTGGGAGCTGATGGCCGACGGCGAGGAAGCCACCGGCTCGCTCTATGTCGATGACCATGCCCGATGGGCTTGGGATCGGTTGGTCGAGCGCTATGGTGATGACTTCCGCAAAAACACCCAGTTTGAGAACGACCCAGTGAAAGGCTGGCATCTGAAGCCTTTCGAGTGGTACGAGGGCAAGGGGCCGTCAGCGAAGGCTGCCGACTACTACGGCATTGACAGGACTATCAACGACACCCGTCTGGAGTATACCACGGGCGGGCTGGAGAACAAACGTGAGATAGCCCTTGTCGTGCCGGGCATCGAGAGCTGGCGTGACACGGACGATGTCCATTTCGGTGATGCCGGTGACGGGCGTGCCGTGGCCTGGGTGCGCTTTGGTGATGCCGTCAGCCAGCAGGAGCGCAGCGAGGAAGAGATACAGGCCATCATCCAGTCCATGCCTTCCGCCGACCAGTGGAAAGAAGTGAACTATTTCCATGCCGTGCCAGGGTACAGGAACTTCTACAACCTGAACCGCAACAGTGTCTCTTATGCCGACTGTATTCTCGAGAAGGACGGGCAGTATTCCATCCTGCTCAGCCAAGAAAGCACGAAGTCGTTGATGGACGGTGAACGGAATGTCGCTGCTGCGAAGCGTGTCGGCGGCATCTTCAGCAGTCTGGCAGACGCCGTTGATACCTACAATGAGTTTGTCGCCCGTCGTGACCGCTTCATCGAGGAGAAGACGCTGGTCATCGACGAGATACAGAGCCAGCGCCATCAGGAGGGCCGTGAGAGGGGTTACAACCCCAAGGTGGACATCCGTGGCTATGCGGTGCAGACAGACGAAGACGGTAACTATCTGGTCACCCATCCCGATGGTGTCAGCGAGGACGGGCTGGAGCGTATCGCCTCACGTACCATCCGTTTCTACGATGCCGGCAGCCCTGAGAGGGCCATCCTCCTTGCAGCCCGCCTAGACCAGAATATCTATCCGTCCTCGCGTGTCCCCGCCGCCCCCTTTGAGAAGAACTGGCATGAGCTGGCCATGAAGCGGATGCTTCGCTATGCTGCAGAGAACGGCTATGACCGGGTGGCATGGACAACCGGCAACCAGCAGGCAGAGCGCTACAGCCTCGGTGAGCATATCGACTTTGTGAGTGCCGAGCCTTACGAGGCGCAGCTCCCGTCGGAGTCCAGTGGCTTCGATGTGACGCTGCACACCCGTGGCATGGCCACCGTTGACCTCTTCGTCACCCGTGATGGCATCATACAGAGCGGCTATTATGGCGACAAGGAAGACTATTTCGCCGGCCAGCCGCTCGCCAAGGTCGTCGGCAAGAGCCTCACGGAAAAGATTCTTGCCGTTCAGGACTGGCAGCGTTTTGACAGTGAAGACCTTCATATCGGGGCAGAGGGCATGAACACGTTCTATGACACGATGCTTGTGAACTTCGTGGACAAGTATGGTCGGCAATGGGACGTGAAGACCGAGGATGTGGAGATGCGCCACCTTGACATCACGGGCAGGATGCACTCCGTCGCTGTCACGCCGCAGATGCGTGACGATGTGAGGAAGGGCCAGCCGATGTTCTTCCTGGACGGCAGCCGTCAGGCTTATGGCTTCACCTATGACGGGGAGGTCTATGTCGACAGGCGTGTCGCCACTGCTGAGACTCCCATCCATGAGTACACCCACCTGTGGGCTGAGGTACTGCGCCAGCGCAACCCGAAGGAATGGGAGAACATCGTCTCGCTGATGAAGGGGTGCCCGGAGCTGTGGAAAGAAGTCACTGGGCGTTACGCCCATCTGCATGATGAGAGTGACATCGCCGAGGAAGTTCTTGCCCACTATAGCGGGCAGCGGGGCTACCAGCGGCTGATGGCTGACTATGGTCGCCGTCAGGACGTGACGGGCCATGCCATCCTCGACATTCTCTCGGAAGCCCTTGCAAGGCTCTGGAAGACTGTTGCCGATTTCCTGCATATCCACTATACCACCAAGGAACAAGTCGCCGACCAGGTGCTGAGTGACCTGCTGAACCGTGTCAATCCCTTGGACTACAAGACAGAGGTCATTTCTGCCGGAGCGGTCCTCTCAGGCCGTATAACGGAAGATGTCGTGCGTGCCATGTCTGAGCAAGGCACACGGTTCGAGACCCTTCATTCCCTCCATGACCGTGCGGACTATCTCACCTTTGGCGAAGTCAAGGACTATGGTGGAAAGCCTTTTGTTGATGTCATCAGCCATTACCCCAATGGCAGGGCGGCCCGTCTTAGTTCACCTCTGGACAGCGAGATGCGCTACCTGAACGATGAAGTCATCAAGATGACCGTGAAGGACGACCTCATCCTGCGGCTGCCGCCCTCGGGTGCATACCGCGAGAGCCAGGAAGAACAGGTCGAAAGCGCGTATTTCAAGGAGTGGTTCGGTGACTGGCAGCATGACCCTGAGAAAGCCTCCAAGGTTGTGGATGCTGACGGGCGTCCGCTTGTCGTGGAGCATGGCACCCATGCCTCGTTCACAGAGTTTGACATCAGCCGCCTGGGTCAGAACAGCGGTGATGCCGGGCATTACGGTGCAGGCTTCTACTTCGGCACCAAGGCACCCGGATGGCTGGAAGCTCCTGTCACCATGAAGGCCTATCTTGACATGAAGCATCCATTCGAGATCGATGCTGGCATTCAGAGGAATATCTATGACTATCTGAAGGAGCATTTTGACCAGCCGGCCCTGCGCAAGCTGGTGCTTACCGAGAATGGCAAGGAGCTGACCCTTGGCGACTACATTGACCATATCAAGGCTGTTGACAACCTTATCAGTGGCAATATGCCATATGTCGAAGAGCAGATGTCGAAGGATGCCGAGCTTCAGTATTATAAGCCCGATGTCCGTCTGGATGTATGGCGTGAGCATGAGCTTTCGCGCCGTACCGGCTTCATCATCCCCGGTTCCCTTCCATACGTCATAGGTGAGATGATCGGCTCCGAGAACTTCACTATAGGCTTGAAGGAAGATGGCTATGACGGTGTCATTGCCACTCACCACTATGATGATGGTCACGAATACAAGGATTACGTCGTATTCGAGCCAGGCCAGATTAAGTCCGCCACGGACAATGTGGGGCTGTTCAGCAAGAAGTCCAATGACATCCGCTATCATCTTTCAGGTGAAGAGGTATACACCACAGTAATGAAGGAAGGAACGCAGCCCAGTGTCTCTTCCCGCCATCTGACACCCCAGGACCGTGAGGCCGGAGGTGCCCTTGTGGACCATCTGGCCAGGATGGGCATCACTGTCCATACCGACAATAATGAGAACCGCCGCATCCTGAAGGCTGCCCGACTAGACAA
The DNA here is from genome assembly GCA_902778535.1 of uncultured Prevotellaceae bacterium. GTDB lineage: Bacteria > Bacteroidota > Bacteroidia > Bacteroidales > Bacteroidaceae > Prevotella. The sequence goes on from CACYYG010000003.1 coordinate 52,918, forward strand.
CAGCGAGGCTGGCAAGGTACGCCATTTCAAGACCCAGGACGGCAATACCTATGGCTTCGCCTATAAGGGACAGCTGCACCTCGACCTGCGGAAGATTGATGCGGAGCTGCCTCTCCATGAATATGCCCACCTCTGGTGTGAGGCCCTGCGCCGCATCAATCCTGAGAACTGGAACCGTGTCGTGTCCATGCTCAGGGACGATGCCGCTTCCTGGCAGTTCGTCCGTGCCGCCTATCCCGAGCTCCAAGACGCCGATGATGTCGCCGAGGAGGTCATCGCCCATTACAGTGGCCGGCATGGCGCTGAGAAGCTGCGTGACGAGCTGGCACGGATGACCCCTCGTGATGCCAACTATGGCAGCCGTTGGGGCAATATCTTCCAGAATGTCAGCAAGGCCATCCAGGACTTCTGGAAGCATGTCGGCGACTCCCTGAACATCCAGTACGTCAGTGCCGAGGATGTCTACGACCAGATCCTTAATGACTTTGCCAAGAAGGTCAATCCCGTGGCAAAAGTTGAGAAATACCTCAAGGAGCGTGACAGAATTTATGAGCAGTGCGTCGAGGGCGGTGACCTCGACACGGCAGCGGCCATGTTCGAGGAAGCCCTTCAGGAGCACGTCGGGGGTGGTGTGACGCCATTCATGGCCGTTGACGGCTATCGTGGCAAGCTCGACCGTCTAGCGCGTGATGTCAAGGGCGGCTCTGACGATGCCATCCGTCGTGCCGCCGCCCTCATGGCACCTCTCGTCCCCGTCTATTCCGTGCTGGTGCCTGCTCCCGGCCATGAGGGCTATGCCACTGACATGCTGGCTCTTGCCAATGCCATCTCCCAAGAGACGGGTGCCCCTGTCGCCGATGTCCTGAAAGGGGATCCCAGGGAACGCCAGTATGACGTGAAGAAGGCCACCGGCAAGCCGATGACCGCCGATGCCATGGGCATCCGCATGGAAGGCGTGTTGCCTCAGGGCTATATGCCTGTTGTCATCGACAATGTGGTGCACAGCGGTAATACCGCCGAAGCCTGTGTCAGGGCCTTGGGAAAGGGTGTCGTGCTCTCACTGGCCAGTGCCGTCAGCCAGGAGCGCCATGTATCTTCGCTGATGAGCCTGGAGCCTGTCGTCTATGACAAGGAAGGTGTGCTCATACCCCTCAGCGAGCGTTTCAACCTGAAAAGCAGATACCTCGGCAGGGCGATGGAGTACCGTCCTCTGGATGAGGGATTGCATGTGGCCGAGCCGTTGACCATAGACATCCGCACGGGAAACAGTCATAGCCCGCTTGACAGCTATCTCGGTTCCAAAGCCGTCTATGACGCCGTTCTCTCCTTGTCAGGAAGCCGAGACAAGCTGGTGGCAGGCTATGAAGATCCTGACAGCGGCGACTATGTGTTTGTCGGCACCCATGCCCATGTCATGCGGTCGTATGACAAGGAGCATCTTGGCAGCTTCTCGCAACATGACGGCCATGATGCCGTGTATCGTATCCACCTGTCAGATGGCAGCTTGTATTCTGTCTCTATCCTCTCTGCAAGCCTGGTCCATGACGGGTATAACCTTGCTGTCATAGGCAAGGAAAAGGTTCGGGAGCTGATGGACTCGAAAGGTCATGCGACGCTTCAGAGCCTATCGCGCCCTGTCGTCCGCAGTGCCGTGCAGCTCGACCTATTCAGGGATGCACCTGCCATGGAAGAATCTACGGAAGCTGCCGCTGTCCATGCCAGTCAGGGAAGTACTGAAGACACCTCCCTCGACCTCACCGCCCTCCACCTGCGCGACCTTGCAGATGGTGAGCAGTGCTTCGTGGAACGCCGCTACCGTGAGAACGGCTTCTTCAGTTTTGTCGGTGGCGAGTCAATAGATTCCGCCGAGGATGTGGCTTTCATCTTCAGAAGTCTTGAAGACCAGAGCGTGGAGAACAGCTTCCTTGCCATGGTGAAGGACGGCAAGCCGTTGGTCATCCATCTGGGCATAGGTACCTATAATGAGGTGCCTGCTCCCATCGAGAAGGCTCTTGTCGCCTTCAATGAGCTGAAACCGGATAAGGTATGGTTCGTCCATAACCATCCCAGCGGGTCGCTGAAGGCCAGCTTCCTTGACATGAAGATGCATCAGCGCATGCAGGAGGTCTTCGGTGCTGCCGTGCAGCCGAGTATCATCATTGACACCACGTCAGGAAAATACGGGGAATACACTGATGTGTACAGTGTTGACCTTCCGCTCTCGGGTAATGACGAAAGCCACATGGTATCTGTGCCTACCTTCCAGTTCGACCGCCAGGTCTTTTCCAAGGGATGGAACCCAGAGCATTCCATGATGGCATCATCGGCAGCCTCCATCGCCGGTTTTGTCAGCAGCCAACGCCTTGGTGAGCGTGACAAGCTCAGCCTTATCGTGCTTGACCAGGCACAGCATATCACGGGGAATGTCTTCATTCCCTGGAACACTACCAAGGCTATTGTCAAGGGTGGCCATGCCGGTGAGCTTGCCGGCTATGTCCACCAGATGGGCGGCAACCGCTGCATCATCTATGGCAGTGAGGACGGTGTGCGCATGACAGATACGGAAACGATGACCATGCTCTCCAAGCAGCTGAAGTCCTTTGGAGTGCGCCTTGAAGACATCATGTCCGTCAGCAGGAGTGCTTTCCAGGAAGGCATCTTCTATGCCAAGGAGGAAGACAGGGGTTATAGTATGGCCGGTGAAGCCGTCATCGACGAGACGGTAAGGCCCATCCAGGGGCTGGAGAACTATTCAGAGGCTGAGATACAGGACTCTGTCAGGGAATATTTCGGTTCCATGCTGGAAGGAACGGATGTTGATGTTGAGATTGTCGGAATGAAAGTCATCGGCAGCCGTATGGAAGGTACAGGCACGGCAGACAGCGACCTTGACGTTCTCTTGGAGTACAAGGGCGATTTCAGCGAGGACAGTCTCTTCAACATCCTCAATGATGCCGATGACCGCCTGTATATTGAGGGCATCCCTGTTGACATCAATCCCATCACGGAAGGCAAGAGCGGTACCATCCGCGAGTTTCTGGAGCGTAATGCGGGCTACAGGAAGGCGGAACCTGTTGATAACGATACAGCGAAGAAGTCTATGAACCATGATGAGAACGACATGTATGTGGAGCCAAAAAAGTCTTCACATCGAGATTTAGACGCTACTGTCAGGCAGTTGTTGTCCCGTGATGACTCTTTCCGCTATCAGATGCTTGATCGTCTGCGTGTTGACTGTAACTATTTCCTTGGTCATGGCGGAAGGTATGAGGGCAGCCTCTGGGCCGGAAATGTCAATGACCATATAGCTGTCATGAAGGAGCTGTGGAAGTCCCTTCCCGAGAAGCCGGAATGGCTGACGATGGAGCAGATTGACGCATATGCCAGGGACATGGGGGCAGGGCTGGACTCTGCCGTCGAGCATTACTCGGATGAGCAGTCTGCCATTGTCAAGGATGCCGTCTGTGATTACCTTCAGGGTGTTCGTGATGACTATTACCCCCATGCGATGATGGAAAGGGCTGAAATCGACATGGCCGTCCATCATGAAGATGTGCGTTCCACCGAGGATGCGGCCCGTGTCGCCCATGAGGTCAGCGTGGAGATGCTCCTTCGTGCGGAGTCCGTGGAGCCGGGTATCGTGGAGCGATATACAGGAGAGTCCTTGGGCATGGAGGCAAGACGTATGGCTTCTGATGCCACTGCATACGCCAGTACTGTGCTGTATAACAGGGAGAATGACATGGAGCGTAAGCTGGAAGAAAAAGTGTCTGTCCTTAATATAGCCCTGAAGACGGCACGGCCATCTGACTTACGTGCCATGGGCATGAATGCTACATTGTATTCGATAGAGAAAAAGGATGATGCCCATTTCGCCCTGATAGAGCATGACGGTGATGATACCCGTTTCGCCACCAGCTGGATTTCAGCCGTGGCCGTCGAGGGACATATGGATGTCATCCTAGGTGCAGTCACCGAAAACCAGCAGAAAGAAATAGCCGCTGACGAGTATATCCGTCAGGAGTTTCAGGAACATCTTGACAGCCTTCGTGACATCCTTGGCGAGGCAAGGGACATGATTGCGGACAAGATTGTCATCCGTCCCGTGACGATTGAGTTGGGAGGAGAGTCCGCGACTGTTGAACAGATAGAAGAGATTAACGGCAAGTACCTTGCGGGCAACAGCCAGGACTTGTTGTCAGACCTTTGCAGCTACCGTGACGTAACGGAACTGGCCACTGCCGTCCGTGAGGCCCAGATGGCACATCTGTTAGGCAACGGACAGATAGACTTCGTGAAGCGTACTGGCTCACCCCAGAAGTTCGTCAATGACACCCTCACGAATGAGATGGCATATATCAGGGACATCAGCTGCCATGAAGGGCGTGTCAGCATCAACGGAGCCATAGACATGGACGGAACACCCGGCTATGTTGTCGGGCTGAAGGACTTGCAGCCTGACGGCATCCGTCATCTGTTGGAGGAGGTCAGGAAGGTAGTGGAGTGGAAGCCGGAGCTGAACCTCACCGCAGACCAGGCCCTGATGGTGGCCGAAGCTCATCACCTCTATGATGAGGTGGAACAGGACATCAAGGGCGGCCTGGAGCCGGAGCTGGCATTGCAGAAATACCATATCATGCCGGATGAGGAACGTCTGGCCGAGATCATTCAGATGAACGACCCTACGCAGCTGCCGCCTGTCGATGCCGTCAGGCTTCTGCTTGACAAGGCTATCCCCAATGACGGCGATGTGCTGCACCTCGACGGGAGCGGTGCCCCCATTGACCTGCAGTACCAGTCCTTCGGATGGCAGCAGCTGGACGACGTAAAGTATATCAGGCATATCGGTGACGGCTATGTCGCTGGTAACGGCGAGATGTCTATTGATGTCAGCCGTCTTGCCTCCGGTCCCGATGGTGACTATTTGGTGAAAATCATTAACGACAATATTAAACTCATGGAGGACAAAACTATGGAAGAAAAGAAACAAGAAGTGGCACAGGTGCAGCAGGAGCAGCAGCCTGAGCAGAAGAAGAAAGGCTGGAATATCGACTACACGAAGTATTCCATGCCGGAGGGAGTCAGCGTCGAGAAAGCCCAGGTGTTCAAGCTGACTCGCGGTGAGAACGAAGGACGATGGGCCGTCACTGCCGTCGTTGACGGGCAGCGCAAGACCCAGGTCATGTTCAAGAACGATGTAGACGCTTTCTTCGAGAAGGATGAGCAGGGACAGCTTAAGCCAACCAACCCTACTGCCGAGCAGCTGGTGGCCAAGTATTTCGCGCCGAAGGCTCAGGAGCAGGCTGCCGCTGTCCAGGAAGAACAGGGACAGCAGGCTCAGCAACAGGAGCCTGAGCAGCAGGAGGTCCAGGCCACGCAGGATGCCGGAAAGCGCAAAGGCTGGAATATTGACTATACGAAGTATTCCATGCCGGAGGGCGTGAATGTCGAGAAAGCCCAGGTGTTCAAGATGGATCAGGGTGACAATGCCGGCAAGTATGCCATTTCTGCCGTCATCGACGGACAGCGCAAGACCCAGGTCATGTTCAAGAATGACGTCGATGCCTATTTCAGTAAAGATGAACAAGGCAACCGCAAGGCTACTGCCGAGCAGCTAGTAGCCAAGTATTTCTCTCCTAACACGCAGAAGCAGCCCATCCCCGTCAAGGAGGAACAGCAAGAGCAGCGGGCTGGGGAAAAGCAGGAGGCCCAGGCCAAGCAGGATGATGGCAAGCGGAAAGGCTGGAATATCGACTATTCCAAGTATTCCATGCCCGAGGGTGCGGTCGTTTCCAACTCCTTTGTCAAGAAGGATGACAAAAGCGGCAAGTACCGTCTCTTTGCCACCATCAACGGTGAGTTCCGCTCTGCCGACCTGTACCCCAACGACCGTCAGGCTTTCTTCGAGAAGAACGAGGCCGGTGAGCGTAAGGCCACCACGGAGCAGCTTGTGGCTAAGTATTTCTCCAAGTCCACGGCTGAGAAGATGGGGCTTGCTTCCGTGGCAGAACAGCCACGGCAAGAGACAAAGCATCTCGGTACCTATGATGTGCCCGTCTGGGCGGTGGCCGCCTTGCAGAACGGCACCGATGCCTATGATGGTCTGCAGGAGGATGAGATTTCGGAGATAGAGCATTTCCAGGAGCAGTTCGACGGCCCGCTCTCCTTCGATGTCCATATGGAAGACCGTAACGAGTTCAATCCCTCGCCCGCCTTCGGTGCTGCCTGTGAGACTGTCAAGGTCGATGTGTACACCTTCGTGGAGAAGGTGAGCCGTGCACAGGCCGAGGTGCGTGAGAACCTCGAAGAAGATAAGGTCGCCGAGGACATCAATAAGGAGCATGAGGAGAAGAAGCAAGAGGAGCAGAAGAAGGAGGGCAAGCAAGATGTGTCCGCCGGTCTGGCTCTCCAGACCGCCCTCTTGGTCGGTGCCCTCCATGCAGCTGCAGAGAAGGATGGCATCTGGATGAACAGGCTGTGCAAGCAGGCTCCCGCTTTCATGGGCAAGGACACGAAAATCACTCCGTTTAACAGCATGGTGATGGCTTTGCACTCCGATGCCAATGGCTACAAGAGCAATCTCTATACCACCTTCGCCGCTGCCAAGAATGACGGTGTCAGCGTCCGTGGCAAGGAAAAGGGACTGCCTTATAACTGGTATGATTGGGACAAGTACGTCAACAAGTACGTCAATAATGATGTCATCGACCGTGCCGCCTACCAGGCTCTGCCGCAGGAAGAGCGTGAGCTGTACCGTGTCCAGGGCAAGAAGGAGATGAAGCCCATCTTCAATATCGACCAGACGACGCTGCCGATGGAGAAAAAGGAGGAGTACAAGACCCTCGTGGGTGCTGTTGACCAAGAGACGCAGGAAGAAATGTCGCCAGCAGAGAAACAGGCTGCCCGTCAGGAGCGTTTTGCGGAGATGACCGAGAAATATCCCGACAGCGTCAAGCTCTTCCGCGTCGATGACGGCTATGAGATCTATGGCGAGGATGCTGAGAAGGCTGCGGACATCCTTAGCCTTCCTCTCGTCAAGGAAAAGGATGGCGATGCCAATGTCCTTTCTACCTCCGTCAGTTTCCCGATGGAAGACCTCGATGCCTATATTCCAATTCTTGTCCATGAAGGCACAAAGATAGCCATCTGTGATGACCTGGAGGATGCTGACCTACGCCGTCACACCCCGGAGGCTGAGCTGTATGCCGCCTCCGACAAGCTGGTGGAAGCTATCCGCCTGACGGGTGTTGACATCGACAGCAATGGTGTCACCCGTTATGATGCTGGAAAGAACACACTCTATGTCGCTGACCGCACGCAGACGAAGCCAGGTCAGGAGATGACCCTTGCCATCGACCGTGCCTGTGATGTCTACCGTGCCGCCGTCGCCTACACGGGTACTGAGGACAGGCTGAATCGCGGACAGCGCGAGCGGATGCTTCCTGAGGACCGTGACAAGTATGACCGTCTCGTCCAGGAGCTGACGGCAGGTGTGATGATGACCCGTCAGGGCCTTCCCGCCACTATCAGCGAGAAGAACCGCGAGTTGGTTCCCTATTGGGAGCGTGAGCTGAAGGAAGACCCGAAGCTCCTTGACAGCGTGGAGCGTGACGTGAACAATGCCGTGCAGGTGCTAGACAAGGTTGCTGCAGGACAGCAGGTGGACTATGCCGCCATGCGTGGTGAGCGTCCTGCGGTCATGACACGCCCTAGGATGTATACCATTGCCAGCGAGCTGGCCACCATTCCGAGCACTGAGCATAAGCAGGCAGTTATCGTGAAGGATGAGAAAGCAAAGGCTGCTTCCGTTATACTTCCCTCCGGGGCTTCGTCGGAGATGAACAACGAGATCCCGGGCATGAACAAGAACCGCTATGTCGTTGCGCTGAAGCGTGAGGGCTTTGACGATGTGAAGTTCTACAATGCCGGTGGTGCTCTCGGCCTTAACCAGCCCAATGAGTTCTTTGCTGACAAGCAGGTGGAGGTGGCTCACCTGAAGCAGTACGAGCTGATTACGGACGAGCGCATCGACTTGTCGGCAGAGCTGGCAAGAACCAGCCAGGTGGAGATAGAGAAGGTCACTGCCATCAGGAATGACAAGGAGGATTGGGTGTTCTATGTGAAGCCTACCGAGGGTGAGGCTGTCACCATTATGCCGGATGCTGCCGACCTCCATCGCTTCTTCAATGCCGTCAAGGATGAGAATTTCGATGACGTGCGTCAGGAAATGGGTAGGAAATACTATGCCCTTGCCCAGCAATTCCCTCATCTGAAACAGGACTTCATCATGCCCAAGGTGGAGAATGTGGACCTGTCACGAATCAGCTACGCCACAATGTTCAAGTCCAAGTTCCATGAGGGCAAGGCTTGTGTCACGTGTGTCTATGATGACGGCAAGAAGCTGGCTACGGAGATTGACCGTGGCAGCAAGGAGTGGCAGCGTCTCTGGCTCGTCGATGACCAGAAGGGCTATAAGATTGCCGTGGCTGCGAAGCTCTTTGAGAATGAGCTGAACAAGGGCCAGGAGAAGAATGTCGTTCAGGCCCAGGACGAGCCGGTCAAGGAAACAGAGATGGTCACCGTCGATGACGACCAGGAAGAGGTTGAGGAAGAGCAGCAGGTAACACGTCCTTCTTTCCACAGATAATTTTTCCGCTCATGGGTATGCCTGGAAGGTGTACCCATGAGCATTTTCCTTTACGATATGGAGAAACAGGCATTTTTCGAGAAATACGCTCCCTGGGCGATGGAGCAGCAGCAGAAATATGGCATTCCCGCCTCCGTCACGCTGGCACAGGCAGCTATAGAATCCTCCTGGGGTGAGAGTTCCCTTTCCAGGGAGGATAAGAATATGTTCGGCATCCATGCCACCCGGGGCTGGGTCAACAGCGGCAAGCCCTATGTTGAGCGTAATGACATGGGGATGGTGAAGTTCTGCAAGTACGGCAGCGAGGCAGAGAGCTTTGAGCATCATTCCCGCTTCCTGATGGAGAACCAGCGTTATTCCCGCTGCTTCACCTACGCCAGCGATGACCATGCCCACTGGGCACAGGGTATCTGTGATGCGGGCTATGCCTACCGTCCCCCTGACAATCCTGACCGTTATGCCAAGACCATTGAGGCCATCATCAACGGCAACCATCTGGAGCGTTATGACCAGATGGCCATTGCCGATGCCCGGCAGAAGGGTCTTGACATTGGGTATATGAGAGGGCAAACGACAGACTTCCTGGTCAGTGCGGCGCAGCAGGAACATGCGGGTGCTGCCGTGTCCGGCAACTATGCCTTCCCATTGTCAGGGGAGCTTGTGATGACCGACGGTTTCGGCAAGAGTCCCACTAGCTACAGAGGCCATACCCATAATGGCATTGACCTCCGTGCCAATCATGTCGATGTCTTCGCTACTGAGGATGACGGCAAGGTGGTCGGTGTCGGCAGCGATGCCGTTAGCGGCAAGTATGTCATCGTTGTCTATGACCGTCCTGATGGGTCGAAGTGGCGTGTATCCTATTGTCACCTCTCTGAGCAGGATGTCTCAGTGGGAGATACTGTTACGGCTGGCATGAAGGTCGGTGTATCTGGCAATACCGGCAACAGCACGGCACCGCATCTGCACCTGACCGTCAAGCGGCAGGAGGCGGGTGAGGACTCTTTCAAGGCCGTTGATCCCTTGGGCTACCTCGCCGAGATTGCCGTGGCCGGTCGGCTGGAGGGAACCGTTACTAAAAAGGGCACGGGTGAAGACCTGCTTGCCGACTTGAAGCAGAACATCCGTATTGACGATGCCGGACGTCGGCAGGCTGAAGCCGTCATGGATGACGACAGTCTTCTCGCCAGTCGGAGCCAGTCTTCAGACCCCAAGGACTGGCTTGGCCTGCTTTTGGCCAGTCAGGGAGGCGAGGGCGCCAGCCAGAGCGCTGGCATCAGCGGTCTCATCTCCACCTTGTTCATGGGTGTCATAGCCCTGGCCATGCAGCTCGACCATGGAGAAAGCCAACAGCAAGAAGACAGCCAGCACAGGATGACAGCCCTCTCTGACAGTCAAGAAGACCGTGCCACCGTCATCGAGCGCAGGCGCAACTGTGCCGACGTGAATGCCCTGCGGCAGAACGCCTCCCTTAATTTCGATATAGACTATCCAGAAGAACAGCAGGCCAACAATGTGCGCCTGGCTTAATTTCATTAACAAACCTTTTTCGATATGATTAAATGTGAAGTAACCAAGCTCTGTGCCGTCATCGACCGTCAGGCACAGGTCAAGCAGGGAAAGGACGGTCATTCGTTTCTGTCTTTCGTTGTGAAGCTGACCATCACCGGACGTGACGGAAGCAAGGCAGTTATCTCTGTCACCGTGTCTGTCAATGGGGACGAGAGTCAGGCTGGTCTCTACTACACGGGAAGGCGTGTGTTGATGAGCGGCACACTCATCCCTCGCAAGAAGGGTGACACCGTATTCTTCAACCTACGTGCGGAACAAGTAGAGTTCGTCAGCAATGCTGAGGATGATACCATCGAGGGTGACATGCACTTCCAGGGGAAGACCGGCAAGGATCGTCCTGGCAAGCCGGCCGTCGAGCAGCGTACCGACAAGAAAGGCAACACTTTCCTTACCTTCCCGGCTTATTCGTCAGAGCGTGACGGTGAAGGCCGTGAGTACCTCTGGGTGCGTTTCCTTGACTTCTCTCCCGAGAACAGTGATTTTGTACAGGCAGGAACCTTCATCGACGTGAAGGGGACGCTGCAGATAGGAGTCTATAACAACAAGCCAGACTTCGGTTGTATCGTCAGGGAGATTCAGCCGTGGGTAGTCAAAAAGGAGGAAAGCAATGAGACAGAACAATAATCAAACTGGCTCCGGCGAGTCCAGACGTGGCCACTGGCAGAAGCCGGACAACACCCCTAACAGTGAGGAACGGGCCTTGCAGCGCTTCGCCCAGATGATGATTGAGAAAATATCATCATTCCAGGGCGACTGGAAGAAGCCGTGGTTTACCGAGGGGGCTCTTACCTGGCCGAAGAACCTCTCCGGCAGGGAGTATAACGGCATGAACGCGATGATGCTGATGATGCACTGTGAGAAGGAGGGCTTCAAGCTTCCCGTCTTCTGTACCTTTGACCGTGTTACCAGTCTGAACTACGGAAAGGACAAGGAGGGTGGCCGTGTCGCTGCTGCCGATGCACAGGGCAACGAGCTTCCGCGTGTCTCGGTGAACAAAGGGAGCAAGTCCATCCCTGTCTTCATCACCACCTTCACCTGCGTGGACAAAGAGACGAAGGAGAAAATCAAGTATGACGATTACAAGCGCCTGTCTGCTGAAGAACAGAAAGGATATAATGTATATCCGAAGCTCTCTGTATATAACGTCTTCAATGTCGACCAGACCAATATCAAGGAGGCACGTCCAGAACTCTATCGTAAGCTGGAAGAGCAGAATCAGTTGGTACGTCCTGAGGTGAAAGAGGGAGAGATGTATTCCTTCGAGCCGGTAGACCACATGATCGAGCACAACGAATGGATCTGTCCCATCAAGCCTACCCATGGTGACAATGCCTATTACAGCATCTCGAAGAATGAGATTGTCATCCCTGAGAAGAGCCAGTTCAAGGACGGTGAGTCTTTCCTGGGTAACCTGTATCATGAAATGAGCCATTCAACTGGTGCCGAGGGTGTCCTGAACAGACTGAAGCCTTCTGCCTTCGGCAGTAAGGAATACGGCATCGAGGAGCTTACTGCAGAGATGACGGCGGCCCTCGTCTGCCAGCGCTATGGCATGACCAAGCACCTGAAGGAAGACTCTGTCGCCTATCTGAAAGGATGGCTGGACACCCTCAAGGAAGAACCGACCTTCATCAAGACCGTATTGAATGACGTGAAGAAGTCCTCCAGCATGATTATTGACCGGATAGAGACCGTCAAGCGTGACATGGAGGTCAAGCTCGATGTCAGGGAAGACGAGACACAGACTGTCGCCATCGATGAGTCTGGTGATGCACAGCTGGTCGAGGGTGAGAGCCTTGGAGCTGACAGGAAGCAAGGTGACAATGAGGAAAACTCCGAGGATGAGGAAGAGGAGCAGGAGGAGGAAACGAAGCGTGTTGCCCGCAGCCTCGGACGTGGACGCTAATTGAAAAACCACCGTACTACTTTCACAAGCAATACGGTGGGTGCTAACAAAAAAATCACAAGAGGAAATGATGCAAAGACAATCTTATATCTCTGAATTTTGTTCTATCATCAATTGCTCTTCGGCAAACAGCTCTGCAGCTTCTTCATCTTGTTGGAGGTTATTCTCATTACAGAAATCTACGAACTGCTGCCGACGTTCCGGGGAGAGGTGGCATATCAGCTGACAGCGGGAAATCTTTCCCTCCTGGAAGAGTCCTATCAGGATGTCTTCCCTATAATATCCTTTGAGGTCAATTCTTTCCATAGTTCTTGTTTTTATGGTTATCTGTGCTGTGCCATGCTGCCCATCTGCGCAGCGGCGGCACGCTGTCTTCCTGCACGGAGCTGTTCGGCTCCCATCTCATCCGTATATTCCTCTTCTGGCACGTATGACAGGTTTCCGAGGTCGTCAGACAGCCAGCAGCCGTAAAGCCCGAAGTTGTAATGTGGAAGCTTCTCCACTTCCGTTTCTTCCTTCCATGCCATCATGCTTCCCTTGCTGATACGGATGCCCATATTGTCGTTCAAGTCGATGCCGATGGAGAATGTCTCTTTCTTGCCTCCCAACTGTACGACCTCTCCGTTCATCAGCTTGGTATAGTTTGCACGACTGAGTGAAATCTCTGAGGCGAGGATGTTCAGGTTCTGCCTGATGATGTCCTTTGGGATGGAGATGACCTGCTGGATGGCATCGTCAAACTGGATGTAGTTGTTGTCCTTGACCATCACCATGCCGCTCTTCAGCATTTTTTGCTGTTCCGGGGTGTATTCGCTGAGGTCATTGGACTCCCATCTAGGAATGAACACTGCGTTCACGGAACCGTCTGATGTACGGATGAGGGAGATACGTGCAAAAGAGATCACGTCATCACCATCCACCGTCTTCGTCTTCAGGGGAAGAAGAGGAGTCTCTCGGGAGGACAGCAGACGAATCATCACACTCTGCGGGAGGTCATCAATCATTTCCTGAGTGAGACCGAATTTTGCCAGGTCATCATAGGGGATGTCCTGCTCTTTGAATCTTTCCAATCTAGGCATATTCTTCACGTTTTAAATATTTCTTGATGCAAAATTACGAGAATCTGTATGAACGGCTGAAAAATAAAGGCTATAAGTCTTGATTTAACACTTTTACGACCGTTTGGCTCGTAAAAGTGTTAAATCAGGAGGTTTATAGTCCCATTTTCGTATGCAAAAAGGAGGATGCTTATTTTTGCAATGAATATATTTTTTGTTTATGAAGAATTATTATCTATTGCTGGCCACCATGGTAATTGTTTCATTATTTCCATCTGTGACGCATGGCCAAGAAAGTAAAGAGGGAAGGTCATACTGGATAGACCGCTACCTGAGTGTCAGCTATCCGTTGGCAAATATTGAGGTCACATCGCCCTTTGGCGAGCGCAATGATCCCTTCACGGGTCAGCGTACGAGCCATTCCGGTCTTGACCTGCGTGCTAGTTATGAGCAGGTCATGGCCATGTTTGACGGTCGCGTCGAGCGTATAGGTAATGATGACCGCTCAGGAAACTTCGTTATACTACAACATGGGGAGTATACCGTATGTTATTGTCATCTGTCAAAGGTGCTTGTCTATAAGGATGATTCCGTCTACGCAGGTTTGCCTGTAGCAGTGAGCGGAAGTACAGGACGCAGCTCTGGCCCGCATCTTCATATCACCGCAAGGAGAAATGGAAAACTGGTCAATCCATATAGCCTGTTATTATATATTAGAAATACACGTGAGGAATGTGTCAAGGCTTTACAGCCGGTTACAGCAGTACCAAAAGACAAGAAGACTTTCTTCCAGCAATATGCCACAGTTGCGATGGAGCATCAGCGTCGATATGGCATCCCTGCCTCTGTGACCCTTGCACAGATGGCCCTGGAGAGTGGCTACGGCGAGTCCGAGCTGGCACGCAAGGGTAACAATTTCTTCGGTATTAAGGTGGGCAGCTCATGGAAAGGAGCGAGGAGCTGGCATGATGATGATGTTCCTGGGTATTTCAGGAACTATGATTCTGTGTGGGAAAGCATTGAAGACCATTCTCGTCTTTTGATGACAGACAGGTACAAGCGTTGTCGATACTACGATAGTACCGACTACCATAATTGGTTAGTAGAGATAAAACGTGCAGGCTATGCCAGTGCCAAGGATTATGTAGAAAGTTGCGAAAGTGTTATCAAAAAATACAAGTTATACAACTACGACAGGGAAGCAGCGTCTTATGCCTTTTTTCATCCCTCAGAGCTATAACGACTTATCCAGTCGGCTAGCGTAGAACGAGGCCACAATGGCTTCCGGAAGAACAAGTCGATGTAGAAGCAGAAGAGGATCCGCTGGAGTACCGCATCGACGGGACGAATGCTTTCGATACGTTGTAAATAGGCTGTGAAAAATTCCTGCATTATGATATCTACCCTGACACAATAGGCGGCATCTTGCAGTCTTCTACTCAAACAGGTCTAATTATCTAAGAGAATTTGTACTCTTGCCCCAAAAACTGATAGTTATGAGTAAAGAAAGTCAGACAATTTCGACGAGTAAATATCATCTCTCGCATACGACATTGATGAAGCATTTCTTGAAACACTCAAGAAACATGGTGATTTTGTGATATCGATGTTATGCGCGTACATATTAAAAAAAATAAAAAATATTTCATTTTTTGCTTCAAATTTGCTAACTTTGTAGCCAATTAGCAGTTTTGGCGTAAGCCTTCACCGCTACCCGACAAAGACCAATAAGGCTAAAAGCCTAAAACATAGAAATATAGAACTCCCTTATAGCGAATTAAAAGGTTTGGTCACCTGTCGAGTCGCTATTTGGGAGTTTCTACGTTTAAAGAGTTTAATATCAACTACTAAATAATTAAATCATGAGTAAACTTAAAGATTTAGCATTTTCACTAAACTTATCAGCAGGAATACCTGGTATGAATATACAATCTAAGACTGCTGACAAATTTCAGGAGTATGCAGATGCTTTATACGACTATACAACAAAAAATCTAGAAGATTTTTTATCAATAAGTGATAATGATGGTTATCACGTAGGAATGGCATTTAGCCACATCTTAGAACATACTTCTTACAAAGAATCTGACAATGTTTTCAATGAAGAAAACAACAAATTTAACATGTCTCTTCACTGTACAGTTATAGGTCTGTGGAGAGGTATACAAATGGGAACGATGCAATCAGTCATTGCTGCGCAAAGGTTAATTTATCTTCTAGAAAAGTATAAAACCCATTTCGACATTATGTATGCCAAATTGACAGGAATGTCATTAAATGATCTAATGGAATCTGATAAAGAAGATGTAGAAGCGAAGAAAGAGAACATATGCAAGTGCATCCTGTATTATTTGATACAAATTACAAAGGCACAAGACGCTTTCAAAGATGCTAACATGAAAGCTTGTGAAATAGGAAAGAAATACCTAGACGTGATGCATGATGAATATTGTGAAGATTTAAAAGGCTTTTCTTTGTTTGGCATCATAATGTAAAAATTATATAATATGCAAATTAACGCAAACAACATAAGTCCTATCGTTTTCGAAAAGGCAAAAAAATATCTCCCAGTAAGACTGTCAACAACATCTTTTGATGGTATCGGTGAATGTATGTGCATTGTTGCTAACAGAGCTGATGGCATGACAACAGAAATAGTTGAGAACATAAATTCAGAAGTATTTATCACACTGATGAATTCAGCGCTATACGAGGATATAAAACGTCGAGTTTTGAATATGGACTATTGGGTTCCCAATAAATGGTATAACACGATTATTGGCTTCGCTGATGGTATAGAACGTAAAATTCATTTAGATTGTGACGTTTTCTAAAGTTCTCAAATACAAATAGAAATGGCATCTTGGCAACACAGAGATATAAAAGTTAATGGTGTGCCTGTTAAAGCGCAGGCTCCTATTATCGTTTCTGCAAGCAGAAGTACTGACATTCCTGCTTTTTATGCAGATTGGTTCTTCGATAGGTTAGGAAAAGGGTACTCAGCATGGACAAACCCTTTCAACGGCGTAAAGTCATATATATCATACGACCTAACACGCTTCATTGTATTCTGGTCTAAAAATCCTGAGCCTTTAATACCCTATTTGCACATACTAAAAGAGAAGAATATAAAGTGCTATATTCAATACACGTTGAATGACTACGAGGAAGAAAAACTTGAAAAGGTTCCACTTCTCGTAAAACGAATTGAAACATTCAAGTCACTTGTTAAGATATTAGGTAAAGGTGCTGTTATTTGGCGTTTTGACCCAATGATTCTTACAGATAATATTAGTGTAGAACTACTTCTTGAAAAAGTTAAGAATATAGGTGACCAATTGAAAGGATATACTGAGAAACTTGTTTTCAGTTATGCTGACATCGCTATGTATTCAAAAGTAAAGCGAAATCTCAAGACAAATGGAATACCTTATCATGAGTGGGAAGCCTCTCAAATGGAAGAATTTGCAGAGAAACTATCTGCAATGAATGAAGAAAGAGGATGGAACTACAATCTTGCTACATGTGGCGAGAAAATTAATATTGAAAAATATAAAATTCTTCATAACCGATGTGTTGATGGCGACTTAATTACCCGTCTAGCCTGGGAAGACAAAGAACTAATGAAGTTCATGGGAGTGAAGATTGAAAATGTTCCGCAACCTTCTCTTTTCGGAAGCATCGAATTACCAGAAGGCGCAATTCTTCTTCCTCAGAATCACTATTTCATAAGCACTCATAAGAAAGATCCAGGGCAACGCCAGTTCTGTGAATGCATGGCATCGAAAGATATAGGTGAATATAACACATGTCCTCACCTTTGCGAGTATTGTTATGCCAATGCGACTAAAGAACTAGCACTAGACAATTGGAAAAAGCATCAAGAAAACAAATACAGTGATACGATAACAGGAAAATAATTATGCCCGGCTTCATAGAAACATTCATAAGTAGAGGAGATTTCTCATTTAAGGGAATGAGAAATACTGCTATTGCACTACTTCCGAGAAGCAGGATGGAGCGCGACAAGCTCTATAATGACTTGAAACGAGGTATAGGCATACTAGATGACGATGATCACTTGAATATGTATCTAAATAGTTTTGGCAAAATGCACAAAGCAAAACTTGATACAGCATTCAATTGTATTCAA
Source organism: uncultured Prevotellaceae bacterium (assembly GCA_902778535.1). Classification (GTDB taxonomy): domain Bacteria; phylum Bacteroidota; class Bacteroidia; order Bacteroidales; family Bacteroidaceae; genus Prevotella. The sequence continues at coordinate 70,254 of CACYYG010000003.1, forward strand.
AACCCCTCTGAGCTATTCAGAAATCCTGTAGATGTATATGATTGGGGATGCGGACAAGGTACTGCTACAATTTGCCTTCTTGATTTTTTAAAGGAAAAATCAATTAACGCTAACATCAGGTCAATAAACCTTATTGATCCTTCTTTGGCGGCTGTTGAAAGGGCAACAGATGTTATCGGATGCTACAGTGACTACCAAATTAACCAAGTCACAAAGGTATTTGATGATTTACAATCAGAAGATCTTTCACATTCTGAAAATCTAAAAATACATCTATTCAGTAACATTCTCGACGTATACATGTTCGACCTTGCACAATTCATCCATCTTTTTCAAGAATCGTTCAAGGGCGACAACTATTTCATTTGTGTTGGACCGTACTATGCAAACAATAACCGTGTAGATGAGTTTATTGCCGCAACCGACCCTGACACCATGTTTGCAATAGCGAATAGGGAAAGAGGAAAGTGGTTGAATGAATGGACTATATCATTAAGAGTATTCTGCAAAACATTTGCTCAGACAGAAACTGTTCAGAATATTAGAAAGCGTATCGAGGAATCTCAAAAGAAACAACAATTTTTTGCTGGCTATATCCTGGACGCAGTTGCTGAAGAATATAAAGGCACCGACATAGAAGAGATTACTGAGGAACTGTTTAACTCTCTTTCGGCCTTTGACGTTAAATCGAATTTGCCACTTGATACGAATAGTGAATGTAACTCAAAACTTGCTATTATAGCAAACATAATATCAAGAGGCTTACCAACTAAAGCCCCAATATATTTAGAAAATCTTTTTTCAGAAATCTATGGTATTTCGAAGAAACCCGAGGAAGGATCTATTTTAGAATTTCCATCTACCCACAAGATCAATGCAACAAATATTAATGATGCATTGCATATAATAGACCCACGCTTTGATGTAGAAACGTATGATGGTGATATGCTGGAAAGTAGTTTCGAAAAATCATTTATCGAAAACTACCTCAAAAACTCAGATAGTCAATATCTGATTCAATTATTGGAACCGCAGCGTCCACTTTCTACCATTGTGGATATTCCTGACCGAAAGTTTAGCAAAGACCAAAGGGTTGACTTTGCTTTAGAAATACCCTATGGGGATTCGGATACTGGCTTTATCATAGAAGTAGATGGTAGACACTATCATTCTAATATTTTCCAACGCTTAAGAGATGAGCGAAGAGATCGGATGTCTTTAAATAGAGGTTGGGACACTTACCGTATCGACCAGATACAAAATACCGCGTTCATAGATAATTGGGAAAAAGAAGCGTCAACCTCTCAATATCTGTCTAAGATAAAGACAAATAACTCCAAGTCAATAACTGGTGCTTGGAAAGACACCTTACAAATTGTCTTGGCGCCTATTGCTATAGCGCGAATAGAAAGAATGCTTGTTGAAGCAATGATGTCAGGTGCTTTAGATCTAAATTCTGAAACATGGAATATCGTAGTGGTTGAAAGAGACGTACCTTGTGCAGCCATTGCTTTATATGACCTCCAAGAAAGGTATAACATGCTTAGCGGTCTTGCTGGTGACTTTGACAAACTGCCACGGATTAACCTATCCATTGTCTCTACAAACGAGTTTTGTGATTCAAAGTTGCACTTGGATTTTAAGGCATCAACAGACATGCCAAAGGCACATTTTGACCTGTGCATTGATATTTCCATGCTGCTTCGAGACAATATAGATGCACTACCTTTGCATATAGATGCAGACGCTTTTTATCTTGTGCGTTCATCTCACTACAAGAAACGCGAAAGAATTATCTGTTCAGCAGAGAACATACAGTATCCTGCTCTTGTTACAAGAGATGAAGCAGGAGCCTACAAGAATATAAAAGAACGTGAAGGCTTCCTAACATATTTTCTTCGTGATATATTCCGTAAGCCTTCATTTAGGCCTGGTCAACTCCCAATACTTAGCCATGCACTTGCAGATAAGACAACAATTGGTTTACTTCCTACAGGAGGTGGAAAATCTCTGACTTACCAGTTATCATGTATCTTGCAACCTGGCGTTTCCATCATTGTGGACCCATTGGTTTCTCTGATGGTAGACCAAGTAAGAGGGCTGCAAGATATTCGCATAGATGCTTGTGGTTGTGTACATAGTGGCATGAATGGGATGGAGAAAGCGAAAAAGCTAAACCTTTTACAGAAAGGGGCTGCCTTCTTGATGCTTCTGTCGCCAGAGCGCTTTATGATGGAAAACTTTAGGGATAGCCTTTTAACTATGACTGAAAAGAACCATATCTATTTCTCCTATGGAGTAATAGATGAAGTCCATTGCGTTTCAGAATGGGGGCATGATTTCCGAACATCATACCTACATTTAGGACGAAATATGATTAACTTCATGCACACTAAATCTGAAAGGCCTCTTTCAGTTATAGGCTTGACAGCTACTGCTTCCTTCGACGTTCTTGCAGACGTAGAAAGAGAGTTAACACTTGGGGGAAATCTGGCTATAGATAGCGAAGCTGTTGTTAGACCCGAAAATGATGCAAGGCCCGAGCTGACATATCGCATTATTAATATACATGCAGACTACGAGACCTTAAGGGATTCTACAGAGCCATATATACTTAACATAAATAATGACTGGGACCTAAAAGATGTAGTTGCAGAAGCAAAGAAAAAGGAATTGGAACAAATCTTCAAAATTGTTCCTGAAGATATTGACTCTCTCAATTCGACTAATGAGTCTTGCAGGGTGCCAAATTACGCTTCATCAGCTTTCTTCACTCCTACAAGTCAGCATAAATACACAAATGCCGGCATTGTTTTCTGCCCTCATGCAAGAGGAACATTTGGTGTTCAAACAAATGAATGGGGTACGAGAATTGGCATCTCAGAAACTCTTTCAGAAGAAAATGATTTCTTGAAGGTCGGAAAATTCGTAGGTGGTGACAAACCATCTGGAGACATGAAATCCTTTAACGAAAACGACCAGAATTTGATGGTTGCCACAAAAGCCTTTGGAATGGGTATTGACAAACCCAATATTCGATATACAGTTCATATCAACCATCCTGCTTCTATAGAAAGTTACGTACAAGAGGCAGGCCGTGGTGGACGTGATAGAAAAAATGCCATTTCATATGTGCTTTTCGAAAATACAGAATATGTCCATTTTACTGTTGACAAGATAAACGACATACGTTATTATATGGGGGCTGCTGACCCAGTCTGGCTAGAGAGATACATTAACAAATTTGTTTTACTGAACGATATTCCTGAATTGTGTGCAAGAAACGGAGCAAATGCGGAACAAACGACATCGCTCATCAATATATTACATACATATAATTATCTTGAGAATGTTGACAAGAATATCGACCTGTGGTTTCATAACGAATCATTCCGAGGACTTTTCAAAGAAAAAGTGATTCTGACTGAAATGACAGACCGCATTTTGAATGTCAAGCCTTCATATATATTAGAAGTTCAAGGTATGCTTCGGGAACTGACAGGTAACAACGATGTTAGTCTCAGAGTTGATAGGAACCGAAACAGTGTCATTCTATTTTCTGAAGAAGACAACCACAACCAATACGGATACTTATTCTTAGACCGATTGTATCCAATATACAGAAACGTGAATTTCGACTATGCCACTTGCCAATATGTTACTAACAGCTTAATATCAATCTTACAGAGATACGAAGATCATTCAGCAACTTTTCTTCTCCGTCCATTGGAAGGTGAAGACAATCTTGCTGAAGGCATTTATAGTGCGATGGCTCAAGCCGATGAAGATGGGTATGTTTATGTAACCGTTTCTTGGGAAAACCAAATTCAACAGGCCCCAGAAGATTTTGAACGTAGCATAAGAGAAGAAATAAAAAGAATTGCAGATTCACAACAATGGCAGAATATCGATGAAGCAAGATATGGTAGACTCAACCTCAGAAAAGTTGGAGACTTTGATGAATTGATTGCCCAAATTGCTAGATGTTCAAATGATTCACGTTGGTTAAGAAACCATGGTAACGAGCAATTGTATAGACAACTTAATCTCTGTTTTTGCAAGAAAAGAGACAAAAATGATACCGATAAGGCTATATACCGAATGTGCTGTATCGGATTGGTAGAAGACGTCACTATCGATTATTTGTCACAAACATACGAGCTTAAAATTAAAAAACGGACAGACGAAGAGTTCAGGCAATACATGCTTGATTTCTTTAGAAAGTATTATTCTCTTGAACAGGCTCAAACAAGAGTTAATCAAATAGACCAGCAAAGAGGTCGTAACTATCTCGACAAATGCCTTGGATATTTAACAGCATTTGTATATGAAAACCTAGAAAAGAAACGCTACCGTGCAATCGAAGACATGAGGATTGCTTGTGAAGATAGCATCACAGAAAGAGAGAAAACAAATAGTGACGAATGGTTGAAAGAATTTATTCACCTATATTTCAACTCTAAATACGCAAGAACGGGGTATCAGGTAAATGGAGCCGACTATTCTCTTACTGATGACACGGATGAGAGAGGAGAAGATACTTATGATGTTGTAAAAAAATATATAGACATCATACCAAATGATGGTTCTGGAAGCGAGATTGATAATGTGAAACACCTATATGGTGCCACTTTGTTATGTCTTAGAGCGCACCCCGATAATCCCGCATTGCAACTCCTTCTAACTTACTGTATTACATTCTTAGGTGCAGGAACTAACGAGACTTTGAAAGCCAATGCCTTCAATGGTTATATGGATGGTTTTATGACACTATATAAAAAGGACAAATCTAATTTCTGGAACAACATGAGCCATTTTAATTCTTGTTTGGCTGCAAAAGTTCATAATGATGATGATTATATTAGAGAGAACATAATTGAGAAAGGTAAAGAAACGGTAACCCTATTCATTCATGAAGAGAGATTAAATGAAATTTCATCTTCATACCTTCAATTTCCTGAAGAAACCGATAATTAAAATCAATAAAATATGCCACACGACATTAATTCTGCATTAGAGAGACTTGAGCAGAATCTCGAAAATCTTGATTCTGCAAGGGAACAGGTATTAAACACTGTCAACGCCAGTAATAAACTTACGGATATCGTTGGTATTTACGTTACTTCCGTACAAAAGTTAGTAAATAATCTTCAAGCATGGTCAGAAGATCTTTCCGCACGTGAAGCATCATTGAAAGCAGAAACAAAATCTTCAATCGATGAAATTAAGAATTCATGCAATTTGGTTATTAACTCTTTTAGCACTAAAGCTGCTAGTCTTTCTGATAGTTTCAAAACAAAAACAGAAGAAACTATCAAATCTTTTTCGGACGAAAATACAAATCTCAAGCAAAGCATCGAGAATTTAAATGGCCTCCAAGCTAAAATACAAGCATCAGTTGAGGAGATTACTTCTATAAAAGTATCTATAGATCAAATATTGAAAGACCTAAATGATTCTCAATCTAAACAAGATGAAGACCTGAGAGTTATCAAGGAGGATATTTCTAATTTGCCAACAACAATAAAAAATGCAGAAACTACCATTACTCAGAGTATTAGTAATACTGAAAAAACACTTTCATCTGTTTTATCCCAAATAAAAACAGACGTTAATGCTTGCATCAACAAAGGAAATGAGATTACTAGAGATATTTCATCTTTGCAAGAAACTGCTGGCGCCATTCAATCTGCTATAGCAGATCTTTCATCTACCCAATCCCAGATAATAACCTCGGCAAAAGATGAAATCATAACCAGTATTTCAGAAAAAAGCAGTAGCTTAAATGCTAGCATTGAAAGCCTGAAGGCTACCTGTCAAACAATATCATCCTCTATTACCAATCATGCGAAAGAATTAAAGGATGAAATAGTAGCAGCAAGAAACGAATCTGCTAAAGCATCTAAAATCAACCGAATAATATTGATAATAGGAATTATTGTATTAGCCATACTTCAATTACTAATAAAGTAAATGCAAGAGTCGCGAAACTCTCCTTTTGCATAAAGGCGTGAATGCATTGCTATATTCTGCAGTTTTGTTCCGATAGAATTTCTGCAAGGCTTTGTACGTCGAATAATTAGCGAATACTTTAATATGAAACGGCAGACCGTGAGGCCCGCCGTTTTTTATATCAAATACCAGTGATAGCCCCATTCAAGCTATCATATCATATTTGTTATTATTTTTTGAACTCCATTTGTATTTCCAATATCATGTCTTTCACATCTTGGTTTACACGCTCAAAATTTGCATAAAGTATGCGCTCCCGTGCATCCACAGACGGGAATGTGTAGAACTTAGGCAGAGGATGGTTAGCGTAATCCGCTTCCTCTGCCTTTATCTCATTCATGTCAAAGTTAGTCTTGCAGTAGAATTTGGAGGTACGGAACTCCTCCGCTTTCTGGATGTCCATTGAGCCGTTATGTCCCGTCTTGGTGACCACGAAGTCGCGTGCCACCTGTCCTGCTATCCATCCCGTAGGCATGTCCGAGATCTTTGATGCCGGAACGAGGTTGTCCATATTCTCGTTCAGGTTGATGGAAGTGCGGTCACGGTCAATGGTAATGCCCTTCTTCAGTTGCACCACCTTTCCGAAGATGTCCCCTGACAGCCACTCCAGCGTCTCTTTGGCGCGTGCTGAGCCGCTGACAACGTTACCGACGGTCGTGATAATCTTCTGCATACCCACCTTGCCATAGTCAGCCTCCAGCTGCGGCAGCTCCTGGAATCCCAGCGCCACCGACACCTTGTTCGAGCGTGCCGTACCTATCAGGCGGTCAATCTTATAGAAGAACAGCGTCGGCAGCTCATCGACGATGATTGAGACAGGCACGTTCTTTCCCTGCCCACTGTTGACGCGGGTCACGAGGCGGTTCAGGATTAGGGCGTTGAGAGCACCGATGATGCTCTCCATCTCCGGGTCATTGGCGATAAGAAGGTAGGAAGGATGCTTCGGATCGCTGACCTTCAGGTCGAAGTCATCGCCGTCGCGGTGGAAAATCCAGTACGACTCCTTTGTGGATAGTCGTGATGTCTGTACGCGCAGGGTGCCAATCATGCCTTCCAGCTGTTCCATGGCCTTGTTCTCAAAGGCCGTCATGAACGGGCCGAGCAGCGGGTACACCTCCGGGTCTGTCCGCAGCACCTCGAAAATTTCCGTATAGTCGTGGTTTAGGAAGGAAAGCACATGCGGCATGTCTGAGTATTTCCCGAGCCAGTAGGCAGGTTCCTCGACCAGTTCTGCCTGGTCCTTCATGGCTCTGGCAGCCTCCGTCTTATACACACGTCCTGTCAGCTTCTTATGATGTGTCTCAGGGTCTTCTTCATATTCCGGGAAAAGCATGTTTCCTTCTATGTCATACGGCATCTTCTTGTAGTTGATGAAGAAGTATATGCACGCTGCCAGAAAGTTGACTGCCGATGTCTGGAAGAACTGGTCGCTGCCGCCACCGCCTTCCTTCTTTCCTTTCTGGAGGGAGTCGATCAGTGTCTCTGCCGTCTCCTGTGCGGCTGCCAAGTTTCCGATATATTTCTGCTGAATGGGGTTCACTCGCCTTGAATATTCCACGTTGACGAAGTTGATCATGTTAAACGTGCATCCCGGCGGAGTCTTTCCCTCTTTCTTGTTCTTCTGGTAGTGCCAGTAGAGCTTAGTCGCCAGTGTTGGGAATTTGTAGTCGTAGACTACCATGGAAAAGCCCTTGGCAGAGTGCTGTCTGATAAACGGCTCAATGACGGAGAATGTCTTACCGGATCCAGGTGTTCCCACCACCCATGTACCACGGAAGGGGTTGATGATGTTCACCCATCCATGACGGAACTTCCCCCCGTAGTAGTAGCGCATGGGGATGTTCACGCTGTATGGTGTGTTCTGCTTCTCCTCGCACTGCTCGAAGCTCTCGTTCTCGAAGTTGAAGCGGTCTTTCATGAAGCCGCCCTTGATGTGCTTCGTCATGTTGTCGAGGGCTAGATGAATGAGTGGCGTGCCTATCAGCGTGAAGATGACATACACCCATACGTTGGCCGATATATGATAGAACATCGGCGTGAACTCCCAATTGTAGAAGAACACCGACGACACCACAAGTATGAAACCGATGGCCAGCGGCCAGTACACTTGGTAGCGGGAATCGAAGTTTACGTCCTTCTTCGCCTTGGTGCCGAGGGAGGTGATGATGATGAACAATGCCGTCATCAGCTTACTGTACGGCAGGTGTCCTCTCTGGTAGATGAAGAACCGCGACACCCGATTATGGATGTCGGCTATGACACCGCCGAAGATGTCCATCTCCTCCGGCGTGATGACAAACACGAAAAACTCCACCAGTACGAGGAAGTAAATGATGAAGCGCAGCAGCTTATATATCGCCTGTTGTCCCTGAGTCTCTTCCATGGAACTATCCTTTTATTTGTTTGCGTTGTTCTTCCAGTCCCTCATGCAGCGTTCGATGATGTCTTTCTTGTCGATGTCGCCATAGCCTCTGGCCCTGTCCGTTAGCTCATTCCAAACGTCGAGGAAGGTGGTATAACGGATGGCCATTCCCAGGGCACGCAGCTGTCTGTTCATGGAACGCAGTTTCGGTCTGATGTTTGTTATCATCTCATTCTTCTCCTGCTCCGTCATCTTGGAGCTGTCAAAACACAGTGTTTTGATGTCCATGACGATGTTCACCCCGTTAATGATGATGTTTCTGTACACGACGTTACGCCGTGAGTGGAAGGCCACTGCCAGTGCGTTGGCGGGGTAGGAGGCCACCACACCATTAAGGTCTGACACGTTCTTTGAAAGCTGCGTCACCTCATAGTAGATGCCGTATATCTCAGCGGCGAAGCCGAGGATGTCATGGAACTTGTCGAGGTACTCATTGAACTCCCTCTGGAAGTTCGTCGTTGCCTCTATCTCCGTCTGCATCCACAGATGTCCTGTCGTCATCAGCGCCTGTGCCTTGTTTTGTGCCTCCAGCGCTTTCTTTGCCTGTTTTGAGTATTGGTCAATCATTGCCGCACGGACAGGATCGATACCAAAGCCATATGCCGATACCCCTGATAAAAACATCATAACCGTCAGCATGACAGTCTGAAAGAATCTCCTTTTTTCCATTGTTCTGTTGTTTTAGTCATCCAGAATTGCATAAACCCTCTGTGCGCGTTTCCATCTGTCGATGGCATCGGCAGCCACCTGTGCATGCGTCCGCTCCACCATTCCTGCCGTAGCGCTCTTCCATACGTCCCCGAGGTTGTAGAATGCGATGCTCACAGCCAGTCTGCGCAGTTTCCCGTTCAGCTGGTCGAGTGCGTCGTTCAGGTTCCATAATAGTTCCGTTCGCTCCGCTCCCGTCAGCATGTTCTCTTTCGTGCCGAGGGCAACTGACACCTTCAGGAGCCTGTATGTCCTTATCAGCTCTGCCGCCGTCTCCACATAGATGTTGTTCATGGCCACCGATGCGCCGATGCCCTGCGGGTTGGCTGAGACGGCTTTCTGTATCTCATGGATGTGCCGCAGTGTCTCTACGCCCTCCGCATACAGGGATGTCCCTGCCTGTATCGCCTCGGCATAGCCGCGTGCCGTCTTCAGGTAGGAGTTGTATTTTCCCTCCCACTGCTTGATCTTCGTGAACTCGCCGGAGATGGTTGCCTGCAACAGTCCCGTCTTCTCCTGTGCCTTCGTCTGTCTGTTCACCTGGTCATTGATGTTCCTGTGACCAGTCTCAATCTCGACATACTGCAGCGGGTTGCTCTGCGTCACCTGTGCCGATGCCGGTGTTGCCGCTGTCAGTGAGAGTATGGCCATGATCATGGCAGCTCCCTTCTTAGAAACGGTTGGTGATTTCATAGATGCTCTTCATTCGTTTGTTATATTCCACTCTCTTTCGTATCTCGCCGACGATGTTCTCATCCTCGCAGACACCGATGATGTCCAGGCGTCTCATGTTCCTGTCGCCGGAGAGGATGGTGACGGTCTTCAGCCGCAGCAGTTGCTGCAGCAAAGACCTGTTCTGCTGGTAGTCCACCACACGGTACAGCTCCATATAGTCTGTGGAGTGCTGAAACACGCCATGCAGGAATACCAGCTGTTCTTCCGTCAACACATATCTTATCCTCAGCAGGTATAGCAGCTGATATGCCAGATACACCAGCAGCAGGACACCGAAGTATTTCAGTAGGCTTGACACGGTGCTGTCCTCAACCATGTCAAGCCCTGCGCAGGCAAATGACAGGATGCAAAGCAAGGCGTACCAGCTCTCGCTGATGCAGTACTGCAGCAGGTGCGGCCTCAGTTCTATCGTGTTGAAAGCTCCCATATATGCCTATTGAATTATATACTTCAATATGATAATAGTTATATGCCCATGCCCCGGCCTTCGCTGTAGTCCTGCCGTGCTGGCCGGTCCATGCTCTCGAAATTGGCTGCCGCCACCTCTGCCGGTGACACCACTCCGGGCTTGTAATAGACCGTTCCGGGCAAACGGCTCTTGTATATCTCTGGCCCAGGCCCGTGGTGCATCAGCGGGTCTGCCAGCACCTCTCCCGTGGCCACGAGGGCTGCGAGTATGGCAGCACCGATGTTCGTGCCTTCCCCCGGTCGCGTCTTGATGTCCACCTCATCGAATATCTTCGAGAACAGCTTCATCCGCTGGTAGTCATCCACTGCCAGGAACTTGTCATATTGCTTCTGGGAGATTTCATGTGTCACGGACTGCCCGTCTATGACAGCCGTCATCTTGTATTTGCCGTCGGCCTCCTTATCAACCCGTATCTCACCGACCTCTACTTCACGGCCATGGGCTATTTCACGGTAGAAGCCCTGACGCTGCCTGAAGTCCTGAAGTGCCGCTCCGTCAACTCGGTTGGAGATGGCATGGCCAATGTCCTCACCGTCCTGTGCAATGATTTGACCTTCCCGGTCGAGAAGATACATGTCATCGGCATATCCATGACCGTCGGAGTGCTTTATCTCCACTTCAGAGAACACCTTGTCGAACAGTTTCAGGCGGTGCGCGTCGTCGAGTGCCAGGAACTTGTCATAGTCTTTCTCCTTGATGGCATGTGATACCGTCTCTCCGTTGATGACGGCTGTCATCAGGCAGTTGCCGTCAGTGCCTTTCTCCACCCTTATCTCTCCGACGACCATCTCCCGGCCATTGGCAACAGGCTGGAACCATCCCTTGTTCCCAAGAATGTCATGGATGGCCAGTCCGTCGATGGCGCAGGGGTCGGCAGCTATCCTTGCGGCACGTTCCTGCTGCATCTGCCTTGCCTCCTCTCTCTCTGCCATCATCCTCTGGTTCTCCTCATACCGCTGCTGTTGTTCGAAGAAAGCTGCTATCTGCGGGCTTTTCTTCGCTTCCTCCGTCAGCTCCAGGCAGACAAGGTCTTTCGACTCCAGCATTTCTTTGGTGACAGGGTTGGCAAAGTCCCGCGTGTCTTCCATGATACGCTTATTGATAACGGCCAGTCTTTCCTCCACGGTTGCACCATTGGGATAGCCTATCCCTTCGGCTGTCAGCTTCTTCAGTTCCTCATCCGTCAAGTCATATTGCAAGTCCATCGGGAACTGTGATGACTGGATGGTCAGTGTTTTCTTCTCCGCATCGACGACGATGCCGTGTGAGGCGAGCACCTCCTGGAATTTCTCATTGGTGAAGCCGTTTGTCTCACCCTCCCAGATCCTCTCCGAATATGGTATAGCCTGCCCTTGTGGACGGGGAGCAGCCTTTACTGGCTGTATACGTCCGTCAGCCAGGATGTCATCGAGCACCTCCTGCCGTGTCTCGCGCTGCTGCCCCTTGTAGTAGAAGCCGTAGCCTCCGGCATTCAGCTCACCCGGCTTCACCCGACCGTCCGGCCTGACGGGAGTCATGATCCCGCCTCCCGCCATGAACGTCTGTCCGCTGATGCGCCGCATGTGCCATCCCGGCTCCCATCCGACAAAGTCGCCGCCCCATCCGCGTCCAGACCTGCTGAACGGGCGGTAGTAGGGGATGCCGTACTCTCCTGTCCCCAGACGATAGCCGTGCAGTCCCATTGCCACACGTCCGAAGGCATTACGGGCCGACACGAAGTTATCCGGCATGTAGAAGTCATTCTTGACGATAGACGTGAAGGTGTTGTACGCCTTTTTGTTCACATAGTTCGAGCCCCAGCCCATCAGGTCCTCCACCTGACGGTCGTTGAGGTTGTAGGTGATGGCCGGTGAGTCATGTCCCAATACGATGAGCTGCATCTGTCCGTTGGGCTGCATGGCCATATGGGCTTGCATTCCGTTCCTGCGCAGTACGTCCTGAAGTCCTGGAGACAAGTCGAGGTCTCGCGGATTTGTATATTTTCTTATTGCCATATTTGTTTCTATAATTATTTATTTATATAGATATAAGAAAGAAATCTCCTGCGGGGTGCAAGCCTGCAGGAGAGTCCTGTACTATTTCCGTATATAGAGGACCACCCTTGTGTTCCTGTTGGCAGTGAACGGCGCATATCTGTTGATGCCGCCTTCATGCCGTACCATGATGTTGTCATCAGGGATGCCTCGCTCACGCAGCATCTTAGCCATGTAGTCTGCCCGTCGTGCGCTCAGCATCTCGTTTGTCTTTTCATTTCCGGTCTGGCTGTCAGCCGCTCCTGTTATCTCAATCAGCAATCCGTTCTTCTTTGCCACCTTTGCCAGCTCGTCGATGTTGATGACCTGTGCTTTCTCAGTCATCTCACAAGAGTTCAGGTGGAAGAAGAAGAATATCGGCGAGCCGATGGCAGTCATGTCCCTGTCTCTCTCCAGTCCAAGCACGGACATGTTTTTATTGCCGTTGTATTCAGTGCTGTCGCTAAGCATGGGCTTGTAATTGTCGGGATTGCCGTCCCATCCTCTGTTTCGGATGCGCTTCCTGAGAGAGTTCAGTCCACTGTAGTCGTTCCTGGGATAAGCCTTGTACTGGTCTTCGTCCGTTGTCACGTCTTGTCCCGTCAGCCTGTATTTCCCGAGCAGTCCTTCTATCTCCAGTATCTTGTTCAGCTCCGCCAGTGCCTCCATGTCATATTCATGTTGCTTTGACAGCTTCTGGTTCTTTTCTTGGAGATAGTCCACATAGCTTGCCATGATGTCGTTCTGGCAGATGTAGGGCTTTGCGTCGATGACCCGTTTCCATCCCACTTTTCCGATGGTCACGGTCATGCCGAGTGATGCCTGCAGCAGCTGGTCGCCGAACTTGTTGCTTTCACCTTTCCCGTCGAAGTCACGGAAGGTGTTCGTGGCCCCAAGCTCTGCTGACAGGTGCAGCCGGGAGTTCAGGCGGTAGCGTCCGATGATGCCGTATGAGATGGCGAATGGCTTGCGGTGTGTGTGCGAGTTTCTGATGATGCCGATGCCGGCATACGGGATGCAGTCCCATCTTGGCAGCGCGTCAATGTCATTACGGAAATGCGACGACACATTGTAGAGGAAGTCGGCATGGACGCCCTGGTAGGCACGTGACTCCAGCTGCCAGTCCTTCAGTTTCAGTCCCTGATAGGACAGTCGTCCGCCGAAGTGTGGCGTGAACCATTTTCCAAGCGACGCATGAAGCATCGGGCTGAATCGGTCGAAGAGGTCTGCATGGCCTACGGGGTTCCCGATGAATGCCGATGCTCCTCCCTGAAGCATGATGAACCAGTTGGAATCCCAGCCGGCGTTTACCAGTGCTCCGTCAAGGTAGGTGGGGGAGAGGGGCGCCAGTTCCTGACTGTTAATCTCAATCTCCTGCTCTTGTGCGTAAGCAGGACAGGCAGCCGTCAGCACAATGCCGACAGCTGCAATCAGCAATTTTCTTTTTTTCATTGTACAATCTGTTTTATTCATGAGTAAAGTTGAAACCGCCGCGAAATTACTCATTATATACTGGCTGGGAGAAAATCAGGAGGCCAAACTCTTGATTTAACACTTTTACGACGGTTATGGCCTTTATCCTACTTTTTCTTCATCTCTGCAGCAAGTTTTTCAGGCCCGAAGTACTGCTCGTATTTTTCATACCTGTCCTTGATGGCCTTCCAGTTTTCCGCTATCTCCTTCATGTCATTCTTCCTTTGCATTGTAGCAGCTTCGCTCATGTTCTTCCGTTTCTGTTCCGCCTTGTGCCTGACGTCTCTTTCACTGTCATGCCCTTTCATCTTCCTTATCTTCTCTTCCAGGATTTCTTTCTCCTTGATGGTGCAAAGTCCGAACCATCCCAGTATTCTTGCCCAAATGGATTTCTTCTCGTCACTGTCCGTTTTCCCCGTAGAGCGCGGCACCACTTTCAAGTCCCTGAACACATTTGCGAATATCCTTATCCTCTCGTCATCGTCCACGACCAGGAATTTGTCATACGTCCTTTCGAGGATTTCCTTAGTCCTTTCTTTGCCATTTATGGTCGCTGACATAAGGTGTCGTCCGTCTTCATTTCTGTCTATCCTTACCTCTGTCACATCCACCTCTCTGCCGTTGTCGACGTTATGGTAGAATCCCATCACCTCCTTCATCTTAGAAAGGGCAGCACCGTCCACCCTGTTATCGGTGTCCTTGCCGTCTGCGTTCTTGATCATCACCTCATGGAAGACAGAGTCGAACAGTTTCAGTCTGTTCGCGTCATCGAGCTGGCCGAAGCGGATGAGTACTTCCGGGTTGATGTCATACCGTATCGTCTTATCGTCAATGCGAGCCTCCATGAAACACTTACCCTTCTCGTCCCTTGCTGCTGTTATTGTTCCGACATTGACTTGACGGCCATTCTCTATGGGCTGGAACCAGTTCTTCTTGTCAAGTATTTTGACAATACTCTGCCCGTCGATGGTATAAGTGACAGGAGTCGTTTTTTGTTCCTCTTTTTCTATTTCTTTATTTTCTTCCATAATAAAATAAATATTTTAGTATTTGTATATTTTGCTATCTGCTTATTCCCGTCTTTCTCTTCTGGGCTTGTCCCTGTCCGTTCCCTCCTGATGGTGACAGCATGTTCTTGGCGAGCAGGAAGCATCTTCTCCCGAAGGTAAGGTCATCCTCATCCTTCTTGCGTCCCCATCCGGAGCCGGGACCTCCACCGCCTCCTGCACTCTCTGCATATTGTGTCGCCTCGTCGAGATAGCCGAGGAACAGGGTGGCGGCCATCGCCGTTACCTCCGTTGCTCTTGTTGCCATTGTCTCGACCATGGAGCCGTCGAACAGCTTGTTGAACGCTGTTTCCTGTTCTGGTGTCAGCATGTTCCTGAAAGCCTCCAGCTGACTGTTCCGTTCGATGGCTTCCTGTGATGCCAGTTCCCATCCTATGGCCTCCATGTCATGGAAAGTCTTCTTCTGCAGGGTAGGCAGTTCCCGGTTAATCTGTCGGAGCATGTCATCATAGGCGTGCTGCACATCTGCGCTCTTGTGTCCAAGCTCACGCAGCTGTTCTGTTGCCGTCACCAGCTGTTGCCTCCTGGTCTTTATCTTCTCTTCCGTCTGCTCCAGGTCTTCCTTCAGGCGAAGCAGCTTTCTGTCAAGTTCTGCCTTCTCTGATTCAGTGGTGGCTACGTCGCCTTCGAGCACTTCAATATCCGCAAGGACATCCAGCCTGTGTTTCTCCAGGTTATCCAGCATCGTTTTCAGTCCCTTCAGTCTTGTCTCGGCTTTCTTGACCTCCCTGTTGATGTCATACAGTTGCTGCTTCTGCTCGTCAATGGTGGCATTCTGCCCGCTGATGACCTTCTTCAGCTCCTCCATCTTCTCCCTCATCCACTGGAGGTAGGATTTGTGCTTGGCTCCTGAGAGCACCATGTCGTCGCCCCTCTTCAAACCGTACTTCATGCTGATCTTGGCTGCTTCATCATGCAGCTGCTTGGTCTGTCTGGAGAACTCATACTTGTCGTTGCTTTCACCGATGAATACCTTCCTGAATGACAGCTTGCCATCTGGGGTGATAGGTACCACTGTGCAGTGGGCATGTGCAGTCGTCTCGTCAAGATGTACGACAAAGGATGCGATATTGTCCTCGCCATATTTCTGTGCAACGAACATGTACATGTCCTTTGCCCATTTCTCTATGTTCTCATCCCTTTTCAGGTGGGAGTTGTCGGCACCGGGGCTGAAGTCCACTTGCTGTTCCCCAAATGCCAGTCTGAGCATGGTGTCATGTGACCCCTGAAGGATGAAGTTCGCATGTGTTCTGATGCCCACGCCAGTACGCTGGAGATCTTCCCGGGACAGCCCGAGGTTCGGGTCTGTGATGCCGTGTCTCTTGAATATTTCCTTGATGCGCTTCGGTATGGACACAGCCTGATTGATGGGTATGATGACTCCCCCCTTTGTCACCTCAAAGTTGAACTTTGTCCTGGTGGGGTCAAGCGTACCGGCAATTTTCGCCTTCCATGCACTGCTGTCACCTATGCGAAGGTTCTCATTGCTCAGGGCGGTGTCGAAGCGTTTGCCATAAGTCAGGCTGATTGATTGTTTTTGTTCTTTTGGCATAGATATGAAATTTGTTTTGGGGGGTCTCGGGGCATCCCTGAGCCTATTGAACGCCGAGCTTGCTCGTTTTAAGTGCGGTCATAACTCTGTATACGGAGTAGGCAGGGTTAGTAATAGGTTACCTCCACTGTATAGGACATGCCCAACAAGCGCAAGCGCTGGACAAGGCATAGACATGTGGAGACCGCTCTCTGCCGTCACTCAAGTGGCGGCAGGTTCTTCGGACGTCTTCGGACGGACGCCAGGACAGTCAGTGTCCTGCGACGGCAAGCCGTCGCTGCGATTTTCAAATTCGCTGCCATTCTGCGAAGCAGAGGTGTCCTCACCTATGATGTTGTTCAGCGAGACCACGATTCTGTTTCCTGACGATGTCAGGGTGATGGCACCAATCTCCTGTAGCTTGTCCAGGAATTTCTTGGCTGTGGGTCGCATCCAGCCCCAGGTGTTGGCAAGCAGCTGTACGCTGTTGCTCATGTAGTCGTTATCTCCTGTTGAGTTCGAGATGCGCTGCCGGTCAAGCAGGTCGAAGAAAGCTTCTGCCTTGCTGTACCTGTGCCTGTTGCCCTTGGACTGGTTGGCCATCGTGCGGCCGTCCAGAAGGAAGTCCCAAAGCTCGAAGCTGGTGACTATTTCCAGCGTGACTTTGTGGTTAGGGGCATTGGATAATCTGTTGGATATACTTACGTTCTTTTCCATGTTTCTTTCAATAATTATGGGGTTCAAATAATGGCAGATGTTGCAGCTGCCACGTTCTTTGTTCATCCTCTTGTCATTGCGTACTGTATTCCAAGGCGCAATACTTCATTCTGTATAGCCTGTCTAACGTACCTTTGGAAACAGCATGTACTTGTGCAGTCGTCTGTCGGTATCTGGGATATACAGATGCTGCACCCAGGATGACGTAGAGAATCTCTATGATGACGATGTTCCGACCATCAGAGTGGAAAGCACAAAGTGCCAGCAAAGCGACCGTAAATATGCTGGCTGTACAAAAGAATCGTTTGCTTCCGGCAAGTTTCATCAGAACCTTGTCCGTCAGTTTATATGAGAAGAACGGTATGACCATCAGCCCAGCCAGCACTGTCGCATATCGGAAGGTGAGATAGGGTGCGTATACAGAGTAGAGTCCAATCAGCGTTTCAGTCTCGTTTCCACATTCCTGTGCAGCCTTCGTCACCTTTCTTGCGATGGTTGCCGATGCGTTGAAGTCGACCATCGTGATGGTCAGCAGCACCAGGAGCATGAGGAGCGTGAAGAACTTCCTTGCCTCGATGCTATGCTTCATGGCGTTATATATTCTTATTGAAATATTGAAATATTTACGCCTCCATCTTTTGAAGTAAGGCATAGCTGAAGCAGCAGCCGTAATGGCATTCCTGCAGGCCGGTGACGATTCTCTCTTAGGCAGGATGAAATGCTTGAAGAGGAACGGAATGGCTGACAGGAGCAGTGCCAATATAATCTTGAAGTACAACATTTGCTGGATGTGTTACAGTTGTTATAGAAAGTCCTGCAGCAGCTCTGCCTCCTGTTCTATTCCGTTCAGGAGCTTTCCTTTCAGGAACAGCGAGTCGATCCACAGTTGCCTCACATGATTATACATCGTATCGAGCGAGTCAAAGAAACGAACCTTTACGCTCTCAATGAGACCGTGCTGGATGGAGTCCATGATGACGACGACCATCTCATTCTCGTATGGAATGGAATAGAGCGCCACATGGTAGTCACTGCCATCTGGGGTTCGTTTTTCATAGAGGACCTGGTAATCCAGACAAGTCGAAAATTCCTCTGTCATGTCTTCCGCCATTTGTTGTGAAGCCAATGGAATCACACACTCGGAACAGTCTTTCCTGAAAACCAAATTCTCGTTTCCAAGTGAGAAATAGGAAGCCATACGCTTTGAGATTTCCCCACGGAAAATCTCAAAGCATTTTGTCAAATTTTCTTCTCTCATAATCAGTCATTGTTTAGAGGTGAGCCATGCAAGTACCTTATTGTTTGGAGTTACCGAAAACATAGTTCAGAAGCTTATTCCTCTCTTCCTGGATTTCCTTCATGCATTCCTCCCGATACTCATCAGGCACATATGAGAAAAACTTATCGAAAATCTGCCGGATGCTTATAGACGTATCCATCAGGGCAATGATAACTTCCGGATTAGGGTGGCTTTCACGTTGGTGTTCCACCTCAATGTCGTGTGCGGTAGGCAGGATTGCCAGATAGTAGTAGTCCCAGACATTTCCACCTTTCGTTGACAATCCTTCATTTTCCATGTTCTGAATGATGGTACATGTGAAACGGGCCAACCCTAACAGGAAGGCTTCTGCATGGCCTGTCTTCCTGACGAACTTACGCAGACTCTTTTCCGAAGCCTTACTGAGATTGATTGCCAGCATCTGAAACCAATTCTCCAGTGCCTCTTCCTCCTCCTCAGAGTAGTTGGGCATTGGTGTCTCTCCTTTAATGAACTTCTTGAAGTCCTCGCGCATCTCATACGCTTTCTTCTTGCTCTCTTTCATAATGGTTCTTGTTGTTAAGTTAATATTATAAGGACGATTTCATGTAGGAACTGAGGAAGAAGTCTGAAAGGACTTCACTCAGTTTAATTAGGTCTTTGCTGCTGTCTGGCGTGTTGTCAAGATAGGCAAAGAGTGAGGGGAGTGCTTTAGACAGCCGGAGCAGAGACTTCTCTTGTCCGTCAGTCAGTGATGCCATGGAATAGCCGTCAATGGACATGAACGGCTGTATCAGCATCCATCGGTAGTTGTCTCTTTGCTGGTCGGTCAGTCGTTTCCTTGCCTTGATGTCGTTCATACATGCCTCCGCGTTCTGTATGATGCGGCGATTGAATCGCATGGTCAGCAGCAGGGATATTCTTTCCGTAATGCTGTTCTTTTCTCCGTCAGAAACCCTGCTATAGAGATCATCAAACAGCTGTGACGTCTTGCTTGTGATGATGGCGAGTTCCTTCTGATCTGCTTCACTCAGGAAGGCCATCAGGGAGCGGAAGCATCTGTCTTCTTTCTGGAGGAAATCGACTACTTCATCTTCTTTTGAGAAAGGAGCCGTCGTTTCAAGCAGACTGATATATGCTTCCGTAGTCGTATTCAAGTCCTTGTAGAGTCCTGCTCCTTCCATATTGCCAAATATCTCACTGGCATTCTTGAAGTCTTTTGATGAATGAGTCTTCTCACGATTCTTCGCTGTGTGAATCTTCAGATAGGTCACATCCTTCAACGAGCGTTGCTGAAGCCTGGCGATACGGTTTATCTCGTCTCTGATGGAGTCCACAATAATATAATAATATGTGGTCAGATTTGTGTTCAACTGTATGGTCGTGTCACTTGCCAGACAGTTGTACACGGAATCTTGCAGGACGAGCCATTCATTCACGACAGATGTCAACTTGTCGATGTCCGCAGTCCTTATCTCCCGTAAGGAGGTAAGCTCGCTATGGCAAGCCTCTATTGCTTCTTTAGGAGAATGGAACAGGAAACGGGATGTTGACGGCTTGCTGCAAGAGGGTAGCAGCGTGATGGTGAGCAGGGCGACTGTGAGCCATGTCACTACTTTGGGGCATTTAGTTAGATACTTCATGTGGATAATGTTTTGGTGAATTGTGCGGGCAAAGGTATAGTTGTTTGCCTGAACAAAAGAAAAAAGTAAAGCCAAACTCTTGATTTAACACTTTTACGACGAAATAGGCATGAAAAGTGACTCAAAAACGTATTTTTGAGCTATTTAGCCTAATCTCTCATTAAGTCATCTCTTCCATCAGTCATTTCATGTGTTGGCCAAGACAGGATAGCGGTGGATGCTGGCAGCTCCCGTACAGGATGACAATTCTCCCAGAACAAAGAAGTGCCCGCCTGCCATCCGCGAACATTGTCAGCCGGTGCCGCCAATATATGAAGCCAGACACCTCTGGCCATACATTGGCAGCACTGATGAACGTGTATGGACCCCGTGTCCATTCTCATTCATCAGAGGCCGACGGCGTTCACGGAAAGATGACAGGTGTGGCTCTTCGTTTCAGGGAGAGTCACCTGTTCAGGAGCGCATCCCTTGCCATCCAGTCCGGTCAGGGAGTATGAAATGAAGTGGAAGAAGATAGTTTCACCCCTTTCTCATGTCATCGGGTGCGACAGCACCCTTGGGATTACTTCCGAGACCATGTATGTTTCGGGAAGGCTCGTGGAAGAAGTGTCGGGCTGAGAATATTGTCGGCGGTGCGCCTCCCTTCAGGGATGCCCACAAAAGGGTGTGTGCCGTCGGTACTTGCCCTTTTGAGCCGACGACATTCCCAGCACATGCTTGACAGCGACTCTTCGGAACAAGCAAAGATAGAAACATGTGGCCGAGGATATGTTCCGAAAATGTTGCCAGACATTTTGATGACATGAGAAAGGGGAGAATAGTTTTTCTATAAAAAATTGGTGTGTTTGCATTTTTTATTGTACCTTTGCAGCAGATTTTTGCATCAAGAGTGATTAGATTCACACCAACCGAGCTTCACTGTTATGCCACGGTGGTAAAAAGATGCGAGTTAAGAAAGTATTAACTAAAATGATAACGGTATGCAATACAACCGCATTGTTCTTAATGAACCGCATGCCTCCATGGAGGGGCTTTATGACGAGCGACTGAGTTTCTGGGACATCGATGAGAGATTCATCAATGACGTGGTGCTGAAGTGGACGGACTGGCATACTGATTATCTCTTCTACGGCTACAGGAAGGAGAGCATCAGGACTGTCAGGTTTCCTTATTCAAGGTTTATTGTTGACGCGGAACGTCTTTGGGATGATCCGCTGGAGGCTGTAGGCCAAGGTATTGTTTACAAGCAGATTGAGGGTTATACCCGTTTTGTACCTGAAGAATATGAAGCCCATCTGCTGAACCTGTGGCATGGTCACCAAACAAGCCTTAGGAATAGTCTTTGCCCTGGAGCACTATTGCTCGACTGTCATTCATTTCCAAGCGAACAGAGTGACATAGACATCTGTATCGGGTACAATGAGGACTGGTCTAAGCCTGAAAAAGAAACTATCGAATTGGCAGTCAACTTGTTTGAGGATTACGGCTATAAGTTAGGTATCAATGAGCCATATAGTAATTCAGAGACTCCTGACTGTCCATTCAGCTATCAGTCAATGATGTTGGAGGTAAACAAGAGAATCTATATGGAACCTGGCTCGTTGCAGCTGAAGCCTTCACCGGCGTATAAGCTGAGTGTTCGGAACCTCATGGCAAGGCTTTTATCAGAATTAGCCAAATAGTTCTATCGGAGGAAAACAACAAGAGGAGCCTGACTTGGTCAGACTCCGAATACTTGTGAAAGTAGAGAAGGAGGTTATTTGCCCTCCTTCTTGTTTTTCTTCTCATCATCACCGGCAACAGCCTCGATGGACTTGGCCACCATGATGATGTGGTTGTGCTTCACGCCGTTCTTGTCCGTCCACTCATCTGGAACGAACCGTCCACTGATCTGGACTCGGTTTCCTTTTGCCAGCAGCTCAAAGTCTCTGGTGGACTCGTTCTTACGCCAGCACTCGATGCGCATCAGTGCAGATACTCTCTTGTTCTCGCCCTCCAGCTTCTCTGTGCGGGCTACAGCCAGCGGGAAGCGTGCTACGCTTGCGGTTGTGAACTGACGAATCTGAGCGTCCTGGGCGATGAAACCTGAAATCTGGAAAATGTTGTTGTTTTGCATAAGACTTAATTTTTAGGGGTTAATACATAAATTTTACGTGCAATATGGAGCTGGCAGGGAGAAGGAATGAAAAGGCCAAGGAATTACAAGCAAAATTATGAAAAACCACTTTTTGTTTTGGCATCGCCCTTGCCGTAAGGAAAAGAAAAAGCGGAAAGCGTGTCGGAATTTTGTGCGGAAATAGGGAACCTGAGACTGGTACTTGCCGAATGACGCCTGCGCTATCTTTGCAAAGGAAAATTACTGATAACCCCGCTTGAAAATGTGTCTGCAAAACCACTTGTCACATGAGAAAGAGAAAGGTCATCATATAGGACGCTACTTTTCAGTATTCTTACGGCACAAGCGTGTCGTGATGCTCTGGAAGCCAGGAATAACCAGGAGGTAAGAGGGCGACATGGGAGAGTGTTCATCTATGAGGTCAGCTGAACGTGAAGAAACATTTTCACAGATATTTGTCGGCAAAGGAAACCAAGAAAAAGAGGATACTGGGGCTATATGACTCAAAGAATGCTAGGCTGACGCCTCATATATAATAATGTGGAAAGTCTGACCGATGACAATGGATGACAAGAAAACAAAAAAGGTGGTATCCTCATTGTCTGAGAGTACCACCGAGTTTCGGTTCTGACCAAGTCAAGCTCTATCTTTTGTTGTAGAGCACGTAGTCTATGACCTTCCTGTTGGCTTCATCAACTTTGTTTCGGTTGAAATCGACATAAATTAGTGTAACACGACGTGTTGAGTCCATGTGTCCCAGCATTCGGGCAATAGTGTCAAGAGGAACATCGAGTTCTGCAGCAATGGAAGCTACGGAATGTCTGGCGTAGTACGAAGTACATCCTGGTATAAGCTTCTTCATGCAATTGTTCATTTTATTCATGAAGAAGCGATAGCTCTTCATCTTGTCGCAGAAACGGAGCAGATGTTGTTTGCCTTTATACTTCTGAATGATTTCCAAGGCTTCTGGTTCCAGCTTGATGGAATAGAGCGTGCCAGTCTTGGCTCTCTTGTACTCCAGTCTTCCGTTAACTATCTGGTCAGGTGTTGCGCTGAGCAGGTCAATGGCATTGATGCCCATGAGATAGAACATCAGGAAGAACGTATCGACGTACTTCTGCTGGTAAGGTTCGACCTCCATTGTCCGTAGGGAGCGGATCTGCTCTACTGGTAGAGAACGCTTGCGTGTTGCCTCCTTACCTATCTTGAACTTGCGGAATGGATAGTTAGTCGTCAAGTCATCTTCGATGGCTTTGTTGAATACAGCTCTGAGATTGCGGAAGTGGATTGCCCTCGCATTCAAGTGGGGGCAGTCAGTAGTAAGCCATTCGTCAAATTTCTTCAGCCATTTCAGATTGATGTCCTCAAAAGTCAGTGAGTTTGCGTCTTTCCCCAGGAATTTCTCTATCTTTCTGAGAGTGACAGCATAGATTTCCTGAGTCCTCTTGCGCTTGGTCTTGTCATTTACCATCTTCTTGAACAGGCCTACCACATTCCCCTCCTGTTCCTTACAGTTACAGAAGAGGGAGGACATTAATTCCTTAACCTGAATTTTCGAAAGAGCACTACCTTGT
Organism: uncultured Prevotellaceae bacterium; assembly: GCA_902778535.1. GTDB lineage: Bacteria > Bacteroidota > Bacteroidia > Bacteroidales > Bacteroidaceae > Prevotella. Next base: position 93,991 of record CACYYG010000003.1, read on the forward strand.
TTCTTCTGTTCGGTCATCAAAGATTCCTCAGCTTTGACAATCATTTCATTCAGATAGCTGTTAAGAAAAGCTTTTCGAGGATGTTTAACAATTAATTTTTTGTCATTATTCCATTGAATAGGAAGAAGGTCTATTCCCATTGGGAACAACAGAGTTTCCTTTCTAACATTCACCATTGCTTTTAGTGGTGAGGTACCGTCTTTCTTTACACTTCGACGATCTAAGTAATAAACTAGTGTTGCCATGTTGCTACATTAAAAATGTTAGTCATTGATTGGCAGCACATTGGCTCAATTATTGGAGGCCAAAAATTTGCAGGAAATTTGCAGGATTTTTTGGTCCAAAATGTGCATTTTTGGTCCAAAATGTGCCAAATTGTGCATTGCCGACGTTTTTTTTAATGTCCAGCGATAACAAAAATAATGATTGTTTATTACTGATTTTCAGTAACTTAGGAGCGGAGAGAGCGAGATTCGAACTCGCGAACCAGTTTTGCCGGTCACACGCTTTCCAGGCGTGCCTCTTCAGCCACTCGAGCATCTCTCCTTATTGTAAAGCGGGTGCAAAAGTACACCTTTTTTCTGTAAAAAAGAAATAATGCCAGCACTTTTTAGGATTCTTTAGTATTCGGAGGAAGTTCGAAGGGAGTGAGGAGAACCACTCACACCTGACTGAAATACTAATAAATTCTAAAAAAACGGGAGAAAAAACAAGGTTATTCAATAAAAACGGTATCTTTGCAAAAAAAGATAAAAGGGCTTTATGCACAGTTTCAAACAGACAAAAGAAGGAATTGCCAGAAGAATGTTGTCGGCAGTATTGGTCATGATGCTGCTGGCGTCAAGTGCCTTGGCACAAAGCGTCCGTGAGCGGATATGCCTGAACAACGGATGGAAGTTTGCCCTTGGCCATGCTGCCGACCCGCAAAAAGATTTCGGTTGTGGCACAGAATATTTCAACTACTTAACGAAGGCAGCCTCCATTCACAACGAGGGGCCCTACACGCCACAGTTCAACGACTCAGCCTGGCAAGAGGTGAGACTGCCCCACGACTGGGTGACCACCCTACCCTACAGTGGCATGGCCAGCCACTCTCACGGCTACAAGACCGTGGGCTGGAAGTATCCCGAGACGAGCGTCGGCTGGTATCGCAAAACCTTCAACATTGGCAGCGAGAATCTCGGCAAACGGCTGATGCTGCGTTTCGACGGCATCTTCCGCAACGCCACTGTGTGGTTCAACGGCTTTTACCTGGGCACAGAGCCAAGCGGCTATGCAACGCAAGTGTATGACATCACACCTTATATAAAATATGGTAAGGACAACCTGATTTGCGTGCGTGCCGATGCCTCGCTTGAGGAAGGCTGGTTCTACGAAGGTGCTGGCATCTATCGCGATGTCTGGCTCGAGAAATCGGCCGAGGTGAGCGTTGTCCCTTTCGGAACGTTCGTCTATGCCGAGCTACAGCAGCCGTATGCCAAAGCCACGCTGGTGGTTGAAACCGAGGTGAGCAACAGCAGCCTCAAGATGCAGCAATGTGAAGTGACGCAGCGTCTGTTGGATGCCGAGGGACAAGAAGTGGGCAAGAGCACACCAGCCGTGCTAAACCTGAAAGCAAAGCAGACATTAGGATGTAAACAGAGCATCGCCGTGAGCCAGCCCCACCTGTGGAGCACCGCTGACCCTTACCTCTACCAAGTGGAGACAACGGTGAGGGTTGACGGCAAGGTGACCGATGTCTACGCCACCACCACGGGCATACGCGACATTGCCTTCGACAGCGAGCAAGGCTTCCTACTCAACGGTAAGCCGCTGAAGCTGAAGGGTGTGAACATGCACCAAGATCATGCCGGCGTGGGATCGGCCATCCCCGATGCCCTACAGGCCTGGCGCATCAGGCAGCTGAAGGCGATGGGCTGCAATGCCTATCGTGCCTCGCACAATCCTATGACGCCTGCCCTGCTTGACGTGTGCGACCGTGAGGGAATGCTCGTCATCGACGAGAACCGCCTGATGGGCATCAACGACGAGCACCTGCGTCTGCTGGAACGCATGATCAAGCGCGACCGCAACCACCCAAGCATCATTCTTTGGAGCGATGGTAACGAGGAGTGGGGCCTTGAAAACAACATTCAGGGCACCCGAGTGGCCGAGGCCATGCGCGAATATACGCGTCTCTTCGACCCTACCCGCCCCAGCACCGTTGCAAATGCCGGCGGCACAGAGCTCATCAAGGGATTGGACGTGGTGGGCTTCAATTATATTGTGCAGAACGATGTGGACAACCGCAAGCGGCAGAACCCCTCATGGCGCATCGTGGGCACTGAAGAGACCACAGGTTGCGGCACTCGCGGCTGGTATTTTAATCTGCCACAATATCCCGGACGCATGGTCAGCTTAAACCGCACAATGGAGCAAAACTACGAGAACATCATAGAGCGTGGATGGAAATTCTATGCCGAGCGGCCTTGGGCAGCAGGTCTGTTCTATTGGACGGGCTTCGACTATCGTGGCGAGCCAAACCCGCTCAGTTTTCCCGCCCACGACTCCGAGTTTGGCATCCTCGACTACTGCGGATTCCCCAAGGACGAGGCCTACTATCTGAAAGCGTGGTGGACCGACGAACCTGTGCTGCACATCTTCCCCCACTGGAACTTGCATGGCCATGAGGGCGATGAGATAGAATTGTGGGCCTACAGCAACTGCGATGAAGTGGAGCTGACCGTGAATGGCAAAAAGCTGGGACGCCAGCAGATGCCAGCAAACGGTCACCTGAAATGGACGGCCATCTACCAGCCTGGGAAGGTGGTGGCCACAGGCTATAAGAACGGCCGCCGAATTATGACACAGACTATAGAAACCACGGGGCCTGCCGCTAAGACAGTATTGACGGCCGATCGCAACAGTATTTCTGCCGACGGACGCGACCTTGCCGTCATCACCGTTGAAGTGCGTGACCGCAAAGGGCATCTCGTGCCCGATGCCTGCCCTGCCCTAACTTTCAGAATAGAGGGCGATGGTCGGATTCTGGGCGTCGGCAATGGAGATCCTATGTACCTTGGCAGCGACCATCCCGAGGATTCCGACTGCAAGGAGTTCTCCATCCCAGCCTTTAACGGTATGGCACAGGTTCTTATACAAAGTACCGACAGTCCGTCGGCCATCACGCTCAGCTGTCTCAGCGAAGGTCTGGAAACAGGACGGCTGACCATAGAATCACGATAATACCTTTTTTAATACGCAAACAACAACTAAACCCATTATCAACATGAAAAGCTTAAAAGGAACAAAGACCGAGAAGAACCTGCAGGAAGCCTTTGCAGGCGAGTCAATGGCACGCAACAAGTACACCTTCTTCGCATCGAAAGCCAAGAAGGACGGTTATGTGCAGATTTCGAACATTTTCTTAGAGACGGCCGCCAACGAGAAGGAGCACGCCGAGCTGTGGTACAAGTACCTGAACGGTGGTAAGGTGTCTGACACAGCCACCAACCTGGAAGATGCTGCCGGCGGCGAGAACTTTGAATGGACCGACATGTATGCCCGCATGGCCCGTGAGGCCCGCGAAGAGGGCTTCGACGAGATAGCCGAGAAGATGGAAGGCGTGGCCGCCATCGAGAAGGAGCATGAGGAGCGCTATCGCCGTCTGCTGGATAACGTGCGCAAGGAGACGGTATTCTCACGCGACAACGACGTCATCTGGCAGTGCTCAAACTGCGGCCACATCGTCATTGGCAAGAAGGCTCCTGAGGAGTGCCCCGTCTGCAACCACGCCCAGGCTTACTTCCAGGTGAAGGCTGAGAACTACTAAGCCAGCATCAAAAGTTGATGCTGGAAAGGACACCTTGGTGAGGCTCCAGAATATAATCCGGTTATAGCTGCTGTTCTACAATGTTGGGCAGTTTATTCCAAGACTTGTCGTTGCGGTAGTTGACGCGAGCGCCCTTGGGAACGTAAATCTTGCAGGCTGCCATCACCACACCCTTAAAGCTACTATGCGAAATGCTGGGCGGCAGGGGCGATGCCAAGACCACCTCTTTCAGCGAGACACACTTGGCAAAGGCGTTGCCGCCAATTTTCTTCAGGGCTGCAGGCAGCTCGACTCGCTGCAGGGCGGTACACTCACGGAACGAGGCGCTGCCAATGGACGAGCAGGCTGCTGGAATGGCAATGAAGCTGAGCGAGGCGCACTTCTCGAAAGCGTCGTCGCCGATGCTGGTGATGGAGATAGGCAGGTTGATATCGGTAAGCGACGTGCACTCCTCGAAGGCATTGTCGCCGATGCTCTTCACCGAGATGGGCAAACTGACGGTGCGCAGCGAGTGGCAGTAGCGGAAGACGTCGCTCTCAATCTTGTCGATGAAACCACTGATAACGACGCTGTCGAGCGAGGCACAATTCATGAAGGTGTCGCTGCCCAGCTGTTTTACAAGGTTGGGCACAACAATATGGTGCAACGAGGCACAGTTTTCGAAGGCATGGTCATTGATACGTGTCAGTCCATCGGGCAGGTCAATAGCTCCCAGCGACTTGCAATCAGCAAAGGCGCTCTTGCCGATGCTCTTTACCGTCGCCGGAAGGGTGACGGCGGTAAGATTGGTGCAGCCCATGAACGTCTCCGTGCCAATGGACGACAGGTTGCCGTCGAGAGTGACGGTAACTAATCCTGTGCAGTTTTTGAAGGCTTCGTTGCCCATCTTGTTAATACGCTCTATCTCGACTGTCTCCAACGACATGCACCCACGGAAGGCGCTGCTGCCGATGGAGGTGGCGGTATTCATCTCAATATTGCGCAGGCTCTGGCATTGTTCAAAAGCGCTGTTGCCAATCTCGTTAATGGCCTCGGGCATCTGGATGCTCTCCAAGGCGGTGCATCCCTTGAAAGCCTCATTGCCGATGACTGTCACCGATGGCGGCAGACTGATGGTCTCCAATCGCTCACAGCGAGCAAAGGTTTCTGCCTTAACGGCCTTAATGTTGGTATTGTGAAGGCTCAGACGCTCCAAGGCTTTACAGTTGGTAAAGGCATCCTCGTCAATAACCTCCACAGCATCAGGAATCTCTATATTGCTGAGACTCGTGCAGCCGTCAAAGGCATGGTTTTTGATAGCGGTGATAGTGGATGGAAGTTTTATCTCCTTCAGGCTGACACAACCGTTGAATGCATATTTATTGATGACCAGTGTCCCCTCCGGAACCTCCACCTCCTTCAGATTTACGCAGCCGCTAAACAGGCTGATACTCACTTCCTGCGTAGAAGAGGGCAGGATTACACGTTCCAAGTTCTTACAACCCTGAAACATGCTGGAGGGCAAGATGTCGGTCTTAGTATGAAAGCTACCACGACTCTCCACAATGGAAGCCTCCGAGAGGTCGAGCACGGCAAGCACCTTGTCGGTGGATTTCTTCTGACGCGGATTCTTCAGCATATTCTGCAGAATCTTCAAGTCGGCACCGCCCATCGGACCAGTAATCTTCAGCTCGGTCATCGAGAAACGCAGACTGTCGGGCAGACGTGTGCCGAACTGGCCGATGGAATCGACTGTCACCACCAGTTCCTGCGCCCTTACTGGGCTAAATGATAAATAAGAAATGAGAAGTAATAAACTCAGCAGTAGTTTTTTCATGTCATAAGTCTATTTACGGGTTTCGAGCGGACTGCGTTTTGTGCGATGATAACTGCGATAGTCGTCCAGCTCTATCTCTATGTCAGGTTCGTTTAGCTCGCCTTCACGTGGCAGCAGAAACTGCATGTATTTGATACTGATGCCACGCGAGAGCCACATCTGCTCATAGTAAGTCTGAATGGCGGCTGCCTCTTTCCCGACGTGAGAACCCTCGGGCACGGAGGCGGCATAGAGGTCTTCGGTGCGTTCGATGAGGGGCAGATGGTTTTTCTCCACCATAAACGTGGTATAGGTGAAGAGGAAATTTGAGTCGGTCTTCAAGTGAATAATGCTCCGGTCGGCAAGGAAACGGCGGTAGCGCTGCATAAAGTAAGTGCTCGTGAGGCGCTTGCGGGGATTCTTCATCTGCGGGTCGCTGAAGGTGAGCCATATTTCCTGTACTTCATCCTCGGCAAAGAAACGGTCGATAATTTCAATGTTCGTGCGAAGGAAAGCCACGTTCTCTATTCCCTCTTGCAGGGCACGGGTGGCTCCCGTCCACATGCGTGCGCCCTTGATGTCCACGCCAATGTAGTTACGGTCAGGATGAGCCTTTGCCAACTCTACGGCGTATTCGCCCTTGCCGCAGCCTAATTCCAGAATGATGGGGTTGTCGTTGTGGAAATACTGCTCACGCCAGTGGCCGCGCATGGCGAAAGGAACGTCGCTCACTACCGAATAAGGATACTGAAAGACGTTCCTATAAGTTTCCATGTCGGCGAACTTCGCCAGCTTTCCTTTACCCATACTATAGCGTATCCAGTTATACTAGAATTACTACTCTATCACCACGGTAGTCCAGCCATGCTTGTCCTCAAGCTCGCCGTACTGGATGCCGCGCAGCGTATCGAAGAGCTTCTTCGACATAGGGCCGGGCTTGTCGCCGAAGCTGTAGCGCTTGCCAGTGTCAAGGTCGTCAATGTACGAGATGGGACTGATGACGGCAGCCGTTCCGCAGGCGCCGGCCTCCTCGAAGGTTTCGAGTTCCTCTTCGGGAATGGGGCGGCGCTCCACCTTCATGCCCAGGTCCTCAGCCACCTGCATCAGGCTTTTGTTGGTGATGGAAGGCAGGATGCTGGTCGATTTCGGAGTGACATAAGTATTGTTCTTGATGCCGAAGAAGTTGGCTGCACCACACTCATCCATGTATTTCTTTTCCTTGGCGTCGAGATAGAACTCGCAGGCGTAACCCTTCTCATGAGCCAGATTGTTGGCGAACAAAGAAGCGGCATAGTTGCCACCCACCTTATACTTACCTGTGCCGAGAGGAGCCGAGCGGTCGTAGTCGCGGATGATGACATAGGGATTGGCAGCGAAGCCGCCCTTGAAGTACGGACCCACAGGCGTGACAAAGATCAGGAAGCAGTATTCCTTGGCGGGATGCACGCCTACCTGTGCGCTTGTGCCGATGAGCAGCGGACGAATATAAAGCGTGGCGCCGCTCTCGTAGGTGGGAATCCACTCCTGATTCAGTCGCACAACCTTCTTCACCATTTCCGTAAACAGCTCGGTACTTACCTCAGGCATCATTATGCCGCGGCAGGTGGACTGCAGGCGGGCAGCGTTCTCGTCAACACGGAAGATGCGCACCTTGCCGTCGGGGCAGCGATAGGCTTTCAAGCCCTCGAAAGCCTCTTGGCCATAGTGCAGACAGGTGGCAGCCATGTGCAGTTTCAGATACTCGTCGGAGCAGACTTCAATCTCGCCCCACTTGCCGTCGCGATAATAGCAACGGACATTGTAGTCAGTCTTCATGTAGCCAAACGACAGGTTGGCCCAGTCTAAATTCTTCATATATTTATTGATTTTACAGTATTTTCGATGGGGCAAAGATAGGTATTTTTTGCGAAACCCACAAATTTTGCCGTGTTTTATTTATCCTCGCCCAATATCTTCTTGATTTCCTCGTCGGTCTTGGTAAGCTTGTCCTTGCAGAGTTTGATGAGCTGCTGGGCACGTTTCAACTGCTCGGTCATCTGGTCGATGTCGAGTTCGTCGTTCTCCATCTTGCGGACGATAGTCTGTAGTTCCGCAAAGGCCTCTTCGTATTTTTGTTCTTTCATTTTGAGTGAGTTTTTGGGGGACAGGTTGAGACAAATTGAAATACTAATTAACTGTGGAGCGGACGGTGCCGTCAGCAAGGCGTGTCTCCAGCTCGTCACCAGGGTGTAGTATGGCTGCATTGCGCACAGTCTTGCCGTCCTTCAGCGTGATACTGTAGCCCCGGCGCAGTAAAAGCGAAGGGTCGAGGTTTTTCGTCTTTTCCTCTATCAGCTCCAACCGGTGTCGCTCAGTAGTAATTTTCCTGTCGAAGAGCAAGGGAATACGGGCATTAGTTGTTGAAAGCTGAGAGCTGAGAATTGAGAGTTTATTTTGCGCGTGATGTGCGATGCGGCTATAGAGTGCATCAAGGCGCGCCTCCTGTCTTGTTTTAACAACAGCAACATTGTTCTTAATCTGAGCGTTGAGGATTGAGAGCTGCGATTTGTAATTGAGGATTCGGGTTTGCGCATAGCGAGTGATGCGGTCTTGTGCATCGTCAACGGCATTGAGCACTTCCTCCAAGTGACTGACGAGGAAGGCTGCGGCGGCAGTGGGTGTCTTCACCCGCTGAAACGACACCATGTCGAGAATGTTTTCGTCGCGGTCATGGCCGATGCCGGTAATGATGGGCAAGGGAAAATTGGCCACGTTTTCCGCCAGTGCCAAGGTGTCGAAGCCCGACATGTCGGCAGTAGCGCCACCTCCACGGATGATGACGACGCAGTCGAATGGCTGAGCCTCCTTCCACTCTCCGCCTTCCACCGTCAACCAAATTTGGTTCAGTGCCGCAATAATGCTTTGCTCCACCTGCTCGCCCTGCATCACGGCAGGAAAGAGCTGTACGCTGAACTTCAGACCGAGGTCATTATGTGCGAGCTGTTTGATGAAGTCGCCATAGCCGGCAGCTGTCTCGCTGCTGATGACGGCGATATGCTGGCAGAACAGCGGCAGATGCAGCTCTTTCTGCAAGTCGAAGACGCCCTCTTCCTTCAGCTGACGGATGATTTCCTGACGCTTGCGTGCCATATCGCCGAGCGTGAACGTAGGGTCAATGTCGGTGACAATCCATGAGAAGCCGAATGCCTCGTGGAACTGTGCATAGACCTTCAGCCGCACCTTCAGTCCCGCATGCAGCGTCTGGCCGGTGGTGCGCTCGAAGTAGGGCTGCAGCATCAGCCATTGTGTACGCCAGCACTTGGCCGAGGCACGGGCCACAGGCGTAGCTGTTCTTTCGTCTTTTTCAACGAGTTCCATGTAGCAGTGGCCGCGACTCTCGCGACACTCCGACAGTTCCGCCTCCACCCAATACTCTTGGCTGAGGGTATGTTCAATGACCTGACGCACCAGGCCGTTGAGCTCGAGAAGGCTGAGGGTTTTCATAGACTGCTGAGGCTACTGGGGGGAAAGTGACAAGCCTGACTGATATGCTTCCCAGAAGTCGGGCAAGCCATAGCCGTAGATATTGTTGGGAGCGTCATACTGGTCAGCACTCTGACGGACGAGCTCAATGATTTGCAGAGCCGTCAGATGGCGCAGTCCCTGCCACAGACAGGCCACCATGCCGCATGTGACGGGTGTAGAGAACGATGTGCCCATGTCGTGCACCAGCGTTCCACGACCAGAAATCAGCGTAGTGTTGTGCCCCAAGGCCACGACGTCGGGTTTCACACGGCCGTCCTGCGATGGTCCGATGCTGGAGAAGGCAGCCAGCACGCCTTTCTTGTCCACAGCTCCGACGGTAAGGATGTCGGAGGCATCGGCAGGTACGCCAATCTTTTTCCATTCTCCGATGCCGCTGTTGCCGGCAGAGTTGCAATGTACGATGCCTTTCCGCGCAAGCATCGATGCCGTGCGCGAAATAAAAGCCGTCTGCCCGTCAAGGTCGCGCAAGCGGTAGCTGGGCAGTCCGTCATCGTACTGATGATAGCCCAGCGACGAGTTGATGACATCGGCACCCACCGAGTCGGCAAATTCAGCGGCCATCGTCCAGAAATCCTCTTCCACCGGCTGCTCCGAAGCCTGATCCTCGGAACGCAGCAACCAATAGCTGGCATCGGGGGCGGTACCGATCATCACCTCTGGCGCATATCCTGCCATTGCCGAGAACACGCGCGTGCCGTGGTCTATCAGATGGAATTCCTTTCCCGGATAATGGGAATCCTCCGGATCTCTCGGATTCACAAAATCCCATACGCCCAGCACTTTGGCGTGTTGTAGGGCAGGAATACGGTCATAGTTCTGAAAGCCGCCATCGAGAATGGCAATGACCATCCCCTTGCCCGTCAGCCCTGCTTCGTGCAAGCGTAGTCCGTTGAGCATCTCTATCTGATGTGCGGCCATGCCGTAGGTCTCGTTACGCACCGAGTCCCAGCGGTTGAAGCTGTCGTGCACATTCCACGAAATGACATCGGGTTTCTCGATAGAGTCAGGAGCAACATAAACGCAACGCGACTCACGCACAATGGGCAGCTGCGCCAGCCTGTTCAGCAGCAGCGTATCGGCAGAACGCACCACCACGGTGTTTTGCCACCGGCTGGTGCCCAAAACGGTGGCGCCCTTCACGGCAAACTGTCGCACATATTGCTTCGGCACGGGCAGGTCGGTACTGTCAATAGGCAGTTGCTGCCTTGTCCTCCGTTCTATGCTTCTTGCCGAGAGGTAGCGCTGTGGCCTGTCGATGGAGAAGTTGGTAGCCAGTTTGTCGGTGAGGTAGTATCTGTAGACGTATGTCTTCTTTTTCACAGCCACTTTCCCCCTGGCGGCTACGGTTATGGCGGCAGCGAGAATGAAGATGAAGCAGAGAAGTCGTTTCATGGTTAGCATCAGGTGCTTAAATTGGTTTGTAGCGTGCAAAGGTAGTCTTTTTTTTCTCATTATCTGAAAAAAAAACAACTTTTTTCAGATTATCCGGCGTTTCTGGCGAATTCTGTAGATCATGGTCACATTTGGCGCAATCCTTGCCGCTTTTCCGGGGAGCTTAGTTTCATTTCGTACACACCGTGTGTACTAAAAATACACACCGTGTGTACTTTTCGTACACACGGTGTGTACGAAACGTGTACTTTACGTTTATGGGGCTGAATGTCTTCCGCAGTTCACTCGCATGTACGTTCCTTGGCTACGCGAAGGTACTTTCGCTCGGAAATAAAAAAGAAAAACAAGTTTTCCTTTTGTATTTCACTCGCTTATTCGTACCTTTGCACACGAAATAGTGCTATGGACAACAAGCAAAAGGCCTTAGAGCTTGGGCAGAAGCCTGTTGGCAAACTGTTGTGGCAGTATGCCTTGCCCGCCATCGTTGCGATGACGGCTTCGTCGCTTTATAATATTATTGACCGTGCGTCAATAGGACAGGTGGTGGGCCCCGACGCCATCGCAGGCCTGGGCATCACCATGCCGTTTATGAACCTGAGTGCCGCTTTTGGCGCTGCAGTCGGCGTGGGTGCCTCGACGTGCATCAGCGTGAAGCTGGGACAGCGCGACTATGATACGGCGCAGCACCTGCTGGGCAATACAGTGACGCTGAACCTCGTCATCGGATTTCTGTTCATGCTTGTCTGCATGGTGTTCCTCGACCCCATCCTGCGTTTCTTCGGCGCTTCCGACGCCACGCTGCCCTACGCGCGCCAGTTCATGCAGATTATCCTGGCAGGCAACATGATTACGCACATGTACTTCGGCATGAACGCCGTCTTGAGAGCCGCCGGCAAGCCCCGCCATGCCATGTATGCCACGCTGTTTACCGTGGGCATGAACATCGTGCTGGTCTTCGCCTTCGTGTGGTGGCTGCGATGGGGCATACGCGGCGCGGCGCTGGCAACCGTTACAAGCCAAACGATGGCCATGTGCTGGCAGCTGTGGATATTCTCCGACAAGAAGGAGCTGCTGCACCTGAAGCGCGGCATCTACCGTCTGAAAGCACAGTTGGTGAGGAACATCATAGCCATCGGCATATCGCCTTTCCTCATGCAGACCACGTCGTGCATCATCGTCATTTTTATGAACAATCAGTTCTACCGCTACGGCGGCGACATGGCCGTGGGTGCCTACTCCATTTCCAACTCGGTGGTGATGGCGCTCTTCATGTTCGTCATGGGCATCACGCAGGGCATGCAGCCCATCGTAGGCTATAACTTCGGTGCGCACAAGTTCGACCGCATGCTGCGTTGCCTGTGGATGTCGATAGCTGCGGCCACCATCATCCTGTTTGCTGGCTGGGCACTGGCCATGCTCTTCCCCAGGCAGATAGCCCGCATCTTCGCCACCGACCCTAAGCTGGTTGACATGACGGCCCACGGCACCGTCATCAACATGCTGGTATTCTTCGTCGTGGGCTCGCAGGCCGTCATTACCAACTTCTTCCAGTGCATCGGCAAGGTAAAGATCAGTATCTTTCTCTCGCTGTCGCGCCAGCTCATCATCCTTCTGCCTTTGGCCTATGTGCTGCCCTTGTTCTGGGGGCTCGACGGCGTGTGGTACTCCATGCCTGCCAGCGACTTCGCAGCGTTTGCATTGACATTGCCAATATTATGGTGGTATCTAAGAAAACTGAAAGCTTATGGAGAAAAGAATCATCATTAACATAGGGCGACAATTAGGTTCCGGCGGTCACGATATAGGCCGTATGCTGGCACAGGACTTCCATGCGCAGTATTACGACCGCGAAATTCTGAACATCGCAGCCAAGGAGAGCGGATTCTCGGAGGAGTTCTTCGAGAAGAACGATGAGCGCAAAGGATTCCTGCGCTCCTTCCTGCACCTGCCCTTCAGCAATAGTTCTGCGGGCGACAGCTTCTATCAGAACAACTTCTCGCAGGAAGGGCTGTTCAAGTTTCAGAGCGACGCCATACGCAAAGAGGCCGAAAAGGGTTCCTGCGTCTTCGTAGGGCGCTGCGCCGACTATGTGCTGCGCGACTTCCCCAACACTGTCAACATCTTCATCACGGCTCCCGTGCAATTCCGCATCGACAACGTAGCAAAGAAGTCGGGCGTATCGTCTGAAGAGGCACGCAAAATCATAGAGCAGGGCGAGAAACACCGTGCGGAATACTACAACTACTACACGGGCAAGCGCTGGGGCGATGCGAAGAGCTACGACCTTTGCATCGATGCCAGCATCCTCGGCCTTGAGCAGACAGAAAAGTTTATTGCCGAGTTTATCAGGAAGCGCTTTGCCTTGTAATCCTTACACCTCTCACCTCCATGAAAAGAATTGGAATCATCAGCGACACACACGGCTACTGGGACCCGAAGTATCTGCACTATTTCGAGCCCTGCGACGAGATATGGCACGCCGGCGACATTGGCACTGTCGAGGTGGCCGAGCGCCTGGCTGAGTTCAGGCCGCTGCGCGCCGTATGCGGCAACTGCGACGGCGGCGACCTTCGCCTGATGTACCGCGAGCTGAACCGCTTCAAGTGCGAGGAGGCCGACGTGCTCATCAAGCACATCGGCGGCTATCCCGGCAACTATGACCCCAGCGTGCGCGCTACGCTCTTCGCCAATCCGCCGCAGCTCTTCATCGCCGGACACTCCCACATCCTCAAGGTAAAGTATGACAAGACGCTCAACCTGCTACACCTCAATCCCGGCGCCGCAGGAATACAGGGCTGGCACAAGGAGCGCACGCTGATGCGCCTCACCGTCGACGGCGCCACGTTCAAGGATCTCGAAGTAATCACACTCTCAGACTAAAGACAAAAAATATGAAGGAATGGCTCATTGATTTGACACAGAACACAATTATTTCCGTAGTCATCACGTTAATATGGTATGTGCTGGGCATCGACAAGTCATGGAACGATGCGGCCACTACTTTCGCAACTGCATTCCTTGTCCTGTTTGTCATCACCCTTTATCAACGCTATAAAAAGAACAAAAAGAAATAAACTATGAAAAGAACCATCGTTATTACCGGCGGTGCCGGATTCATTGGCAGTCATGTGGTGCGCCTCTTCGTGAACAAGTATCCCGACTATCACATCATCAACCTCGACAAACTGACCTATGCCGGCAACCTGGCCAACCTGAAGGATGTTGAAGACAAGCCGAACTATGAGTTCGTGAAGATGGACATCTGCGACTTCGACGCTTTCTACAAGCTGATGCAGGACAAGAAGGTGGACGGCATCATCCACCTTGCCGCAGAGAGCCACGTCGACCGCAGCATCAAGGACCCCTTCACCTTTGCCAAGACCAACGTCATGGGCACGCTGAGCCTTCTTCAGGCTGCAAAGCTCTACTGGGAGAGCCTGCCCGAGCGCTATGAGGGCAAGCGTTTCTACCACATCTCTACCGACGAGGTCTACGGTGCCTTGGAGCTGACGCATCCCGAAGGAATTGAGCCGCCCTTCACCACCACCGCCTCAAGCTCGGAGCATCATCTGGCCTACGGCGACAAGTTCTTCCTCGAAACAACAAAGTACAACCCGCACTCACCCTACAGCGCCGCAAAAGCATCCTCAGACCACTTCGTACGTGCCTATCACGACACCTACGGGATGCCCGTCGTGGTGACCAACTGCTCGAACAACTACGGGCCCTATCAGTTCCCCGAGAAGCTTATCCCGCTCTTCATCAACAACATCCGCCATCGCAAGCCATTGCCCGTCTATGGCAAAGGAGAGAACGTGCGCGACTGGCTCTACGTCGAGGACCACGCACGAGCCATCGACCTCATCTTCCATGAGGGCATGATTGCCGAAACCTACAATATCGGCGGTTTCAACGAGTGGAAGAACATCGACATCATCCGTGTGCTCATCAACACCGTCGACCGCTTGCTCGGACGCAAGGAGGGCGAGGACATGAATCTCATTACCTACGTCACCGACCGTGCCGGCCACGACCTGCGCTACGCCATCGACAGCTCGAAGCTGCAGCGTGAGCTGGGCTGGGAGCCTTCGCTCCAGTTCGAGGAAGGTATCGAGAAGACGGTACGCTGGTATCTCGACAACCAGGAATGGCTCGACAATGTCACATCCGGCGACTACCAGCGCTATTACGACAACATGTATAAAAACCGCTAAATCCTACGCAGGCTGCGGCACTGTCGCAGCCATCTCCTCCCACATGCCAAGCTTCACCCTCATCGACCTCCCTAAAATAGTGGATCCGCGCGGCAACCTCACCGTTGCCGAGCAGCTGAAAAACGTACCCTTCGACATCGCCCGCGTCTACTGGACTTATGACGTGCCCTCCGGCGAGCGCCGCGGGGGCCATGCACATCGCACCTGTCAGGAAATCATCATCGCCGTCAGCGGCTCCTTCACTGTTGAGGTCTTCGATGGCAAAGACAGCCAGGCTTTCCACTTGAATCACCCCTATCAGGGTCTCTACGTCGGTACTGGCGTCTGGCGTACGCTGGAAGATTTCTCCAGCGGTGCCGTCTGCCTCGTGTTAGCCTCTGAGCTGTTCGACGAAGACGAGTATATCTACGACTACGACGAGTTCTTGCAACTGATAAGCAATGTTTGAAGTCAGCCGATACACACCTGAGTTGTGCGACACATGGAACGCGTTCGTGAAGAACTCGAAGCAGGGCACTTTCCTCTTCGACAGAAGATACATGGACTATCACGCTGACAGGTTCCACGACCATTCGCTTATGATATGGCAGAATGGCAGACTTATGGCACTTCTGCCTGCCAACGCCTGCGGTCAGGTGCTGTACTCGCACCAAGGCCTCACTTACGGAGGAATGATAACCGACGAGAAGGCCACACAGGAAACTGTATGCAATGCCTTCGATACTGTCACATCGTTGTTGCGTGACGAAGGGTTCAACAAAGTGGTGTACAAGCCCGTTCCACATATTTTCCACCGTATGCCGGCCGAGGAGGACTTGTTTGCCATATCACTAAGATACGGCGCACGATTGGTAAGCCGCGATGCATCGGCAACGATATCGATGGACCACAGGCTCAGATTTGCCGAATCCAGAAGGTCGGGACTAAGAAAGGCTCTGGCGAATGGGGTGAAGATAGCATGGACCGACGACCTTGAAAGTTTCTGGACCATTCTCTCCCGAAATCTCGCGGACAAATATGGCTCAAAGCCTGTTCACTCCGTAGAGGAGATGAGAATGTTGATGCACAATTTCCCCGACAACATTAAACTCTGCATGGCCTATAGGAACGACGGCGAGCCGTTGGGGGGAACGATCCTTTACATCACTCAACAGGTCGTTCACACCCAATATATCTCTGCTTCAGGCGATGGAAAAAAGCTTGGCGCACTCGACTTGCTTTTTCATCACCTCATCAACGAAACGCAGTTCACGCAGAAATACTTCGATTTCGGAACATCGGCAATGGACAATTCCAATGAACTGAAACACCCGCTGCTCTTTCAGAAGCTCGGTTTCGGAGGAAGAACTGTTTGCTACGACACTTATGAATGGACAGTTTCGCAATTATGATTGAATACCTGCCACTAAAGCGAATAACGGCAATGCATGCCGACGAGATTCACGAGGCCGTGAGCCACGTGATTGACAGCGGCTGGTATCTGCGAGGCGAGGCCACAGAGCGTTTCGAGGCAGAATACGCGCAGTATATCGGTACGAAGCATTGCATCTGCGTGGCCAACGGCCTCGACGCCCTGACGCTCATCCTTCGTGCCTATATATATAATAATGTGTTGCAGGAGGGCGATGAAATCATCGTTCCGGCCAACACCTACATTGCCACCATTCTTTCCATCACCGAGAACCGCCTGAAGCCCGTACTGGTGGAGCCAAACCCTGACACTTTCCAGATAGACGACGCGCTGATTGAGCAGGCTATTACTCCGCGCACCCGTGCCGTAATGATTGTCCACCTCTACGGCCGCTGTGCCTACACTGAGCGCATCGCCGACATCTGCCAGCGCCGACATCTCCTTCTCCTTGAAGACAACGCACAGGCGCATGGCTGCATTGTTCAGTCTGTCGCGGCCGAGTCGCAACAATCAAGAACTGGTTCCCTCGGCCATGCTGCCGCTCACAGCTTCTACCCTGGCAAGAACCTGGGCGCAATGGGCGATGCCGGCGCCGTTACCACCAACGACGACGACCTGGCCGCCACCGTCCGCAGTATTGCCAACTACGGTTCCTCACGCAAGTATGTCTTCGACTACATTGGCCGCAACTCGCGCATCGATGAGGTGCAGGCCGCCCTTCTCTCCGTCAAGCTGAAATATCTGGACGAGGACAACGCCCGCCGCCGTGCCATCGCCGCCTATTACTTGGAGAACATAGCCCCCCTGTCGTCCCCCAAGGGGAACACAAATGTCCTGAAGAGAAATGGAGCCCCCTCGGGGGCAGTAGAGGGGTCTGTCTGGCATGTCTTCCCTGTGCTTTGCGAGCAACGCGACGCCCTGCAGGCTTATTTGGCAGAAAACGGTGTCCAGACAATGATTCACTACCCCATTCCTCCACATAAGCAGGCCTGCTACGCCGATTGGCACGACCTTTGCCTGCCTATTACTGAACGCATCCACGCTCAGGAACTCAGCATACCTTGCCATCAGGCAATGACCGATGCTGAAGTGGAGCGTGTCGCAGAAATTATTAACAACTTTAATACTTAACAGATTTATGGATTTTCAAAGATTTAACTACCAGTCAGTAGCAACCAGCGAAGAGAAAGCTGCTGTGGCTTTCCCCGCGCTGATGCGAAAAGTCTACGTTTGGATGTCGATGGCCCTTGTCATCACAGGTCTCACGGCATGGATTGTGGCCCACAACGCCTCGCTGCTACAGCTCATCTACGGCAACAGCGCTACCATTTGGATTCTGTTTGCCGTTGAGATAGGCCTCGTCATCGCCCTCAGCGCTGCCATCCACAAACTGTCGCTACCTGTTGCCACGCTGATGTTCGTGGTCTACTCGGTGCTCAACGGAGCCGTCCTCTCGTCCATTTTCCTTGTCTACACCATGTCGAGCATCGCTACCGTTTTCTTCATCACCGCTGCCACTTTCGGAGCCATGTCGGTGTTTGGCTATGTCACCAAGAAAGACCTCTCGTCGATAGGCAAGTTCCTGATGATGGCTCTCATCGGCCTCATCATTGCCACCGTGGTGAACCTGTTTATGAAGAATTCCGGCCTGGATATGATTATCAGCTACGCTGGCGTGCTCATTTTCGTAGGCCTCACAGCCTGGGACACGCAGAAAATCAAGCAGATGTGCCTGCAGGCTCCCGACACAGGCGAGTCGATGCAGAAGCTGGCCCTTCTCGGTGCCCTCTCGCTCTACCTCGACTTCATCAACCTCTTCATCTATTTGCTGCGCATCTTGGGCAACCGCGAATAATCAGCGACTCAGAACCAAGCTTGAATGATAATTTGTTGACTTTCAATTGTTGTTTAAGTCAACAAAATGTAGAGGTAACGAATTTAAATCTTAGAAGGGTAAGTGTTGGCACGGGATGCAACACTTACCCTTTTTCTGCTTCCTTCATCTCACGTTTCAGTTGCCATTATCTGGTTCACCTGTAACCATCCCATTTTCGACGTCTCTTATCTGATGGCCCAAGCCAAGCCCTTTGCAGTACGGAGCGCATTATCCTTGAAGTGGTTGCCCTCGTTCCATTCCAATATCTTTTCACAATCCAGCAGTTCGTGCATCCGCTCAATGCACTCGCCTACACGAGCCATGACAGGATTCCTCGCCTTTGCCTCCTTGTCGCCAAGGCTCAGATACACCCGATGAGCCTTTATCTGATGACTGGCGGCAAAATCTATCCACTTCGGGAACCACACCGACGGCGAGGCTCCAACGATTGATGAAAACACATCCGTCTGATAGCCGCTCCACAGTGCAAACAGTCCTGCGAGAGAGTAGCCGCCAAGGCAATAGCGACTGCACTTGAACCTCGGAACCAGTTCGTCCAGCACGTAGCACAATGTTTCTGACGCACCTTCACCGAAGTCCTCATGCCCGAATACCGCAGGAGCCTTCCAAGGCGACAGTTCTGCACTCCAGTTGCCAATGCTAAAGGCCACCAGCGTAAATGTTGCCGATGAATGACTGCTGAGCCAGGCGATTTCCTCGTCCAGTCCTTGCTGGTCATGCTCGTCCACAGGCTGGATGATAACCCATTCAGGCTTGTCAGTTGTCTGATGTGCCCAGACTTCCCTTCCCGCTATTTCAATCTGCGTCATACTTCACGCTCCATCTTTACATGCGGAATACCATCCTCCAGGAACTCTTCTGAGCACACCTTGTCGATGCCGTCGAGGTCTTGATATACACAGTTCTGCTCTACGACAAACACCTCTGAACGCAGTTGCAGCATGTCGTAGAGCCTTGCACCGTCGAGACTTCTGAAAGCTGCTATGTGAATAGTCATACTAGTTTCATTTTGATACGGTGTTTAGATTCATCGAGTGCAAAGGTAATCAATAAAAGCCAAATTCTGACAGAAAACATTCAAATTGTTCTCGAAAAACACGAAAAAAACATATAGATATGATGAAATCGTGAATATCACCTTCAAAAATGTAAAGAAAATGGATTTCCGATTTCTTTACAAATGAAATTCGTGAAATAGAAGCGGAAAGGCACTGTTTTGCCCTCAGTCGGCCATCGGATGAACATGAGTGCGGCTCAAAAACTGCACACCCGTACGGGATTTGTGCAGCTTTTCAGTCTCTAAAAGGTGCTATTTTGGTCTCAGAACGGCTTGCTTTTGCTAAAAAAGATGGTCCGCGTGAAAAAAAGGCATTGACTTTTTTTCATGGGGATATACCTTTTTGAAAACGAGGATGCTCCCTGCAAACGAAAATATAAGCTAAGCAACTATCAATCAACAAGATAGCCAACCCCTCTCATTTTCGCGTTTTTTTCAGCAAATTGTCTTGTCGTGAATTCTGAGCTATTCTCAGCCTCGTTGAACCCTGTTTTTCCGTCACTTTTGTAAAAATTTTTTATTCCTTCTGAATTGTTGCCATCCGCTTAAATATAACGATACAGGGCTTCGTGGTTCCGAGGCACAAGAAACCATGAAGCCCTGTATCGTTATTGTTAGTATCCGCGTAGTTTATCAGTCAGAGGACTTACTTCTTGAACAGATGAGGGATGAACTCATGCAGGCCGCGGCGCCAGGTGAGGAACTCGTGGCCCGTGCCTGCCGACTCGCTGGAGTCGACCTTGATGCCCAGCTGGCGCAGGCTGTCGACAATCGACTGACTCTTGATGAAATCGTCAGAACCCCAGTTCATGTAGAAGTAATGCATCTTCTTGTTGAAGGCGTCGGCATCGGCAAACACGCCGTTATAGGCCGTCTTCACGTCAAGTCCGAAGATGGCGCCGCTGAACGTACCCATCCAGGCAAACTTGTCGAGGTTGTTCAGCACCACGTCGAAGGTCTGGTGACCGCCCCATGAGAGGCCAGCCATAGCGCGGTTCTCGCGGTCGGCCTTGGTGCGGAAGTTCTGGTCGATGTAGGGGATGAGGTCGTTCAACAGTACGGGATAGAACGAAGCGCCGTAGTCGCTCATGCCCTGACGGTTGTTGCCGCCACCGAAGGGCTGCTTGATGTCGCCGCTCTCCATGACCACGAGCATCGGCACTGCCTCGCCCTTGGCAATGGCATTGTCCATGATGTGCTGCATCTTGCCCTGCAGGGCCCAGCTGGTCTCACCCTCACCCATGCCATGCTGCAGGTAGAGCACGGGATAGCGCTTCTTGGCGTTCTTGGCCAGCTCATACTCGGCAGGCGTGTAGACCAAGGCGTGGCGCCACTCGCCAAACTTGGAGTTGGGGCTATGGTAGTAGATGCTGCGCACCTGACCGTGAGGAACGCCCTGCTGCGGACGGTAGTAGTCGCCTTCGGGGCCTTCGGGCACCTCAAGGCCGCCAGCCTCACGGTTGCAGCCGAAGTAGGTCTCAGAGGCGGGATCGATGAAGTTCACGCCGTTGATGTTCATGAAATAATAGTGGAAACCTACGGGCAGCGGGTCGGTAACGGCCATGAAGGCACCCTTGCCGTCGGGCTGCATGTCGTACTTCTTGCTGCAGATGTCGACAACGACCTTGCGGGCCTGAGGAGCCTCGATGCGGAAGTAGGCCCGGCGCTCCTTGTCAATCTTCGGGAACTCATTGCCGGGAATGGCGTTCTCCACAGTCACGGCATCGGCAGGCACCTCAATCTTCTTCGGCATGTCGATGTGCGGACGCTTCGGCTCAAAGCCGAGGTGACGGGCCACGGCCTCAGCATAGCGGCAGCCCAGCTCGCGGTAGCCGGCAGCGTCGAAATGCAGGCGGTCGGGGCCGTTTGTGCAGTCGTCGCTGGAGATGACCTGACAGGTGTGGATGGTCTGCGGCAGCTCGTCAATCTGTTTCTTGCAACCGATGCACACGCCCTGGCCGTTGGCCTGGACGATGTTGCCGACATAGAGGTTCACCTCCTCGGGCTTCAGCTTCAAATCGCCACACAGGTTGTCGTAAACCTGCTGCACCATGCCGGCCCATTTCGGGTCGCCGGTGTTGGTCTCACCCTGATGCATCAGGATGCCCTTGATGACACCGTCCTGCTGAGCTTTCTTGGCCAGCGTGACCAAGCGCTCGTAGGGGTTGTTGTCGTAAGCCTCCAACATGCCCTTCATCCAGCTCGGAGCCCTCTTGATGTAGCTCGGGATGCTGTCGGGCAGGAATCCCTTAATGTCAATACCTCCGATGGCCACGTGGATGACACCAATCTTGATGTTGTCGGGCGTAGAGGCCACCATCGTGCGGCCAAACCAGTCGGCAGGCGTCAGGCCGGTATTGGGACGGCAGAGCGGAGCCGTAGCCTCGCACCACTCGCCCATCTTGCGACCCTTGTCGGGGAAATCGACGGCAGGCATCAGCAGGAAGCGCGGGCCCGGGCTGGTCAAGTCCTGAGCCTCAGGGCGGGCATTGCCCTCCATGTTTGACTGTCCGAAACAGAGGAAGATGTAGAAATTGGGGTCGACGTCAGCCATCGACTTCATCAGCGGCAGCATCATCAGCGCAGCTGTGAGCAAAAACTTGTTTTTGAGATTCATGTTGATAAAGTTTTAAAAAGCTATTTTCATGCAAAAATACAATAATCTATGCGAAAGAGATTACAATTTTATACCATTTATTGTTTTAATTGTTGCATCATGCCGTTAGGAAACATCTTCATTCCGAAAATGAGATTTTTTTTCTATTTTCTTTTGCAGGGTGTCCAATTTGTTGTACCTTTGCAGCACGATGAAGCAGGCCATGATTTTTGCTGCAGGCTTGGGCACACGTCTCAAGCCACTTACTGACCACACACCAAAGGCACTGGTCGAGGTGGGAGGTCGCCCGCTGCTCGACATTGTCATCTACAAGCTCCGCGAGCAGGGCTACGACCGCTTCGTGGTGAACGTCCATCACTTTGCAGACAAGATTGAGGAGCATGTGGCCGCCGCCGACTATGCTCCGCTGGTGCGCATCAGCGACGAGCGCAGTCAGCTGCTTGAAACGGGCGGCGGGCTGAAGAAGGCCGCACCGCTCTTTGCCGACGAGGAGTCCATCCTCATTCACAACGTCGATATATTAAGTAATGTAGACTTCCTGTGGTTCTCGCGCCAGCACCTGCCCGACGAGGATGCCGTGCTGCTGGTCAGCCGGCGCAAGACCAAGCGCTACCTGCTTTTCGACAACGCCATGCGCCTCATGGGCTGGACGAACATTGAGACGGGCGAGGTAAAGAGCCCCTTCCCCTGGCTGCGCGAAGCCGACATCACCATCGACGACGATTTGCAGATTCATCCCTCACCCATCAACCTGCCGTCCTCCACGCTCTACGCTTTCGCCTTCTCAGGCATCCACAGCTTCTCGCCCCGTCTCTTCCCGCTGATGGAGCGTTTCCCCGACCGTTTCCCCATTATGGACTTCTATCTCAGCACCTGCCATCGACGCCACATCGTAGGCTGCCTGAAGGAAGACCTGCGCCTGCTCGACGTGGGCAAGCTTGACACCTTATCAGA
Source organism: uncultured Prevotellaceae bacterium (assembly GCA_902778535.1). GTDB lineage: Bacteria > Bacteroidota > Bacteroidia > Bacteroidales > Bacteroidaceae > Prevotella. The sequence continues at coordinate 116,664 of CACYYG010000003.1, forward strand.
AGCTGAAGCATTTCTGAAGAATTTCCGATAATTTTTCCCATAAAAAACGTAATTCCCTTTCTATATGCAAAAGATCATCATTCTCGACTTCGGTTCTCAGACCACTCAACTCATCGGACGCCGTGTGCGTGAGCTGGACACCTTCTGCGAGATTCTTCCCTACAACAAGTTCCCAGTAGGCGATGATTCCGTGATTGGCGTCATCCTTTCAGGCTCGCCTTTCTCCGTACACGACCCCGACGCCTTCAAGGTTGACCTTAGCCAGTTCGTTGGCAAGGTGCCCGTCTTGGGCATCTGCTATGGCGCACAGTTCATCTCACACACGCTGGGCGGCAAGGTGGAGAAAGCCGACAGCCGCGAATATGGCCGTGCCAACCTCGAAACCGTCGACACCACCAATCCTTTGTTTAAGGGCTTCGACCAGCACTCACAGGTGTGGATGAGTCACGGCGACACCATCACCGCCATCCCCGACGGCTTTGAATGTATCGCCTCTACGAAGGACGTAAAGTATGCTGCCTATGCAACAAGCGGCATCTGGGCCGTCCAGTTCCACCCCGAGGTGTTCCACACCTTACAAGGAACGACGCTGCTGAAGAATTTCGTGGTCGACATCTGCGGCTCGAAGCAGGAATGGAGTGCCGCCTCGTTTGTCGACAGTACCGTAGCTGAACTGAAGGAACAGCTGGGCAACGACCGCGTCATCCTCGGCCTCTCGGGCGGTGTAGACAGCAGCGTGGCCGCCGTGCTGCTCAACAGGGCCATCGGCGACCGTCTCACCTGTATCTTCGTCGATCACGGCATGTTGCGCAAGAACGAGTTCCAGCAAGTGATGGACGACTACAAGGTGCTGGGCCTCAACGTCATCGGTGTCGATGCAAGCGAGCAATTCTTCGCCGACCTCGCCGGCGTCACCGATCCTGAACAGAAGCGCAAGATTATCGGCCGCGACTTCGTGGAAGTCTTCAATGCCGAGGCCAAGAAAATCACCGATGCCAAGTGGTTGGGACAGGGCACCATCTATCCCGACCGCATCGAGAGCCTGAACATCACGGGCAAGGTCATCAAGAGCCACCACAACGTGGGCGGCCTGCCCAAAGAGATGAACCTGAAGCTGTGCGAGCCGCTGAAGTGGCTCTTCAAGGACGAGGTGCGCCGCGTGGGCCGTCAGCTGGGCATGCCCGAGCACCTCATCGGCCGTCATCCCTTCCCGGGCCCGGGTCTTGCCGTGCGCATACTTGGCGACATCACAAGAGAGAAAGTAAGCATCCTGCAGGAGGCTGACGACATCTACATCCGTGGCCTGCGTGAGTTCAAGACCAAGCTCTCTGGCGAAGAGGCACGCCTCGCTCTGGCTGCCGGTGCGCCCGCCGAGATAGCCAACGGCGAGCTGGAAGTATCGCTCTACGACCAAGTGTGGCAGGCAGGCGCCATTCTTCTCAGCACCGTCCGCAGCGTTGGCGTGATGGGCGATGAGCGCACCTACGAGCACCCCGTTGCCCTGCGTGCCGTCACCTCTACCGACGCTATGACTGCCGACTGGGCCCGTCTGCCCTACGAATTCCTGGCCAAAGTATCCAACGAAATCATCAACAAGGTTCGCGGCGTCAACCGTGTCTGCTATGACATTTCCTCCAAGCCCCCTTCGACAATAGAGTGGGAGTAGTTGCTGATGAAACTACCATTCCATGTAACTCCAACTTCGGTCCCTCTGACGAGGAAGTACGCTCTGCCGACCTGACAGTGGGCTGCCGCGTGGAAATCGCCTATCTGCGTGACCGCCGCGTAGTGCTATCCTATCTGGGCAACAACCACTACAGGGTACAACAAAGTCAGAACAGCAAGCTTTTCGTGGGGAGCACGCGCAAAACCATAAGTGCCAATGAATCAAGCAGATACCCTTCTATCAAAATCCTGGCACTATTTGCGGTAAAATTTTCCTTCATGCAGAATTTTTCAATCTCAGCGAGGCATTTGTAAAATTTCATTACTTTTTTCCACTAGTTCACAAGAAGTCCTGACAGGCTCCACCCTGCCCTCTCCCTTCAATGGAAGGAGCAGGTGGGCTGCAGTATTGACATCGTGTAAACTGGCGTAACTTGGACAGGAAAAATAAAAAAAACTTAATTCTTTTGCCACGAAACGACTGCTTTCGTTTTTTTTTCATAAATTTGCTTGATAAATGAATCGTAAAAGAGAATGAAGTACAAAATATGTATTTTGCTGGGTCTGTTGCTCTTTGCTTCGGGCGCCACGGCTCAGCGTAAGGGCAGGGGCGGAGCAGTGAGGAAGCAGAAGGTGGAAGAACCCGTCGAAGACCCGCGCATCACGCAAATGCTCAGCGCTGTGCAGCAGGTGGTGTTCATCGACAGCATGGTGGTGGATGCCGACAGCTATATGAGCCACATACCCCTTTCGTCCTATAGCGGCAAGCTGACGCAGCAGGCCAAGTATGGCGGAACATTCACCAGCGAGATGGGCGACCGCCGGTTGGCTACCATCACCGTCAACGCCGACACCACCATCGCCAGCAGCGACTTCATTGCCAACCGCTGGACCACGCCGCAGCCCATTGCCGGCATTGGCGACGACACGTCTGCCAATCCGTTCCTCATGCCCGACGGCGTCACCCTCTATTTTGCGCAGAAGGGCGAGAAGAGCATTGGCGGATACGACATCTTCATGACACGCTACAACAGCGAGCGCGGCACGTTCCTAAAGCCCGAAAACGCAGGAATGCCTTTTGCCTCTGAGGCCAACGACATTTTCTTCGCCATCGATGAATTCAGCCAGCTGGGCTATTTCGTCACCGACCGCCGCCAGCCCGAAGGCAAGGTGTGCATCTATGTGTTCATACCCACAGAGACGCGCCGCACCTATCATACTGAGGCTTACAGCAGTGAGCAGCTGCGGCGTCTGGCCTCCATCCACAGCATAGCCGACACATGGACGGCCGACTCGCTGCAGCGGCAGGAGGCGTTGGCGCGCCTGGTGAGCACCCGTTCAAAGGGAGGCCATGTGCAGGCGGCCACACAGCACAGCCAACAGTCGGAGCTTGATCATCTCAAGCACCAAGCCGACGTTCTGGACAAGGCTCTTACGCTGGCCCGCAACAGCTATGCACTTGCCTCTGAAAGCGAGCGCCTCAAGATGCGCGACGAGATACTTCGCAACGAACGACAGCTGGAACAACTGCAACAGGAAATAAGAAACAAAGAGAAACAGATACCTTATAATAACTAAAACCCTTACAGCTATGGAAAAATATTTTGCACCCTCTGAACTCATCATCAACAATGACGGTTCGTGTTTCCACCTTCATCTGAAGCCGGAACAGTTGGCCGACCGCATAGTGCTTGTTGGCGACCCTGCACGCGTAAATACCGTAGCCGCACACTTCGACACCTGCGAATGTGAAGTGAGCAGCCGAGAGTTCCACACCATCACCGGCACCTACAAAGGCAAACGCATAACCTGCCAAAGTCACGGCATTGGGTGCGACAATATCGACATCGTGGTGAACGAGCTCGACACTCTGGCCAACATCGACTATGAGACGAGAACCGAAAAGACTGAACACCGCACGCTCACTATGGTGCGCATAGGCACTTGCGGCGGACTTCAGCCCTTCACGCCTACGGGTTGCTTCGTGGCATCGGTAAAGAGCATCGGTTTCGACGGCCTGCTCAACTATTATGCCGGACGCAACAATGTGTGCGACCTGAAACTGGAGGAAGCCTTCAAGAAACACATGGCGTGGGATCCCATCAAGGGTGCGCCTTACGTATCGGTTGCCGACCAGCAGCTCATCGAGCAAATTGCACAAGACGACATGGTGCGCGGCTACACCATCTCGTGCGGAGGATTCTATGGGCCGCAGGGGCGTGTGCTCCGCGCCGACATTGCCGACCCTCAGCAGAACGAGAAGATTGAAGCCTTCGAGTACGAGGGCATGAAGGTGTGCAACTTCGAGATGGAGTCGTCGGCCGTCGCCGGCATGGCCTCACTGCTCGGCCACCGCGCCATGACCTGCTGCATGGTCATTGCCAACCGCTACGCCAAGGAGATGAACACTGAGTACAAGAACTCTATCGACACGCTCATCACCAAGGTGCTCGACCGTATTTAATGTTTAGTTTGTTGCGACTCAGTCGCAACCTCAACTATGGTATCATTTGCAAGCGATTACAACAACGGTGCTCATCCGAAAGTGCTTCAGCACCTGATTGACACCAATAGTGAAAGTAGTGAATCCTACGGTGACGACATCTGGAGCCGACATGCCCGGGAAATGATTCGCCAGGCATGTCATTGCCCCGATGCCGACATCTTCTTCCTCGTAGGAGGCACACAAACCAATGCCACCGTCATCGACGGCGTGCTAACAGGCTACGAGGGAGTCATTGCCGTCAGCACAGGCCACATCAACGTGCACGAGTCGGGGGCCATAGAAGCCAACGGCCACAAAATCATCACCCTGCCGTCGCACGATGGGAAGATGTGGGCCAGCGACTTGGAGCAGTTCCACACTTCATTCTTCGCCGACCCCGTCTATGAGCACATGGTCATACCCGGCATTGTCTACATCACCCTGCCTACAGAACTGGGCACGATGTACAAGGCTGCCGAGATAGAGAAGCTGCACGAGCTGTGCCAGGCCTACGAGGTGCCGCTGTTCATCGACGGCGCACGTCTGGGCTATGGGCTGATGTCTGACGAGTGCGACTTCGACCTGCCCTGGCTGGCGCGCCATTGCGACGTGTTCTATATAGGCGGTACAAAGATTGGCGCATTGTGCGGCGAGGCTGTAGTCTTCCCCCACAACAATGCACCACGGCATTTCTTCAACATCATCAAGCAGCACGGCGCATTGCTGGCAAAGAGCCGCTTGGCGGGCGTCCAGTTTGATGCGCTCTTCACAGACGGCCTCTACTTCCAAATCTCACGCCACGCCATCGACATGGCCATGCGACTGCGCACCATCTTCCTCGACGCAGGCTTCACCCTCAAAGATTCGTCAACCAACCAGCAGTTTGTCATTCTGACGAAAAAACATCTGGAACAGCTGCGCAAGGTCATCGACTTTGAAACGTGGGAGCCGCTCGACAACGACCGCGTCCTGTGCCGCTTCGTCACCAGCTGGGCCACCACCGATGATGACCTCTCAGCCCTTGCTGCCGCCCTTCAATCGCTATGACCGACGTCTCTCTCACCTCTTGTCTCTCACCTCTCACCTCTAAAGAGGATACCATATGCGCCCCTGCCACCGCCCCTGGCGGCGCACTTGGCATTATCCGCGTATCGGGTCCTGACGCCTTCTCTGCAGTAAGTGCCCTGTGTTCCGTATGCTGCGACTCCGTTGCAGCCAATACCGTCCACTACACCCACATCGTCAGTAGTGAAGGTGAGACGATAGACGAAGCTATGGTATCCATCTTTCGCGCTCCCCATAGCTATACCGGTGAAGACAGCGTGGAGATTTCCTGTCATGGCTCACCCTATATAATAAACAATGTGTTGCAACTGCTCGTGCAGCACGGGTGCCGCATGGCGCGCCCGGGTGAATTCACCATGCGCGCCTATCTCAACGGCAAGATGGATCTCAGTCAGGCCGAAGCCGTGGCCGACCTCATCGCCTCCACCAACAAGGCAACGCACCATATAGCCATGAGCCAGCTGAGGGGTTGCGTATCCTCTGAACTGGCCCGCCTGCGCGACCAACTGCTCAAGCTCACCTCGCTGCTTGAACTCGAACTCGACTTCTCCGACCATGAAGACCTGGAGTTTGCCGACCGAAGCCAGCTGCTCAATCTTGCCCAGCACATCGATGAGCGCATCACCGCTCTTGCCGCCACGTATGAAACCGGCCAAGCAATAAAAGCCGGAATTCCCGTCGCCATAGTAGGCAAGACCAACGTCGGCAAGTCAACGCTGCTCAACCGTCTGTTGCGCGACGAGCGAGCCATAGTCAGCGACATCCATGGCACCACGCGTGACACCATCGAGGACGTCATTAACATCCAGGGCGTCGCCTTCCGATTCATCGACACCGCCGGCATCCGACAGACCTCCGATGCCATCGAGCAGATAGGCATCGACCGCACCTACCAAGCCATCAGCCGCGCGCGTATCGTCCTCTGGCTCCTCGACGAGGAACCCACCGCCGAAGAACAGAAAGACATCGAGTCGCGCTGTCAGGACAAAAGCATCATCATCGTCAGCAACAAATCCGACAAGGGCATCTCGATAGCCGATTCTTCCATCATCATCCCCCACTCTTCGCTCCTCAGCATCTCAGCCAAACATGGGCAGGGCATCGAAGCCCTCGAGACCGCCATCTACTCCGCTGCCAACCTGCCCGACCTAAAGGAGAGTGCTGTCATCGTGACCTCCGCCCGTCATCACGAAGCCCTCATACGTGCCCACGACGACCTGCAGCGCGTGCTCGATGCCCTTAAGCGCCAGCTACCCGGCGACCTCATTGCCGAAGACCTCCACCTCGTCCTCTCCGACCTTGCCCAAATCACTGGCGAGGACCAAATCATCACCTCGCAAGAGACCCTCAACCACATCTTTAGGCACTATTGTATTGGTAAATGATTGGTTTCCAATAGTTTATAAAAATACTATTCACATAAAATCAAGTATTCCCTTGATTCCCTTTTGGCCATCTGCGCTCGACCATTGTCGCTTAGTATATACGAAAGGGCAAACATTAGTTGTTTTTGATCAAATACAATAATTTGAATTATGGCAAGAATCAAATTACCTTTGAAGAATTATATTCCGAAAGAAATGAAAGCGGGAGGCGCTGTTTCTTTAATAACCTATTTAGCAGCTACGAAACCCGAAATGCTTAATAAGATTGTTGGAGATACAGCAATAGTGAAACATAAGCATTTAGATGAAAAACATGGTTATAAATATATAGAACTCCCTTTGGGTAATAACCAACACGAAGAATTAAGGGTGTTTGGTAAAGCTGATTTAGAAGAAGGTGACGAAGTTAGCATACTTTCTATTGTAGTGATGTTTCTTGATAATGGACAAGGCCAAACATTATTAAGATATGATGCAAGATTCAGTGAGGATTTCTCAGTTGGGGGGCTAAGAACAGATGTATTTCGGAGATGTGCAAAAATGCTTTGTGATTTGAAGAAAGAAAGAATAACAAAGAATGTCACATATGAAGGAGGCGAATGCCCTAGAAATGATTTTGGAATAATAAGAGGATACAGCGATATAACTATTATTACTTCTCCACACAATCGCAACTATTATTGTGACACAATAAATGCAATTACAATAAGAGGGTACACGAATGCAAGTCCATTGGCACAGGATCTTATTATTGCCGAAAAAAAACTCAGGAACCCGATTCCAAACTATACGATATATTTGATGTAGATGGAAAATATCTCTGCAGAGATGTAGAATCAGTTGATTATGGTCCAGACTATGTTGATTGTAATAATCGATTATGGATTTATAATGATGAATGTGAGAAATGGGAGGAAATTAAATTTGAAGGTTTTTCTTTTGTCCATAGAAGTGTTGGTGAAGGTATGCTTGGCGTATATAAAATAACAGATTTGCGTTATGAGAATAAAGTCTTTGAAAAAAATGGAAATAAGTATTATTTTATAGATTTTAAAGGAGAGACAAAACTGGAAGTTGAAGACGGTTGGACAATAGTGAGAGGCTTTCATAGTGGAAAAGCAAGAATAGAACTTGATGACCACGAATGTATTATTGGACGGATAATTGATTCAACTTTCTCAAGTGGAGTAGTAAGAAGTAGTAAAAGGAAGTTATGGGGAGTTATGGGTCAATAGTTGCTTCACTGATGGCTACGCAAAAACTCACTACCGAAGTTAAGCGAATGCGAAACTTAAATAATTGATATAAAAGGCAATACAATTGATAAAGATTATTATGATTACGGGGAAGGCTATGACCCATCATTAGATTTAGACAAAGACAATTGGTATGCTATGACTGATGGCATGTATGGGGATTATCCTGAAGAAGGATTTGACGGCGATTATGAATTAATAGGCTATTAGTTTACTAACGTAAAATAATAATCCGCCATTTATTACACATCGAGCGCAACAACATTCCAGCCACCAAACGAGGGAAGAACTACATTCTTTTCAAAGACGAGCTTGTTGGCTGGCTGGAGTCTGGACGTAAATCTGACTGACCAATGCCATGTGACAGTCATCGGGAGGCTCTGTGATGTATGTACGGGAGAAGGCAAGTCTATTCAGACACACCATCTCCTTTTCCGTACATATACCACGGAGCCTCTAATCCAATGACATTCAAATGTCACCACAACAGACGAACGAAGCAAGAGCAGAGCCAAGCTTGCTTGAGCTATGCCTTGCAAGGAGGATGAAGACGATAGTCAACAAATGTTTCTTTGTCAGTCAGGATGCGTCACGGCAGTACCAATGACAACATCATTTCCAACTCAATCATAAAACAAAAATAATCTTTAGTATAAGAATGCCATTTTTTCTTGTAGCGATGTAGCGGAATCCCCTTCCGCCAGCAAAAACACTGTTATTCAAATAGTTACTGTCGCTACAACAGAAACAAATAGAACTTTTCCGCTACAATTATTCCTGATTAAGCAGACTTTCAATATCACAACTTAGGAAATCCTCCAAAGAAACACCGCCCGTACCTACGATAAAAGCCTGTTTGGGATGGAATGCTTCTACGAAAGCTGGCAAACCGGAGTTCATTCCGCGACGACCGCTTTTCACCTCTATAGCAGTCAACTCACCATCGTTATCTATAATGAAGTCAACCTCTTTGTCACTCTCGTCTTTGCTTCTTGACGGCTCGCGCCAATAATACACCTTGTAGTCCAATTCCTCCGTCATACTCAGGATGTGTGCGCCTATGGCACTCTCTACCCATCGTTCCCAAAGTTTTGTGTCCGTCCGGTCGGCAAGGAACGAATGGCCTTTATAGGCCGTCTCAGCAGCACATTGTTATACACCTGGTATTTGGGAACAGAGCCACGCTTGCGTGCATCGTCATGAGCATATTTCTGCAGGTCTGTCAACAGGGCACACTCGTCAAGGATACCCAGATAGGCCGCAAGGCTACTCTTTTCATGCTTAGTTGAAATAGTCGTATGAAAAACGAAAAATACAAAAAAACAACCAATGAAATTCTCCTTGATATGTTTATCTTCTCGATTCATTCATACGGATAAGGCTAAGGGTGTTAAACGCTTACTTTTTCGCCACAAAATACTGAGCATATAATATCACTATTTAATGAAAGGATAATAACTCAGAACAAATAAAAAATTTTTACAAAAGTGACGGAAAAATAGGTTTTTGCGAGGCTGAGAATGGCTCAGAATTCACGACAGGACAATTTGCTGAAAAAAACGCGAAAATGAGAGGGGTTGACTATCTTGTTGACTGGCAGTCGCTTAGCTCATTTTCCCGTTTGTAGGGAGCACCCTCGTTTTCAAAAAGGTATATCCGCGTGAAAAAAAGTCAATGCCTTTTTTTCACGCGGACCATCTTTTTTTGCAAAAGTAAGCCGTTCTGAGGTGAATATAGCCCCTTTTAGAGGCTGAAAAGCTGCACAAACCCCATATAGATGTGCAGTTTTTGAGCCACAACCATACGCCTCCGATGACCGTCAGACGGCAAAATGCTGACTTTCCGCTTCTATTTCACGAATTTCATTTGTAAAGAAATCGGAATAAAATTTCTTTACATTTTTGAAAGCGATATTCACGATTTCTTCACATCTGAAAACTCTAAACCCACGATGAAGTATCAGCCTATTCCATCCGTTATGATTTCCAACGCCATGTCTTCCTGACAAGTGCTGATATGGTATGTTTGATGGTGCGCAGATGGAAATTCTTGCCTAACACGATAACCATGACGGCCAGCAGGATGAACACGATTCCTGTCATCAGACGCGGGGTAAGTGATTCGCCAAAGAGCAGTACGCCAATGGCGACGGCAGTCAGGGGCTCCAAGGCTCCCATGATGGCAGTGGGCGTTGCCCCCACCTCATGCACGGCAATCGTCATCAGCACCAATGAGAGGATGGTCGGTACCAGTCCTAACCAGCAGGCATAGAACCAAGCCCTTGGCGACGGCGGCAGCTGGAGGTGCAAGTCGGGTGATGTGAATGAATAGGCCAGCAAACACATCATGCATATCAGCAGCACATAGAAAGTCAGCTTCAGTGAGGACATACGGATGCTCGACTGATTGACAATGACGATATAGACGGCGTATGACAACGACGAGAGCATCACGAGGATGATACCCATCGTGCTGAGTGTTGCCCCCTCGCCGCCTCTGTATAGCAAGCCTATGCCCAAGAGAGCCAGAATGATTGCCGAGACCGTGGAGAGGGTGACGCTTTCCTTGAAGAAGGTGGCCATGATGACTGCCACCATGACGGGATAGACAAACAGGATGGTTGAAGCGATGCCGGCATCCATGAAGCGGAAACTCTGATAGTAGGTGATGCTCGATACGGCAAACAATGCGCCCAGCGAAGCCAACGTCTTCAGCTCTCCTTTCTTGACGCTGAACGACTTGCGCTCTGCAATGAGCATCACGGCCAGCATCAGGACTGCCATGGAGAAGCGATAGAAGAGTACGGATGCCGTGTTGACGCCCTCCTCATAGAGCGGCAAGGCACCGAATGGGTTTGTGCCGTAACAGACTGCCGCCAGTATTCCGCAGACGATTCCTTTATGCTTCATTGTACTTTGCCTTTACTATCTCGTATGAGTTTCGAGTCAGTTCCCGAAGAATGTCATCAGGGGCTGTTCTTGCATCTATACCAATCCAATGTTTATGTGACATGTTATATGGTTTGCCGATGCAACTGTATTGTGCTTTCAGTTCTTCAATTCGTTCTGGCTGGCATTTGAGGGTGATGACACCAAAGTTATCACAATCAAAGAATGAAAACATGTGGCCCATGACGTAGAACACCAACACGCCACTGGCATAATGAAAAGCCGTGAAAGGCAGTTTTTCTTCCACGTCATCGCCCAAGGAAAGGCAATACTTACGATAGTCTTCTATATTCATTCCGTGCCATTTATTTGCTTAATCGGTCCAATGCCGTTGCGTCAAGTCGGTAAATGGTCCAGTCATTCATGGGCACGGCTCCGAGTGAGAGCGTTTTGCGGTCGATAGCCTTGCCCGTATAGTGAGCCGTCACAAATCCGATTTATCTGTCTATGTTATTAACCTTTGCCGATTTCTTTACCTCTTCATGGTAGAAATAGTTCACCACGATGGGCGGAGCATCGAAGGGGCGCTTGAAGCTGTCATCATCACGGACATACGGCAGGCCCTGTTCTTCTGCGTAGGCCTTCAGCTCCAAGTTCAGTCGCTCCCAGTAGTCTCTCTTACCCTTCACATAGATTTCCTCATACAACGGAATGAGTTCTGGTCTCTTCTCCCGGATGTAATCCATAATCAGCGGTTTGAAAGTTCCACGCAGGTTCAGGTTCTCCAGCCAAATAAGAATTCTATTTTCATTTTGATCCATCCTTGCAAATTCCGATTTGCCTATTAGCATTTTACAAATCCCTGTTCAGCACTTCGCTGACTTCTGGTATTTCTGGCTGTGGCTGCCATCTGCTCATAAGTTCGCAGACCACTACGCCCTCCACATTCGTAAGCGTATGGAGGTAACTACCATCATCTATGTGAGACATGTGGCAAGTTAGAGTTTCATCAAGATAGGTCTCATGCAGCCAGTGGACGATGACAGATGTCAATGTCTGCGAAGCCAGCACTTCGTCGGGCATGGTCAGCAGGGCAATAGTGACATAGCTGCGATTGCTGACGTGGAAATTGAAGTCCAAGTCAAGACGTGTTGCCCGATGCTCCATCTGCATGTCGAACGACTGCGGTTTAGGGAACCGCACCTTCTTATGGCTACAGGTCATCAACATAGGCAGCACTGCCAGCTTGTCGGCAAGGAAATCGGTTGTTTCCAGTCGCTTGGTGTCTAGGTTGAGGATATTCCACTGACTTGTGCCGGAGGCTATTAACTGCTCGTTCTTGCCTTGCAAGCGACCAGAGGTCGAGCAATCCTTACGGACAATGCGGAAATCGCAGTAGATGCGGAGTGAAGTCAGTTCGCTCACCCATATCTCCACCGTGAAGTCCTCCGACCAGTATGTAAGCGTCGGCTGAACGTCCATCTGAACCTCCGTGATGACCCACATGCGGTGCTGCTTAACTATGTCAAAGGCCGCTACATGGTGGATAGTCATCAAGCGTGCAAAACTGTCCTGGAAGTACATCAGCATGGCATTGGGCGTAAGTCTGTACAACGGTGTAATGTCTGAAGCCGTTGCGGTGTAAGTATGTCTGTATTTACCTTCTGTAATCATACTTATCTGATAAAGTTCATCCCCTGCCATGGTTCACGCTCGGGATAGTCAGTAGTGCCATTAGCATGAATCTTCTTCAGCAGCCAAGCCATATTGTCGGCCAGCGTCCGCATGGTCTGCATACCCTCGGTGTCCTGTATTGCCTCGCCTGGTGCCAAGCCGTAGGCAATGTTCCAGTATTGTGAGGTCACCACGGGCATGTTCATCATCTCGAATATCATGTTCATCGTCTGATACGCAGCCGTAGCACCACCTCTGCGGCAGATAGCCACAGCTGCCGCGGGCTTGTTCTGTACTTTTGCACCCGAAAAGAATGCACGTTGCAGCACGGCCATCACAGCTCCGTTGGGCTGACCGTAATAGACGGGCGAGCCGACGATGAGCGCATCGGCGTCATTCAGCTTTTCTACTAAACGGTTGCAGACATCATCGTCAAAGGCACAGCGGCCAAGTTGTTTCATTTGGCACTGTCCGCAGGCTATGCAGCCACGGACGGGCTTGTTGCCCAGCTGCATGATTTCCGACTCTACACCATTCTTCTCCAGTTGCTTGGCAATCTCAGAGAGTGCTGTAAATGTGTTGCCATTCTTATTGGCACTTCCGTTTAATAACAATACTTTCATTATGTATATTGATCTGTTATTGAATAGATGATTACTCTGTTCTTGTTCGTTAAATTGGAATTTAACTTATACTAAAGTACCCTCGTCTTATAAGTGTTATAATGATTTTTCTATTCTTTTCATTTCTTCTTTCAGATATTTCTTCAGGCACTTGGCTATTTCGGGGTAATAGTTGTCCAATGTTTTATAACGATTTCGGTGCTTGGAGTAATAACGTAAGGTGGTAACTAGTTCTGGCATCCAGAGGAAGTCTCTTCCTACCTGAGCGCACATTTCTTTTTTTACCTGGTCATAAGCGAAGCCGTTCTCCTGCATATAGATGATGACTGCTGCACGGACGACACTCTCGTTGATGACCGTAGCGGCGTCTCCGTAGGCTTGACTACTCATGCCGCGATAATGTCGGCCTAACAGTGTTTTACCGATGCTGTTAAGAAGAACTGCATTTGCATCGTACAAGGAGTTGACAAATGAATGGTTGAATTCATGAATAAGTGTCGAGGCATAGTCCATTCCATTTTCAAAAGGACTGTTCATAGTTTCGTCTGTATAGTAACCGCAGATGGCGAAAATTTCTTTAGGCTGGCCTATCATTTGCCTGTTTGTGCCATAGTTTCCACCCCCATTGGTAAAACCAATGATGATACGGAACTGTTCTGTCGGTTCCGTTCCATAGAACTGGGGATACCAATCTTGGTGAAAATACTTCATCACGTTCTCCTCGTATGCCTGAAGTACGGACTCGTAGAAAGTCTGGTGCTGCTTGTAAAATTCGTGGAAGCGGGTATCGGAATAGAACTGATTGAGCCGGACGAGGAAATATGCCACAATTTTTCCGCAGTTCTTTGACATATGCGACAGTCGGGTGCTGTCCATACACGGAAAACCATGTCTCCGTGTCGCTTGTGTATTGCCCGCCATTATCCATGCAATACTCTGGAAAACCGGCCGTGCGTGAAATAATGGACATCAATTCTACTGTTTCTGATGCTTCAACTTTAATCTGTGCATCTGCAAAACTCTCTGCTGGCAGCATTGCCAGCAGAAGCAGGAAACGTTTTGTCTGTTTATATAATCTCATATCTAAATTGGAATTTACTTCAATAAACCATATAAGAATATATCGTAAATAATGCCTCCTTTAATCACCGCTTTGCGCATGACACCTTCTTGTTTAAAACCATTCTTTTGTAAAATACGCTGAGATGCTATATTGGGATGAAAGACATTTGCCGTAATTCGATTGAGACCAAGTTCCTTAATTGCAATCTCACACACTTGTCCCACTGCCTGACTCATCAGACCACGATTCCAATAGTCTCTCAACAGCATATAGCCCAATTCGCCGTCAAGCCTATATACGTCAGCTTTTCGTTCAACGGAAACACTACCAACAATCTTCCCATCTACGACCATTGCGCGAAAAGTTCCGTCAATGCCTTCGCTTTTGGCAACCATATTCAGCGGCATTGCATAATTCCTTCAGTTCTTTTTTGTCAGCCAAACACCATTTCCGCAATTCTACTTTCATACCGCTAAATTCCGATTTATCTGTCTGGTATACATTTTATACCCATTCAAAGTTGTCCTTCCCAGCACCAATCTCAAAGTGGTATTTGGCGATGCCTAAATCCATCTTTGTATAGCCAATCATGGAGAATCCTTTCTTTGCTCTTACCAGATGATGATTGTTGCCCATGCCGACATACTCAAACGAGAATTTCTGTTGGTTCACGGCAGTTGGAGCAAGCAAGGCAGCTTCCACGCCTTTCCTAAACCATGACGGAGTGATGTCGCTGACATTCTTGGACGAGCTCACTTGCTCAACGGTTTTGATCTTATGGCCGACACCCTGTGTCTCGCCATAACCGATGGCAATGTAACAGGCAATCTTCTCGCCTTCTTCAAGCACATAAGTTCCTGGCACTTTCGAATAGCTGAGTCCTACCCAGCAGGTGTTCAAGCCCAGTGTTTGAGCAAGTAAGACAAGATGCTCGCCGTAGTAGCCTATGCGTTCATCAAGGTCATCGGCTTTCTTTCCTGCCATGACCAAATAGCTGGTCACATTGCGAAACTTTCCGTACTTGGCCAGCGTTCCCTGAAAGGCCTTTGGCTCATTCTGGATAAGCTGGACATGAAGATTGGCTTTTTGGTTGACCACTGCAATCTCTTCCTCCAACCGTTTGGATACTTCCTTTGTCAATGGCTGGTCTTTGTAAGCCCTAACACTATGCCGGGCTTCTATGGCTTCTTGTATTGTCATATTTTAGATGATTTGTTCACCTACCGTTTGCATCTTCTGTTGCAGTTTTCGTGGCAACTTATTGCCCATTGTTGCCTTGCACATATTGACACTCAACTAATATATACGAGTACAAAGATAGAACAATTTCTTTATTTTATGATTTGTAAAAAGAATAAATATGGTTATTCAAGACATTTTTAACAATTCAAGTCATCTTTTTGAACAAAAGGCATACTCTGAGACTGTATATCGAAGAAATCCATGACAATATCAAGGAGGCGCACTTCTGTACAAAAAATGAGGATATGCGCTAAGGTTTTTTGAAGGTTTCGCACACGGTATCAGGAAAAAGTTGTATTTTTGCACCGCATATCAACATCTGAGTCTGTGGACATCTACCAGAGCATACTGAAGAAATACTGGGGCTACGACGATTTTCGCGGCATACAGCGCGACATCATCGAGTCTATCGGCAGCGGCCACGACACGCTGGGTCTGATGCCGACGGGCGGTGGCAAGAGCATCACCTTCCAGGTGCCGGCGCTGGCGCAGGAAGGTACGTGCATCGTCATCACGCCCCTCATCGCGCTGATGAAGGACCAGGTGCAGAACCTGCGCCGCAGGGGCATCAGGGCCGAGGCCATCCACTCAGACATGGCCCACGACGACATCATGCGCATCCTGGAGAACGCCGTCTTCGGTGCCGTCAAGCTGCTCTACGTATCGCCCGAGAGGCTGTCGTCGGACCTGTTTCTGAAGAAGCTCAGTCATACGAAGGTGAGCTTCATCTGCGTAGACGAGGCACACTGTATCAGCCAGTGGGGCTACGACTTCCGTCCGTCGTACCTGGCAATCGGAAAGATTCGCAGCATCGTGCCCGAAGCTCCCGTACTGGCCCTCACCGCCACCGCCACGCCTCTGGTCATCGATGATATCGCTGAGAAATTACGGATTACGAATGACAAATTACGAGACCGGAACCCGGAATCAGAAACTAGGAATCCGAAATTCGTAATTCGTAATTCCTTCCGTGTCTTCCGCATGAGCTTCGAGCGTAAGAACCTGGCCTACATCGTGCGCTACGTGGCCGACAAGGAGGAGCAGATGTGCCACATTCTGCAGAACATGCCCGGGTCGGCCATCATCTACACCCGCAGCCGACGCCGCACGAAGGAGATAGCGACGATGCTGACAGAGGCGGGTATGAGCGCCACATTTTTCCACGCCGGCTTGGACGCTAACATCAAGGACGAGCGGCAAAAGGACTGGCAGGCCGACAAAATACGTATCATGGTGGCTACCAACGCTTTCGGCATGGGCATCGACAAACCTGACGTGCGCATAGTGCTGCATGCCGACTGTCCCGACAGCATCGAGGCTTACTTTCAGGAGGCCGGCCGTGCCGGACGCGACGGTCAGAAGGCATACGCTGTGCTGCTCTTCAACGACGGCGACCGCGCCAAGCTGCTGAAGCGCATCGGCGACACCTTCCCCGAGAAGGAGGAGATCAGGGAAGTGTACGACCACTTGGCCTACTTCTACCAGATAGGCGTCGGCTCAGGCTACAACCACGTCTTCGAGTTTCCCATCGACAAATTCTGCCACAACTTCCACCACTTCCCCACCCGCGTGCTGTCGGCGCTGAAGATTCTGCAGCGCGCCGGCTACATCAGCTATCAGGAGGAAGAGGAAGGCCGGGCTCGCCTGCGCTTCCGTCTGGAACGCGACGACCTCTACCGTCTGCGCGACAACGGAGCCGAGGCCGACACGCTCATCGTGGCCTTGCTGCGCAACTACAGCGGACTGTTCAATGACTACGTCTACATCGACGAAGCGTTCCTCGCACAGCAGACAGGCCTCACACACACGCAGGTCTATCTCATATTAAAAGAACTGGACCGCAAGGCTATTGTCGACTTCATTCCGCAACGCAGCACACCCCTCATTCGCTACACCCAGCGGCGCGAGGACTCCGAGCACGTGCAGCTGCCGCCCTCCGTCTACGACGACCTGAAGCAGCGCTACCGCGAGCGCATCGAAAAGATGATTGAATATGCCACGAGCCAGAACAAATGCCGCAGCCGCATGCTGCTGCGCTATTTCGGACAGACCGACAGCAAGGAGTGCGGCCAGTGCGACGTGTGCACAGAGCGGAGCAACGCCCTCGGCAAGGCGGAGGAGAGCGACAAGGCACAGACAATGATTGAGGCGCTGCTGTCCGACGGCCGACAGCATCCCATAGCTGAGCTGCACCGTCTGCCGATGCCTTACGAGGCCATTGAGACAGCGCTGGAAATGATGATTTATGAGGAAATCATCATCGACGACGACGGTCTGCTGTCTTTGAAGAAAAGCCAATGAGCCTTTTTCACAGACGACATTGCATAAAAAAACCACCGCTTAGCGATGGTCTTCGGTTTTGTAGTCTCTGCCGTAGTTGGCAGCAGGGAAGACGAAGATGTCGTCGCTGATGCCACCGGCCTTGAAATTGCTGATTTTGATGTTCGCCCAGAACAGCGCCACCTTCACCTTGATGAGAATCGGAGCGTAGGTATGAGCATCGATGAGGGCCTTGGCCTGCTTCACCGTGCCCCTGGCCCCGCGACGCTGCTTCATCGTAATCATGATGCCGGCATTGTTGCGCTCCATAGAGTAGTCGAAGTCATCAAGCGTGAACTTGAATTTCGAGGCATATTTGTCACGCTTGTCTGACGTGGCGTCATAAATCTCTATGAGTTTCTTTTTGCGATGCACGGTATAATGCGTCACGCCATCGTTCCACGCATCGACACGCTCATCGGTGAACTTGCTCTTCTTGCCCTTGTACCAAATGGTGCCGTTGGTTTTGTAGACGCCCACCAGGTTGACGTCATAGTGCAGCGTGCATCCCTGCGGTCCGAACACCTGGTCGTAGGCCTTCTCAAAAACGCGGCGTGCCTCATCCTGCGATTCTTCGCAGAATGAGGCAACGCTAACGCATAGCGCTATCAACAAGAGATAAACGCGCTTTACCATTTCTTAAGCCTCAGCAGGTGCTTCCTCAGCAGCGGGAGCCTCAGCGGCGGCGGCAGCCTCAGCGGCAGCAGCCTTCTTCTCAGCCACCTTCTTGGCAATAGCCTCGTTCACCTGCTTCTCAGCCTCGAGAGCCTTCTTGGCAGCGTCCAGCTTAGCCTTCTTCTCCTCAGAAGCCACCTTCTCAAGACCCTTCTGCTTGTCGGCCTTCCATGCATCGAACTTACGCTGTGCGGCAGCCTCGTCGAAAGCGCCCTTCTTCACGCCACCCTTCAGGTGCTTCATCAGGTACACGCCCTCACGGCTGAGGATGTTGCGAACAGTATCGGTGGGCTGTGCGCCAACCTCTACCCAGTACAATGCACGGTCGAAATTCAAGTCTACCGTGGCGGGATTGGTGTTGGGATTGTAAGAACCAATCTTCTCAGTGAAACGACCATCACGTGGTGCACGAGCGTCGGCGATAACGATGCTGTAGAAAGCGTAGCCTTTGCGACCGCCGCGCTGCAATCTGATTTTTGTTGCCATGTTTAATTTGTTTGTTTAATGTTTAAAATTGAATTTCATGCTTCCATCTCGTGAAAGCGGCTGCAAAATTACTGCTTTTTTCCCTGACAGGCAAACTTTTTCGTGTTTTTGTGAACCGTATTAGGATTTTTTGTGTAATTTTGGGCCTGAAATGAGAAAAGAGCTGTCGATACTCATCCCGATGTACAATGCCGACCCGAGGCCGATGGCTAGGGAGCTGTTCCGTCAGGCACAAATAGTAAGCGACTTGGACTATGAGCTGATTGTTGTTGACGACGGGTCGAGCGACACCGCCTTGGTGGAGCAGTGCAGTGAGATTGGCACATGGCCGCATTGTCGCTTCATGGCACTGGAGGAGAACATCGGGCGGGCGCGTGTACGTAATTTATTATGTACACTAGCACAGAAAGAGTGGCTGCTCTTCCTCGACTGCGACATGACCATCTTCGATCCGGGCTTCATCATTAATTATATGATGTCGGGCGGCGACGTGGTCTACGGCGGCTACAAGGTGGGCGAGGGCAACGACGGCAACCTGCGCTACCGCTACGAGAAGGCCAACGAACACATGCACACCGCCGAGCAGCGCCGCCTGCGTCCCTATCAGCATTTTCACACTGCCAACTTCCTGGTAAGCCGCAGCATTATGATGGCGCATCCCTTCGACGAGTCATTCCGAAGCTACGGCTACGAGGACGTGCTCTTCGGCAAACAGCTGAAGCAGGCCGGCATCAGCATCACCCACATCAATAATCCCGCCGGTTTCTTCTCTTTTGAGGACAATGCCCACTTCGTCAGCAAGACCGAGGAGGGTCTGCGCACGCTGCACGAGAAACGTCAGCTGTTGCGCGGCTACTCGCAGATGCTCACCGCCGTTGAGGGCATCCACATCGCGCCTGTGCGCTGGCTCATCCGCCTGTGGCATTGGCTCTTCGGATGGTTGGAGCGCAGAAATCTCTGCGGCAAGCATCCGTCGCTGAAGGTTTTCAAGCTCTACAAGCTGGGGTACTTCTTGACAATAACCAATAAACAATAAACAATAACCAATAAACCATAAACAATAACCAATAACCAATAAACAATAACCAATAAACAATAAACAATAACCAATAACCAATAAACGATAAACGATGAAGAGATTTGCCTTTAAGATGTTCCTCAAGCCGGGCTTTGAGGAGGAGTACGAGAAGCGTCACGCCGCCATCTGGCCCGAGCTGGTGAAGATGATTAAGGAACAGGGTGTGCAGAACTACAGCATCTACTGGGACCGCGACACCAACATTCTCTTTGCCTATCAGGAATGTACTGGCGACGGCAACTCGCAGGACACTGAGAATGTCGACCCCATCACGCAGCGCTGGTGGGACATGATGGCCGACATTATGGAGGTGAACGCCGACAACTCACCCGTCACCATCCCCCTACCCGAGCTGTTCCATTTGGACTGACACAATGCAAGAAAGAGGCTCGATGAAAATGATTTTCAATCGAGCCTCTTTCTTGCACCTTAGTGACTCCGGCGGGATTCAAACCCACAACCTTCTGATCCGTAGTCAGATGCTCTATTCAGTTGAGCTACGGAGCCATCCGTTTTGTTTTGCGGGTGCAAAGGTACGCACTTTTCTTGAATCCACCAAACTTTTTCCAAACTTTTTTCAAGAAAAGTTAGAAATTGTAGGAGAATCCCAGCGAAGAGTATTCCTTGAACTGCCAATAGCCGAGGTCGTCATCCCAAATATTGGAGTCGTCGAAGCGCGGGAAGAGGAAGAGATTGGCGGAAATGTACTTCGACACGCGCAGTGAGAAAGTGTTTTCCCATTCCAGTTCAGCGCGGTGATAGCTGGTGAAGCCGTATAGACGCGACTTCCATGTCACCACGTCGTTCATCTTCCACTCCAATGAGGCCGTAACCTGCGAACCGAAGTCGGTGAGCGAGTGGGTGTGCTTGTCAGTCTTCACGCCAAAGCTCTTGGCCAGCGCGGTGCGGTCGACGTAGCGGTAGTTGATGGCCAGAGGCGAGAGGTTGATGGTGCCCGTAAGTTTATTGTTAAACCACGACACTTTGTAATCCATACCGAGGCCGACGTTGAAGTTGAAAGGCGACATGAAGTCGGAGAAAGTCTTCACGTTGTTGGCCTTGAAGCCGCGTGCGAACTGCGTGTAGGCCAGCACCTGCAGGGTGTAGTACCAATTCTTGGCAGCCTGCAGACCCACCTTGCCCGTATAACGGAACAGGTCTTCGTTGGCCTTGAAGCGGTGCACAGTGTCGGTGCGCGAGGTCTGGAAGCCCAGTTTCATCTCCAGCTTGTTCTCCCACTTCCACTTCGACTTGTTGTCGTAGTTGGCCTCCAACGTGAGGCTACCCACGGCGGAGTAGTTGCTCTCACCGCCCTTATACCAGTTGCCGCTGACGTAGTTCTGCATGAACTGCAGGTAGCCGTCGCCCTTGCGGGTCCAGAACTTCGGTTTCTCTACGACCACTTCCACGGGGTCGGCCTCAGGCTCCTCGGGCATGGGCTCGGCCTGCTCCACCATCGTAGTAGCCTGTACGACGGGCTGTTCGATGATGTCCTGACGCAGCTCGCCAGCCTCGGCCTGCTCTGTCTCTGTGACTTCCACGAGGTCGGGACGGTTGAGGTAGACGTGCATCAAGGCCCTGTCGACGGCCTGTGCAATCTGATCGTTCTGCTGCGACGTCATCGACAGTTGGTCGCCTGCCACTGAGTGATAAAACGTGAGGGGTGCAAACAGCTTGTAATACTGTCCTTCCTCGCCCGGCTGGTTTTCCTGTGCAGCGTTTGCACTGAGTGCCACGACTGCCACCAATAACAATAGTATTCGTTTCATACTTTCAAGTTTTATGTTCTTAATTTTCTGCAAAATTACATTTTTTTCTCCACACCACCAAAAACTACATACTTTTTTTGGCAACAAAAAGGGTCATCGGGCAAAATTGTAAAGTTTTTTTCCTCTAATTTCTATGCTAAAAAAAATCGCAAAATAGAACGGCGGGAAGACTGTTTGGCAGTCAGTCATGGACTAAAAAGAGTTCACAGAGGACTAAAAACGGCACACTTTGCGCCATTTGCGCAACTTTTTAGGGCAAAAAACAGGCTATTTTTGCTTTCGAGCAGCCACTTTTTGTCCAAAAACATGCCCCGCATAAAAAAATCTATCGATAGATTTTTTCAAAACCATCGATAGATTTTTTACGGGCGATTCACTTTTTTCGAAAGAGAAATGCAACAGGCTAAAAGCCAAAGACTTAGCAACTCCCTCCATTTTGGCGTTTTTTCAGCCGAAGAAGCACTTGGTGAATTTCAAGCGAAATATGAGGGTAGTTAAGCGAGGTTTCTGTCAAGATTTATTACTTCACAACGACCTTCTTGCCTCCATGAATATAGAGGCCCTTCATGGTAGGTTTCTGATAGAGTCTACGCCCGTTCAGATCGTACCACGCGTCAGTCTTATCCGCGAAATCCGCTGTTGCTATCCCCGTCACCACGTCATTAAAGTTGAGCACAATCTGGTGGGGCGCAGCGGCAGCAGAGAACTGGAAGTAGGCACGGCAGGCTTTCAGCGTGCGCTCCTTGCCTGTGTGCTTCAGCGTGTTGCCTGCGGTCATGTAGTAGATGTCGTCGTTGGCGGGAGTGTTGATGGTGAAGGCATCGTAGTAGCCGATGAACTTCACCTTACCCCCAGCCTTCTTGATGGTTCTTTCAGCATCAGAACGGTTGACCACAGTGACACCGTTGAACACGGGGTTCTCGATGTTATCGGTGCCGTCGCCCTCCCACTTGATGATGTAGGGCACGCCGGCCTCGAGCCTGCTGACTTCACTGCCGAAGGTCAGGCTGACGGTGGTGCCCGTCATTGTAGCATCGTCGAGCGTCTTGGCCGTAGCGCCCGCCAGCGGACTGTTGGCCAGCGTCACGTCGAAGGGCAGGCAGATGGTGTTCCACTCGCCGTCCTTGTAGAGGATGCGGTCGGTGAGTGTGACATCACACTTCTTTCCACTCGCGGCAGCAGTGCTGATGGTAGCAGTGTTGTTATCACCATTGTTAACTAAGGCAAGTTGCTGGTAAGGAGCGGTCAGCATAATTTCATCAACGTATGCCCGATTTGTGCTGGTAAGTTGGATGGTCACAGCTCCTATAGCATTGGTGATGTTGACAGTACATAAAGTCCATTCGCTCTGCGGTGTGAACTCAGTGACGTTGGGAGTAGCGCCAATCACATTCACTACAAGATTGCCTGTATCACTACCGTATTTCTTGAGATAGAATGTCAATGTGCCACTACCCGTGAGCGGTATTTCGCCTGTAGTCATTGAACCCGGATTTTTACTGTTACCAAACTTCAGACAGCCACCGCTATATGAGCCATTGCTTATACCTGGATAAATATAAGCGAAAGAGCTCCATTCCTTGTAGTCGAGATTTTCATTATTAGTTGCCATAGCCGTGTTTCCATCACTTCCCTGATATTTACTCAATCCTTCATAGAGCAATACTTCCCCATCAGCCAAAGACGGTTCACTAACCGTGAGCGTGTACGAAGCCGAAGCGCCGTAGTAGTCGTCATTGCCCGCGAAAGTGGCGGTGATGACAGTTGTGCCAGCTTCCACAAGCGTGACCTCGCCCGTGCCTGAATCGACAGTGGCAACGCTTGGCTCGCTGCTGCTATAGGTGACAGTCAGATTGGCGGGAGTGGTGGTCAGCGTCGGCGCGGTAAAGTCCTCGCCAAGGATGGCCGTAGCCTCAGCCGTACTAAAGGCCATCGTCACATTCTGTTTATAGACAGGCTGCACATAATTGTCATAGCTGAAGGCCGTGGTGGTCATGCTACCCCAGACGTATTCCTCCAACCCAGGATAGTCAATGAAGGGGTTGCGGTTGTTCTGTATGGCATAGACGGCATTGTTGCGGTTGGTCTCCTTCTCGCTGACGGGGTCGTTCTTTGCCCACTGCATCAGCATGTTCAGCTGCCATTCCTGGAAGCCGGGATAGGTGCTGCCATCTATGACATTTACCACATCGGTAGAGCTATAGTTCGTAAACCAGTCATGCAACTGTTCCTCGTAGCAGGTGACCACATAGAAATAGGTGCGCGCGAAGTCACCTTTGTACTCATCAGCAGGCTCAAAGACCGTGCCCGTGTAGCCGGGATAGGTGCAGGTGCCGAGTTTACTGAAATCGTTAGCCGACGTGTATGTGGGATTGGCCGTTTCTCCGAATGGATAGTTGGCACGCTTACCGTTGACGAAGCCGTCGGTAGGATAAATGTGGTGCAGGTCGGTGTACATCGGCGTGTTACTGCCGAACCAACTCTGCGGCCATGAGTGCTCGCGGTTGTAGCAGTCGCCTTCCTTAGCGTATGATGAGCCGCTGGTTACAGGCGTATAGTTGGTGATGTTCGAGTACATGTCCCATATCTTTCCGTCGCTGCGCACATCGGTAGTCTGGAAGGCCGTCCACAGATCGTCGTAACTCTTCTCCGTGCGGTTATAGATAATGCCGCTCATGGCTGTCTTCAGTTCTGCGCCCATCTTGCCGTCGGCATTTTGGTAGTAGGCCAGCGAAGGGTCGACAGGGTCGACGGGGTCGCTGCCGTCAGAATAGGTGACACTCACTGCCTGAATGCGACGGTTACCACTGGTACCTCCTACGGTAAACGTTACGGAGGTGGCGCTGCCTGTCCACGAGCCGTTGTCGTAAGTGCCCACATTGGTCGTAATGGCATTGTTGTTTCCGCCCGAACCGAAGGTGATAACAATCGCCTCAATGGTCTTGGTCGAGACAACCGTCATGGTGTTGCCGGCGTAAGCGCGGATGGCAGTACCAGTCGTATAATAAGTGGGCTTGTTGCTACCCGTTCCCTTGTCGAAGGTAACGGTGCAGTAGGTGCCACTGACGGTTGAGATTACCTTTCCGTTAGCATAGCCCTGTTCAGTGAAGTTAATTGTTTCTGCGTCTGAGGAAGCAGAAGCTAAGGCAACGAGGTTGAAAAGAAGCAAGACAAGCATCACGCTGCGCTGTCTGCCTTTCAAAAGATAATCGTTATGCATGGTATAGAATTATTTATAGGTAAGTTCTAAAAATTCACATTTGTGAGTGGAAGCCGTACCTTCTGAATCAGTTCAGTTGGTTTCAGTGCCTCAAAGGGCATCGTTGGCTCGCGAA